>NZ_BPEV01000003.1 GCF_019654955.1 Shewanella sp. KT0246 | reverse complement strand
GTACTGACGATAAAGCCGTGATTGCGGGCACTGCAACGGCCTCACTCACTGAAGATAAAGACGTTCACTCGGGATTATTAAGGGTTGATGGTGCGTTAACCATTACTGATAGTGATAACGGCCAAGCTCAGTTCAGCGCAGAAACCCTGCAAGGCCAATTTGGTTCGTTGACTATCAATAATCTCGGCCATTGGACCTACACCGCGGATAACGCACAAGCCAACATTCAAGGTCTGAAAACGGGTGAATCAGTAACTGACACATTGCTGGTTCACTCTGTTGATGGCACTGAACAACAAGTCACCGTGACCATTAACGGTACTGACGATAAAGCAGTGATTGCAGGCACTTCAACTGCAACACTCACTGAAGATAAAGACGTTCACTCGGGATTATTAAGGGTTGATGGTGCGTTAACCATTACTGATAGTGATAACGGCCAAGCTCAGTTCAGCGCAGAAACCCTGCAAGGTCAATTTGGTACGCTGACTATCAATAATCTCGGCCATTGGACCTACACCGCGGATAACGCACAAGCCACGATTCAAGGTCTAAAAACGGGTGAGTCGGTAACTGACACATTGCTGGTTCACTCTGTTGATGGCACTGAACAACAAGTCACCGTGACCATTAACGGTACTGACGATAAAGCCGTGATTGCGGGCACAGCAACGGCCAGCCTCACCGAAGATAAAGACGTTCACTCGGGATTATTAAGGGTTGATGGTGCGTTAACCATTACTGATAGTGATAACGGCCAAGCGCAGTTCAGCGCAGAAACCCTTCAAGGTCAATTTGGTACGCTGACTATCAATAACCTCGGCCATTGGACCTACACCGCGGATAACGCACAAGCCAACATTCAAGGTCTGAAAACGGGTGAGTCGGTAACTGATACCCTACTGGTTCACTCTGTTGATGGCACTGAACAACAAGTCACCGTGACCATTAACGGTACTAATGATTTACCCGTTATTTCAGGAGCATCCTCAGGAAGTGTTGTTGAGCAGGGTGAGAATCTTATAGGAACTGCAAATATTAGTGGCAAACTTACTGCGACTGATATCGACTCTACTGACAGTATTAAATGGGCGATTAGTCAACCTCAAGGTCATTTTGGCAGTTTATCAATTGATCAGCATGGTAACTGGAGTTATCAGTTAGATAATTCAACAGCAGGAGCGGCAGATAAGTTGGCTACAGGCCAGCAGCAACAAGAAACTTTTTGGGTAACTGCAACGGACTCATCTGGTGTTGATGTACCACACCAAATAACTGTTGATATAACTGGAAGCAATGATAGACCCATTGTCACCGCTTGGACTCAACTAGCTTCAGGGACAGAAGATAAATCTGTCATAATAAAAGCTGCCGACTTACTTACACACGCAACCGATGTTGACGCTACTGATACTCTGCAAATCGACCATTTGCAAGCAAACCATGGTCTTCTCACCAACAATCATGATGGCAGCTATACCTTTACTCCAGATAAAGACTATAACGGTGAAGTACGCTTAACTTATAACGTGGTAGATGGACAAGGCGGCAGCGTAAGTACCCAAGCTAAATTCAACCTAGCAGCATCTCCGGATAATGCCATTATTACTGATGCTCAAACAGACCTGAACGTACGTGGTGTCACAGAAGATCGTGGTTACATCGATACCCATTATCAACTGCACTACAACGGCCAATTGAACATACAAGATCCTGATGTAGGTGAAGCCCAATTTGATCCCAATATAGGCCCGCAAACTTACCAAGGAATTGGTTATGACACAAAGTTAGGTGGTCATGTGTTGCTAATGCAGGATGGCCGTTACACTTACACCTTGGACAATCGCCATATCCAAAATTTAGCAGAAGGTGAAGTTAAACAAGATTCAGTAGTCATTCGCTCCGGTGACGGTACCTCCCATACTATTGAGCTCACAGTACATGGTACTAATGATAAACCAACGATTACAGCCCAATCTCATAGCGTTATTGAAGGCGGCGCGCAGTTAAATGGACAAATGCTTGGCCATGATGTTGATACTGGTTCAAGGCTACATTACTCAACCCCACAGATTGATGGACTCACATTAAACCCCGACGGCAGCTACAGCTTTGACCCTAGCCATGCAAGTTATCAATCACTAGCCTCTGGGGTAACAAAAACGCTAACGATTCCAGTCACCGTCACTGATGAACATAATGCCAGCGCCACACAAAACCTTTCTATTAGCATAACCGGCACCAATAATGCCGCCGTCATTGGTGGCGTTGATACTGGCGATGTCACCGAGGGAACTGCTGGACAAGATATGTCGCCAGATTATGCTCAGCCAGGCATGGCTAAGTTAGGTCAAGCAGCATTAACAGCTGATGGCAAGTTAGATATTGTTGACCCCGATACAGGAGAATCTCAGTTTGATCCTAAAGGCGGTGCCTGGAATAACTCTTACCATGGACAATATGGACACTTACTATTAAACACAGATGGTACTTGGCATTACGATGTTACCGTAGGGAGTGTTGATTGGGTCGGAAATCGTAAGACAACAATCGGCACTGTCATTGATAAATTAGGTGAGCATCAAACGTTAACTGATACCATTACTGTATACTCCAAAGATGGCACTTCGCACGATATTGTTATCACCATTCACGGAAGTAATGACAGACCTTACTGTTCGTCAGAAGTGATTCTAAATGCAGGTAGTGAAGATACTCGCCAAACTATCACTGTAGCGCAACTGCTACAAAATACTGTCGATGTCGATAACAATGATGTCGGGCTGCTAACTATTGAAAACCTGCATGCAGACCATGGTTCGATTAAGCACAATAAAGATGGCAGTTTCTCATTCAGCCCAGAAAAAGATTATAACGGTCAAGTCCATTTCACCTATGACGTGAAAGATGGACATGGCGGCGTCACGCATACAAGCGCATCTACCACTCTTTCTGCAGTCAATGATAACCCTGATGTTTCACCGTTAGCCGACAGCATCAAAGAAGGCGCAAGTCATAACCTAGACTTGCTAACTGGCGCTACAGATATTGAGGGCGATACGCTACATATCGAGCAACTGACTTACTCTATCGATGGTGCTCCTAGCACAACACAATTACCATCAGGATTATCATTAGCCGCTGACGGTCATACCTTAATGATTGATGCCACAGACCCAGCCTATAATCATCTAGCCAATGGTCAATCACTTAAAATTGCAGTGTCATACCTTGTTAATGATGGTCATGGTGGTCAAAGCCAACAAACTGCAAACTTAACGATTCAGGGGACCGATGACAAAGCGACACTTGTGTCTAATGTTATTCAGCTAACAGAAACCCAAGCTCTCGATAGTCAATTTAAAACTTACAAGGGCAACTTACAGCTTGTTGACCCCGATACTGGTGATAAAACCCATTTCGCCCAACTGAGTGGAACATATTTAGGCCAAGGTTTTGCCCCTGGTAATCTCGATGTTTGGTCCGATGGCTCATATCAATTTAGGTTGGAAGGCGCGAGTAATCGCCATGCAGATGATCTTATCAGCAGCTTGCACACTGGTGAGTCGCTGGAGATCCCGTATGAGGTTAAAACTAGCGACGGCCAAACATTGACCATCATGGTTAAAGTAATAGGAGAAGATAACCAAGCCAGAATAGAAGTCGGCCGGTACTCAAGCTTTAATGAGCATGCTTATGAAGACAACCTCTCCCCAGGCAGTACGCCGAATCAGATTTACAGCGGCGGGAATTTACATGTTATCGATCCCGATCATGATCAAGCAGGCTTTATTGCACAAAATCTAACGACCCCTGAAGGTGGCCATTTCTTTATTAATACCAGAGGTAACTGGGCTTACACCATAGACAATGACAAGTTGCAACATCTAGGTGCAGGTCAAAGTTATCAGAAAACCTTTACCGTTGAATCTATTGACGGTAGCGCACATCAGAATATTACAGTCACTGTCCATGGTACCAATGATGCGCCCGTGGTTTCAGCACAAGTACAGTTGGCTGTGGGCACCGAAGACACCGATATACAACTGAGTACAGCCGAGCTAATAGCCAATGCCACTGACGTTGATGACAATGATGCAGGCCAGCTCAGTATTGCCAATTTAACTGCAGATCATGGCACTATTACAGTTAATCCAAACGGTACGTTTACCTTTCATCCTCAGAAAGACTACAACGGTCAAGTTCATTTTAGTTATGACGTTAAAGATGCACATGGTGGTGTCACACATACGGGTGCAACGACAACATTAGCGGCGGTTCAAGATAGCGCAGTTATTACAGAAGTTAATACTGGTAGCATCATTGAAGACGGGCCTCATGGCAGCAATACTAATGGCACAGTAAATGAGATAGCCACAGGTACACTGAATGTTACAGACCCTGACAGTGGTGAAAATGCGTTTAGATACAGCCAATTAGGAGAAACAAAAATACACGACCCGTTCGGGGGTATGTTACGTATAGATAATGGTGGAAGCTGGGGTTACAGTGTAAACAACGCTAACCTTCAACACTTAGCTGAAGGTCAAACTGAAGTTGTTATATATCGCGTACATAGTAAAGATGGTACACCCTACGATCTTCATATTAATGTCACGGGGACTAATGATGCACCCACTATAAACCAAGTGCATTTAACCAATGGTACTGAAGATGTCAGTTACCAAATGCAAGCAAGCCAGTTTGGTTTTAGCGATGTTGATTCAGGCGACACACTTCATTCTATAAGTTTAACCAATCTGCCAAGCTTAGCTGAAGGTAAATTTGTTTTAGATGGACATGATGTGTCTGTAAATCAGATTATCGATGCCGGAGATATCAGTAAGCTGCAATTTGTTCCAGCGAAAGACTTTAATGGTGATGTTCATTTCAGTTATACCGTGAATGATGGCCATGCCGATTCAGCCCCTGCAACAGGCTCTTTAAATATTGCTTCAGTGGAAGATCTATTAATCGATAGTGGAGTACGTGACTTAGGTGTAACGGATGAAGATACCACCACCCACTTTACAGAAGCACAATTATTGGAACATTTATCTGATGTTGATGGCCCATTGCATGTAAGTGGCTTACCAACATCGGCACATGGTGCAGTCACAGCAAATGCTTCTGGAGGGTATGATTTTACTCCAAACCCTAATTACCATGGCCCTGCTGAAATTGACTACAAAGTCACTGATGGCTCGACTGAATATGCTAAAACAGCTCAACTATCTGTAACCCCAATCACCGATACAGCACAAGTCGGCCTTAGCATGACAGCCCAACAACAAGTGATGCAGTTAGGTACAGATGGTTCTGCCTCTGCAATGAACAATGGGGTGTTACAAACCGGCGACCAAATCAATAGTGTCGCAGTCGAGTTTAATGTTATCGGCGGCCCACAAGTCACATCGGGCTCAACACACGGAGCCACCTACTTTAGTTATGCCAATAGTGAATCAGATAATGAAATGTATGCTTGGAAACCAAGCAATTTAACTATTGCGATCCATGGCACTGAATACGCTACAGGAATCGATACAACTCAAGATACTGCAACTCACCGCTATTCAATTTTATGGGATTCAAATACAGGGGTACTGCAAGTATTAGTGGATGGTGACGTTAAGTTTACTCATGCAAATGTCCATAAAGGCCAACCAATGAATGGTCATGGCACCCTAGCTATTGGACAAGATCAGGATGTGGTTCATGGTCAGAAATTTGTGCTTGAGGATGGCTCACATCAATCTCATGGGTTTGGTGTTAATGACGCATTTCATGGTCAAATTTTTAGTACATCAATGGTGACGAATCACCCTGTAGTCCCCGCTTCTCTTCAGCATGCTCCTCTAGCGAATACGGTTGATAAAGATAATGGCCTTGTTATTGATATGAGAATGTCAGCTTCAGGGCAGTTAGTTGATATGACTGGGCACCATCAGCTAACCTCTTTTGGATCGTTAACCTCACATACTGTGTCAGTTGATACAGGAGTCGCTATTCCTAATAGTGATTCTTTACTGAATCTTAGCCCTCATATTGTCGACCCCGTTGATCCCGACGACCATATTTCTAAGGTAGAATTACTAGGATTGATTTCAGGCACAGTCATCACCGATGGTACTCCTGGGCACAATCATGTTGTTTCATCAATGACGGATGCTCTCAATATTCAGGGCTGGGATTTAGATCATCTTACCGCGCAGTTACCTGGAGGCGATAATCATAACATGGGCATTATTGTTCGTGTTGAAACTACCGGACCAGATGGTGCAACCTCAATCACAGAAGCACATCAACCTTTGGTGCTTGACCCAACCAAACCGATCCCAAATGCCACAATTAGTGGTGATGATAATAAGGCAACCGACGAAGATACGGCGATATCGGGACAGTTACTCATTAGTGATACCGATCCATCGCAAGCACATTTTGATACAACGCCAATTGATGGTAAATATGGGCACTTAACAATGGATGCCGATGGTCATTGGACTTATACACCAAATGCTAAAGCCAATGCCTTAAATAAAACTGATCATGTGCAAGATACATTAATTGTTACTTCACTTGATGGCAGCCAACATCAAATTATTGTAAATATTGATGGCCGTGACGATAACCCTGTTGTTACTGAACGCGCAACTCCTAAAACGGTTATTGAAGACGGCGGGCCTGATCATACTCGTACCTCAGGTATGATTGATATTACCGATCCTGATACCGGTGATACTCATGCTATTACTGAGCAAACAGACGTATTGGGTAAATATGGACATTTTTCAATTGCCGCGAATGGTGGTTGGCATTATGAACTTGATAATACTTTAGCTGCCACTCAAGCGTTAGCACAAGGGCAACACGTTACCGAAACATTCAATGTGGTTGTTACTGACAATGAAGGTGGGCAAACTACTCACACAATGCATTTTGACGTGCAAGGTAGCAATGAAGCGCCAACTATCGCAGCAAGCACAATTTCAGCTAATGAAGATACCGACTATCACTTCACTGAGACTGATTTTGGTTTTACTGACAGCGATGGTGGTTCATTAGAGCACTTAACGATTACGGAGTTACCACCTAAATCTCAGGGGGTATTAAGCTTAAATGGTCATGCTATAACGGCTAACCAGCAAATCAGTAATGCGGATATTCCTAATTTGGTGTTTACGCCAAATCTTAACTTTAATGGCAATGTAAACTTTAAATATAGTGTTAGCGATGGTCATGATAGTTCAGCAGAAGTTCAGGCTACTATTGATGTTGCTTCTAGAAATGATGCACCAACGATAACATCAACTTCACTGAGCGGTACAGAAGATAATACTTATAGCTTCAATGAATCTGATTTTGGTTTTACCGATGTAGATACTTCAGATTCATTAGACCATATCACGTTGACTAACTTACCTGATGCATCGGAAGGTAAGTTTGTACTTGATGGACATGATGTCTCTTTAAACCAAGTTATTGACGCGGGCGATATCAGTAAGCTTCAATTTGTACCAACCAAAGACTTTCATGGCGATGTCAACTTTGCTTATACCGTAAATGATGGCCATACTGATTCTGCACCTGCAACTAATACGCTTACATTCTCTAGTGTTAATGATGCTGCCATATCTGGAAATGTGGATTTAGGAAACACAAATGAAGATACTGATTTCACTATCACAGAGGCGCAACTATTAGCGCTAGCAACTGATGTGGATCATGATGCATTACATGTAACCTCTGTAAGTATTGATCCTCAATATGGGAAAGTGGTTGATAACGGAAATGGGTCATATACGATTTCTCCATTCCATAATTTGTCAGGAGAAGATCTTCCTTTATTTTTTGATATATCAGATGGCCATGTTACAACACATGCGCAAGCGCATTTTGATATTCAAGCAATTGCTGACTTACCTAAATCTTTTATGGCAGAATCAATATTAACTGATTTTTCAACGCCAACAATTATAGGTCATGGCGGAACTTGGCAACGAACTGACCCTACAGTATGGGGGTGGCATACAGACAACCCCGATGGAAAAGTAGAGCACGGTAAAGGGGCTGCTTATGGCGACACCTCAGGTTCAAATATTGGCGTTGTTGAGTTAGAAGGTGGCGCGAATGAACCTTCAAATTTATACCGTAACATGCAAACACAAGCCGGTGCCCACTACGCATTAGATTTTGATTTGTCGGGTCGTACTGGGGTGAGTTCCAAGTCAGCATCAGTAGAGGTACTCTGGGAAGGCAAGGTTATCGCAATACTTGAACCACCCGCGAATGCATTTGGCTTTCATCATCATCATTATGATTTAGTTGCCACAGGAGAAAGCTCAAAAATAGAACTTCGAGCTGTGACACAAGACGGTTCAGGTCCTGTAATTGACAACTTAGGTTTAGATTTTAATGGCCTTACCACTGAAGAAGATCATCCAATGGATCTTCGCCTTAATATGCACCTTACCGATACTGACGGCTCTGAAGCTTTAGGTGTAAAAATTTCAGGCTTGCCAATCGGTTTTATGCTAACAGATGGTTCACATACTCAAATGGTTGCGCATAATGGTGATGAAGTGAATGTGCACGGCTGGGATATGGATAAATTGCAATTAGTACCGCCAAAAGACTTTAGCGGTACAATAAATGCGAATGTCGTTGCAGAGTCAACAGAACAAAGTAATCAAGATACGGCATCAGTAACTTACCCTTTAGCGTTAACATTCACAAATGTAAATGACTCTCCAATTCTTGCTAAAATTCAATCAAGTAATATTAACGAAGGTGCTCAAGTCTTAACCGGAACGTTCACCGCTACAGATGCCGATACTGGCGATACGCAGGAGTTCACTACAACCTCCGTTGTCCCAGGCTTTACCCTAAACACCGATGGAGGCTATAGATTTGACCCAAGTCATAGTGCTTATAATCACCTAGCAGCAGGTGAAACGGAAATACTGACTATCCCTATTAAAGTGACTGATGCCGTAGGTGCTACCGATACTGAAAACCTTGTTATCACTGTCACAGGAACAAACGATCAACCAACAGCTGTAACTCAAACTCTTTCTGGCACTGAAGATAACAATTATCAATTCAGCGTATCTGATTTTGGTTTTACCGATGTCGATACTACCGATTCATTAGACCATATCACGTTGACTAACTTACCCGATGCATCGGAAGGTAAGTTTGTACTTGATGGACATGATGTATCTTTAAACCAAGTTATTGACGCGGGCGATATCAGTAAGCTTCAATTTGTACCTGCTAAAGATTTTCATGGCGATGTCAACTTTGCTTATACCGTAAATGATGGTCATGTGGACTCAGCACCAGCCAGAGCATCAATACATATCGCTTCAGTTGACGATCCATTAATCGATAGCGGTATGCGTGATTTAGGTACAACGGATGAAGATACCACCACACATTTTACAGACGCGCAATTACTCGCAAACTTATCAGATGCCGATGGTGCGTTACATATAAGCGGCGTGCCGACATCAACTCATGGCACAGTAACAGCGAATGCATCAGGAGGGTATGACTTTACCCCGAATGCAAATTACCATGGACCAGCTGAAATTGACTATAAAGTCAGTGACGGAACGACCGAGTACGCCCAAACGGCTCATTTAAGTGTGAGCTCAGTTACCGATGCAGCAACGACTTCCTTGTCTGCAGAAGTTCAACGTACAGCATTTGGCCTAACCTCATCATCTGACCATGGATATATCAAGCCACATGGCGATCAAATTGAATCGGGTGGTGATTTACACGCTTTTACGGCTGAATTCACTTATATCCATGATCCCAAAATCACCATTGGTACTTATCAAGATTTTGTTATGTTTCATGGGGTTAAACCTGATGGCACGCCTGATATGGATGGCGTTAATTTCGGCATGTGGACCTTTGGCGGTAATTTGAAGTTTACCAGTTCACATATCAGTGGTGATAACGGCAACCCTGGAGTCAATTTTAATGATGGTCAAGATCATCGTATAACCATGACATGGGATGGTAAAACAGATACCGCTCTACTTTATGATAACGGTGTTTTAAAAGTTACGGTTCATGGTTTTGCAGGAAGTGATCACATTGCGGCAAATCCATTTTTAAATGTAGGCAGTAAATACGTTCCGGGGCATTTTGCAGGACAAGATAAATTTCCAGGACGATTGCTCTCAACTAGTTTTGCCTCGCAAGCACTTACACCAGAACAAATTCAACATGGCCCCGTGTATGAATCTGTTAGTAAAAATAATGGTCTATTAATCGACATTCGATCCGACAGTCATGGCCTTATATCAGACCAAACAGGTCACCATCAGCTTGATATTGCTGACTTACATACGTTTACAGGTGAAATGGTCAATACTGGCTCAACGGCTTTAGCGCCAGGCGATGTATTACATATGCACCTGTCAGTAGCGGCTCCTATAGATCATGACGATGTTCTCAGCAAGATAGAGATATTGGGACTTGCGAAAGGCACGATTCTTAGCGATGGTCATCATAGTTTAACGATTGGCTCAGCGGTGCAACATGCGGATGTTACCGGTTGGGATTTAGATAAAGTGACAGCAACATTACCTGCTCATGGCGATCAGAACATGCTAATGCAGTTAGTCGCAACCACGACCGGACCTGACGGTATAAGTACAACCGATAGTGCAAAACTACCAATAATATTGGATGTTAACTCTCCTGTCCCAGACGCTGTCATTACCGGAGATGAACAACTAACCACAGATGAAACCTCTACTGTTTCTGGCCAACTCATTATTACAGATACAGACCCATCGCAAGCACACTTTATTGCTGAAGTGATACCAAGTGCTCATGGTCAATTTACTGTTAAAGCAGACGGAAGCTGGGAATTCACCCCAAGCAAGATTGCAGAAACATTAACTCAAGGACATAACGCGACAGATATTATTACTGTAAAGACTATCGATGGAACAGAGCAACAATTGAGCGTAACACTCAATGGCAGCGACACAGCACCAACAGCCGTTAGCACTGACCTAGGAGAGTCTGTTGCAGGATCTGTTAGAGTCATTCAAGAGTCTGACTTATTGGCTCAAGTAACTGATGTTGATACTGCATTACCAAATTTATCCATAGTTCCGGGCTCACTAACGTCACCACACGGTACCTTTAGCGTTAATCCTGATGGCAGTATTAACTTCACGCCTGATGCAAACTTTAGTGGTCAAGATCTTGAAATAGCATACAAAGTTACAGACGGTACTTCAGAAATTGATGGTAAAGCTATTATTGATGTCTATCAGCCACTTACTATAACCCACATCGAAAATGATACAGGTACAAGCGCTACTGACTTTATTACCTCAGATGGCCATCTTATCGTTCATGGAACAGGTCGCCCTGGGGATATTGTTCATGGTTTCGATTTCGGTTTACTTTCTGGGCTAGAAGGCATTGTTGATGCAAGTGGCCATTGGGTAATTGACGCAAGTGCAGTTGATCGCGCTGATAATACATATTCTTTAAGTGTTTATACAAATGAAGGTGGAGCATTTGTTCAAGCGCAACATGCTGTAACGATAGATACAGCCAAACCTACTATTACTATTGATGCTATTTCACATGATGATTGGATTGACCATAGTGAACATAATCAGTCATTATCGATTACGGGAGAAACCTCCCATGTAGCTGACGGCGATATTGTTAAAGTCACAATTGCTGGCCAGCATTATACGGCAATAGTCCAACATAACCATTGGCAACTTTCGATTCCTGCTGCTGAAGTAGCTCAAATTGCAGATAATGCTTACGTAGTGCACGCAGAAGTATCTGCTACAGCATCAGGAGAGAGTAGCTTTAGTGACCGCCACGTTATTGTTTCTGCAGACTTATCTACATTGGAGGTTTCAGAATCAACAGAAGAAGATACAAAAACTACTGCTGCAGGTAATTTATTTTCTAGTAACGGTATTAACTCTGTGACTAACGCAGGTGATTTACAAGGTAACTTCGGAACATTGCGGTTAAGTGCGGATGGTTCATATCACTACGTATTAGACAATAGTCATCATAGTATTCAAAGCATGGCTTCAGGTGATACGCGATCAGATAACTTCTTTATTACCTATACCAACCCGAATGGTGATATAAAACACGCCATACTCAATGTTGGTATTCATGGTACTAATGATGCGCCCACTATGACGGGAACATTTGAGATTTCTCGCTCAATTACCACTGGGCATTTAACGCATACCCATTCATATGGTTACATTAATATTAATGATGCGGATCAAAGCGACTCATCAACTGTTGAGTACATAGATCAAGATGGTATAAGTCATACTTTGAATTTAACCGACCGTTACCCAGATGAAATTGAAATAAAAGGCATTGGTAACTTTAGTATTGAACCGGATGGCCGGTGGGTATTCAATCTGAGTAGAAGTGGTCCGGAACGTGACCAACTCACGAAAGAGGTTGCTTCTGGAAAGATACATACTGAAAGTGTTACTCTCAAAGTAACTGATTCACACGGGCAATCTAGGTTGGAAACATTAACAGTACATATTGGCGATGGTAAAACCGGGCCTCAAATCTTTGGAGCCTCAGAGTCTACTGTGACTGAAGATAATGTCTCTCATTCTCATGGTCTTTTGGACTTGTTAGTTGGTGATGTTAAAGTTGAAAGTGGTGTTACATGGGAAATACAACCAGGTAGTGCAGCTCAATATGGCGACTTAACTTTTCAGTCGGATGGAAGTTGGGAATATCAATCTCATAATAATGATCCTAGAGTTCAAGCATTATCCGAAGGTGAACGCCTTGAAGAAAACATTTTAGTTACCGCAACAGATTCTCTTGGCCACAGTGTTGATCAAGTAATGAAACTTGCCATCATTGGTACAAATGACGTACCTGTTGTTGGACATGCCCTTGCTAATACGGTTGTTGAAGATCATCTGCTCACTCTTAGTAAAGCTGATTTACTTGCTAACGTTCACGATACAGACGCTAAAGATGTGCTTGATGTAAGCCATTTATCAATAGTCGGTGGTGGTACTATTACCCAACAAGGTGACCATTGGGTTATCAATCCAGGTTTGAATTTTAATGGTGATTTACGTTTGAATTACACTGTAACAGATGGCCACGTTAATATTGAAAACAGTATGGCGATTCATGTGTCACCTGACGCCGATACTCCTACCATGAAATTTACTAAGCATGTCGGTGATTTAGCTTCGCCACTCGATACTATGGCGATTTCGGGTAATGAAAATACTGATTTAGCGCTTAATATTAACGTATCCAGTCCTGATATAAATGAAACACTCACAGTTGAAATCACAGGCGTTCCACCAGGGGCTTCGCTATCTGCGGGGACTGAAAATAACGGTATATGGACACTACAACAAAGCGAATTAACTAACCTCAAAGTTATTCCTGAAGCTGACTTCCATGGTCATTTTGATTTGACGATTAGCGCCACGTCCCATGATGGCAGCTCAACCAACTCTGCAAGCCAAGTGATTGCAGTGGAAGTTATCCCTGCATCGACATTTACTCCAGCGCCAGTATCACAAAGCGATGAACCAGATACGCTAAATCAAAGTGATGATATCGACGTTAGTTTAGTCATTGACAGTACCGATAGTCTAGCCGCACCAGCACCCATAGATCATTACTTACAGATGGTTGGATTAAGCCATGATGAGATTAAACCAGATACAGGCATTCCAGACCTAGCGGGGTTGCCAACAATGCATGAGCTTAACACTGCTGATCCACAAGCAGACATGCTTGATACTGTTGAAGTCGATGCATTTGAAAACCCATTAGATGACGAGCATAAAGAACACCCGCAACATGCAGACCATGATGCTGCCAGCGTAATTGATGCGCCAACAGAGCAAAGTGACATTAATCAAGATAACGATGATGACATGCTACACCAAGCATTAAACGATATGCATAATCAGTTTTAGGTGTGGCAAAACATCTAATACGGTAAACATGGACGTGACTTTAATGTATAAAAGCCTTTAACACCTTGTATTTCTGTGCATTGTGTTAAGGGCATTTATAATTGTATTTTCTTTACAACACCTTGCTATAACTAATCACGCCATAGCCGTGCCAGTCGTCCACATCAGATTTGTACTCTTTGCTGTAAAAGTCGAAGCTCCAGCGCACTGACCAAGTGGGAAAAGCCCAAATGACACCCAGGCTTGCTTGAGCTTGCTGGTTGTTAATTTCAAGCGGCGATTCATAGGGAAGATCACCTTCAATCGTTAAGTCATTAAAGCGGTATCCAGCCTGCATTCTGGCATAGGCCATCCAGCTTCCATATTGATTAGCTGAAGAAGTAAAATCGCCAAAGTGCCCTGCTTGGCTAGATAACTGACCAAATGTTTGGCTTAGCTCATCGCCCCAACGGACAGTTAACCCAAGGCTAGATTGAGAACGAAAGTTACCTGCCATGGTATGGTTAAATACACTCACATCCCATTGGCTATTTTCGAATGCTTGCTGACGAAACAACAATGCCTCCACCTCGTAAGCAACTTGCAACGTCAACTGATTTTCAATCTGGTAATCCCAGCCTTCAGGCGTCGTCGATGAGGTAATTTTATGTACAAAAGATTGCATGTACTCTGCGCCAGATGCAGGGCCAACAACGCCCAAACTCAGCCAGTTTTTTTGTGCAAGGGTTGAACTAAACACACCGGTATAACTTTCTAACTCTAAAAAGCCAGCATAAGGCCTTTCTTCAGGTTGAGGAAAGTCATAAGCGATTTCAGTAGGCGTCCACATTCGGCTATAAAGCTTTGCCCCACGGTGAACTTGCTGGCTTTGTTGTGGAAATAATAAAGCTGATTGCCATTGAAAAGCTGTAGAAGCAGAGGAGAAATCTTGCTCAGGTGTTGCATGCCACCCCAGTAAAATACCACTAGAGTAATCACCATCTGAACCAATAATCACATCATTATCAAAACTAAAATAAATCTGCTCAGCTGTGGCTTGCGAGGCTACACAGATTAATGACATGACAGCCAATACTGATAGTGGAACAGGTAATTCCTTTAAGTGATGTTGACTCAAATTAACCTCTTTCAGTTCAGTATGTGAATAGCACCAGATAATTCAGTTTAACCGAACATCAGCATCACACAACGTCCTTTGAAATAAAGACTTAATTCAAATAATAGCCATTACTTACTCGCTACCAGCAAATTACAATTAGGCACTTTTACTTATATCATTCGACAGCCGTAACCGAACACTAGCAAACCTCTTAAAATGTATCCCAGCATTAATCACTAACGCTGGGAATACATCAATTATCGTTTTTATCAAAAGCCATCTAACTTAAATAAAACCCAATCATCAGACATTCTGATAGGCATTAAAAAAGTCTTTTGCCTCTAGTGGCTTAGAGAAAAAATAACCTTGGACTAAATCCACGCCCTGCACTTTCAAATAGCTAACTTGAGACTCAGTTTCCACCCCTTCAGCAATGACGCTCAAGCCCGACTTTTTGGCAAAAGAGATAATTGCATCCAAGGTTTTTTCATTAAAGTTATCTTTTACACCAATGGTATCGATAAAAGCTTTATCAATTTTAAGGGTACTGATACCCAGGTTTTGCACATAACTAAAACCGCCATAGCCCATACCGGCATCATCAAGCTTTAAATCGACGTCAATAGCATAAAATTTATCTAGCATAGCGCGGGCTTTAGCTAAGTCTGTAATGGGGTGCCGCTCAGTGATTTCTAGCGAAATCCGATGTTTACCTAGCTTTCCAGACTCTTTAAGCGCCTTAATATACAAGTAAAGTTGATCGCTTTCTAAATGCTCAGGAACAATATTAATACTGATAAATAACGGCTTAACTTGTTCACCAGCTTGTTCAATATCGTCAGCCATAACATCAAGCATCGAATAGGTCATATCTACGATTAACCCATCAGATTCAGCAAAGGGAATAAATTGGTTTGGTGGGATCAACTCTCCACTTGATTGACGCCAGCGCATTAATACTTCAACACCGACGATTTCATTTGTTTGCGTATCAATAACAGGCTGATAAAAAGGGATAAACTCTTTATGTTTGATAGCACTTTTTATGTGAGCACGAGTTGAACCATAAGACTGTTTCCAAGACCAATAGCCTATTGATAACGTCAACGCCATCACAAAGCTAACCAACGCACTATATAGCCAATTTAACGATTTATACTGAGCAAAAAAGTCTTCATTGCCCGATAGGCTAAATTTGGCAATGTAATATTCATTTTTATGAACCACTTCTTCTAAAATGACATGGTCACCTTCAAACTGTTCAAAGCCAAACTCCATCATTGGAACCGCTGCCAACGAGTCATAAATGCCATCAATAGTGATGGTGTACTCTAGGCAATCTTCACAATTTACAGGGATGAAATAACGAGGGTTCATTGGCACAATGCTCGCCACATACTGCTTTTTGCCAGATTCATATGATAAAAATAACTCGTGCACATCTGAGTCAATTTGATTGATAACGGCAAGCTTTAAATCAGGACCAATTCGGTGCCTAACTAACTTCTCTACATGACGGGGCATCACTTGCGAACGACAAACAACTTTTAACTGTTCCATTACAGCAAGCCAGCGAATAAATGTGGAGTTAAATACCGACTTAGTCAGCAAATCTTCATTTTGACTGTCGCAAACATAGGTGTCATTAATTGCCGGTAAACTTTTCAGTTCTATTGCAGTATCTTCAATATACATGGTCAATTTTTCAGACAGTATTTGAGCGTCACGCTTAATAAGCATTTCAGCAACTAGCTCATCTAACGCTTTAAAACCAAAAATTAAAACGAAAAAACTCACTATAAATATTGCGCAACATTTCACTCTTTCCATGTGCAATTAGTCCTTTGTAAACGAGCCACTCTTGTTAATTCATCAACAAACTATTTATCAATTTTTACCTAACCCGAACTCAGCATCATAGCCTTCACAATTGACAGACATCATTTGTTGACTGAATGGATCTTCAAATGTCAGCGACTTGGCGATTAAGCGCAAAGGCTTGGTAAAATCATCGGCAGCTTTGGGTTGCAGACTTGGGTAATTGGTATCATTTTCTAATGGCATACCCAATGACATCATGTGCACTCTAAGTTGATGCATTTTTCCCGTTATAGGACTCAGCTCAAACAAGCCTCTTGAACCATTAACAGCGATTAATCTGATTTCAGAATGCGTATTAGCTTCCCCTTCGGTGATTTTCATCAAAAAGCTCGGTGTTGAACGCACCATACGATTTTTCACAGTCCATTTTAGCGGTAAACTTAACAGCCCTTGCTGGTGCTGCGTTAGAAGTTCGGGAGTAAGCTTTGCAATGGCTTGGTACTGTTTATTAATTTTTCCATCAGTAAACAGGGCATGGTAAGCATGTCGAGATTCTGGATTGACTGTCATTAACATCACTCCAGCTGTTGGTCTATCAAGCCGATGGGCAGGAGAAATCGTATCAATACCCGTTGCAATTCTTAAGCGATGGATTAGACACTCATTGACAAAATTACCACTGGGTGTGACAGGCAAAAAGTGAGGCTTAAAGACTAAAATACAGTGCTCATCTTGATGCAGTACCTTTTGCTGAAACGGTATTTTTGTTTCGCTCTCAACCTCGCGGTAATAATACACTCGAGTCGCTGGGCGGTACTTTGTTGTTTGCGTTACACGTTCACCATCTGCCCAGTGAACCTTTCCATCAACAACACGTTTTATCCACACTGATTCTGGAATTTGCTTAAAATGAGAAACTAAAAACTCCAGCACAGTTTCCGGCGTTGTTTGAGATTGCGGTAAAACAATATATGAAGGTTGTGCGGCCTTGGCAGCATGTTCAGCAGACATGTAAGATACTATATAGCTACATTTTGATACAGTATACCCAACAAAGCCTTGTCAGCTAAAGCAAAAACATGTTTTGGCTTGTCCGCGTTACACATCCACATGAGATTTTAATAATTGCAGTACAAAATCCATGGTCTTATGACAATCGGGTTGTTCAACTAACAGCAGCTTATCTTTATTGTACATAGGTAAGACTTCTAACCAACGCTGACTTACCCAAGTTGCATCTTCAAGATGAACCTGATTGTATAAATCCAGTAAGTCAGGATTAACCTCGTAAAACTGCTCTAGTGCTGCACTGATAATTTCAAACTCTTCACCAATGGGTTCATCTTGCCAATTTTGACAAGGCAGAGTCCGCGCAACCCAACTTTGGTCTCTTAATTGAGCACCAGACAGTATTTTTACCCGCTGACGTCCTTCCACCACAATACTTAGTGAGTCATCATCTAACTGATGAAAATCGATGATTTCACACTCAGTTGCGGTGTCATAACAAGGCGGGACACAGTTACTTTTACTGGCAGCCAGCGCCAGTCGGTAATGACCTTTAAGGACATTCGCGACCATAATTAACTGGCTTGGTGTCGCCATTCTAATCTCTTGTCGCCCCCCAGGAAGCAATACAGCCTCTTGGATCAGTAACGCCATTTCTATCGTTTGCATAGCAACCTCCAGACCACAGCGCTTCTCGATTATTCCATTTATAAGGAGGTAAAAACCTCTTAAGAATGCTGCAGAGATAGTAGCCTACTGCTACCAAGGACCAATAAAAATCAACACCTTGTGTTTTAAATTACAAAAATAAGTTTAGCAGTCAAATTAGAGTTTTCCAGCTTTGCCATAGCTAATACAACTTTATGATTAGCCAAGAAAACGTGTTCTCAATTATCAAATCTGCAATTACAACTGATTATTTATTAGACAGGTAAAGGTACGAAATAGTTTCAGTAAATGATCACTATTCGAGCTAAACCGCTGAGGGCGTTTATTAGGCGTAAATTGAGTAAGTTAGAATGGTGAGAGTGATTAACTGTTGATTTGTGATAGCTGAGATAGCTGAAAGGGTCTTGGGTCATTTGTGTCGAAGGGTTAGTTTATATTTCTAAATCTAGATATCGTTATAAATCTAGATATCGTTATAAATCTAGATATCGTTATAAATCTAGATATCGTTATAAATCTAGATATCGTTATAAATCTAGATATCATTATAAATCTAGATATCATTATAAATCAAAGTAGTGGCGCTTCGCCCACACTGTTTGCAAAGAATGAAAAGGGAAACAGCAGCATTTCCCTTTCCAATGTCATCAAAAACGAGATTATCGCCAAACTCTAACTCACCTTCTATAGAAAGACGTTAACCCTTGCTCAAAACGCAGTCATTTTTAAAGTCGTTCTACGTGGTCCATTATCGACTGCTTTTCAACAATATCAGCAAACAACTCACCTAGTTGCTCACTGCGCTTCAATGATTCACGCCAATAAGCGATGCGGCTATCGCTATCTAATTGTTTAAAGTCTTCACGATCAGGAATCTTTTGATACGGCAAAGACTGTAGAAACTCGGCTGTAGGCGCCAGAATTAATGCATTGTGATAATGCTTTTTAGCCCGTCGCCATTTTAACGATTTATCAAACCAACCAGGGCTCATGTGCGGATAAAAATGTGGGTATAAACTCAAACCTTCAGGGGTGTGGGTTGGCATATCAAAGTGATAATCAGTAATGCCGCCGTCATAGTAAGCACCATCACTAATACCATTAATACGCTTTACCGGTGCGAGCAATAACGGAATTGAACCCGTCGCTAGCAAGACTTGATTGATGTTATTACGGGTTAACTGCGCATGCTCTGTGGGCAAATCATTTAACTGCGAAAAAGGCGACTTAACCTGCTGATGGCTAAATACGACTCGCTCAAAATGCCAACCTAAGCTTCGACGACTCACTGCATTACTTAACGCTGTTGCCGCAAGTCCCAATGCCAGCTTACCTTTAGAGCGACTAGCATTTAAATGCTTAGCCTTACACACAACAAAATGGCTTTGAATAGTGCGGTTATTAACGATATCCATTGCACCGTGTTCGCCCAATATGCCACTGATGATTCGCTCAACTTGTTCTGTTACTTCTTGGCGATTAGGCACATGGTCGTAACGTTGGCCGATATAAAAATCTTCTAAACGAGTATAGGCTGCAAGCGGATCTTTCTGAGCTAAACAGGCTAAGCGCCAAGCACCTGATGATGCACCCATGGTATAAAGAGGGGTTTGCCTGTCAGCGAAAAACTCACCAAACAAATACTTATCAAGCCCAGCAACGCCAATCCATTTGGGGCCACCAGATGCTGCAAATAGCTGAGTGAACATTTGCGGCGTTAAACCATTTTGTTCTATTTGTTGATAAGCGGTTTTACCGGCGAGTAATCGTAATACTGTCACTGCACATCCTGTATTTAAATATCAGCTATAAACCAAGGCTTATGGATCTAATCCCATGAGCTAAAACTTATGGTTAACCCCCTATTGTAGGGAGCCAGTATAATTTATCTTAACTAAGTTTGTCATAGGGTTAAACCACCTAAGGGTTGAAACCATTATTAACGTAAAGACTAATCTAATCATCAACTCAACTAATAGTGTCATCAAAGCCATATCGACGTGGCACTGTCACAGTGAATAAGTAATAATATTGCATCATCAAAAATCAGAGAACCATTATGGTCGTCGATAGCCTTGCAAACCATTCGCTTTATCACTCACTCAGCCCAAGACTTGCTATAGCGCTGACTCACATATCTGAAACTGATTTTACCCAAGCCGAAGTAGGAACCTACCCATTAGACGGCAAAGATATTTTTGTTATTGTTAATGATTACCAAACTAAGCCGAAACACACAGAGCCTTTTGAAGTCCACCAGCAATATATAGATGTGCAGTATGTGGTTAGCGGTGAAGAAGAATTTGGTTATTTGCCTCTTGGCAATCAAACCCCATTAGCGCCCTACCATCAAGATCACGACTTTACCGAGTTTGATTATGAATCAAATAAGCAAGATGCGGCTTTCATTCCATTAAAAGCGGGTATGTTTGCGCTGTTTTTCCCAGATGATATGCATATGCCTGGCACACTGGATACTGCTAAACCAGTAAGAAAGGTCGTGATAAAAGTGAAGATTTAATCGCGTTTATCGCTGAGTTAATATCATCCATTTAACTCATTTAAACTACCCCACAATATTATGCCTATGAATAAAAGCTGCGGTTGCGTAGCTTTTATTCCTGTCTAATATGAACACATCAAACTTCCCCCAACGACTCATCACCTATATTTTACTTCTTCATCAAACTGCCACAAAAAAATAACTCATATAAGTCATAGCTTTATAGTCGAACATTATTTCGTACAAAAAACTTGACGAAAAAACACCCAAACGCTCAAAACGTGATCTTGATCAATATTTAAAGAGTGCTAATATAACCGAGAGAAATTAGTTATAACTAAAAGCTATATAACAACTAATCAATAGATGAGTCGCTCCCATGAAGAATAAGTCACCATTAAGCCAGATATATTTAGACGCTAACGCTACAACCCCAGTTTTGCCGCAGGCCGCAGAAGCGGCACTAAACAGTATGAAAGTATTATTTGGCAATCCAAGTAGTAGCCATATTACCGGCCTTAAAGCGAAAGACTTAATGGAACAAACCCGCCTCAATGCAAAAAAAGTCATTGGCGCAGATACTGGCAAAGTTATCTTTACTAGCGGAGCAACAGAGGGGATCCAAACTGCAATTATTTCGGCCTTGGTTGAAGCTAAAAAACAGATTGAAGCAGACAAACTCTCTGCTACGCCCCCATGCTATAGCTTGTTATATGGCGCGACAGAACATAAAGCGGTGCCGGAGTCATTAAAACACTGGAATAAAATCTTAGGGATCAATGCCGAAATTAAAGCAATTCCAGTTGATACCTTAGGTAACCTCGATAAGCAGTTCATCGCAAAAGAAGCGCCTAATGCTTTAATGATTTGTACCATGGCTGTAAACAACGAAACTGGCGTGTTTCAAGACTTAGCTGAACTAGACAAGGTGATACGCAGTGCCAACAATGACATTTTTTGGATGGTAGATTGTGTACAAGCACTTGGTAAAACCTCTTTAAATCTTGCTAACACCACAATCGATTATGCCCCTTTCAGTGGCCATAAACTCTATGCACCTAAAGGCATTGGCTTTGTTTATATCCGCCAATCAGCGCCTTTCACCCCTATTATTGCCGGTGGGGGTCAAGAAAGTGGCCTGCGCTCAGGCACTGAAAACTTACCGGGTATGGCTGCGATTAACGTTATTTTCGAGATGCTATTAA
Organism: Shewanella sp. KT0246; assembly: GCF_019654955.1. Classification (GTDB taxonomy): domain Bacteria; phylum Pseudomonadota; class Gammaproteobacteria; order Enterobacterales; family Shewanellaceae; genus Shewanella; species Shewanella goraebulensis. Next base: position 165,577 of record NZ_BPEV01000003.1, on the reverse strand, counting down.
ATCAACAAGATAGTGCATTTGCCGACATTGATATTCTACGAGGTTATCAAGCTCAATTAGTGGATACCCTAAGAGCAGTTTTCCCAGAGGTGGTGTTTAATCACAACTTTGAAAACAGCGTGCCCACAACCCTGAACTTTGCAATTGCAGGCTTTAGCAGTAAAGAAATCATGGATTTATTTGATGCTGCCAATATCCGTGTCAGTTCAGGCTCCGCTTGTTCATCAAAAGTCACCCGCAGCTTTGTACTCGATGCCATGGGTTTACCAGCATGGCAAAGTGAGTCAGCCATTCGAATGTCATTCGGCCCAGCAATGACTCAAGCACAAGTGGATGAAGCATGTGCGCGCATCACTTCAGCAGCAAAAGCATTAACCCATAGCTGCATGATTTTAGACAGTGGTGAAATTAATGAAAAACAACCTCTCGATGGATTAGTTCAGCTGCGCTCAGGCTCAAATTGCACTTGGGTTTATGCTGACCAGCAAAGCAAACAAGCCTTCATTATCGATCCATTGCCAGAAATTAACGATCGTTTAGATACTTTATTGCAATGCCAGCAATTAGAGTTAGTGGCGATTATTGACACTCATGGCCACGCCGATCATCAATCGGGACGCACTTTCCTTGCAGACAAACATCTCCCAACCCAACAAACAGATGCCTTAGGTTGGCCACAAGATTGCCAACAGTTCAGTCAACTGCAGTACATCAATATCGGTAAGCAATGGTTAGTTAAGGTTGCTACGCCCGGTCACACCGATGACAGCATGTCATTACTACTGTGTAACCCATTCGATAATGAACAAGACATTAGCCAGCAGTGCCAATTCGCATTTTGTGGCGATACAATTTTAATGGGTAGCTTAGGCCGTACTAACTTTGACTCAAGTAGCGCGGCTTCAATGTTCTTAAGCCTTAAAAAACTCCACTCGTTGATCGGCGATCAAACCTTGATCTGCGCAAGCCATGATTACAATAACGAATTCACCACCCATCTCAGTGCAGAATGTGCTAGAAACCTGTTATTGGCAAACACCCTTAACGGCAGCCTTAACCTTACACAATTTGAAGTGCAAAAGGCACAATTAGACAGCCACTTGTGCGACCAAAGCGGCAGCGAAATTATGTGCGGTGCATTAACTGAGAGCCAATTAACAGGACAACCGATTGTTGAATACAATCATCAAAGCCTGAATTATGCCTTACAGCAAGAAAACGTCACCTTAATTGATATTCGTGAGCCTCACGAATATGCGCTACAACACACTGAAGACTCCAGTGAAAACGTACCACTCACCCGCTTAGTCCAGTTTATTCAACAGCAGCAAACTCAAAAGCACCATAAATGGGTATTAGTTTGCCGCAGTGGCAGCCGATCCTTAGTTGCAGCACAAGCCATGTACCGATTGGGTTTCGATAACGTTGCACACCTTAAAGGTGGATATGCGTTAAGTAGCTGATAGAAATTTAATTGCAGAAACCAAGGTTTCAGCTCTATTTGGAGTTGAAGCCTTTTTTGTATCAGGAATTAAGCGTTTGATACGAGATTAACTCTGCGATTTACTCCCTACGTCTTGCTACATCACTTAATCTTACTGAACTTAATCTTACTGAACTAAACCATACTGAATCATATCCTCAGTTCATTCATAAACTTCACTTGGCATTAAGTCATGGTGTTTCGTCTTAACCTGACGCAAGATAGGCACAACTCAATCAATATTGGAGAGATAAATGCCCCATTGTATCGTCGAACATGCAGCTCAATTTGATGGCCAAGCACTAGTGAAATTAGTACACCAAGGTGCTTTAACATCAGGGTTATTTCAAGCACAAGGCAGTGATATTAAAGTAAGAGCCATTGCTTATTCTGAATTTAAAACTGGTTGTGTTGATATCGGCTTTGTCCATGTGACGATGAAAATCTTATCAGGCAGAAATGAAGAGCAAAAATCGATGCTAACCCAGCAGGTGTTAACCCAATTACAAACCTTGATTAAGGTGGATTGCTCTTTGTCAGTTGAAGTGGTGGATATTGACCGAGAAACCTATTCAAAAGTGGTTGTTTAACAACCGGGCTTATTTGTCAGTATTTTCAAGGAATGGTTTACATGCCTCATGTAGAAATTAAGTATTCAGATAATTTACAATTCAGCGTAACAAGCATGTTTGATGAGATTGAAGAAATCATTAACCACAAAGACACCAGTGCTGGCGTTTGTAAATCAAGAGCTTACCCTTGCTCTAAGTATAAACATACTCATATTCTTGTCACAGTCTCTTTACTCACTAAACCACATCGAGACGAGCAGTTTACTAGGGAATTAAGTGCAGAGCTTGAACAAGCAATTAAACACCATCTAAAACAAAGTGTGTATTTTTCATTAAAAATCGAATACAGCGGAGCATATTACACCACCAATGTTCATCATGTTGATGAAGAGACTTTAGATAGCTAAGTAAACTTAATTACCAAACTTGGTTTTGAAAAACGGCGTGATTCATTCAATTCATTCCAACCCAATTAAATCCAAAGAGAAAGTGCAGTCGCTTCACTTATTCAAGAGCCCTACTTACTTTAGGGCTCTAGCCGTTTATTATGGATTAATCTGTAGTCACAGTATCCAATACTATTAGCTATCACCACTCAAACCAATATTTTACTTAATAAAATCAATTGTTAATAAATTTACGTTTATGTATTTTACTCTCCATAATTTCATTGACCACATATTGTATTACTCACTTTTAAAACGAAAAACTCATAAAGATATTTCGAATATCAGCTCATAGCTGTTAACATAATTGTATCAATCAAGAAAAGGGAATTATCTAAGTCTTCGCTCAGTGAAGTCTTTTAAATGGATTTAATAATGAAAAAACTACTCACTTTATTGTTAGTATTATTGCCGTTTGCCACTCAAGCAGACTTTGATACTAAAGACACCATCTACGTTGACTTACTCACCAGCAAAAACCTACAAGAAGTAAAATTAGGTGCTAAAGCATTGCACCACAGCTTGCCTGAAAATATTCAGCTATGGGATTTAGCAGCCTTTACACTTTGGTCGATGAACCAAAATGGTGATAAAGAACACGATGAATTTGACGACACAATATCATGGTTAGCAAAAGCTATTGGTGAAAGCCAAAACGCAAGGTATCGAACACTGTTAACCGAGCAAAATAGCAATGAAGCGTCACGGAAGGTGAAGAAGTATTTCAAAAGTGCAATCAAAGCCCTTAACAAAGACGATGTCCCACAATTTCAACCTCAAGAGTTTGAGCTAGCGTCTATCAAAGTGCTCCCCAACACCGTTACCCCAACCCTTGCTAACTTTGAGATGATAGCCCAAGGAGCCACATTAGACACTGTCATCACAACCCTTGGTAAACCAGATGGTGTAGGCCAATATCTTCGTAGTTATCGACGTCCATTTATTGGTCGTCAAACCTTTCACAATCTTAGGCTTTCTTATATCAACTTAGGCTCTATGGAGCTTAAATATGAAAAAACAGAATGGGTGGTTGATTTAATCTCTATTCAAACCAGCCTTGATATTTCAGGGGTTGCAGATCAATACCGAGACTTATTATCCAGACTTGTGAGTAATGATGTCACTCAAATTAGAGCTGCTGCTAGAGAGGCGATTAAATTGCCATTGCAAGATGAACAAAGCCTTGATCATATTGCCCAGTACATTTGGAATGCTCAAAACACCCAAGACAAACAATTTGCCGACTCTTTAGCTTGGTTATGCAAAGTATTGAGTAATAGCGGTAATGGGCGCTATAAGGAAATGCTACAGACATTATCTCAAAAACCGCTACATTCTAAGATTACGCGATATGCCGCAAAATCAGCTAAGTCATTAACCAGCACAGAACCATTTTTTACTCCTGCAATTCAAGTTAAAGGCGCTGACAGCAGCAAGACAGACAATTTATAAACTTATAATTTTAAGATATAAACTCACTTTGGGTACTCATGTTTATCAAAGACATGAGTACCTGCACGCTAATCGAATTAAATGGCGCGCATTACACGGTTAAAGTTCATCAAATTAGTGAAAATGATACTTTCCTGCTTCGTTTGAGTTAGCGTCGTGAGACTTCGCCCACACCAGACTTAAAGGGAGTGAACTGCGACTCCCTCTTTCTTTTTACTAAGAGCTACGCCCCGCAGCAACGGAGAATCATCCAGCGTTAACCTTCCTTTGCGGCAAGCTGTAAAAATCACTAACGCTTACGATGGGGCGTCTTGTCAATGTTTCCAAACTCCGTTTGGATTAACACCGCGGGTTTTCCACCCACACCCGACCAAAAGGGAGTGAACGGCAACTCCCTCTTGGAACGCCCACCCGCTCCAACGAAATAATCTGAAAAACGATTATTTCCAATGGAGTATTCTATAGCTTTAACCTTCATTTGTAGCCAGCTTCGGTAATCTACAAAAATCACTAACGCATTCGATGGGGCGTCCCTTCCCCTCGAAAGCTAGCTGGCCATCCATGGCCAGACTCACGCAATTTTTTTGCTTACCTCAATTCAAATTGAACATTCAAAAGAGCTTAAAACACCCCTATTCTTAAGCTACTCAATATAGAAATGCTCCCTGAAATAACAAACTAACCTGCAGGCTAAATATTCCCCATTGAAATTGCTGAAATGCGTTGAAGAAAATAGCGTAAGCCTGACAGGACGTCAGGCTAGCTTTCGTTTGGCCATGGATGGCCTATCGGAAGCGTTAGCTATTTTCGAATAAGCATAAGGCTTACTCGCTTTGAAAGAGTAATTTCGTTGGGGCGGCATGGGTGATGCAAGAGGGGGATTGCTGTTGTTTCCCCTCTTGCTCGGGTGTGGGTGGAAAACCCACGACTTTGGTTAAAGTTTTAAAAACTTAAGTAGCTGTTATCGCGTAGTATATTGATTATATTTAAGGTAAATTAAAAGCAATGCTACTAACAGCATCAAGGCGTAACCAACAATAGGCCAATATCAATGATTGCCCCAGCAGAAAAGCTTGAACTACATTATTATTTTAAAGATATATCACACTCGATGAATGCATTAGTTCGGAACAATTGCGAAGCAGAGTTTTTGGCTATTGTTACCGAAATATCAAAAGAATTAAACATACCTTTACATTTAGAGTCTGAAGCTTATCGAGAAGGTGGCCTTAAAGAAAAGTGGAAAGTCATTGGGAATAATCAGGCGCAAATAGCTATTTTTATTTCTATTATCGCCATTATTAGTTCAAGAATTCCTTCGAATGATCCAGAGCTTGATAATCTACAAAAACAACACCTAAGACTGAGTATCAAAGAGAAAAAGTTAAGAATAGAAAAACTTAAATCTGAAGTGGAAAGAGGTGATATAAATAATATAACCGTAGAAAAAGCAACTGAAGTCTTAGATAACAACTTAAAAATAATTACAAGAAAATCGAACTTTTATAAACAACTTAATCAATATAATAAAATAGACAAAATCGGCTTCACCTCTCTAAACTCAGATAATAGCCCAACAACAATAGAACGTATCGTTGAGCGAAAAAGCTTTAAAAATTTCATTCTCCACTCTAATAGTCTGAAACCAGAAGTTGTTGAAGATGCTCTAATTCAAATAGTTTCACCAGTGCTAAAAGAAGGTAAATATAAATGGAAAGGTATTTACGAAGATAAAGCAATTTCCTTTTCAATGAATGATAAAGATTTCAAATCTGACGTATTAAATGAAGTAATTAGCTTTAAGCACGGAACAACTATTGAGTGTGTATTACAGATTCACCAAAAAATAGATGAAACAGGTGAGATTCAAATTACTGCTCACTCAGTTTCAACCGTAATTAGAAAAATTGATAATGGTGAAGAACTTCAAACGCTTCAAGGTAAAAAATACAAATTTAATAAAGATCAACTAGATGCTCAATCTGACTTATTCAGTTAACTCAAATTAAAAACCCCACAAAAAAACCAGCCACTTTTCCAAGTAGGCTGGTTTTTAATAATGATTATTAAGCCAACGGCTTAATCAACAATTACCCTTGTGGGCGCATTGCTGGGAATAAGATCACGTCACGGATAGTATGAGTATTAGTAAACAACATCACTAAACGATCGATACCAATACCTTGACCAGCAGTTGGTGGTAAACCGTGCTCTAGTGCTGTGATGTAATCAGCATCGTAGAACATTGCTTCGTCATCACCTGCATCTTTAGCATCAACTTGCGCTTTAAAGCGGTTATCTTGATCTTCTGCATCGTTAAGCTCAGAGAAACCATTCGCGACTTCACGGCCGCCGATGAAGAACTCGAAACGGTCGGTGATGAAATGGTTTTCATCGTTACGACGTGCAAGTGGTGAAATATCTGCAGGGTAACCCGTAATGAACGTAGGTTGCATTAACTGTGGCTCTGCCGTTTCACCAAAGATTTCTTCAAGTAGTTGGCCACAAGTCCAGAATTTCTCGATTGTCATGCCAATGCTTTTCGCAAGGTTACGCATAAACTCAACGTCTTTAACTTCTTCGTAAGTCATAGACTGAATCGTTTCGTTATCTGGGTTGTACTTCTTAATCGCATCTAACATGCTTAAACGTGCGTATGGGCCACCAAAATCAACAGTATGCTCGCCGTACGGAAGTTGTGGAGAACCACAAAGTTCAGTTGCGATAGAGCTTAGCATTTCTTCAGTTAAGTCCATTAGGTCGTTGAAATCAGCGTATGCCATATAGAATTCCATCATAGTGAATTCTGGGTTATGACGTGGCGATAAACCTTCGTTACGGAAGTTACGGTTGATTTCGAATACTCGCTCAAAACCACCAACCACTAGACGCTTAAGGTAAAGCTCTGGCGCAATACGTAAATACATTGCGATGTCTAAAGCGTTGTGATGCGTTTCGAATGGACGGGCTGAAGCGCCACCAGGGATGCTGTGCATCATTGGGGTTTCAACTTCCATGAATTCTTTTTTCACCATGAAGTTACGGATAGCCGAAACCACTTTTGAACGCATGACGAAAGCTTCACGTGACTCTTCGTTAACGATTAAGTCAACATAACGCTGACGGTAACGCGTTTCTTGGTCAGTTAGGCCGTGGAATTTTTCAGGTAGCGGACGCAATGCTTTCGTTAGCAATTGGTACTGCTCCATGTTCACGTATAAGTCGCCTTTACCAGAAAGGTGAAGCTTACCTGTAACACCAATGATGTCACCGATGTCTAAACCTTGGAAAGTCGCTTTAAGATCTTTTTGAACATCTTTACCAGCATAAGCTTGAATGCGACCAGATACATCTTGAATAACCAAGAATGGGCCACGCTTAGCCATGACTCGACCGGCGATTGAACGATTAACGTCCATGCCTTCTAGCTCTTCTTTAGTGTGATGTCCGTATTCAGCTTGAATATCTGCAGCCTTGTGTTTTCGATCGAAGTTGTTCGGGTGACCGTTTGCAGGGCAGTTTTCGCGGATGTGATCTAACTTCGCGCGGCGTTCTGCAATTAACTTGTTCTCATCTTGTGTTTGTTCAGTCATCTTCTTCTCTCGTTAAAGGCCAGATTTAAGGCTAGCTTCTATAAACTTGTCCAAATCGCCATCTAGGACGCTTTGGGTATTTCGGTTTTCGACACCGGTACGTAAATCTTTAATACGGGCATCATCAAGCACGTATGAACGGATTTGACTGCCCCAACCAATATCTGATTTGGCGTCTTCCGCGGCTTGCTTATCAGCATTCTGTTTAAGCATTTCTAACTCAAACAGTTTAGCTTTTAATTGTTTCATTGCAGCGTCACGGTTCTTATGTTGCGAACGATCATTTTGACACTGCACGACGGTATTCGTCGGTAAATGGGTAATACGAATTGCAGATTCAGTTTTGTTGACGTGCTGACCACCAGCACCTGATGCACGGTAGGTATCGACACGTAAATCTGATGGATTGATATCAATCTCAATCGAGTCATCAATCTCTGGGTAAACAAATACCGAACAGAATGAGGTGTGACGTTTACCTGACGAATCAAACGGTGACTTACGCACTAAACGGTGTACACCGGTTTCTGTACGCAGTGAACCAAAAGCATATTCGCCATTAAACTTGATGGTTGCGCCTTTAATACCGGCCACATCACCATCAGTCACTTCCATCAATTCAGGTTTATAATCATGGGCTTCGCCCCAACGTAAATACATACGTAAGATCATGTTTGCCCAGTCTTGGGCTTCTGTACCGCCCGAACCTGACTGAATATCTAAATAGCAGTTTGCTGCATCATGGGGACCTGAGAACATACGGCGAAACTCAAGTTCCTCTAAACGTTTCTCAAGACCGTCAAGCTCTTCACTGGCATCATTGAAGGTTTCTTCATCGTCTTCTTCAATGGCAAGTTCAAGTAATCCTTCAATATCTTCAAGACCACTGTCCATGTCATCAATCGTTTTTACAACGGCTTCTAACGATGAACGTTCTTTACCTAGTGCTTGGGCATTATCTGGATCATTCCATACTTCGGCACTTTCTAACTCACGGGTGACTTCTTCTAAACGCTCTTGCTTAGCAGCGTAGTCAAAGATACCCCCGAAGAAGTTCGGTGCGGTCAGCGAGTTCCTTGATTTTGAATTTAACTGGATTTACTTCAAACATGATGATTTCTACTTTATGGAAATTTAGATTGCTGCAAACCGAGTATTCTAACCTATCGCTAGCGCTAAACCTAGGTCGTTTTAATGACTTTTTGTCACTTTAGTTGGCCATGATTACAATCAAGTAAGTTGAATAAGTTTGATGAACACATTAACTGACCTTTTATGAATTAATTAGACATAAAAAAGAGCCAAGCAACAAACGTTGCAATGGCTCTTTTATCTCAGTAAATACAATCAAATTAACTCACTGTTGGGCTTTATAATTCAATAATGGATTTACACCTTAAATTGACTCACCAATGTCGATAAGTAATCTCCAGAGCTTGCTACAGAAGTACTGATCTCTGCTGCTTGCTGGCTAGATGACAGCAGCTCATTAACGATTTCTTGCACCGAGGTAATATTGCGATTAATTTCCTCTGTTACTGAGCTTTGCTCAGTTGCCGCTGTAGCAATTTGAGTGCTCATATCGTTAATGCTAGTAACAGATGATGTTACCGCGCCAAGGCTTTCCGATATCGCTTTTGACGAATCCACTGAGCGCACACCGCTTTTCTGACTTTGCTCCATTGCTTCAACCGCCTGACTGACTAACTTGTGCAGCTCAGATAGCATCTCATTAATCTCAACCGTACTGGCTTGGGTGCGACTAGCCAGGCTACGCACTTCATCAGCTACTACCGCAAAACCGCGCCCTTGCTCGCCCGCTCTTGCAGCTTCAATCGCTGCATTTAATGCCAGCAAATTAGTTTGCTCCGCAATGCCACCAATTACAGATAACACGGAGTTAATCTTCTTAGACTGCTCACTTAAAGATTCAATATTGTCAGCTGCGCTATCGATTTGGCTCATGAGTTGCGACACTTCATTCAATGAAATATCCACACATTCTTGCGCTTTTAAGACAAAGTCAGAGGCATCTTCAGTGGCTTCAGCAACACTATTTGTGTTTTGCGCTACATCATTAGCAGTCGCCGACATTTCAGTGATTGCTGTGACGATTTGATCGACTTCACTGTTATGACTATAGAGCTGGTTGGAGATAGTCACCGTTTGATCGTTAATCGTTTTCGCTGCGCCTTTTACTTCGTCGGTCGCACCCGACACTTCAGTGATAATAGCTTGTAGCTTTTCAACAAACAGATTAAATGCTAACCCTAACTGGGCAATTTCATCACTGCCATTTACGTCTAATCTTTGGGTTAAATCTCCGTCGCCATTGGCAATATCATTCAATGAATGAGCCATATTTTGAATCGGCTGCACCATACGATGCGCAACGACAATTAACGACACTGCGGTGATGGCGCCTAATATTGAAGTCAGCAACAAGAATGATAATAAACTTGCGTTCATTTCCTCTTGTTTAGTGGTCTCAAAATTGGCAATCACATCTTCAATATCATCAATGTATGCACCTGAGCCTAGCATCCAATTCGTGCCTGGGATCATAACGGCATAGCCCAACTTTTCAGTTAAGCCTTGGGTATTGGGTTTTTGGTAGTAATAAGAAAAATTACCTTCGCCAGAGCGTGCTGCGTTCAATAAACCCACAATGATCTTGGTGCCATTAGGGTCAGTCATATCAATTTTATTTTGCCCCTCAAGCTGAGGTTGCATCGGATGAAAGATATTGACACCCGCATCATCGTAGATAAAAAAGTAACCCGCACTACCAAAGCGCAGATCTCTCAACGCTTGGTTAACATTACCTTGAGATCCTAAATTTATTTGGTACTCAACAACACCTTGAGCAATTTCGACAGCTTCTTTGAGTTGATTTTTACGCTCTAACACTAACTCATGACGGAAATCATTAATGTCATTATTTAAAGACTTTTGCTCACTGATATAGAACAGCACTAACACTAGAGTGAGAATGACAAAAAGTGGAATAAGAGACAGTGCGAGCAGCTTATTTCGAAGGGATAAACGCAGCATATAACTTACCTTACTAAGTTGAAAACTTTTAAAGTATATATGTCACACCCGAATCAATTACATAAATACAACAATAAACAAAAGTTGATCACAAGCATCTCTTAAGTGTGATACAGATTAGCGAACCATTAACTACAAAACATTAATATCATGCCGCTAATATGATTGATTATCCCATCAAATGATCGCTAACCAATGTAATGCGCCTAAATCGATCGATATCAAAGTTTACATCCTCAACATCTCTACATAGTGCACAAAAACCACACTGAGCGTGAAGCACTTTGCAAAAAAAGTCACCCGCCATCTCACTTCATTCTGTTCCTCTCTAAATCAGTATATTTTGTAGAACTAATAAAAGGCTTTTAAAGCCAACGATAACTCTAACAAGGCCTTCAAGATGATTACACTCAAAATAGACGGCAAGTCTTTGTCGGTTAATAGTGAAAGGAATCTTCTACAAGCTGCACAGGAAGCAGGCATTATTATACCTAGCTTATGTGACTCGAACTCTAAAGATAATCAACACAAACAAGACTGTAATCTGTGTGTTGTTGATATTAAAAACAACGATGGCAGTTGTCGCAAAGCTAAGGCTTGTAAAACCCTTGTCACCAACAACATGCAAGTCACCACCCAGACCGCTGAATTAAGTGAACTTCGCCGTGAAGCATTAACGCATATTTTGTCTGATCATTTTGCTGACTGTGAAGCGCCCTGTCAGCAAGCCTGTCCTGCTGGTGTTGATATACAAAGTTACCTGCATCATATCGCCCAAGGTAACCACACCGAAGCGATCAAAGTGATTAAGCAAACCTTACCACTGCCTTTATCTATTGGCCGCGTGTGTCCTGCATTTTGTGAAACAGAATGTCGCCGAGGTTTAGTGGATGAGCCCGTTGCTATTCGTCAATTAAAGCGCCACGCTGCAGATTTAGATTTGGCTGACGAAAATAGTTATCAACTTGAGCGTAAGCCGGATACGGGTAAAAAGGTCGCCATTATTGGCAGCGGTCCAGCGGGGTTAAGCGCTGGTTACTTTTTAGCAAATCAAGGCCATGAAGTCCGCATTATTGAATCCATGCCGCAAGCTGGCGGTTGGCTGCGTTACGGCATTCCAGAATACCGTTTACCTAAAGCAATCCTTGATAAAGAAATCGCCTTATTAACCGCTAATGGGTTAACGATTTCAACCAATACCCGACTGGGTGAAGATGTCCATTTAAAGCAGTTAACTGACGATTATGATGCGGTTTGCTTGGCCATTGGCGCGCAAAAAGCCGTGCCAATGAACTACCCAGGTAGCGATCTTAACGGTTGTTATTTAGGCGTGGATTATTTACGAGATTACTGCACTGAAAAGACCTACTCAATCGGTAAAAAAGTGGCCGTCATTGGCGGTGGCAATACCGCGATTGATTGCGCCCGCACCGCGGTGCGCGCAGGGCATGATGTCACGTTAATTTATCGTCGTACTCGCGACGCTATGCCAGCAGAGCCATATGAAGTTCATGAGGCTGAAGTTGAGGGGGTTAAGTTCCATTTTTTAACCAACCCCGTCGAAAACATCAGTGACAGTAACGGCCAAGTCAGTGCCATAAAATTAGCCAAGATGGCGTTAGGTGAACCAGACTCATCAGGAAGACGCAGTCCAAAAGCAACAGGGGAAGAGTTCACTGAAGCCTTTGATACCGTGATTGCAGCGGTATCACAAACGCCAGACATGAGCTTTTTAGAGCACCCTGATAGTTTCTTAACTAGCGGAGAAATCGCCTTAAGCCGCTGGAATACCTTTATAGGTTGCGAACACACCATGTCTGCGGGCGTCGATAAACTGTTTGTGATTGGTGATTCCCGCACAGGCCCAGCTACTGCCGTCGCCGCGATTGGCGATGGACGTAAAGCAGCTGTTGCCATTGATAAGCTATTGAATCAAGGCTTAAGCTGTGAGCTAACGCCACAACAATTTAATGCCACTAAAGCCCCGAAAACAGCTTCACTAAGTACAGGGCTTGGTGCAGAACTTTACCCGAGTACCAAGCCTGAAGCTCGCTACAAAATGGCTGAACTCACAGCCATTGAACGCCAACTTAATTTTAATGAAGTGGAACAAGGTTTTGAACATAGTGAGGCAATGAAGGAAGCCGCACGTTGTTTAGAGTGTGCTTGTCAGGCTAATACTGATTGTAAATTACGTGATTACGCCACTGAGTATCATGTGGATGCCAAAGCGCTGGATACCACCAGTATGCAACAATTTGCGGTAGACAAAACCAGTCCATTTATTCAATTTGATGCTAACCGCTGCATAAGCTGCGGCAAGTGTGTCGATGCATGTGACCAGCAAAGTGGCCACAATGCTATTCGATTTGAAAAAGACAGCTTTCAAGCCCTGCCAGTATCCAGTACTAACGAAACTACCCAACGCCAAGCACCAAGAGTCGGATTCAGCGTGAGCATGGCCGACAGTGATTGCGTGCAATGTGGTAACTGCGTACAAGTTTGCCCAACAGGTGCATTAGTCGATGCAAGAGATAAACGCCAAGGCAGTACTGAGCAAGTTGAAACCACATCGACCATTTGTACTTATTGCGGTGTCGGTTGTCGTATTAACGTTAGCGTATCGCCATCGACTGGCAAAATTTGCCACGTTGAAGGCAGTAACGATTCAGACGTCAACGAAGGCATGTTGTGTGTTAAAGGCCGCTTTGGTTATGACTTTATTCAAAGTGAGCAGCGCTTAACCACCCCGTTGATGCGCAAACATGGTGAGTTAATTCCATGTACATGGGATGAAGCCATCGACACCATTGCAGATAAACTCAGCCAAGTAAAAGCCAATAAAGGTGGCGATGCCATTGCCACTTTAGCGTCGGCAAAAGCGACCAATGAAGATAACTATTTATTGCAAAAGTTTGTCCGCAGTGTGTTAGGCACCAATAACGTCGATCATTGTGCCCGCTTATGCCATGCCAGTACGGTATCGGCGCTGCAGCAAAGTTTAGGTAGCGGCGCGATGACAGGGGATATCCCAGGGATCAAAGATTCTGATTTGATCTTTATTTTGGGCTCCGACACTTGTAATGCTCACCCAATCATTGCATCAAAAATCAAACAAGCGATTCGCCATCATGGTGCTCGTTTGTTGGTGGCAGACCCTAAACGGGTATCAATTGCTGATGAAGCCGAGCTGTATGTGGCTCAAAAGCCGGGCACCGATGTGGCATTAATTAACGCCATTATGGCCGAGATAATCCGTAATAATTGGCATGATACCGACTATATTGCCACGTACACGGAAGGCTTTGATACGGTGATGACTACAGTTCTACAAGCTGAATATAGCTTAGAAAATGCGGCAAAAGTGTCTGGTATCAGTGCAGATAATATTGCCAAAATGGCAAGAATGATTGGCACTGCCGATAAAACGGCTATCTATTACGCCATGGGCATCACCCAACATACCTCTGGCCATGACAATGTGACTGCGATTGCTAACCTACAAATGCTTTGTGGCAATCTAGGGAAATCTGGCGCAGGTATTAATCCACTGCGTGGTCAAAGTAATGTGCAAGGTGCCTGTGACATGGGTGCATTGCCGCAGTATTACACTGGATACCAAAAAGTCGATAACCCAGTAGTTCAGGCTAAGTTTGAGCAGTATTGGAACACCACACTGTCTGCAAATGTGGGCTTAACCGCTACTGAGGTGATGCATGCTATCAGCCACGATAAAGTCGATGCGCTTTATGTCATGGGTGAAAACCCTGTACTTAGCGATCCCGACCAAGCTCACGTACTTGAAGCCTTGGAGAAAATTCCATTGTTAATTGTGCAAGATATCTTTTTGACTGAAACCGCTCAAATGGCTGATATTGTCTTACCAGCAGCTTCATTTGCTGAAAAGCTCGGCCACTTTACTAATACCGAACGCCGTGTGCAGCGTCTGCAACCAGTGCTAAAACCACCAGGGCAAGCTAAACAAGATTGGAAAATCATTGATGCTATTGCCAACAAAATGGGCGCAAATTGGGATTATGCTAACGAGCAAGCCATTACTGATGAGATAAACCAAGTTACGCCGCAGTATCAAGGCATCACTTGGGACAGGCTCAACAATGATGCACAAGGCAAACCTAGCAAAGGCATTCAATGGCCATGTGTGAATGAGCAAGATGCGGGCACTTCAGTGTTGCATCTAGCTGGCCCAATTAAAGGCAAAGGTTTATTTACCGCCGTTGAGCATCGGAGTCCAGCGGAGCCTACCGATGAAGAGTATCCATTGATATTATCGACGGGTCGCTTGTTGGAGCAATTCCATACCGGCACTTTAAGTCGTAAAACCCAAGGTTTAGACACATTAGGTTCACCGCGAGTCATGATTTCGGTGTTTGATGCAGAACAATTGGGCGTTAAAAATGGTGATAATTTGAAACTATCAACTCGTCGCGGCGAAATTGAAATTAGCGCTTTTATCACTAAACGTGCCCAAGCTGGCGTATTATTTTTACCGTTCCATTTTGCAGAAGCCGCCGCCAATAAATTAACCATTAATGCCATTGACCCTGTGGCAAAAATACCTGAATTTAAGGTGTGCGCAGTGAAAGCAGAATTAGTGTCCAAGCCCAAAATCGATAGTGTTATAAGCATGGAAAGCACTGAACATGCTCAGGTGGAACTTGCTTAACTCATGAGGTATTAAGCTAAAGGAAACAAAAAAGGCAGCGATTACGCTGCCTTTTTTGAATGCGTTGTTAACAGCGAATCCATAGTTTTTTGATTAGATTATCGCCATTAGAGAAAACTTATCAGTGCTCCTGTTAGTGCGAAACCTAGCACTAACAACACGATATTAGGTTTGGCAATTTTAAGTACCGCAAAGCCAATTAACACTATCGCCATATCAATGGGTTCGACGACTGCTGAGGTAAATACTGGACTATAAAGTGCTGCTAACAGTAATCCTACGACAGCGGCATTCACGCCAGCAATCGCACCAGAAATGGCTGGGCGCTCACTAATTGCATGCCAACTTTTTAATCCCACCAACATTAATAAAAAGCCAGGAATGAAAATAGCTAACGTCGCGACAATAGCACCTAATATAGGTTGCTCTAGCCATAGGTCAGCACCTAAAAAGGTTGCCAAGGTGAACATAGGTCCAGGAACCGCTTGTGCTAAAGCATAACCCGTCAAGAAGCGATCTGAACTCACCATTTCGCCGACATTGGCTTCAAGTAGCGGCAGTACCACGTGACCACCACCAAAAACTAAACTACCTACTTGATAAAACTGGGCAAAAATTTGTCCTAAAGTGCCGGTATGATTAATAAAGTAAAAGCTTGCTAATAAACCCAATATAAATACGCTCAGCCAAGCGTAGTTCAACTTAATCGGTGTGTTTTCTGGGGTAATATTTTCGCCTTTGGTCAGCACCACTAAACCAATGATGGCTGCAACTAACAACACCAGGATTTGGGTTAATAACGAGGGAAATAAGAGAATGCTTGCCGCTGTAGCGACCATTAACATGCGTGCGGTTTTGCGTTGACAAAATTGACCGAACATCCCAAGTGTTGCATCAGCAACTACCACTACAGCCAGTAATTTCAGGCCATGAATAACCCCGCCAATCACTTGGGTTTCAAGCCAATGAGCACTGGTAACTGC
Source organism: Shewanella sp. KT0246 (assembly GCF_019654955.1). Taxonomy (GTDB): domain Bacteria; phylum Pseudomonadota; class Gammaproteobacteria; order Enterobacterales; family Shewanellaceae; genus Shewanella; species Shewanella goraebulensis. The sequence continues at coordinate 149,307 of NZ_BPEV01000003.1, read as the reverse complement.
CAGCAAAAATAATAAACAAAAGGAAGGTAGAGTAAAACCAACAAAAGCGGCAATCGCGCCAGCAAGGCCGCCGCGATGATAGCCAATAGCAAAACCTACCTGGCTTGATCCTGGTCCGGGCATAAATTGGCTTAAGGCCACTAAACTGCCATAGCGCTTATCATCCAGCCAGTTCAGCTCTTTAACAAAGGTTTGCCTGAAGTAACCGATATGCGCTGCTGGGCCACCAAAACTGATAAAACCTAATGCTAAAAAACGGGTGAAAATTTGCCACATAATCAAACTACTTCCAATTCCATTTATATAAGGATTGTGCTCAAGTCAATATTGAGATTAATGGGTATGATAATTTAGAGTATATGACAGTTTAATTTAACTTTTATGACAGAAGTGTAAATTAGTTTAACCTTGTAAATGTTTTAACGCTTTTTCGCTTAACTGCTTTAATTGACGCAGTTCGTCGCTATTACCGCCCACTTTACAACGCATTAATTCGGGGATGTCTTTAGCTTGTTCATGCAAGGCTTGACCTTCTTCTGTAAGGTGCAACACTCTAACCCGTTCGTCTTCTTTATTGCGATCACGGATCACTAAGCCTTTAAGTTCCAAACGTTTTAAGAGTGGTGTTAACGTACCTGAGTCTAAATGCAGTTTCTCACCAAGAATCTTGACACTAATACCAGACTCTTTCCAAAGTACCATCATCACCAAATATTGTGGATAGGTCAGTGAAAGCTTATCCAGTAACGGACGATATGCCCGAATAAGTGCGTTGGTAGCACTATACATGGCAAAACACACTTGGTTTTCTAGTGCTAAGGGATCAATATCGTGGCTCATGATCGCTCCTTAATTTTTAAGTTGTTTAGCTTATATGATGTTAACTTACTCTTAGTATATTTTAGTTGCGCGCAAGGTAATACCCATTTTAGGAAAAATTAGTAAAATACACTTCAGAGTTTTAATGGAGGGTCGATAACAAAATAAGCTATCTACATGTCGTATTGAATAGCCATAATTTAATAAGTGAGCCCCCATGTCTTTATCTGTTAATGCACCATCATCAATGCCAACTAATATCGATTCAGGCAGCAGTTTAAAAGTCGCTGTTATGGCTAAAAATCAGCAAAAGGTCGAAGGGCAAATGGCAATGCAATTAATCGAAGCTACTCAGCCTCAGCCGCAACCTGTTGGAAATGCAGGGCATATCATCAGTACCAAAGCATAAATTTAGTATCAATAACTAACGCTTAAAAACTGTACTAATTAAATCTGAATACGCTATGATTTGTTCTATAAGAGATTTAGAACAGGATGTTATAAACGATGCGTATTCAGAACTCGCTATTCACTTCACTCACTTTTTGTAGTGCATTATTCTCTTTTTCAGTGTTTGCCTCTGGCACCATATCTCCTGCGTTTGATTGTCAAAAAGCTCAAGGACAAGTCGAATTATTAATTTGCAAAGACGATCAATTAGCGAAGCTAGATGTGCAGTTATCTAAAACTTACCGAAAAGCGATCAATCAAATAGGTAACGATGAGCTAGCAAATTTTAAAGCATTTCAAAGAGGCTGGATTAAAGGGCGTAACGATTGTTGGAAAGCCACAGATATTAAACAATGTGTGCAATCATCTTATGAAACTCGATTAACTGAGTTACAAATTGCTGCTGCTGAATTTGAAGTACCTGAACCCATTCAGTATGAATGCGGCTTGAAAGCTAATGATACTCTTACAAAAATCACCGCTTATTTTTATAATGACACAACCCTACCCGCAGCCATGCTAACTATAACGCCCACCTCAAATTATATTAAAGCCACTAATTTAGCATTGTTAACTCGCACTGCATCAGGCGCTAAATACCAAGGACAAAACTTCAGTTTTTGGACTCATCAAGGTGAAGCTATTTTTAGCCAATTTGAGCAAGCAGATTTAAGCTGCAAAATACACTAGTCATAATTACTGTAGCCATAAATAAAATGCCGACTACTTAAACAAAAAAACCATGTCATTCGACATGGTTTTCTATAGTGCGTAATAAAATAAAACTAAAACATGATTAGTTTAAAATGGTATATCCGCGATTCGCCATGCAGTTACGAACAACCATTTCTTTTTCTGCTTTGTAATTTGCTTCATTCGCTCGTCTGTCACGAGAACCACCTAATAATCCTGATGCAACCCCAACGCCAGCACCAATTTTAGCGCCATCAGAGCCACTTCCACCAGCAATTGCAGTACCAGCTGCGCCAACTGCAGCACCTTTTGCAGCGCTACTCACTACGCCACGAGAGCTGGTATTTTTTTGTACTTGTTGGGACATTTCAGTGCATTGATGCTCGTCATAAACAAAATCTTTATCATCAACGCCCGTTTTATCATAAATGATATTTGCGCTTGCAGAGAAAGCAAAAAAGGTAAGTGAAATCAGTAGTAATTTTTTCATTTGAATGCCTCAAGCGGAAATTAAATATATCGCATTGCCTGTTCGAGAAACGCCACAATGCTTGTACTAAATTTTATCCTACCTCAAGCTTAGCGTAAAAACGGAATATCGCTTTTCACTAATGGAATAAAGCAACGTTTTTCAAATGAAAACGCCCACAAAAAAGAGCAGCGATTAGGCTGCTCTTTTATAACGTGAAACTGTGATGGCTAACAACTCATTAGCTGAGTTTGCTGCTTTCATAGGTGTGACACATTTGTTGTGCTTGCTCTTCATCATATTCACGTAAACCGCTCAGAACTAATGTTTTCATTCCCGTACCGATAACCTTGCCTTCGCTTTTTAAAGCGAACTTTAAGGTGACATCACCACGTTTGCCATTAATGTCCATATGCTGTTCTATTAGCTCTAAGTTCATTTCAGTGAAATCAAACGTATCTAAATGAAATGACATACTTTCGTAAATGACTAAAGGCCGTGTTGGGTTAATCATCATGCCGTACTCTTTCATCATCGGCACTAAGACATGAATAAAGTTAAGCCCAGAAAAAGCCACATAACTTTTTATAAACGCTGCGGTTTGAACATCGCATTGGCATACTTCACCTTGACGCTCAATGTGAAGGTATTCTTTACCTTTGGTATCGCAAATACTGAATTGTTCGCCAGCTTGCTTGTCTAGGGTTAGCTCTACGCCATCACCTACCATTCCTGCGAATTTAAACTGCATATTTTGGCTTAAGCCAAGCTCGGTTAACACTAAGGCAAATAACAAATCACCTGGAACACAAAAACGTTTCGCACCGACATTATGAATAGGGTTAAAGTCTTCAGCGACGAGTTTTGCAAAATCACTCGCTTGTTGGGCTGAAATAAACACGCTCTGATCTTGCTTGGCATAATAAGGTGACAAAAACATATACATCCATTCTTTTATCGTGAAAGAAATCCCTCTCTCGATGAGCTGGGCTTTTTATGGCATAGAGTGTACTAGAAAAAACCTAAAACACTCAGCCGATGACTACAATATACACAAGCTTATGAAAAGCATAAAACTATTCTGCATCTGATGCTTTTTTAGGCTTAACAATCCGGCTTAATTGACCAAACGAGTGTTTGAAAGGGTTAATATAAATCCCCATTAACGTGTCATGGCCCGGTTGACCTGAAACACCAATGGTTAAGCTTTTAACACTAGATGCTTTAATTAAACTGCCATAAAGTTTGTCCCATAGCGATAATGCAGAGCCGAGATTAGTATCACGGTGCTCTTTTGCAATTGAATGGTGGATTTGATGCTGGGCTGGGCTGATAAACCAGTTTTCAATCTTATCCCCCCAAGACAGCCAAATGTGACTATGACGTAAATTTGAACCAAACACATTAAACAAAAACACAAACACATTCGCGCCCAGCACATCAAACATTTTCAAATTTGGGCCAAATAAGTAATAACCAATGCCTACAGCAATCCCTTGGGTTAATGCCATCCGACAGGCATACAAATAACTTTCAACGGGGTGAGTGCGGTAAATAGTAAAAGGAGTCATCACAGAGGCCGAGTGATGTACTTTATGAAACTCCCATAAAAATGGGATTTTATGGAGTGCTAGATGTAATAAAAAACGGGTTAAGTCATCAAGAATAAACAATAGAATCGTAAATACAGTGATGATAATTGTCAGGTTTTGCGTTAATGGTTCAATAGGCGTAAACAACAACTCTAAAAAATCACTTAACCCTAAAGCAATAGGGACCATAGTGAATAATAGCGGTGCAAATAATATAGCTTTTATCAGCTTATTACACACTAAAAGTAAGTAATCATGTTGAGCTGAGCGAGATAAGTAAATGGCTTTGGGAAACAAGAACCGACCAAAGCCAATCACTGATTTAGGTGTTTTCATTCGCCAGTAAACAGGGATAGCCAGCAAAATTGCACCAACAAGGTATAGTCCAAAAATGCGCTTATTTGCATCTAATGGATACCCTATTAACTCCACAAAATTACTCGATAAAAACTCTACCACTGACATACTAACCTCAAGTTCGAAACCACTTATCGCTCACGATCTATTTAAATCCATCGTGAGCAATACATTATCGAATAAAGCTTAAAAACGATACTGATAACCGATTTGAAATTGCTGTGGTTTGCTCGGTCTTGCGCCATAAGGTCTACGGCTAACAATCTCTTGAGTATCAAATACGTTATCCGCTTTGACATACACTAGGCCATATTCATTAAAGTTATAGCTTGCAGACATGTCGACCACTGTTAACGCTTCAGTTTTACTGCCAGAAAGCACCACACCTTCCCCTGACGCTTCCAACATTTCACCAATGTAGCGAACAATCATATTAACGTCCCACTGATTGCTTACTAAGCCTAAATTCAATGAAACTTGATTCTCGGGTAGATAAGGTAATTCATCTCCTGCTTCAATTTCGCCCCACATATCAAAGCCTGAACTAAAGCTCGTTTTGAATTCTGACTCGGTATAGGTATAAGAAACTGAAATAGGAAGCTCTAAGCTATCATTAATATTAAACGCGTAGCCTGAAGTTAGCTCCAAACCAATGACATCAACTTCGCCGCCATTAAATTCAGTATCATCATCGCTACCACAACTTGAGAACTGACAACCTTCTTTTAGGTTACTAATGTCATTGAAAAAGCCGATAACTTCTAAGTTAAAGTTGCCATCATTATAACGGCCACCTAACTCATAATTAACGCTGCTTTCGGTCTCAATTGACGGATCTTGTTTTGGGCTAGTAGGTAAAAAGCCCTCATGCACACCAAATAATAATCCCGCCTCATCTGACAAGGCATAGAATAAACTTAAACTCGGTAACCAAATACTGGTCTCTTTATTTAAGTAGTCTTCCTCTGCACCTGGTGCACGATTTTGATATTCCGCATCAATAAACTCACCACGAACACCCGCAGTAATATCTAATGCATTAATACTAATGGTATCTTGAAAATAGATTGAAATGGCATCTGTGCTTTCTCTATCAGTGGTCGACGCTTTAGTCGGCTCGCCGTCAGTCACTAGATTTGCACTGCGCATTAGATAATCATCAGTGGTGTGATCGCGCTCGATTTGATCTTGATGGAAGCGTGCCCCAACTTCAAAATGGTTGTTATAGCCCAGTAAATCCATATTCCAGTTCAAATCAGCCTGAATACCTTGGGTAAAATAAGTTCGATCGTTATTACCTAAAGTCATTTTTTCATATTCAGCAACGCTATCTTCTTGTCCTGTTAATATTTGATAAAAGCGTTGGTTGGTTTCGTCTTTATCAGGATCGGCTAAGATCTCTTGTAAACTACGATTAACTAAACCACCTTTAAACCCATTGACCTTATACCATGCACGTTCAAAGTCATTGCGATACACACGTGTGGTCAGCTCAAAATGTTCATTGGTGACAAAGTGGTTTAATTGGAACTGGGTATGAGTCCAATCCATGTTATCCAATTGGCTCGCCACATATCGTCTATTGGGGTTAGCAGCAAAGTCGTCATCGCTTAAACCTAGGTAGGTTTCATCTGAGGTTTCGTTAGCATAAGCCAGTTTTAGCTCGAACACTTGATCGACTGTATCGCCATCAAGGTTGTAGCGTAATTTAGCCATGACATCATTTTTTTCAAATCCAGTATCACCGCCGCCATCAAGTTCTTTAAAACCGTCGGCCTCCATGTGAATGCCTTCAATTAAAAAACCAAAGTTATCAAAAGTATCGCCATAGTAACCGTGAGCTTTCATCAAGCCATCGGTTCCTGTAGATACATCAATTAATCCTTCAGCATCTTGCGGTACAGCGCGTGTCACCATGTTGAGCGAACCCGCAACGGTATTAGGGCCATATTTAATCGCAGCTGGACCTTTAAATACTTCAATAGCGGTCATTTTTGCCGTCATAGGAAAGTAATAAGCTGAAGCCGCAGAATATGGTGCAGGGCCGATAAGCACCCCATCTTCCATAATGTTAATTTTTTTACTACGTTCAGGTGTTGCACCACGAAAACCAATATTTGGTCGTAGACCATAACCGTCTTCTTCACGAATATTGACCCCAGGCACGCTATATAACACCCGGTTAATATCATCAAACTTGAATTGCTCTAGCGCTAACTCATCAATTAACGTCGCTGAACCTGTGGCTTTATTTAAGCTTTGATCGCGACCGATAATTTGCATTTGTTCCATATAGCTATCGTTGCTAGTGGCCTTTTCTTCATCTTCTGCAGCAATTACGCTGTAACTAACCAAAGAAGATTGTATCGCCAACACTAACGCCAGCTTTTTAGTCATTAATAAACGGTTCATTAATCGTTATCTCCAGCTGATGTTTGTGGTAACTCTAAAGCTAAGGTATTGATAAAATCTGATTTAAGCGTATCGGTGACAGCCTTAACATCCGAATGAGTATCAATAACTTGCTGTTCATCGGCTGTTAATGTTTCAGCTAGGCTGAGCTGATAGGCTTGCGCATTGGCGATTGCTGCATCAATGCTTTGGGTAATCAAGGTTGCAGTAGCTGCATCGTTTTCATCGACTAAGTAATCATCAAAACCCAAACCATCTTCGCCTTCATACAGAGCTTTGAGAGCAATGAGGTTATTGGCAATATTTTCTATGGAGTAAGCTGATAAAGGGGATTCAACATCTTGCGGACAAACACTGGTACCACAAGTATTGGCAAAATATCCAAGTGGCGTTGCTATCTTGCCGTCCTTGGTGACACTGTCGATATAAAATAATGCATCGCTGAGCTTATTCACGGCTTCATGAACCGTGGCAAAGCTACTACCCGTTTCACCAGCGGATTTTAACGTGGCTGCATAGCCATCATCACCACTCCACTCAGTGACTAATACGTTTGCATTCACATTGATATCGCGAGCAACTTCTGCGGCAAATTCACAACGGGCAAGTCGACGAGACTCATCAGTGCGGTTATCCCAACCTTCAGGAGTGACACTTCCTGTGCAGCTATGCTCTAGACTTGGGTTATACAATAAATACTCTAGTGCTATCATGCCTTTTCGAGCAGGTGTACGCGCTGAAATATCGTAAGGCACACCATTAATATCGTTATTTTCATAAGAAACGACATCTAAATCGACACCACAACGACTCATCACTGGCCAAGAATATATTTTGTTTCTTAATGCGCCATCATCATTTAATAGCGGCCCTATTTGCATCACCTCAACGCGCTGCCATTGGTCCATAGCAGAGCGCCAACCTTGTTGAGCAGTTTCAGTGGCGGCTTGCAACCCTGCAGCGTCAACCGAACCTTGTTGATTACCTAACTCAGCAACACAAAGCGCTTCGATTTGATTTGCCTGGGTTAAGCTTTTCGCGGCAAATTGCTGGAAAGTCGGCGTTATAACGCCATCAACGATATTAGTAATTAATGCGCGCTGATCAAAATCTGAAGAAGTATCACCATTATTGCCGTAATCGACACCAGCATCACTGCTTGTGCTTTCATTACAACCCACTAAAAATGTCGCACTAATGGCTAAAAATAATGCTGAAAATGAATGCTGTGGTTTCATAAAATTCCCTTACTCTAAAAACGACAAAAGCTCGGCGTTTTTCAACGCCAAGCTTTTTTACCTCTATGAGGTCATATCACAATAGGATTTACCAGTTAGCAACGTTATCTGCATCAAGAGAATAACTTGCTTGTAAAATGTCACGGGCCGCTTCTAAATCAGCAATATAGCCATCAACATCACCGGTTAATTCTGGCTCCATACCAAATAAATCATGCATGGTTTCAAAATCTTCATCACTGATTACGCCGTACTCACTGTACTGTAAACCTAGTGCAAAGCCCTTCATTTCAGAATAGTGCTTTGATAAGTCATCGTAATTGAAATCAGCGCTGTCACCACCTGTTGCTAGTGGCTCTAAATCTGCTGAAACATCATTGATATAATGAATAACAGTAGCAACGATAGCATTTTCCCAAGCTTTAACACCTGCCATTGCATGGGTTTCAAGCTCTGTCATTTGAGCATCAGTTAATGCGCTACCAACATTGTCATTAATGATTTTACGACCAGCAATAAAGGCTTCCATTGCTTGCATAGTGTAATCAGTAGGCATAGCGTTATCTGCTGTTCCTAAATCACGTTTTGCAGCATTTACAGATTGGCCAAAGTTATACTCTGAACGTAAATCAATTTTACCGTCGCCATCTGTATCTTGAGAACCATTCCAGTCAGCACGACCTTCATCATCAGTTACTTTACCGGCAATTTCTACATCGCTGTATTCAAGGTAGTTACGTGCTGCACCAAAGTAACCAAAACCTTCATCAAATTGATGCTCAAGGTTGGTATAAGCTGCGCCATCTTTTGCAGGGTTAATATTGTCTGTTGTTAAACCTTTACCTTCAGTATCTGCACCAAAGTAATCATCAGCAGCTTGAGAGTAAGTGATAGACATAAGTAGGAACTTTTGAATTAACTGCGCTAAATCGACACCGTTTTCATCAAGGTATACTTTTGTGATGTCATTACCCAATACATCTTGGCGAACTTCACCATTGATTTTAGCCACTGCGTTATCAGCTAAACGATCAAATAATGTGTCGATTAATGCAGAAGGTGTTGTTGAGCCTTTCGCGCCCCAACCAGCAAATGCACCATTGTTCCAATCTTCGTGTTGTCCACCTGTATCATTACCTGCAACTTTACCCGTTAAGTTTTTATAACCAGTGATATCCGACAGTAAACCGTCTTTAGAATTATCGAAGAAAGTAATTGGTAAATCAGGGTATTGCGTTTCTTCATCAGGGTTAAAGAAGTAGTTTAGTTTGGCTAATACTTCATCTTTAGTCGCTAATTCGTTGTCATCAATTTCAGCTTCTAATGTAGAAGAAATATACTGGTTTAATTCTGCAATTAAAATGTGACGTGCTGTTTGGCCAGTGTATGAAACACTTGATTCGCCATCATTCAGTTTACTGTCGAAAGTATAACGATCCATGATGTCGTTAACTGTCACAGTAAGATCTTTACTGAAGGTTTCACCAGCAGCATCGGTAGCTGTAACAGTTAAGGTGAATTCTGTCGTTTCAGCAGAATCAGCATCTAACGTTACGTCATCCATCAATTTTAGCGTTGTACCATCAATAACAAACTGATCACTGGTTAATGTGAAAGTATGTGAATCACCAGAGTCACTATCAGTAGCAGTTAGCGTACCAACAGTCGCACCCGCCATGTTTTCATCAACGGTAGCATTAGAAAGAGAGATATCAGTCGGTGCTGCGTTTGTTGGTTCAGTAGTACCTGTATCAGAAGAATCTGAATCTGAACCGCCACATGCGGTAAGTAAGCCTAATGAAAGCGCGATAGTCGTCGCTAAAACTGTTTTATTAAGTTGCATATTATTCCCTTGATACAAAAGCTACCGGCTCAAAGCCAAGATGTTAACAATTCATTACGTAAACAATAATGAAATGATAATGATAATTCATCTTATTCGCAATATTTTTTAAGCATAATCTAAATTAAATATCTCTAAGCCACAAAAAGCTAAGTGAATGAATTAAAAACAAATTAACCATGTTTTTACTAAGGGAATTGGACAACAGCTGAAGCTCAGCAGGAAGTAAGCTAACTTAAACTATAAAAATCATAAACATAACACTTACAATGTAAACGTCATTGAGGAAAGTAAAATGTACTAATAGCCAATTTAATGATGCAATTGGCTGATAAGATCAAAAAAGGACAACCCATTTGCAGAGTTGTCCTATTCACTTATTGATTCAAAAAATTGTTAATTAAATTGTTTAATTAATAATTTTTTGCCACCAAGAACGCTCTTCACCACAATTATCAATCGGCTGATAGCTATCAACTCTTGCTGGTATTGCGACCACATTATCGCAGTCAGACTGTTTAGCTACACCCGTTGTTCGGTCAAAATAACCTTGGGTAATCCCATCAGCTGGTGTCATGCGCAAACCTAACGGAGGGCGTTGCTTCAAGAAGGCTTGATACACTGCCATCGCGCCACTTGAGCCATATAAACCCGTTTTAGAGTTATCATCTTGTCCCACCCAAATTGCCGCCACATTTCGTTCATCAAAGCCTGCAAACCAGGAGTCACGGCTATCGTTACTGGTACCTGTTTTACCAGCTAAATCCACATTCGGGAATGCTTGACCTAAGCGTTTCGCCGTACCATTTTTAACCACTTGATTCATGGCATATTGCACAAGGTAATCGGTTGCAGGCTCCATGCCTTGGGTGGCTCTTTCTCGGCTCACTTTTAACGGCTGGTTATTGGTATCTAACACAGCGGTAATGGATGTCAGTGGACGGTATCGGCCATTATTCGCAATGGTTTGATAAGCTTGAGCAACCATATACGGTGAGCCATTGATCGCCCCTAATAACATTGATGGGTAGCGTGGAATGGCCTCGCTCCAACCTGCACTCGTCATGGTTTTAGCCACATTATCTACCCCAATCTCAATCCCCACATTCACGGTTGGAACATTCATAGAATTTTTAAATGCGGTTAACAGTGGCACTTCGTCTCTGAATGTTCTATCCACATTTTGTGGCGACCACGTTTTACCCTGACCATTTTGTAGTGTTATTGGCTTATCAGCAACTGGTGAGGCCAAGTTATACTTGCTGCCTTGCTGGAGTGCTGTAGCGTACACGAATGGCTTCACCAAGGATCCAATCGGACGACGGATTTCTACCGCACGATTAAAGCCGTCAAAGCTTGGCACTCTATCACCTACCATTGCCGCAATACCGTCGGTGTACTTATCGGTAACCACCATGCCTACTTGAACATTCTTTGCTCGCTCATCGAGAGTTTTCATCGTGGCGACTACCGCTTTTTCAGCTGCGTCTTGCGCCATAGGATCCAGCGTGGTGTATACCTTCACCCCAGATTGTTGCAATAAGCTGTCTCCATAGCGGCGACGCAACTCATTTTTAACCACAGCGAAGAAAGCAGGCAATTTTTGGTGCACTGACTTATTAAAGTCGCGTAAGCCAATCGGCGATTCAACAGCTGCTTTATATTGCTCAACCGTTAACTTGTCGTCTTCCATCAATAAACGCAGCACCAAGTCTCGGCGGTTTTGAGCTCGCTCAGGAGATCGCCAAGGATTGTAATAAGAAGGCCCTTTAATGGCTGCAATCAAAAATGCCTGTTGAGATACGGTTAATTCAGCAATCGGACGACCAAAATAGAACTGTGATGCCAGCCCCATACCATGAACACCACGGGACTTATCTTGGCCCATATAAACTTCGTTTAAATAAGCTTCAAGGATTTCATCTTTGCTGTAACGAAAGTCGATGATGAGCGCCATTAAGGCTTCACGAATTTTACGTATAATTGAGCGTTCACTGGTTAAAAAGAAGTTTTTAGCCAGTTGTTGAGTCAAAGTCGAGCCACCTTGAACGGTGCGACCTGCGGTTATATTAACAATCGCCGCACGGGCAATTGCAAAAGGATTCACCCCATGATGCTCGTAGAAACTACGATCTTCTACCAAGATAAGTGCATCAACAATCGCTTGAGGCATTTCTTCGGTTGGGACAAATAATCGATCTTCGCCACCTGACGCTAAGATCCGATCTAACAATACCGGCTCTAAATGAAACACAGCCATTTGACGTTTATCAGACATTCTTTGTACTGATGACACACCTTGACTGTCGAAGGTAATCATCACTCTTTGAGCAGCTTGATCCCCTTCTGGGTGTAAAAATGGTCGACGCCATAATTCGATTTTAGTGCTGGATGCCGAAAACTCACCTACTTGTCTTGGATTAGCGACTTTTCGATAACCAAGCAGTTTAAGCTCAGACATCAACTGCGGATGGTTAATGGCAGCTCCTGGATATATTGCCATTGAGCGGCTGAATACTTGTGCAGGTAAGTGCCACTTCTGCCCTTCGAATTTTCGGGCAATAATCTGATCGAGATAAATACCGTATGAACAAACAATCACTAAACCAATTAAGGCCAGTTTCCAAAAAAATGACCAAAAGGTCTTCCACTTAGAATGAGATTTCTGTTTGGCATTAACGCGTTTGACACCTGATTTTTTTGCTGGCGATTTTTTCGTGGTCGCCTTTTTTGCGGGTGCTTTTTTTGCCGTTGGCTTTTTTTTATTTTCAGTCATATGTCACGTAATTCTATTCGTCTTGGCTATTACTGTAAGCCTGGCGTTTTCTTTTTAGTAAATTTAGTCGGGGTAGTGTTAACCGGGTCGTCAGGCCACAAATGTCGAGGGTATCGGCCTCGCATTTCTTTTTTCACTTCTATATAAGGCCCTTGCCAAAAGCTTGCTAAGTCGGCTGTAACAGCTATGGGACGCTGGGCTGGAGAAAGTAACTCCATTGTGACCACCAGCTTACCATGAAGTAACAATGGGCTTTGTGATAAACCCAGAGCCTCTTGTAGTCTTACCCGCAATAATGCGCGGCCTTGAATCGCAGACTCTGTTGTTTCATAGCTATGTTCATTCACTTTCTCAACAACTGGTGACTCAATTTGATAATTGATCGGGGCCGCTGTTCCTGTCGCCATTTTCCAATGTGTTGGCAACAGTTCATTTAAGCTTTGTTGCTGCGACCAAGTTAATAAATTTTTAACGTGGCTCAATATATCCAGTTTTTGTAATTTAGCAATCGAATTAACCTCAGTTAAATACGGCGCCAACCACTCAGATAAATTCGCGAGTAAATCTTCACTGTCTAAAGACGGCCAGTCATATTCTGGCGCAAACTGCTGCGCAAGTTTTAGGCGGTATTGTAGCTGATAAAAACGCTCATCAAGGTTAAGAATACTTAACCCTTTTTGTTGAATATGACTTATTAAAGCTTGTACGATAAGCGCTGAATCAACGTTAGTTTCGCGAACTTTGCTAACAATAAGATCTCCAATTTTTTGTTGTTTCTCAGCAAAAAATCGTCCCTTATTTTCGTCCCATTCACACACTTTGTGCTCTGTGATTAAAAATCCTAAATCTTGGTTTATATGATCAGGGTGAATCGCCGCAGCTAAATAAACCCGTCCAGCATTCCGACCTTGAGACTCTTGAAAGTCAGCCACTACCAGCCAGTCATGGGTCGACATATTATCTTCGACATCAATGGTAACACCAGTCCCATTACTCAACTGAAATCCTTGCTTACCACGTGCTTTGGCAATTCGGTCAGGAAATGCCAACGCTAGTAAACTACTGATATCGCGACTGGCTGCATCACGGGCAATTTGTTTTATATCATCTGAAACAGCTAATATTTTCTGCCATTTTCTGACTTGGCTAGCCATCAACCCTTGAGTAGCCATACTGATGTAATAGCTAATATCGACGCCTTTTCTTGGTAATCCTCTCGCTTCTAATACTGCTGCTAATAAACACGCTAACGACACCAAATCAGCTTGCTGCTGAGTATTAGCAAGCACTTTAGATTGCAGTAACATGTGTGCTAAACGTGGGTGACAGCCAAGCTCATAGGCGGCTTTACCTTGTGCTGTAATTTTATTGCTAAGGTCTACAAGTTTAAGCTGCGATAATAACCGCCAAGCCACTTGCTGATGAATAGCTGGTGGAGAGGTCAATAAAGGCAAGTTTTCGATATTGCCCTCACCCCAATAGGCGCAGTCGAGCGCCATAGAAGTTAATTCACTTAAACTAATTTCAGGTGACTCGGTTTTCGCTAAACGACTTTGCTCTTCTTGCCCCCACAGCCTTACACAACAACCTGGCGCTAAGCGCCCTGCACGACCTGCTCGCTGAATAGAAGATGCTTGGCTAATACGCTTCAGTGATAAACGACTCACGCCTGTACGAGGATTAAAACTGGCTTCTCGTTTATATCCACTGTCGACCACAATAGTAATGCCATCGATGGTCAAACTCGATTCAGCAACATTGGTAGCAATTACAATTTTTCTTTTACCAATAGGTGCTGCAGCAATCGCTTTATCTTGCTCTGCTGGGGGTAAATCTCCATAAAGCGGACATAAGATAAATTGCTGACTATCGAGTTTTTGACTTAAGATCCGCTGCAGTTTATTGATTTCACCTTTACCAGGTAAAAAGGCTAATACCGAGCCTTGTTGGTATTGCTCAGGAACTGCCGTTGAATCACTACTGACGCAATCAATAATGACACTGGCTAAATATTCTAACCATTGCTGCTGTCCTGGTACTGGGCGGTATACTTTTTCAACCTCAAAGCTTCGCCCTTCGCTAACAAGCATTGCCGCATTCGGCATTAATTGTTGTAGGGGTAATCCAGAAAGCGTTGCTGACATGGCAATCAACGTTAAATCATCACGCAATGACTCTTGTACTTCTAACGCCAATGCCAAACCTAAGTCTGTGGGTAAATGACGTTCGTGGATTTCATCAAAAATGATCACTTCGATACCTGTTAACTCGGGATCTTGTTGGATCATTCTTGTCAAAATGCCTTCAGTGACAATTTCTAAGCGTGTATTTGCACTTACTTTAGTTTCACCACGCACCCGATAACCGACACTGCCGCCAACCTTTTCGCCTATTGATGAGGCAATAAACTGCGCTACGCTACGAGCAGCAACACGTCGAGGTTCTAACATCAGGATTTTGCCGTTGATTTGCGGCCATTGCAGCATCGCCATAGGCAAAGCTGTGGATTTACCTGCACCAGTGGGTGCTTCGAGGATAATTTGACTATGGTCGCTTAATGCTTGCTGTAATGGTGCAAACAAAGCTTGGATAGGTAGTGAACTCAAAAGAATTACTTTAACAACGGATGATACCGCTCAGTTTACGCATATTCGAATATTGATGCTATCTCACAAGTAGAGATAGCATTGCTAAATGAAGCAGCCGAAACTAATTTATTAGCCAGGGTGTTCGAACGCCAGAAGCCAACTCAATCAAACGTGCTGGCTTGCCTATCGCGTAACCTTGACCATAATCCACCCCCAATTCGCGCAGTAACTGTCCAATGGCTTCACTTTCAACAAACTCACCAATGACTTCAAAGTCCATATCTTTACCTAGCTGGCAAATAGCAGATACAATCGCTTTATCACTGCGATCATCACAAACATTCACCACAAATTGACCATCAATTTTAACGTAATCTACATCTAAACATTTAAGATAAGCAAAGCTTGAAAAACCAGAACCAAAGTCATCGAGAGCCAGTTTACAACCAAGAGGTTTAAGTA
This sequence comes from Shewanella sp. KT0246, assembly GCF_019654955.1. Classification (GTDB taxonomy): domain Bacteria; phylum Pseudomonadota; class Gammaproteobacteria; order Enterobacterales; family Shewanellaceae; genus Shewanella; species Shewanella goraebulensis. Next base: position 133,608 of record NZ_BPEV01000003.1, on the reverse strand, counting down.
AATCAATTAGTGCAGTCGCTTGTTCAAGCTGGCTCACTGCTGCTGTTTCAGTAATTTCAAAACACAGTTTTGAAACTAAATCTGGCTCAACCATCAAGCGCATTTCCAGCCAGCTCATAAATTTACTATCGGATAAAGACAGTGCTGATAAATTTACCGATACCATCGAAAGTTGTTCCCATATTTCAATGTGGCGAGCGCCCCACTTTAATAGGTTATCGATGACCCAGCGATCGATACGTGAAGCAAGGTTATAGCGCTCTGCTGCAGGTAAAAAGACACCAGGAGAAACATACCGACCATCTTCTTGCACCATGCGCAGTAAAATTTCCATATGAATACCAGATTCATCTGACGACAATGGCTCAATGAGTTGATAAAACAGCTCAAACTGATTTAACGCTAGTGCAGAAATGATATCCACTGACGCTAACATTTGATTATATAACTGGTGCATTTGCGGATCATTTTTACTATAAAAATGCCAACGATTGCGACCGTCTTCTTTTGCTATTCGACATGCAGCATCGGCTTGACTCATAACACTATAAATATCTTCTGTGCGAGAATTAAGTTCTGATAACCCCATGCTAATACTGACATTATGAGTGATCTCACCCCAAGTGAATTCATGTTGCGATAACTGCTGACAAATACGCTTAGCAACTTGCTCCGCCGATTCTTTATCGGCATGAAACATCAGAATGCCAAATTCGTCCCCACCTAACCTTGCGACAATATCACCCGTTCGCAATAACAAACTTAAACGTTTAGATACCTGACACAGGAGCTCATCACCTGCTTTATGACCGCTGACATCGTTAATCACTTGAAACTGATCTAAATCGAGAAAAGCAACACATGCAGGTAAACGATCTTGAGTATCAATCACCTCTTCTAACATAGCTTCAAACTGTACTCGATTTGGCAAGCCAGTTAGAGGGTCATAGTTTGATTGAAAAGATAATTCATCCGCTAAACGATATCGCTCTGATATATCTTCAACCATCATCAATAAGTGCTGTTCAATATCTAGTGCACGGCAAAAACTCATTTTATACCAATGCTTTGTCCCGCCGATAATCAATGGAATTTCACACCATGACTGGTGCAATGCACCTTCTCGTACGATATGCAGACAATCTTCAAGTAACAAATGATCATCTGAATTGATCATTGAGAATAAACTCTCGTTTAGGCGCAGCGGTAAGTTGTGAATGGCAACTTGGTTTTGTTTACTGACATTGTCATCTTTATCAATTAGTGCACAGGCTACAGGAAGCTGTTGAAATAACTCTAAGTATTGAATTTCTTTATTATTTAATAGCTCAGAAACCCGAGTCAATTCCGCGTGAGAACACACCTTTAACGTACTTTCATTACCTTTATGAAACGTATCTGTGTTTGCCCTTTCTGCGGTGTTAAAGTCATCTGTTTTATGCTGATAAGAGATTAAACATAAACGGCTATTACCAATCACGACGCAATGATTAATGTGTAACACAATAGGTTTAGTTAACCCACTACACAGTCCACTCAGCTCATTGGTTAATAACTCGGAAAAGCCTTTTTGTTCAGTCTCAGTAGAGACGATGCTAGGAAATAAACCTGAATTTTGATTTAGTAGTAATTGTTCACAAAGGATGGGAAATGAAACTAGCGCTAAACCAAGCATTTCTGCCTGTTGGCTATTAGATTCATACACTTTTAATGCATTCGCTTGAGCAACAAAGTCACTGGTAATGTGCTCAGAGATTTGCGATAAAATAACCACCACACCGTCGCAGTTAAGTTGTTGCTGTAAATGTTCGATCTCTGCTGTCACTTGCTCAGAAGATAGCAAGCTACTTAATTCAGCAGACTGTTTACTGACCCATATCGATTCCAATTCGCTATCAATCATTCACTAACTCATTATTTAATGACAATTTAACTCACTTACTCTGTAGAAAGGTTCTCAGAAGTTAAGCTCTCAGAAGCTAAAGTATTCAGCAAAAATACTCATGTTCAGTGGCAAACTTACTTCCCTTAAAGTTAACCACATTTTTAATCCATATAAGTAATATTAGATTAAAAATGGCAACCTACCCGATTATCTTTAACTAAAGTTTCCTGTAAATTAACCTAGATAATAACCCTTTGCGATACAATTCAATTAAGAACGATTTATAAGGTGATTTAATGTCCAAAAATGATAGTAAACGCACTTTTATTGGATTTCCCTTAACAGTCAAGAATCAGCAAGGGTTAATCGATGTACAACAGCAATTAGAAGCGACAATCAATCCGTCTGCAAAACCAGTACAAATGGTTAATTTACACATAACAGCCGCATTTTTAGGACAAACCAGTCAAATTGATATGCAAAAAATCGATTCTCTTATCTCTTCAATGTCATTCAAGCGTTCCAGTCAAGTCCTTGAAAGTATCGCTTATTGGTCGAATGCCAAGGTAGTGTGTATAGAAGGGAAAGCCAATGATGAGTTAGCCCATATCGCTGTGAAATTAGCCGAGGTTTCTCGAAAGCTTAATTTATATCAAAGCCAACATGCTTATCGACCTCATATTAGCTTATTTCGCCAAGTAAGCTCCCCCCCCTTTGAACATCAACCAATAAGTGATCTTTTAAACACAAGCAAACCCATCATGACAACCGAGTTTAGCCCTTTCATCATAGACATCGATGAACTTATTTTATTTGAATCACAAACCACAGCTGCTGGAGTTAACTATATTCCCATGAAAAGCTGGCCTTTGATTTAGTAAAAAATGTTCAGCCACAAAAAAGCCGCATTAAGCGGCTTTTTGAATAATACAGCGACATTCTATTGCACAGTAGTACTGTTACTTATTCAGTATCGCTGCAATTGTCAGTACACCATGACCCGTAGCACCAGCACTCCATAAAGAGTTAGCAGATGATGCATAAGCCCCTGCTAAATCCATATGCAACCAGTTAACGTCTGGACGAACAAAACGCCATAAGAAACCAGCAGCATTTGAAGCACCACCAGCTCCGCCACCTTTCATTGCACGGCTATTGGCTGTGTCAGCAAAAGGAGATGGACACATATCTTTGTGCCAAGCATCTAATGGTAACGGCCACACATTTTCAGCCACTGTTGCCGCTTGTTGCTGCGCAAGCTGCAAGGTTTCCATTTGAGGAGAGAAAATAGCATTGTAGTTAGTACCTACTGCCATTACTGCAGCGCCAGTTAATGTTGCCGCATCAATAATCAGCTCAGCACCAGTATCAGATGCAGCCTGTAAACCATCAGCAAGCACTAGGCGCCCTTCAGCATCAGTGTTAACCACTTCTACGGTCACACCATTCTTATAAGTTAAAATGTCACCTAACTTATATGCATGCCCACTAATAAGATTCTCAGCACAGCATAAGAAAAGTTTCACGCGTTTATTAAGGCCTGCTTTCATTGCAAGGCCTAATGCAGCTGTTACTGTTGCCGCACCGCCCATATCACACTTCATATCAAGCATGCCTTCAGATGGCTTAATGCTGTAGCCGCCAGAATCAAAGGTGATACCTTTACCCACTAAGGCGGTTGATACCTCGGCATCTGCATCTAATGGATTGAAATCAAGCACCAACATAGCAGGCGGACGTTCACTGCCACGGCCTACAGCATGTAACCCAATCCACTGGGCTTCTAGTAACTCTTGGCCTTCAATGATTTCATAACTGACCTTGTCACCACCGATTGCTTTTAACCATTTAGCTGCATGGTTAGCCAAAATCACTGGCGATAACTCTTCTGGCGTTTCATTAACTAGCATACGCGCAAAACTTGCCGACTCAGAACGATGAGTCAGGGTCGTTTGAGTGTCATTATCGCCACACCAAATTACTTCAAACGCACCTTTAGCTGTGGTGAAACCTTGTGAAAAAGCCCATTGTGAATCTATGTTCCAAAGTGAACCTTCTAGCTGAACCTTATCCACACCTTGGCTACGAATTTTTCTCGCGGCCATTTGTACCTGACGTAATTCATCAGTACCAGATAAGTGAATTAATGCTTGGCTGCCTTGATAAGTAACATCTGCTTTACCCCAAAGGCTCTGTGGCGCTTCTTGTGTTAGGGTAACGGTCATTATTTCCATTATGATTTCCTTGTTGTTCTTGCATTGTAACTTTTGTTTCTAATGGGCTAAGTGTACTGTAATTCGATAATGAAACGTGACAAAAACCAATATAGTTATCAATAAAAAGTGTAAACACTATTTTTCGGAGAAAACTTTTTCATGGACTTTACCCCAGCGCTGCAACAGGGAACCTTGATTAAACGCTATAAACGTTTTTTAGCTGATGTCAGACTTGATGACGGAACAGAAATAACCATTCATTGCCCGAATACGGGGTCAATGAAAAACTGCTTATTCCCAGGTGAAAAGGTGTGGTTTTCGACCTCTGATAACCCTAAACGAAAATACCCAAACACTTGGGAAATAGCACAAACCACAGAGCAACACCTTATTGGGATCAACACAGGTAGAGCTAACGCACTAGCAGAAGAAGCCATAAAAGCAGGAGTGATAACTGAGTTAGCTGGTTACTCAAGCATTAAGCGAGAGGTTAAATACGGTGACGAAAATAGCCGCATAGATATACTGTTAAGCGAGGACAATCGACCTTTATGCTATGTGGAAATCAAAAGCTGTACATTATTAGAGCAAACAGTAGGCTATTTCCCCGATTCAGTCACAACAAGGGGTCAAAAGCATTTGCGCGAGCTAATGCATATGGTTAGTCTAGGTCATAGAGCAGTATTGCTGTTTGTTGTTCAGCATACTGGTATCAATATCGTGCAAGCGGCAGAGCATATCGATCCGCAATATGCATTATTACTAAAACAAGCGGTAAATAGCGGCGTAGAAGTTTTAGCTTATCAAACTGAATTATCGGCTATCTCAAGTACCCTGACCCGTTCATGCAAAGTAATTGTTTAGTTCAAAAAAGATAAAATTACTAATCAAATAATTTGCCACGCTATAGAGTTTCTGCTATAGATAGCGGCCATAAATTTTACGACGCACATAAATCGCTAATTATTACAGGAGATGCGTTATGCCTGAAGGCACCAAAAAACTCGGCGTACTCGCTATCGCAGGTGTAGAACCTTACCAGGAAAAAGCTGGTGAGGAGTATATGGGTGAAGAGCAACGTGGTCATTTTAAAATGATTTTAGAAGCTTGGCGTAACCAGTTACGTGAAGAAGTTGACCGCACGTTGAACCATATGCAAGACGAAGCTGCTAACTTCCCAGATCCAGTTGATCGCGCAGCCCAGGAAGAAGAATTTAGTTTAGAATTACGTGCTCGTGACAGAGAACGTAAACTAATTAAAAAGATTGAAAAAACATTACAAAAAATTGAAGAAGATGATTTTGGCTTCTGTGATTCTTGTGGTGTTGAGATCGGTATCCGCCGTCTTGAAGCACGTCCAACAGCTGATCAATGTATCGACTGTAAGACACTTGCTGAAATTAAAGAAAAGCAAATGGCTGGCTAATTCAGCAACCACTGACAATCGGTTCAAACTATTTTCCGATATCAGTATATTGGGCGAGATTATTCTCGCCCTTTGTTTTTGTATTTTTCCTATCGCTAAACTGATTTAAGCAAAAGGTATATCGGTGAACTCACCTCATTATATTGGTCGCTTTGCTCCATCACCTTCTGGCCCATTGCATTTCGGCTCCCTCATTGCTGCACTCGGAAGTTACCTTCGCGCAAAACATCAAAATGGAAAATGGTTGGTTCGTATTGAAGATATTGATCCTCCACGTGAAGTAAGGGGCGCAAGTCGTGACATTCTAGCGACGCTAGAAGCCTATGGATTATGTTGGGATGATCAAGAGTTATATCAAAGTCAGCGAACAGAAGTGTATCAAAATCAAATTGATATATTATTAAGTCATGATTTAGCCTACTTTTGCCAATGTACCCGTAAACAAATTGGCCAAATGGGCGGTGTATACGATAGTCGCTGCGGACAATTATCGACGCCACATAACCAAGGTGCTATTCGAATACGAAATAGTGCCAAAATAGATCAATTTGATGACTTATTAATGGGTAATGTGACAGTTAGTGAAAGTTTTGCTGGCGAAGATTTTATCATCAAACGCAGTGATGGTTTATACGCATATCAACTGGCTGTGGTTATCGATGACGCTTTTCAAGGCATTACAGAAATTGTCCGAGGTTGCGATTTACTCGAAACTAGCTGCAGACAACTCAGCATGAATAAAATTCTTGGTTTTTGTTCACCGAACTGGCTGCACTTACCCCTTGCCTGTACAAAACCCGGCTTTAAATTATCTAAACAAAATTATGCCAATGCCATTGATGTAAAACGGCCACAAGCCAGTATAAATGCAGCGTTGCAGTTTTTAGGGCAAGCACAAGTAGACACTGATCATGTGGATATCATGCTAAAACAAGCTTGCGAGCAATTTAGTATTACTGATATTCCTCAAGTATCTGAGATTCTGATAGCGCAGTGATATACTCATTAGCTTACAATTGGTATATCATAGCCGCCAGATTTTTAACCATTTTATTTTAACCATTAATCGTATCGTTCGAGGTGTATTATTTTTCGCCGTATTAGCCAATTCTGCAAACAACTGTTTGAAGACAATAAATCCACTCCAGTTATTGAGCCAGAAGCTCAGGATGACGGACTGCGCCTGGACATTGTCACCAGAGATGCCCATACAATATCTAGGCGTCAAATCAGTGAGAATGCACTCAAAGTCCTATACCGACTTAGCAAGTCTGGCTACAAAGCCTATCTAGTTGGCGGTGGTGTTCGCGATATACTTCTAGGCATGGAACCTAAAGATTTCGACGTAGTGACTAACGCTACCCCAGAAGAAATCAAAAAATTATTCCGCAACAGCCGTCTTGTGGGACGTAGATTTAGATTGGCCCACATTGTATTTGGTCGTGACGTCATTGAAGTTGCAACTTTCCGTGGCCATCACGGTGAAACTGACGACAAGATTTCAAAGTCCAATGCTGAAGGGCGCTTGTTACGTGACAACGTCTATGGCGAAATCGATGAAGATGCCGAGCGCCGTGACTTTACGGTAAACGCACTTTATTACGATATCAGTGATTACTCGATCCGCAGTTACGGCGGTGGCATCAGTGATTTAGATGCCAGAACCATTCGTTTAATTGGCGATCCTGAAACTCGTTACCGTGAAGATCCGGTACGTATGCTTCGTGCAGTGCGTTTTGCCACTAAACTTGATATGCAAATCGAGCCAAAAACAGCTGCGCCAATTAAAGAGTTAGCACCACTGCTAAAAGATATTCCTGCAGCAAGAATGTACGAAGAAGTACTGAAACTATTTTTTGCCGGTAAAGCACAAGCTAATTACGAAATGATGCGAGATTTAGGCTTATTTCAGCCATTATTCCCGCAAATTTCAGCACAAATCAAAGAGCAACCTAATGGCTATACAGCCAAAATGCTCAATGCCGTTATGAGCAACACCGATTTACGCGTTAGCCAAGATAAACCTGTGACACCAGCGTTCTTCTACGCAGCCCTGCTTTGGTACCCATTAAAGCAACGTGCTGATGATATAGCGCTTGAAAGTGGCTTAACCCATTACGATGCCCACGTGGCAGCTATGGGTGATGTGATGGAGCAACAATGTCGCACCATTAGCATTCCGCGTCGTTTTAGCACACCAGCTAAAGACATTTGGCAGTTACAATTACGTCTTGAACGTAGCCAAGGCACCCGTGCTTTTAAACTACTTGAGCATCCTAAGTTCCGTGCAGCTTATGATTTATTGCTACTTCGTGGTGAAGCAGAAGCTGGCAATATTGGTAAAATTGCCGCTTGGTGGAAGTCCTTTGTTGAAGCAGACGAACAAGAACGCTCTGAAATAGCTAAAAGCAGTAAAAAGGGCCCGAGTCGTAATCGCAATGCCCACCAGCGCAAGCGTCGCCGTCCAAACAAACCAAAAACAGATGCTTCAGGTGCACCGGAAGCCCAACCAGCCCCCAAAGCTGATAAAAAAGGTTAACCATGAGCACCACGGTATATGTGGCGTTAGGTGCAAACCTAAATGAACCAGTACAGCAAATTCATGATGCTGTACTGGCTTTAAAAAGCATAGCATTAGATTCTGCAGTGACTGTGTCGCCACTTTATCGTTCAGTCCCAATGGGCGACGTAGCACAACCCGATTACGTCAATGGTGTGGCACAATTTAACACAGAGCTTAAACCTCTTGCTTTACTCGATGCACTGCAAGAAATTGAAAATACTCAAGGCCGTGTCAGAGAAGTACGCTGGGGACCTCGTACACTGGATTTAGATATCTTGTTGTATGGAAAGCAAATCATCGATGAGCCTCGATTATCAGTCCCCCATTATGGAATGAAGCAGCGCAGTTTTGTTCTCATTCCTCTTGCAGATATTAATCAAGAGTTAATACTGCCTTGCAATACCGAATTAACAAGCTTAATTACCCGTGAGATGCGAGCTGAATTAGTTCAAATTTAATCAGCTTTTATGCCGTTGGCATCGCATATCCATTACTTGAATATGAATTGCTTCTAAGAGTTTATTATGTCAAAAGTCACTAGCTCAACCCTCATAAAATTCAAACAAGAAGGTAAGAAATTTACCGCACTCACCGCTTACGATGCCAGTTTTGCAGGTGCATTTGATAGTGAAGGCGTCGATGTTTTACTGGTCGGTGATTCTTTAGGTATGGTGCTTCAAGGTCACAGCGACACTTTACCTGTGACGGTTAATGACATTGCCTACCATACAGCCAGTGTTAACCGCGGCTGTCAACGTGCTCTGCTTATCGCTGATATGCCGTTCATGAGTTATGCCACTCCAGAGCAAACCATGGCCAATGCTGCAATTCTGATGCAAGCTGGCGCGACTATGGTCAAACTTGAAGGCGGAGAGTGGTTACTTGATAGCGTTAAAATGCTCACTGAACGCGGCATTCCAGTTTGTGCCCACTTGGGTTTAACCCCGCAATCAGTACATGTCTTTGGTGGTTTTAAAGTCCAAGGCCGTGAAGAAGATAAAGCACAACGAATGATTGATGATGCCTTAGCACTGCAAAATGCAGGCGCGCAATTACTTGTGGTTGAATGCATTCCTAGCTCTTTAGCTAAGCGTATCTCTGAAGCGTTAACCATTCCGGTTATTGGTATTGGAGCAGGCCGTGATACAGACGGACAAATCTTAGTCATGCATGATGTATTAGGGATCTCTAGTGGTTATATCCCTAAGTTCTCTAAGAACTATTTACAGCAAACCGGTGAAATTCGCTCAGCTGTAAAAGCCTATATTGAAGAAGTGGCCAATGGCACTTTCCCAGCTGATGAGCATTCTTTTAACTAAGAACTCCTTTACAACCATTGATAGCAAAAAAGCGTTTGATCTTGTGCAGCTTATTGTAGATAACTAAACGCTTTAAAATATATCGTACAACTAGGTAAATATTGATGATTACCACAGCGAACATTGCTGAAATCAGAGCTCAAGTAAAACAATGGCACATGCAAGGTGATACCGTTGCCTTTGTACCAACCATGGGGAACTTGCATAAAGGCCATATCACATTAGTGACAGAAGCCTTAAAGCGAGCTGACCATGTAGTCGTGTCTATTTTTGTCAATCCAATGCAGTTTGGCCAAAATGAAGATCTTGATGCCTACCCGCGTACATTAGCTGCAGACAGCGAAGCCCTAGTAAGTGCTGGCGCTGAATTACTGTTTACGCCAACGCCTGACATCATCTATCCTAAAGGCCTTGAGCAGCAAACTTTCGTTGAAGTGCCAAATATTGGCGATGAGTTTTGCGGTGCAAGTCGACCAGGACATTTTCGCGGTGTCGCAACAGTGGTTTGTAAACTGTTTAATATCGTTCAAGCTGATGTGGCAGTTTTTGGTCGTAAAGACTATCAACAGCTTATGGTGATTAAAGCCATGGCTGAAGATTTATCATTACCAATAAAGATTATTGGCATTGACACAATCAGAGAAGCATCGGGTTTAGCCATGAGCTCAAGAAACGGTTATTTAACCTTAGAGCAAAAGCAACAAGCTGCCGCCATTAAAAGGTGTATGGACAAGCTGGCTTCTGAGGTTACCAATGGCGAAAATATTGAGCAAAGTGAATCGCTTGCAGTAGATTTCTTAGTTAAATCTGGCTTTAAAATGGATTATTTATCCGTTAGAAATGCCACTAATTTAGCCCCTGTAACCAGCGAAGATAACAACCTAGTGATCTTAGTCGCCGCTTATTTGGGTAACACCCGCCTAATCGATAACCTCACCTTCACCCGCTAATCCATTCGCTATTCATGGTGTAAGACTTAGTCGATCGTGTACTAAGTCTTACATATTTAACGCAAAGTTACACAGTGACAATAAAAAATCTACTGTCAAAAAACTGGTTTTATCGTTAAAATTAAGCCATAGTAAATAAGTATATTAAACATTATTACTACAACCGACTATAATAATTCACAACCTACTAGTGCCAATGGATGTTGGCCCACTAGCGGTAACCATCTGATAAGCCTCTAACACTGGTGTTGAGGTAATATTAGAGAGACAAAAGGATCTGTGGCCGCATGCCAATTAGACTATTACTGACATTATTAATTGTATTTTTTATGGGGCCCAGTTATGCCTCAGCAAATACAATTTATAAATGTATGAAGGACAACAAAATTGCCTTCAGTCAAACTGTCTGTCCAAAAGAGTTTCGCCAGCATAAAATTGAATATCAATTGGGGATCACCACTGAAGTTGATTCAGATAAAATTGTCTTAAAAGAAGATCCACTGAAAGCACTGCTTAATAAGCAAACTATTTCTAAAGAAAAATTGATTCAATTACTTGATAGTGAAGTTTACCGACTCAAGCAAGAAAACAGTTACTTTGAAATTTTGCGCGCCAGTGAAATTCAAAAACTTGATCGTAACCGCTACTGGCACAAGAAAGAGAAAGATGATCCTGATTATGTTGAAGACTTATCTGAGATCAATAATCGTTTTGATGAATTAATGAAGAACAATCGGCACGTGATTATCGTACTGGTTGAACACAAAAATAAAATTCTTGCAGAAAGCGCTAATGATAGTGATTTAGCGAAAGAGGAAGGCTAAAATTGACGACGGTTTAGTTGTTTAGCCTTTTTATTCCTTTCTCATTCCCTCATTCTATTCCCTGAATATCTCAATCAATTCAAAGCTAAATCTAATGTTAATTCTCACATTAGCTACTCATACTTCTTATCCTGCAGACTCTAGTAAGAGTAAGCCTATTAATCAGGCTTAAATACCCCAATAACATTACCAGTGGCTTTTTCAGCCACTTTAGCTTCAGTTTGCTGTTCACGATAATCACAATCGGTACACTCAACGGTTTCAATGCCATTTTCTTTAAATAATTGAATACTGTCTTGAGCATGACATTTAGGACATTTAGCCCCAGCTACAAAGCGTTTTTTAATTTTGGTCATAATCTTATTATTGTTCTTCTATGCAATTGCTATATCAATAGCAGTATTTTGCCACGAATTGGCCAATCCAGTCTCGCTCTAGTGTTAAAAAAGTATCATTTACGCTATTATCGCTGCACTTTTTGTATTATCACCAATCAAGTTGCCATTCATGATCAACATCAGTCAAGCCCAGCTCATTCGCGGAACTAAAACCCTACTCGATGAAGCCAACCTCACCGTATATCCAGGCCATAAAGTCGGCTTAGTCGGCGCGAACGGTACTGGGAAATCTTCTTTACTGGCACTCATTTTAGGCAAGTTACAGTTGGATAAAGGTGAGTTTGGTTTACCTGCAGGATGGCAAGTGGCGACTGTAGCTCAAGAAACACCAGCTCTAGAAGTATCAGCTCTTGAATATGTACTTGATGGTGATATTGAATTTCGACAACTTGAAGCCCAATTAGCTAAAGCACAAGATGAAGATAATGGCCATGACATCGCCCTTATCCATGGCAAAATAGATGCAATCGGTGGCTATGCTATTCGTTCGCGCGGTAGCTCGCTGTTGGCTGGTTTAGGTTTTAGTGAGGCCGAGCAAAGTAATCCCGTTAAAAGTTTCTCTGGTGGTTGGCGAATGCGCCTTAACTTGGCTCAAGCCCTGTTATGCCGCTCAGATCTATTACTACTTGATGAACCAACCAACCATTTAGATTTAGATACCATGTATTGGTTAGAAGGCTGGATTAAAGCCTACCAAGGCACTCTGATATTAATCAGTCATGACCGAGATTTCATTGATGGAATTGTTGATGAAATTGTTCATGTTGAAAACGCTAAGCTCAATTACTACAAAGGTAATTACAGCTCATTTGAGCGTATTCGGGCAGAAAGACTCTCACAACAACAAGCCGCGTTCGAACGTCAACAAAAGGAACGTGCTCACATGCAGTCTTTTGTGGATCGTTTCAGATACAAAGCCAGTAAAGCTAAACAAGCACAAAGCCGCTTAAAAGCTTTAGAGAAAATGGCAAACCTGCTGCCTTCCCAAGTGGACAGTCAATTCCATATGGCTTTTCGTGAGCCAGATGCGCTGCCAAATCCGTTGGTCACCATGGAGAACGTATCGATTGGTTATGGTGACAAAACGATTTTAAGTGAGGTAAAACTCAACCTAGTACCGGGTGCTCGTATCGGTTTACTCGGCCGTAATGGTGCGGGTAAATCAACCCTCATTAAACTGCTTACAGGTGATCTTGAACCGAAAACGGGTAAATACCAACCAAATCCTGGGCTTAATATTGGTTACTTTGCCCAACATCAAATCGAATTTTTAAGTTTAGATGACACCCCATTGCAGCACTTAGTCCGCTTGGCGCCTAACGCCAAAGAACTGGAATTAAGAAGTTTCTTAGGCGGCTTTGGCTTTAATGGCGATATGGCTATGTCGGCAGTTAAGCCCTTCTCTGGCGGCGAAAAAGCACGTTTAGTATTAGCACTGTTAGTATGGCAAAAACCTAATGTACTGCTACTCGATGAACCTACCAACCACCTTGATTTAGAAATGCGTCACGCATTGACGATGGCACTGCAGACTTTTGAAGGTGCCATGGTTATTGTGTCACATGATCGACATCTTTTACGGTTAAGCTGTAGTGACTATTACCTTGTAGACCAAGGTGCTGTGAAGCCTTTCCAAGGCGATCTAGATGATTATCATCAATGGTTATTAGATGCTGCAAAAACGTCGCAATCTTCAGAAGCAAAAGATAACAATGTTAAGCCAGCCCTTGATAAAAAGCAGCAAAAGCGCATTGAGGCAGAGTTGAGACAAAAAGTGTCACCTCTACGTAAGCAACAAATTAAGCTCGAAAGTCAGCAGCAGAAGATAACCAGCCGTTTAGCTGAGCTTGAAATTGATTTAGCAGATGGTTCACTTTACGAGGCTGAAAATAAGGCTAAAATGACTAAAGTGCTTAATGAAAGAACCGAGCTCACTCAAGCTATGGATGAAAGCGAAATGACATGGCTTGAAATTCAGGAGCAAATTGAACTTATCGAGCAAGAGTTCACTCTGAGTTAAGCTGCGGAAGCTAGAGCTGAAACAAAACTGAGAGTGACATTAGCAACTCTCAGTGCTTTCCGAGGTATTAAACTGGTCAAGGAGTGAACCGTTCAATGTATAAAGCTTAACGTTTTATTGCAGCATAAACTGCTAAGAAGCAACAATTATAATACGTTACAAAACAGCTTATATTGATTTCAATTATATGGATATTACCTTTTAGGAGAAGGCTCTGTGCAACAATTTAACTCATTAATTTGGCGGGAGTGCGACAGTCACTACGCTTTAAATCCACTAAATTACATCAGTGTTCAAGACGACTACCAAGTTAATGTAAACCTATTATTGCTAGCTCAGTATTTAGATAAAAAAACTCATTATTTACCACTGGCACAATGGGAAACTTTAGCAGCAACGATTGAAGACTGGGACACTAAGGTAGTGACTCCATATCGTAAATTACGCAGACTAGCTAAATCTCACTTACAAGTGAGTGAATATCAGCAAATGTTAGATATTGAGTTGATGATGGAGCGTAAAACTCAGCAAATGCTATTAAAGAAGTTGAACCAATTTGAGTCAGAAGGGGTAAGTACCATTACCGATAATAATAATGATACTTACAACACAGACAATTATTTGTGCCTATTTGGTATCGATGCCGATTACTTTACTGAATTACAAAGCGCTTAACGCTGCAAATCGAATAAAACGTTTCTGCAGCTTATCTGTATTCACATAGTCAAAATAGTTCATCATGACAGTGTGTATTAACCGTTGTGTATTAACCATTGTGCTGCGGTAATCGAGTTGAAATTATAGCTGCAAGCGCAATCATCACAGTCGAGAGCCACAAACAAGCCTCGAGCCCATATTGTTGAAATACCCAACCTGACAACAGCGTACCTATCAGCCTGCCCATGGCATTAGCCATATAATAAAAGCCAACATCTAAAGACACGCCATCTTTATCGGCATAGCTCACTATCAAATAGCTATGCATCGAAGAGTTCACAGCAAACAAACCACCAAACAGCAATAAACCGCCAATCAACACAAGATGAATATACCAATCAGCTGCTAATGCCAATGCAATCATTGCAGGGATAATTGCTAACACCGCCGCCCACACAAAAGCACTTTTACCATCAGGTACTTTGCCTTGCTTCTTACCGGTAAAGTAAGGGGCAAAAGATTGCACTGCGCCATAAGCGATAACCCAAAGCGCTAAAAAGCCACCTACATACCAATGATCCCAGCCAAATTGACTAGCAAGAAACACCGGTAGCGCAACCACAAACCACACATCTCTTGCGGCAAATAAAAACAACCGTGCAGCAGATAAATAGTTGATGGTACTACTTTTAGAAAATATCTCGGTAAACTTGGGTTTAGCTGTCGCTTTTCCTAGTTGGCTTTTTAAGGTTAAAACACTAAATACCCAAACTAGCAACAACGCCACAGCCATGATCAAAATAGCGATTTGAAAACCAAATAGACTTAATAAAGCGCCACCTAAGAAAAAGCCCACACCTTTGAGTGCATTTTTAGAGCCAGTAAGAATAGCAACCCACTGGTATAACGTACCTTCAGCACCAGCAGGCACCAATGTCTTAATCGCGCTTTTGGCGCTCATTTTATTCAAGTCTTTGGCTATACCAGATAAAGCCTGAGCTGCCATAACCCATACAACGGTTAACCATGTTGTAGGGACTAACAACATTGATAATGCAATTACTTGCATTCCAAGACCAATGTTCATGGTCCGATTTAACCCTACTCTTGCTCCTAGCCAGCCACCAACCAAGTTAGTGACGACACCAAAGATTTCGTAGAATAAAAACAGCATCGCAATTTCAATTGGGCTAAAACCTAGCCCATGAAAATGCAGTACCACCAGCATGCGCAAGGCACCATCTGTCAGTGTAAAAGCCCAGTAATTACCCGTCACAATTAAGTATTGTTTAATTTCAGTGGGCAAATTTGCCAGTTTAGCCACAAAAGACATCGCTACAACCTTATATCACTCAGCACATACTGATTTAATGAATTTAACTCAATGATTAAGCGTCTGCTTTATCTTGTAAGCCTACTAAACGCATGAGTTCAGCGGTGCGATTGGCATAACCCCACTCATTGTCATACCATACGTACAGCTTCACTTGAGTGCCATTTACAACCATGGTCGATGGAGCATCAATCACACCTGAGCGTGGATCAGTTTTATAATCAATAGACACTAAAGGTCTGGTTTCAAAACCAAGTACACCATCTAGATCGCCTGCAGCAGCCTCGCTGAGTAATTGGTTCACTTCAGCTTCCGTGGTTTCACGACTTACTTCAAATACACAATCAGTAATTGAAGCATTCGCTAGCGGAACACGGATAGCGTGACCATTTAAGCGACCTTTAAGCTCTGGAAAAATATGGGTAATGGCGGTCGCAGAACCTGTTGTCGTTGGAATTAAGCTCATACCGCAAGCCCGAGCGCGGCGTAAGTCTTTATGGGGCGCATCGAGAATAGTCTGGGTATTAGTGATATCGTGAATGGTTGTCATTGAACCATGAACAATACCTAATGATTCGTGAATCACTTTAACGACTGGCGCTAAACAGTTGGTTGTACAAGATGCTGCGGTAATAATTGGGTGAATAGCTTTATCATAATCTTGATGATTCACGCCCATAACCACATTTAACACGCCATCTTCTTTAACTGGTGCAGTAACAACAACACGTTTCACGCCTTGATCTAAATAAGCTTGTAGCTTTGCCTTGGTTTTCATTTTACCTGAGGCTTCAATCACCACATCACAACCTGACCAATCAGTATCGGCAATCGATTTGTTGGCAGTACAAACAATCTTATGACCATTCACTTCAATGATATTGTCAGTAGCAACGGCTTCATGTGCCCAGCGTCCATGAACTGAGTCAAAATTAACTAAGTGAGCGAGTGTAGTAGCGTCACCTGCAGGGTCATTGATATGTACAAATTCGACATCATCCCAATCAAATGCTGCACGAAAAGATAAACGTCCCATACGGCCAAAACCGTTAATTCCTACTTTAATTGTCATAACTCAACCTTTGTCTTGGTATTACCATTTTAAATAAATTGATTTCTTTTAAGCATCTAGCATCTAGCATCTATTACAGTTGGGTCTGTTGACCATGTCAGCTAGTCGCTTTACATAAGGTTCAATAGATAACTTATTGCCAAATGCAGTCTGAATGACAACGTCTTTAGCCCACTGTGGTAACGTGTCATTAAGGCGGTAAAACACCCATTGCCCGTGCCTTCTGTCGGTTAATAGGCCTTCTCTGCGCAACAAAGCTAAGTGTCGTGACACCTTTGGCTGGCTATCATCAAGTGCCGCCATTAACTCACAAACACACAACTCTTTATTGAGCGAGATTAGAATTAAACTCTTTAATCGAGTCTCATCAGCTAAACATTTAAAGAACACGCAGGCTTTCATGGGTAACCTCTTTAATCCCCCACCGTTCTTTTGATTCATTAGCCTGATTTAAATAGTGCAGCATTGATATATCACTGACTAAGAACGCTCAGAATAAAAAAAACGGTGACGACATTTTGCAATGAAAAGATACGCGACAAAGATATACGCAAAAGCGAATATATGCAATTACATATATATACAAAAGCTCATATTTAATAAAAATGTCATAAAACTGAGTGATTTTTGTCTGGTTTCTAATAGCAAAAAACCGACTGGTTACAGTCGGTTTATAAAGTTTAGCTTAGTTACATTTTCAGCTATTTTTATTACTAGGTTTTAGCAGTTAAACGTTCAGCAAGTAAGGTCGCATTTCTTGCGACTATGCCATAAATAGATAATTGTGGATTAGCACCTAGGCTGGTTGGAAACATAGAGCCATCCATCACTGATAAGTTTTCAAAATAATGAGATTGACCTTCACTGTTGATCATCGACAGCGCTCTATCTTCACCCATTGCACAACCGCCCATGACATGTGCTGAGGCAACAATGGTTTTAAGTAGACCAATATCCATAGTATTAATCGTTTCTTTAGCTTGCGCCCAGTTAAGCTGCATCTCAACACCATCGTTAATTGGCAACACTTTTTTAGCACCAGCAGCAAATTGCAATTCAGCCATAGTGGCAAAAGCACGTCTTGCAGTATCCCAAAAAGGTTGTTCCAGTGGATAATCGAGCGAAAACCCTCTATCAGTGAGCCTAACTTGACCACCAGGGCTTTGGTTTGAGTAGCCGTCTCTGACTAGTGCTATCATCACTTGCAGGTTATTAAAATGGCTCATTAACTCTGCATGACTTCGGCCGTAACCTATAGTTTTCGAAGCAATCAGCACTGGATGAATTGGCGGCACTTCAAGCTTATAACCCATCTCGCCCGCTGCACCATCTCGCCACACGAACTCATCTGAGTATATCGATTGCGGCGCGCCGCTATGACCATCAATTTGTTTATCAAAAATACTGCCTGACAGTAGGGTAGGATGTAAAAAAGTCTTACCGAGTAGTTTATGTGGATCAGGCGTGTTAGCGCGCATTAAAATAGTCGGCGTATGAATTGCACCAGCGCTTAAAATGTAGTGTTTAGCGCTGAAAGTCAGTGTAGCTGCGCTTGAGCTGCTCGATTGCGCTTTAGCCGACAGGCCTGCAACTTTATCCCCTTTATGTTTTAAATCAATCACTTTGGCATTCGAGATTAAGGTTGCACCTTGCTCTAACGCACTGGGGATTGTGGTCACTAACATTGACTGTTTAGCATTTACCGGGCACCCCATACCGCAGTAGCCAGTATTCCAACAGCCTTTCACATTGCGCTTAATGACAGTGTAATCCCAACCCAGTTTCTCACAGCCTTCCTTTAAAGCGGCATTATTCAAATTAGGCTGAAACTGCCATTCACTAATATTAAGTCTGGTTTCCATTTTTTCAAACCAAGGCTTTAATGACTCGGCAGATAGTCCTGTTACAGACTTTTCTTTTTCCCAAAAATCTAATGCGTTACTTGGCGTTCTGATTGAAGTCGTCCAGTTAACAGTCGTTGACCCACCAACACTTCTACCTTGAAATATGCCAATACCTTTATCTGAAGTTTTCATTGCTGCAGCTTGTTGGTATAAATCAGGATAAGCTTTTCGTTCTTCCATATTAAAGTCACTAGAAGATTTCAATGGTCCACCTTCAACCATAATGACACTGAGTCCAGCTTCAGTGAGGATTTCAGCAGCTGTGCCGCCGCCAGCCCCTGTGCCAACTATCACTACATCAGCTTCAAAGTGTTGATTCTCAGTGAGTTGATTAGCATCTATGTGCTGCCAACCCGCAGCTAAACCAGTGGTAATCGGATCAATGATATTTGCAGCCATTTGTTACTCCAGAATTAATATTTTTTGAAAATACAAACAGCTTAGGCATCTAAAAAAGTAGGCTTAGCGTAATGAAGGCGTCCCCAATGCTCGGGGCAAGCGTAATAACTAGATATGATGAGTTCTCGCAGACCTATATACGCAGTTTGCATCATCTCAAGAAAATGATGTCGCCAATGTTCTAACATTTCATTTAACTGCTCAGGCGTTCTTAACATCAGCGGTGTAATACTACTGGTGAGGATCAGCAAGCCAAACCTTGACTCAAGCATCGTCAGTAATTGCTCTAACTCTTGCTTTTGGTGCTCAGGCAATACACTGATGGTTTGATTGATCGCGTTTATGGTTCTATTAAGAAATGCTTCGCGGTAGTTAGCAACCTCAGGTAGCGCACCATCCATAAAAACGGGTATTAGCACACCAAATAATAGACGGTGGGTATCATCAGGACTGTCAGTCACTTCAGGGGTATATAAACTCACCCCTAATGCGAGCGCAGCTGTACCAGTAAACGCACCGGTTAAAAAGGTTCTTCTTTTCATTGTTATCCCTTTTCTATTATTGATTTCCGTTAGTGCAAAGCAAAACTCAAAATGCCGCATTTGTTGCCATAAAAGCATCTATGGTAAAGTGAACTCAACCAACATTTAAACACACGTTTGAATATTAACAAACTATTGCATATAAAATACCCATATGAAAAAGCTTTTCTCTCCACCATGGTGGGCTGCAAGTGCCCATATTCAAACGATTTTACCCGTATTTTTCAAAGTGGACAAACCAGCAGTTTCTAGACAGCGACAAGAGCTACCTGATGGTGATTTCATTGATTTAGATTGGGTAGGAGAAGCTATTAACGGTCAAGCGATTCTAGTCATTTTGCATGGTCTTGAAGGTAGTAGTGACTCTCACTATGTTCGTCGAATGCTACAAACTGCCAAAGATAATAGCCTATGCGCTGTGGTACATCATCATCGTAGTTGCTCTGGCGAACCTAATCGACTAGCACGTAGTTATCATAGCGGCGATACCCAAGATATTCACTTCACCCTCACCCAGTTAAAGCAACAATATCCCGATTCACCATTATATGCAGTTGGTTATAGTCTCGGCGGTAATGTCTTAGCTAAATATCAAGGTGAACAAGGAAGCAACAGCCTGTTAGAAAAAACCATAATCGTGTCTGCGCCGTTATGTCTAGCTGCTTGCGCTAAAAAGTTAGAAAACGGCTTCTCAACCGTGTATCAACAGCATTTAATTAAACAGCTACAAGGTAAAATGCAGGCAAAAGTGGCTGAAGCGCAATTAACGAGCGACATGCCTGTTACTGCCAAAGAAATTGATAACTTAACAACCTTTCATCTATTTGATGATAAAGTAACAGCCCCGCTGCATGGATTTAGTGATGTTTTTGATTACTATACACGGGCAAGTGGTAAACCATTTTTAAAGCATGTTAAGAAGTCGACATTAGTCATTCATGCTCAGGACGATCCCTTTATGACTGATGCAGTTATCCCGTCGAACGCAGAATTATCTGAACATGTTCAATATGAGCTTCATAAAAATGGTGGGCATGTAGGCTTTATCTCAGGTGGCGTACCTTGGAAACCAACTTTTTACCTAGAATCCCGCATCATTCAATTTATTAAAAGTTAAGTTATTAAGAGTTAATTTATGCTAATTCCATACGAAGCACTGCTGCAATTGCCACAAGAAACCCTCAACAACCTGATTAAAGAGTACTTATTAACTCAGGTAGAAGACGGCTCCTTTGGCCAATTAGACGATCATCAGATTGAAGCAGCTATTGAGAAATGTAAACAATCTCTCAAACAAGGTGAACTCAAAGTTGAATTCAGCGAGGAAGACGAATCAATTGCTATAAGACATAAAGATCAAATCATTTACCCGACGGTAGAGGCCGATTAACATTGTAAGATTGACCTCAATCGATTCACCCCGTATAAATAGAGTCTGTTTTTCTTCAAGTTTAATCATGAAAGTGTTAACGATGAGCAGAACGATAAAACACTGAACTGTCTCAGTTATTTAGCTAATTTTCACGTTTGATCTAGGTAGGATAAATGTCAACAAAACATCCCATAATTGCTGTTACTGGTTCCTCTGGAGCTGGCACAACAACAACGACAACTGCATTTACTCATATCTTTCGTCAACTCGGCATCAATGCTGCCTTTATCGAAGGTGATAGTTTTCACAACTTCACCCGTGCAGAAATGGAAGTTTTGATCCGTAAGTCTCAAGCTGAAAATCGTAATATTAGCTATTTTGGCCCAGAGGCCAATAACTTTGTCAAACTTGAAGAGTGCTTTCAAAGTTACTCAGACACGGGCCAGGGCCAAACCCGCAGCTATTTACATACCTTTGATGAAGCAGTGCCATTTAACCAAATGCCTGGGACTTTTACCCAATGGCACCCACTGCCAGAAAACACCGATATGCTTTATTATGAAGGTTTGCATGGCGGCGTTGTCACCGAAGATGCTAATGTCGCTAAGCATGTTGATTTGCTTATTGGCATGGTACCGATTGTCAATTTAGAATGGATTCAAAAGATCATTCGAGATACTTCCGATAGAGGCCATAGCCGCGAAAAGGTGATGGGCTCAATTGTTCGCAGCATGGATGATTATATTAAACATATGACACCGCAATTTTCGCGAACGCACATCAACTTCCAGCGCGTACCGACAGTTGATACTTCTAACCCATTTAGCGCCAAAGATATTCCTAGTCTAGATGAAAGCTTCGTTGTTATTCGTTTTCGCGACATTAATAATGTCGACTTCCCGTATTACCTCAGCATGATTGAAGGTTCATTCATGTCCCGAGTAAACACCTTAGTGGTTCCTGGCGGAAAGATGTCATTAGCAATGGAGTTAATCTTAACCCCATTAATTAAAGAACTCATGCATAAAAAAGCCGCGGAAAACGCCTAAATAAATGATTATGCTTATGTATTAGGACAGAAAAGAGCGCTATTATCAGCATTAGAACGAGGTGCATATTTACGGTAAATAAGTTGTTACTGTTTAAGCTTGGTTTAAGCCATGGCCTATATCATTCTCGTTATCGGGACTTCAGGCGAAAGAACGATAGTTGATGTGCTCATGGGTGTTAATTCCCCCATCTTTATCTGTTAGCGCACTTGGGCATATCAGCAAACCCCTTTTTAATCCCCTTAGCAATTTAAAACGTTGTAAATCAAGCTTAACATCGTTAAGTTCACTCACCGCTAGTTGAGTGATACTAACAACAGCTTTATATCAGCCCGAACGATATCCACCTGTTCTATAATTTCATTTGCAGCTATTTCATTTTCAGCCATATCTTGCCACTGATTTGACCACACTTGAGTTAATTGCTTTGACGACTTAATAACAGATACTCCTGTCAAACTACTTAAGTCCTCAATCAAGCCGACCTTCACCCATCCGACTCTTGGACTGCCTAGTTTTAGGTCTTGATCATAGTGAGCGGTATAAACCAATTGTTGCAGCTGCGCCAACTCCAATAGCATTTCAAAACAGGCCGTTCTCACATTACTATTATGTTCGGTAATTTCCATCCGCCACACATTGTACGAAAAGCCCATAAGCGAAAATAATAAGCTGAAGATAACGGTTAGTTGATATAGTTTTAGTCTTTGATTCATCCTATACCCCTATAAGCGAAATGAACCACAAGCATAAATTCGGTGTAGAGTTCATCCTTAATCTCTATCAAGCATAGGCAACAAATGCGTGATCGGGAAAATCTGTTAAGAAATAATATAGATAAGCTGAATTTGGGTTAGATAAATAGAAAGGTTATTGCGGTTACAAAAGCAAAAAACGGCCAAGTGGCCGTTTGATGATTAATACTAAGTAGCCAATTAATATTAGCTAATAAGATCAAACTTACGCTTAATTCATTAACGGAATAATTTCACGATATGCTTGACCTTGACGGTATTGTTCAAGACGCATATTAAATTCGTCACTGAGGGCAACTTCAGGATCTTGCTTCAGTGCCTCAATCGCTTTTTGCTGCGTATCAACAGCTAATTCAAACTCACCCATTTCGGCATAACCAGCCGCTAGGTTGTCTAAATTGGTAGGGTCATTAGAATCACGCTCAAGTAATTTTAACGCTAACTCTACAGCTCTTGAACCATCTCGATACTGTGCTTCTGGGCAAGTGGCTAAAATCCAAGCCACATTACCTAGTGCAATAGTGTCACCTACTTGGTTGAACTGCTCTAATGCCTTGCCACAATTACGCTCAACACCATCGCCACCAGCTGAATAAATAAAACCTAAACGAAAATGTGCCCGTTGGTCACCATGCTGAGCCAAGGTTTGATACCACTGCTCAGCAACTTCTAAGTTTCTTGGTAATAACTTACCCTCGAATGATAAGTCTGCAATGGTTTGCTGGGCTTTAATATGATCTTGCAGTGCAGCTTGTTCGACCCAATAAAGGCCTTGTTCAGTATCTTGTTCGACAAATCTACCAGCCAAATTCATTAACCCTAATAAAAACTGGGCATCAGCATTGCCATCAGCGGCTCTTAACTGAATATGAACCAGTTTGGATTCTGCTTGAGATTCTACTGAGGCAGGGATAGAAAAAGCATGAGCAGGCTGAGTAGCACTACCAAGCATAAATAATGAGCATGCAAGCCCTACATTTAATAGCTTTTGAGAATATTTCAAATCAACCCCTACGACTTTACTTCACTTTGATAATCGAATTAACAATAACTATCAATTGGCCCTTTTACAATAATTGAAACCAGTTTAAATCTGCAAATTAATGTAAATTAACCCATCTAAAGCACAAAAAACACACAAAATATGTATTTTTTAGTAGCTTAAGTACTTGCCAAATAATTTAACAGCCACTAAATTAGATTGACATAGTTACCTAAAGTAGCAAAAATAAATCTTTAATTTAATAAGTTAATAGTGCCTTTGTAGCATTTTTCATAATGTTAAACTCGATCTTCATCAAGGTTTTGCTGCTACAAGTCAAGTACAATTACTTTATTAGATAGTCCTTACTTTCATTTTATCAATCGAGGAAATAAACATGGCTCTGATTGGCAAGCCTAAACCTGATCCAACTTTGGAGTGGTTTCTTTCACACTGTCACATCCATAAATACCCAGCGAAAAGCACCTTGATACATGCAGGTGAAGAGTCTGATACGCTTTACTACATAGTAAAGGGTTCAGTCGCTGTATTGATTAAAGATGAAGAAGGTAAAGAGATGATCCTTTCTTACCTTAATCAAGGTGATTTCATCGGTGAACTTGGTTTATTCGAAGAGCAAGCAGAACGTACTGCTTGGGTTCGAGCAAAACAACCATGTGAAATTGCAGAAATTTCTTACAAAAAATTCAAGCAACTGATTCAGGTTAACCCTGAAATCCTAATGAAGCTTACTGCTCAAATGGCTTACCGCTTGCAAAGCACTAGCCAAAAAGTAGGTGATTTAGCATTCTTAGACGTTGCTGGAAGAATTGCGCAAACATTATTACATCTAGCAAAACAGCCTGATGCAATGACTCACCCTGATGGCATGCAAATTAAGATCACTCGTCAAGAGATTGGTCAGATTGTAGGTTGTTCGCGTGAAACCGTTGGCCGTATTTTAAAAATGCTTGAAGAACAGAACCTTATTCAAGCACACGGTAAAACTATAGTCGTATATGGAACGCGTTAAGTTAAGCTTCAGCTTGATTTAAGAGTAATTAATTAAAGTGATAATTAGTCAATCTAATTATCACTTTTTTTATGGGAGTCGTTCCAATGAGGCTGCTGCCAGCGTTTTGTTTCAGTTTATTTGCATTTACTCTCACTCCAGTATCAAATGCAATAACAAACGAGCTTCAACATGATGAAGTTCAGCGCTTGGTCACATCTGGTAGCATTCGGTCACTTGATTATTCCCTTACTTTACTTGCACAATACTGTCATGGTGAATTAATTGATGCCAGCCTCTATCAAGAGGATGATAAATGGCGTTATGATTTACAATTGAAGTTAAAAAAAGGGCATGTTGTCCATTTAAATATCGATGCAACAAATGGAATGCCAGAGTCTATTGACCAACTACCAAGTGAATGCCGAATAAATGAAACTGTTACTCGTTGAAGATAATACCCTTTTAGTTGCTGAACTTGAAAAACAACTTAAACAAGCAGGCTACGTCACCGACGTGACTGATAAAGCTGTTGAAGCAGACTATCTGATTAAAGAAACCCAATACGACTGTGTTATTTTAGACATTGGCTTGCCTGATGGTAATGGCTTAACGCTAGTACAATCTTGGCGTGAAAAAGGCATTGATACACCGGTTATCATGCTGACAGCTCGTAGCCAGTGGCATGAGAAAGTTGAAGGTTTCAATGCTGGCGCTGATGACTACCTTGGCAAACCTTTCCACGCTCAAGAGTTATTAGCCCGAGTTCAAGCCCTTATACACCGTGCCCATGGCCGGTTAAATACCTCTTCGAAGCAATTGAGCTATGGTGGTATTACGTTAGATGAAGCTGAACAAAGAGTACATATTGGTGAGAACCATTTTGAGCTCACGGCAATGGAATTCAGATTATTGAAAATCTTCCTAATGTCGCCTAAAAAGTTACTCTCAAAAGCCCAACTGACTGACAAGCTATACCAATTTGATGATGAAAAAGAGTCAAATGTCGTTGAAGTCTACGTTACTCATTTACGTAAGAAGCTCGGTAAAACGGCTATTGAAACTCGTCGTGGTCAAGGATATATCTTTCACGGCATAGTGGAATGATATCAATCCGCAGTAAACTAAGCTTATGGCTTAGTGCGCTCATTATTATTGCAACCGTCATTGGGCTCATATTGTTTGAGTCCATGCTGCGTCAAGCCTTCCACGACTCCATTATTAATCGCCTTGAAGAAGATTTAGAACACATCATTTTGGCCAGTCATATTAATGCTGGTGAAATCATCATCGACCAGAATGAGCTTTCAAGCTTTTATAAACCCGCATATTCCGGGCGCTACTTTCAATTTAACTCAGAAAGCCAAGTTATTCGCTCTCGCTCCCTCTGGGATGTCCAACTCGATATTGAACTACTTCAGCAAAACCAAACTCGAGTGTGGCAAGCTAAAGGGCCTAAAAATAATGACATGCAGTTATTATCCATAGGTATAGGTTCCACTAGCGGTGAAAAAATCGCAACCCTAACCGTTGCACAAGATTTGAGTATTGGTAGGCGAGTGTTCAGCGAGGTGTTTGGCACTAAACTAGCAATAAATATTGCCATGTTACTGGCAATGATTTGCGGTATTTTTATCATCATCAGACAATCATTTAAACCAGTTAAGTCTATTCAAGACTCTTTGGCCAAACTGCGACAAGGTGAAATTAACTCTCTGGAAATTAATCAAATTCCAGTAGAAATAAAACCCTTAGCAGAAACCTATAACGAGTTATTAGATTATACAGCCAATCAAATTGAGCGAAGCCGCAATAATCTCGGCAATTTAAGTCATGGCTTAAAAACTCCACTTGCAGTCATGCAGCAACAAGTTGAAGTATTAGGGTTATCAAACCCTGAAACCGCCGAAGCGATGCAACAGCAGCTCGACCAAATCCGTAATATGATTGAACGAAAACTCGCAGCAGCAAGAATTACTGGCGACATGCTCCCAGCGGCACAAATGGTCATTCCGAGAGACTTTGAAGCACTCATCAGTACCTTGGACAAGGTACATCATCATAAGCGGATTGACTGTGCAGTGAACATTCTTGCTGATATCAGCCGTCTGCCCATTCATCGAGAAGATGGTATGGAATTATTTGGTAACTTACTTGATAACGCTTATAAATGGGCTGAATCGAGCATTTATGTCGATATCAACGTGTCTGATATTAGTCATCGCCAAACACTCAATCTCACTATCGAAGATGACGGCCCTGGTGTAAATGATGATCAACTCAGCCAGTTAACAAACCGAGGAAAACGATTAGATGAGGCTGTAGTAGGCCATGGGCTTGGCTTATCCATCGTAAAAGAGATTATTGAGCAGTATGGTTACAATTTGACATTTAACCGTTCTGAACGCTTAGGCGGCCTTAGAGTGACGATTGAATTTACTAATCCCAAAGTAAAAACTAACGTAGTTAGCTAATCTAGAGCGACTTCAAACTAAAAAAACCTGAACAACTCATATATCATGAGTTGTTCAGGTTTTTTTGATCATCACATTAGGTGGCTTTAACTTTAATAAAGCTGACTAGTATTTTTAACGTTAATGGAACACCAGTAATACCGAAGCCCTATCAACTTGATTTAGCCAGCCGCGTTGGTGCTTTCAAAAATCTTATCGGCAGAAGCAGCAACAAAACCGGTATACAAATTGCCATCAGCCATTGGATAACGACGAGCAAACTCATAGAAGCAAGTCGGAATTTCTAATTCACCATCTTCAAAGCTCACCATCATTCTGTCAGCCATTGTTGAAGACTGCTCAAGTAACACTTCAGCAGACCCTTTCACTTCACCGCCCGAGGTATTCAATTTAAAGCCAGCGCCTTTTAGGGCATCATTTACCGCTTCAATTTGCTCAAATTCAGGCAAGGCATTAATCGAAACAGTGAAGTGGTTGGCACGATAACCAATAGCGGCAACCCAAGCAGCATATTCACTTTCAGCTAACAGCGTTTTATAGTCCGCTAGGTTTACGTTCCAGTGACGGCCTGAATAAAGGAAGTTATCCGCTTTCGTAGCAGCAACTTCAACTTGCTCAATCAAACCATGGATAATAGCTTGAGCTTCTGCACTAAACTCTTCAACTAACAACTCAGAAATAAACACTTTAGGTTGATTCGCATCAGGATGCTCAAAGTGTTTTGCAATGAGCTTCTTTTGTTCAAAGTTGTAATCACCACAAGCCACATAACCAATAGATTCAAAATGTTCAGCTAACACTGACAAGTTCACTTTAGCAATATTGAACGTTCTCAAAGCAATATGATCGTTTATGATCGGCTCACCTTTGCTAAGTAACTGATGTATGCTGTCTGCTGATGGTGTCATATTGATGTAGTCTTGCCATAAAGCAGCAAATAAAGCATTTACGTCGGTATGCATAATAAAATCCTTCTTTATAAAAAAGGCAATGACTGAGTCATTGCCTTTGCAGAGTCATGGTTATGTTAGATTGAAAGCCCTGGGCTTAAGTTAGCTGGTAAACTCACACTGTCAGCTTCAACAGAAGCAACAGGATAAGCACAGTAATCAGCAGCATAGAATGCACTTGCGCGATGATTACCTGAAGCGCCAACACCACCAAACGGCGCTGAACCAGAAGCACCAGTAATCTGCTTATTCCAGTTAACAATACCGGCGCGAATACGTGCTAAGAAGTAATCATAATCTTCACGACTATCGGCTAAAATACCAGCAGACAAGCCATAACGAGTGTTATTGGCCATATCAATGGCTTGATCGAATTCTTGATATCTCACTAACTGCAACAATGGGCCAAAGTATTCTTCATCTGGCAACTCTGCAATTTCAGTCACATCAATTAACCCAGGAGAAACTAGGCCTGTTCCCGCTTCAACATGAGTTAACTCAACTAAAGATTGTCCGCCAAGGGCTTGTAGCTCAGCTTGAGCTGCAACCATGCCTTTCGCAGCGCCTTCTGAAATCATGGAGCCCATAAATGGTTGCGGTTGAGCATTCCAGCTTCCTACTTTAATTTGCTTAATCGCAGCAATTAACTGCTCAATTAAAGCATCACCAGCAGCGCCTTGTTCGATATAAAGACGACGAGCACAAGTACAACGTTGACCAGAAGAAATATATGCCGACTGAATAATGTCGTGAACAGCCGCTTTTGTATCTTTAACATCTTTAATGATTAATGGGTTATTACCACCCATTTCAAGCGCTAAGATTTTACCTGGGTGCCCTGCATATTGTTGATGCAGCAAATGACCAGTACGAGAACTACCAGTAAAAAACAAACCATCAATTTGCGGATGAGAAGCCAGCGCCTTACCCGTTTCTAGTTCGCCTTGAACAAGGTTAATTACCCCTTGTGGTAAACCAGCTTTATCCCAAAGTTTTAGCATTTCTTCGGCAACTTTTGGGGTCAACTCTGATGGCTTAAATACAACCGTGTTACCCGCAAGCAGTGCAGGAACAATATGACCATTAGGCAAATGACCTGGGAAGTTATAAGGGCCAAATACAGCAACAACACCATGTGGTTTATGACGTAATACCGCACGCCCAGCCGGAATATCGTTAGTTTCAGTACCAGTACGCTTATCGTGAGCAGCAGCAGATAGTCCGATTTTACCAATCATTGCACCAACTTCAGTAGCAGTTTCCCACTGCGGCTTACCCGTTTCTTGAGCAATCACTTCAGCAAGTTCAGCTTTGTTTGCTTCAAGCTCACTGCGGTAAGCTTCAACAATAGCTAAACGAGCATCATAACCCAGCATGAACCAATCAAATTGCGCTGCACGAGCAGCATCTATTGCCGTATTAACCTGTGCTGCAGTAGCTGTTTTACCACTCCAGATAACCTCACCGTTAGCTGGATTAACTGATGTTACTTCATGACCTTCGCCATTAGACCATTGGCCTTTAATAAATTGTGTCATTTGTGCTGTCCTAAAGTTCTAGTACGCGAATTTTGTCGCCATTTGCCACTTTCAATGCTTCTGCCAACTCTGGGCTTAGCGTGACTTTGTCATGCTTATCTGACACCTTTATTTTTGCTGCTGTCGCGCGGTAATCCGCGAGCAATGTATTGGCAACAATGTACTGGTGATCTGCATGTGGCATTTTTCCGATAGTCACCGTGAGTTCTCTGCTTTGCTGAACAGAACGAATATCGTTCAGTGCACACTCAACTGTTGGACCACCGTCAAAAATATCAACGTAATTTCTAAATTTAAAGCCTTCTGCTTGAAGCAGTTTCAATGCTGGTTTGGTGTTGCGATGAACTTCACCAATCACCTTCTGCGCTTTTTTAGGCAGTAGGCAAACATGAATTGGGCTTCGCGGCATCATTTCAGCCATAAAAGCTTTTTTGCCAAGACCTGATAAATAATCAGCTTCAACAAAGTCGATACCGAGGAAATGATCTTGTAACCATTCATAAAAAGGCGAATCGCCCTTTTCATCACTCACACCGCGCATTTCTGCAATAACAGTGCTACCGAAACGTTGTGCATGTTGCGCTAAAAACAAAAAGCGAGAACGTGACAGCATGCGGCCGTTATAACCGCGGCGGTATTCTTTGTTCAAAAATAAAGTGCACAATTCTGCTGCGCCAGTGTAGTCATGGCACAGGGTCAGAGTTTCTACTTCATTACGAACTGAGATTTGCTTTGAATGATAAACTTCAGTACCTAAACGGTAATGATAAAAGGCATCTTCCATTCCAACAGCCGCTTCAATACCACAGGTACCGACAACTTCATTGGTTTTCAGATCTTCAAGCACCATCAAATAACCTTCATCGAAAGGTTTTTCAACTTGCTTGGAAAAAGAGGCTTCTGCACGAGCGATTTTCGATCGCAATAGCTCTTCATTGACTGGCAAGGAAGTAAATCCATGTCCAGACTCAACAGCTACCTTGTATAGAGCATCGTAATCACTGGCTCGAATTGGTCGAATGATTAGCATCAAACTCTCCTAAATAACACCATATAAAATCAAGCATTCAACCCACTAGGTTCAAACACTTAACTCCATTGGTTACCCAAACAAAAAAGCGCAACCATAATAGCTGCGCAATCTTATCAATTAACCTGCTACTACTTTAGCTACAGCACGTTCAAAACGCGCTAAACCTTCAGCGATATCAGCTTCTGGGATCACAAGAGAAGGAGCAAAACGTACAACGTTAGCACCAGCAATCAGACTCATTAAACCTTCTGCAACGGATGCAACTAGGAAGTCACGGCTACGACCAGCGTATTGCTCGTTTAATACTGCGCCAAGTAACATACCTTGACCACGTACTTCTTCAAATACATTATATTTTGCGTTAATAGCAGCTAAACCATCACGGAATAACTGTTCACGATGCTTAACGCCATTAAGTACTTCTGGCGTGTTAACCACATCCATTACAGCATTACCAATAGCACAAGCTAGTGGGTTACCACCGTATGTAGAACCGTGAGTACCAATTTTTAAATGTGTTGCAATTTTTGCAGTCGTTAGCATTGCTGCAATTGGGAATCCACCGCCTAACGCTTTAGCGCTAGTTAAAATATCAGGAACGATATCTGTACCCATGTAAGCAAATAACTCACCAGTACGACCAACACCTGTTTGTACTTCATCGAAGATAACTAACGCGTCATGCTTGTCAGCTAAAGCACGTACCGCTTTTAGGAATTCTGGATCACCATTGATGATACCGCCTTCACCTTGAAGAGGTTCAAGCATGATGGCGCATGTGTTGTCAGAGATTACTGCTTCTAATGCAGCAATATCGTTAAAAGGTACATGAGTAACACTTTGTGGTTTAGGGCCGAAACCGTCAGAGTAAGCCGCTTGGCCACCAACAGTTACAGTGAAGAAAGTACGGCCGTGGAATGCTTTATCAAATGCAATGATTTGATCTTTTTGCGGGCCATGGTTTTCAAGTGCGTAACGACGGGCAAGCTTTAGTGCAGCTTCGTTAGCTTCTGCACCTGAGTTTGCAAAATATACACGTTCTGCAAATGTTGCATTAACTAACTTTGTAGCCAACTCTAATGCTGGTTCATTAGTCATAACATTTGAAAGATGCCAAAGTTTTTCACCCTGCTCTTTAAGCGCGCCAACTAATGCTGGGTGACAATGACCTAAACAGTTCACCGCAATACCACCAGCAAAGTCAATAAACTCGTTGCCTTGTTGATCCCATACTCGGCTACCTTCACCGCGAACAGGAATTACTGCTGCAGGCGCATAATTAGGCACCATGACTTCATCAAATTGGGCACGTGTTAAGTTCATTTCAACGCTCATTACTTTTCGTCCTTTGGTTATTAAGTGATTTTAAAATCACTCTATTCCGCTGTCTGTATTGATTTTGATTTAGTATCGCAGCGGTTGCTTGTCTAACTTGAAGGACATTATTAGCTAAAATGTGATCAAAATACCAGTTTTTAGCTGTTAACTATTCATTACTTAAATGATTAGTGAATAAAGAGTGAGAAAAATGCGCATACAAAGTGCTTATATTGCTAATTCACAGCATAAATAGTCATAAAAAAAGTTATTTGAGCTCAATATAGTTAGCTATTCAGCAAAAGTGCATAATTACACAAGATAATTAAGCCTGAGATGAACAGCTAACCATAGTTAAACTAGATCTAACTTACGATAGTTTTGAGCTTTCAGCCTAATAAGTTCTTGCTCGGTAAATTCATAGTAATCGAACATCAGACGCTTCTCTTGTGGCTCGATTAGGCGAGACTCTTCAAGTAAAAGCACTTTAACAAAGCAACTGGCTTTAGCCACGATAGCGCTTTCCACTGAAAACTCACTGAAGTGATAGTTGAAATCGAGCTCTTTTAATAGTTTGGTGAGCTTACTGTTTTCAAATTCAAGTAAGTCGAGCATTTGCCAGTTTAATTGCTCACCGTGAGCCATCACTTTTTCAAACACTTCATTGGCAGGAAATTCTGATGCCATCACTGCGTCATAAAGATTTTTATCCCCTTTCGCGCTTGTTTCTCGAAGCCAAGAGCCCCAAGTTTTTTCAAATTCGCGCGCGCTGGCATTCAATATGGTTGCGCTACCAAGCTGTTTCATTAATGAAGCGCTATATACCAGGGCTTCATCTTTTTCATGTAAAACTGCCAATGATTTTGCCGCTATAGCCGTCATCATGCTATATCGCCATAACTTTCTGGTGGTCCACACTAAATTAGCATTTCCAGCAGGTAACCAATTGCGCAAGCAAAAATAAGGGACAAGTGCTTGCAGGTTTTCGATACCAATATAATTGAGTACCAACTTAATATCTGTCACCTTAACTTCTGAACGTTGAGGTCTTCTATGGCTTGATGCCGGACTATTTATTAAATTAACTAAGTCGGTATACAACCAAGAGATATTTTGGACTAAAGGGCGGATACGACGTAAATCAGGGTCTTTGTTCAAAAGTAAATCGAGCAATAGAACCTGTGGCTCTGTTAATCCGGATTGTTCAAGCATTTGTTTAGGGGAACTTAATTGATGCTCTAAACTGTTCATAACTGTTAAAGTTAGCTGCTCTGAAATCCGCTTAAGCACCTGTTGCGCTTTAGCTTGCTCTTCCATCCGCGCTTTAATCGCTTGGCGCTCAACTTCTAACTTATTCGCATCGTCTTCGAGTTGTTTGTCACGATCATCAAACTGTTGGGTTAGTTTTTCCTTCCCAACAATCAGTTGTTTATATAAGCGGTTTTCAACTTCTATGACTTTACCTGGCCTAACTCCACCAGCTACTGATACTGCCACTACGATTTGCCCTAACCCTGTTACATTTATTATTGATAATAAAGGATATCGGCCAATTTATGTAACAATTGATAGTATTAAACTAAAAAGAAATAGATAAAAAAGGCTTCCAATAGGAAGCCTTCATTCAGTTGAGCTTGTGCATGTATTCTATGATGCTAATACTCTAATTATTTAAGCTCTTGTTCAAATAATTTGTAAATACGACGATATTCATCTAGCCAGCTTGATGGTTGTCTAAATCCATGTGGCTCAACTGGGTAAATCGCAGTTTCAAACATCGGTTTTTCAAGTTCAATCAAACGCTGCACAAGACGCACACTGTCTTGGAAGAACACGTTGTCATCCAGTACACCACTCATAATCAGTAAAGGTTTCTCTAACCCTTGAGCATGCTCTATTGGTGAACTACGTTCGTAAGCTATTGGGTCTACATCAGGCGTATTAAGAATGTTTGACGTGTATGGGGCATTGTAGTGCGCCCAATCCGTTACCGGTCTTAACGCTGCACCAGCTTGGAATAATTCAGGTTCATTAAAGAGAGCCATAAAGGTTAAGAAACCACCATAAGAGCCACCGTAAGTCCCAACTTTAGCCGCATCAACATGGGTATTCTTCGCCATCCAATTAACACCATCTTTTAAATCTTCGACTTCTGGGTGTCCCATATTACGGTATACCGCGGTGCGCCAATCACGGCCGTAGCCTTTTGAACCTCGGTAATCCATATCCATTACCACATAACCTTGTTGTGTTAGTAGGTTATGGAACATGAATTCACGGAAGTAACCAGAAAAACCATTATGGGCGTTTTGTAAGTAACCCGCACCGTGGTTGAAGATAACCGCAGGATACTTATCGGCATTAGCAGCGTCATAACCTTGTGGTAAGTATACTCTTGCATAGATGTCTTTAGCACCATGGCTAGAAGGAACTTTTACCACTTGAGGTGCTTGCCACGCATAATTGCTAAATGCTTTGCTGGTATATTGGGTTAATTGCTTAAGCTCACCGCCGATTGCTTGCACATAAAGTTCATTAGGGTTAATAGCTGTTGAAGCGGTTAACAATAACGATTGACCGTCAGGACTTAGTTCGTAATCTAAAGTACCATTCCACTGAGTTAACTGCTCAGTTTTACCTGTCGCAACTTCCACACGATAAACATTATAAGTTCCAGGGTGGTCTTTATTGGCGCGGTAATATAAATGGCTTGCATCAGGTGATAATGTCACTTGATCAACGACATATTCGCCATTAGTTAACGCCATCGTTTTGCCGTTAGATTTAAGGTATAGCTGAGAAAAGCCTGACTCTTCAGATAAGTAATAGAATTTATCAGTGCCAGTCACCCAACCAAATTGGTTGAAAGTGTAATTAATCCAAGCATCATCATGTAAACGATGCTCTGTGGTCAGTTTGCCATTTTCAAGATCAACACTAGCGATCCAGCGATCTTTATTATCAACCGCTTCCATCATCACTAATAATTTATTTTCAGTGTCGTGCCAGCGAATTGCGCTTTGGTTCCAACCCCAGTCTTGCATTAATTGCAGTAAGCGTGGCTCTGGCTTGCTTTTATAGCTGTTACCTTGTGCTGTTGCATTCTCAGCTTTTACCGAAGCTAAAACATCTTCATCAAAGCCTGTTAGACCTTCAATGGTAATATCTTTTTTCACATGTTCAGCCAAATCAAGCAAAACTAACCTTTCACCCGGATAGCTATCTTCAGCAACTCTGGCTCTAGCTGGCACAGCGTCGACATAGCCATCTTTACCGA
Organism: Shewanella sp. KT0246; assembly: GCF_019654955.1. Lineage (GTDB taxonomy): Bacteria > Pseudomonadota > Gammaproteobacteria > Enterobacterales > Shewanellaceae > Shewanella > Shewanella goraebulensis. The sequence goes on along the minus strand of NZ_BPEV01000003.1, from coordinate 98,341 downwards.
GATAGTTAGGCATAATGTCATGCTCTGCTCGCCAGCTATAATTCTTATCTGACAACGCTACAACTAAGTAACGGCCATCAGCAGATAGACTCATTTCATTGACTTTTTCACTGTCACCTAAATACCAAGTTTTCGCGGCAAAGGTAGGGTCTTGGGCTGCAAGTTCTTCTGCATATTCTGCACGTGTTTTACTCTTATCATGTTGCAGCGCAACATAAGCAATTAAACGATGCTGTTGCTTAGCAATGTAAGATTCAGGATCTTTGACACCTTTTGGTGCTTTTGCCATTTGTATATCAGCAAGTTGCTCGGTCATGCCCGACTTTAAGTGTAATTTAAAAACACTGTTGCCTTGCATGTAGGCGATATCACCTGAAGTTAAGAACTTTACTTCGTCAATCGGGGTGTTTTGGCGGGTAAACTGTTTAACTTCACCTGAATCAAGCTGTTTTACAAAAATATTGCCTTTGTATAAGTAGGCCTTTTGGGTCTTATCAGTATTGAATACACCATGCTTTTGATCTGCTAAGTGCAACTGATTGAGTTTAATGATGCTGGCTTGGGTTTGATTAATCTCTTGATGGTAAACATCTGCTATCGGGGATTGATGCTCTTGGCGACTAAAGTAGATCGACTGACTATCGTCTGACCAATAGGCGTTCTTGGCTAGTAACCCCATCCAATCAGGATTTGCCATAATTTGATTAAGAGTCAGTGGTTGCTCAGCTTGCGGTGGCATAGCTAACGGAACCATTATGCTAGCTGATTGATTAGTTACCGTTGAAGTATCACTGTTGCTTGCTGTAGCGCTGCAACCTGAAATAATTGCGAGAGAAAGCGCGCTCAGTGCGGCATTTCGCAGTAGCCTGGTCATATTAAATCCCTTGTCATCAAAGATGAATGATATTTTCTCGCCTAAACGTTAAATAGTTTGGCAAGTGCTTTTATTATTGGCCTTTTATATCACAAAAAATGACAATGTTTGTGGGGATTTATCGCTTAAGTTGTAACAGAAGTTAGCTGTGAGTAAGAAAATTATTGAGAAGCTCGTGACCTTGTTCAGTCAAAATCGCTTCTGGGTGAAATTGTACCCCATAAATCGGCAAGGTTTTGTGGCTCATAGCCATAATTTCACGACCATGAATAGGGTCGTCGTACCATGCATCTAGCTGGAAGTTATCAGGCAATGACTCAACTAATAATGAATGGTAACGGGTAACTGTAAGTGGTTGGTTCAATTCTTTAAACAACCCCTCTTCCCTATGGGTTATCGCACTAGTTTTGCCATGCATGACACGTTTAGCTTTTATCACTTTTGCGCCAAACACCTGAGCAATTGCTTGATGCCCTAAACAAACACCTAATAGAGGCAGCTTTCCAGCAAAATGGGCAATGGCATCGAGTGAGATCCCTGACTCATTTGGTGAACAAGGACCTGGAGAGATAATGAGGTGAGTTGGATTTAGCGCTTCTATTTCGCTGATTGTAATCTGATCATTTCTTTTAACCATGATCTCATAACCCAAGCGCTGAAAATACTGCACTAAATTAAAGGTAAATGAATCATAGTTATCAATCATTAACAGCATTAAACATCCCAGCTTTAATATGGATTTCTGCAGTAGCAAAATATTTTGAAACCGATAAGTATTTTGAAACCGATGTTCGAAGCAGCGAAAAACTCAAATAGCTCATCAAAATATATCGCTTCAATCTTACAAGTGCTCTAAATCGCGGATAATAACATAGCTTAGTCTGTCACTTAAATAATTAGCGCTTGATATGAATTTTACAGCTGTAACGATTGCTTGCTAGGTTATAATCACTACCTCATTACTTCTTTACCACCTAGGTTTGATCATGCACAGCCACATACAAAAAATCGACAATACCAGCTTATATTTTATCGGAGACGTCTATGGTCGATTAGACAAGTTGCATGATTTGCTTACTGAAATAGATTTTGATGTTGATGATCCTGAATCAAGTATCCAATTTGTAAAATTGGTTTTTTGCGGCAACTTAATTGCATCCACTGAAGGTAAAAATATTGAGCACATTGCACTTCTGACTTTAGTGAAAGACATGGTTGATAAAGGCCATGCATATTGTTTGCTTGGCAGCAATGAGTTTGAAGTGATTGGTTGGAGTAAGCATCACCCGATCACTGACGCACCTTATTTACCAGTGAATTTAACCGTTGAAGTAAACAACACAAAACCGAAATTTCTATCTCAGTTCGCCCAAGGTGATGAAACACTATTCCAGTGGGTTGATTGGTTTATGGCGCTGCCACTTTATTTAGATTTCGAACACATTCGAGCAATTCACGCTTGTTGGGATAATAAAGTCATCAATGAGTTGAATCCATATTTAAACTTAACAAATCAAAAAACTGAAGATAGTCCTAACGGTATAAGTAGTAGTTTAACTGCCGTGATGACCAATGCTTTGGCACAACAGTTTTGGCCTGCAGCATTTGATACTAAGCATCCATTATCAACATTGATGAACTCGTGTTTAAACTACCCCCAATTTGAGATTAATGACTCACATCCGCACCAGCAATTAACGACGCCCGTCGTTATCGGTCATTATCCACAAGATAGTTTTCCTGATATTCACAACGAGCACTTAGTTTGCGTTAATTACAACGCTGGGGTTGATGATTATCCTTTAGTCAGTTTTGCTTGGCATCAGGGGCGTAAAAAGTCGATTGAGGTGAACGCCTCTGAGAATGCCAAATTAAGCTTAGGTGAGTTTTGTTTCATCGAACAGCCCACCGCAGAAGAGCATATTGCAGAAGGCGTAGAAAGTTTATTGGCGCGACTTATAACGGTGTTACCTCAACCAACAATCGCACAATCCGCACTGGATCAATTTCAGTCTCAAGTAGCAGAGTGCCTTTGTAATGATTGGGATCCATTAGAACTTAACCAACAAATGCATAGTCGTCACCCCTATGGCGAATTTATAGAGCTCATATCATTACTGGCATTATCTCAAGACTCTGAGCAACTTAGCGCTTACCTCGCAATTGTTGCCCGTTATCAGCTCGAAACTGAAAACGACAATTTGGAGAATCGCAGTTTAAAAGTCGCGTTTAAGCTGACCAGATTAGCGAAAGCTTATCAGGAGTGATTAGAAATAGTCTGATAATTTTTATGTAAACTAAATCCTGATTATTTAGCATTTTTACTGCTCAAAACTTTCAGTAATCGCCAAAAATGAAAAAACCAGTCATTTTTCAATGACTGGTTTTCTTATGAATCGAACATCCACATTACACAGTTTCTTAGCGAAAGTTTCTTAGCGATAGATAATTAACGACTATTGCTTAACGACTTTTACTTAACGACTGTTAAATGTGCACGTCCTTTTGGTTTTTCAGAATTGCTCGTAGGCTTTTCTTCTGTCACTTCAGTTTTTTCTGTTGTTTCAACTGCAGAGAAAGAGCGTGGCGCTGGAGATAAGTCTTCAGACTCTTCTTCAGGCATATAAGCATCTTCCATATCAAACACAGTTCCAGCACCGTTTTCGCGCGCATAAATCGCAACGATTGCAGCCATAGGTAAAACAACTTGCTGAGGTACACCACCAAATCGAGCGTTAAACTCGACAAATTCATTGGTCATTTGTAAATTGCCTACAGCACCGCCAGCAATATTAAGTACGATTTGACCGTCCTTAACAAACTCTTGAGGTACTTGAGTGCCTTTTACAAATGCATCCACAACAACATGTGGGGTAAAGTGATTATCCATCAACCACTCGTAGTAAGCCCGCAACAAATATGGACGGTTAGGTGTAATCGCTTTCATTACATACCCATGCGCATTTCGCGCTCAACCTCAGTTAACGATGCTTTAAATGATTCACGCTCAAAAATGCGTGTCATGTAAGCATGGATATCTTTAGATGTACGAACATCTAAGTTGATTCCTAACTCAGGTAAACGCCATAATAACGGACCTAAGTAGCAATCAGCTAAGCCGAATTCTTCACTCATGAAGTATGGCATTTCAGCAAATACTGGCGCTAAAGCAACTAAGCTTTCAGTCAACTCTTTACGAGCAGCGTCAGCTTTTTCACCTTTACGGATACGGTCAACTAGTACATACCAGTCAGTATCAATACGGTGCATCATTAGACGGCTTTGGCCACGAGCAACCGGATATACTGGCATCAATGGAGGATGAGGAAAACGCTCATCTAAATATTCCATAATGATACGAGATTCATACAGCACTAATTCACGATCAACTAGAGTCGGTACTGAGTTATATGGATTTACATCCAATAGCTCTTGAGGTCTCTCACTAGGTTCTACCTGCAATACATCAACAGTTACACCTTTTTCAGCCAAGACGATACGTACTTGGTGGCTATATAAATCATCGGCACCAGAAAAAAGTGTCATGATAGAGCGTTTGTTGGCAGCTACAGCCATTGTTACCCTCCAGAAAAACGGAAAAAACAAAACAAACGAGGGGCAAAGCCCCTCGTTTAAAGTATGCGAATAATGTATTTTACCCGTTATTCGTGTCTAGTGCACATCTTTCCAGTATTCTTTCTTCAACAAATAAGCAACGATGAAGAAAATAAACAAGAATCCGAGTACCCACCAACCTAAAGCTTCACGCTCTAACTTCACTGGATCTGCAGAATATGCAAGGAAACCAGTGATATCGCGAACAGCTTGGTCATACTCTTCAGCGTTCATAGAACCGCCAGTTGTCACAAACGTACCATCTTCTTGTTTAACAGGAATACCCTGTAAATCTTCAAGAACATGCGGCATACCCACTAATGGGAATACTGTATTATTGACACCAAATGGACGGCTTTCATCTTTATAAAAGCCTTTAAGGTATGAATACACCCAATCTTGTCCACGAACACGTGCTACTAGCGTTAAGTCAGGAGCTGCTGCGCCAAACCACTTTGCAGCATCTGCAGGTGGAATCGCATTTTCCATCAACTCACCAATCTTAGCGTCAGTGAAAATGTACTTTTGACGCATATCGTCTACTGAGATATCTAAATCTTCAGCAACACGACCATATCGTTGGTACTGAGTACTGTGACAGCCAGAGCAATATTGTTGGAATAAATTCAAACCACGCTCTAAAGACTCTTTATCATGAAAGTCTACATTGGCACTTTCTAAATGAACATTGCTGCCACCTGCTGCAATAGCAAGTGATGGTAACAATGTAACTAATGCAATTAATAACTTTTTCATTAGTGTGTCACCCTCGTAGGAACCGTTTTTGTCTTTTCATTTTTACTGTAAACCCACAGCGCAACAAAGAAGCCAAAATAAGTAAGTGTAAAGATACGAGCCGCAATAGTTAATGTTGGTGTTGCTGGAACAGCACCTAAGTAACCAAGGATTAAGAAAGACACAGTGAATTGTGCAATATTAATCTTGTGGATCAAGCCACGGTAACGGATAGATTTCACTTTACAACGATCTAGCCAAGGTAGTACGAACAATACAGCAATCGCAAGACCCATACCCACAACACCTAATAACTTGTCAGGAATCGCACGTAAGATTGCGTAGAATGGTGTGAAGTACCAAACTGGAGCAATATGTTCAGGAGTCTTCATTGGGTTAGCCGCTTCAAAGTTCGGCTTCTCAAGGAAGTAACCGCCACCTTCAGGCATAAAGAACAACACATAACAGAACACGATTAAGAAACCGGCCACGCCCATGATGTCTTTCACTGTGTAATAAGGGTGGAAAGGAATAGCATCTACTGGCCATCCGTTTTCATCTTTATTCTTCTTAACTTCAACACCGTCTGGGTTATTTGAACCCACTTCGTGTAATGCAATTAAGTGAAGGAAAACAAGTACAACAAGTACAAGTGGCAAAGCAATAACATGCAATGCAAAGAAGCGGTTTAGTGTAGCACCAGAAACAACATAGTCACCACGGATCCACAATGTAAGGTCATCACCAATAAACGGTATTGCCCCGAACAAAGAGATAATTACCTGTGCGCCCCAGTAAGACATTTGTCCCCAAGGTAGCAAGTAACCCATAAAGGCTTCTGCCATTAGTACTAGGAAAATCAACATACCGAACAACCAAAGTAATTCTCTTGGCTTTTGGTAAGAACCGTAGATAAGACCACGGAACATATGAAGATAGACCACCACAAAGAATGCGGAAGCACCTGTGGAATGCATATAGCGGAGTAACCAACCGTATTCAACATCACGCATGATGTATTCAACTGAAGCGAATGCACCTTCAGCTGTTGGCACGTAATTCATGGTTAGCCAAATACCAGTCAGTAATTGGTTAACTAAAACAAGTAGTGCTAATGAACCAAAGAAATACCAGAAGTTGAAGTTCTTTGGAGTTGGATATTGACCAACGTGGCGGTTATACGTCGCCGTCATTGGGATGCGAGCATCAATCCAATCAACAATATTCTTAACCATTATGCAGCTCCTGTGTCTACACCGATGAGTACCGTGCCGTCATCTACATATTGATGTGGCGGTACAACAAGGTTTAATGGTGCAGGTACACCCTGGAATACACGACCAGCCATATCAAATTTAGAACCATGACATGGACAGAAAAAACCAGCAGTCACACCTTCTACTTGCTCACCAAATGAATCTGGTAAGTAAGTTGGTGAACAACCTAGGTGAGTACAAATACCTACAGCAATGAAGAATTCAGGCTTGATTGAACGCGCAGGGTTAGCTGCATAATCAGGCTGTTGTAACTCTTCAGAGGCAGGATCGCGTAATTGACCATCTAACGAAGACAGTTCGCTCAGAATTGCATCTGTACGACGTACAACCCATACAGGTTTGCCACGCCATTCAACACGAATTAATTGACCTGGCTCTACTTTACTAATATTAACTTCAACCGGTGCACCTGCAGCTTTCGCTTTAGCGCTCGGATTCCATGACTTGATAAAAGGCACCGCTACAGCGACGGCACCAGCTCCACCTACTACGGCGGTTGCGGCTGTCAGGAATCTGCGGCGTCCGGTATCGACTGGCGCATTGCTCATCCACTTATCTCCCAGAGGGTGTTGGAATTCTTATATTTTAATAACTTAGCAACATTAGAATCACTAATCGCTAAATCTATACTTTGAGGCGGGGCTCATTATAGCGAAAAATTAGAACCAGATCATAGTAAAACACACAACTAAGTTGCGGGATTTGTATGTTTTTTTTATAGCGCACAAAAAACAACCAAGCCATTTCACCTATTTACAACAATATGCCTAGAAGTGAAATTTATAAGCTATTGTAAATAAATAATATTTAATGAAATACTCTTAATCTAAATTAGTCATGACTGAATAATTAGTCCAAAGGAGAGAAATTCAATTTATTTGAATAAAAAAGCCCAGGCATAAAAAAACCCGGTATAAACCGGGTTTTTATTCAAGCAAATTAGAATTTACTTACCATCAATTGACTTCATGTACTTGAAGAAATCACTATCAGGTTCTAAAACCATCACATCACTGTTGCCAGCAAAACTTTCTTTGTAAGCTTCTAAGCTACGCAAAAAACCATAGAATTCAGGATCTTTATTGTATGCATCTGCATAAATCTTAGCAGATAATGCATCACCTTCACCTCGAACTGTTAAGGCTTTACGTTCAGCTTCAGCAACTTTAACCGTTACATCAGCATCGATCGTTGCACGAATGATTTCAGATTGCTCTTTACCTTGTGCACGATGCTCTTTCGCAACAGCTTGACGCTCTGCTCGCATACGTTGGAAAATACTGCTACTCACGTTTGCTGGTAAGTTGATTTGTTTAACACGAACGTCAACCACTTCAATACCAAGGTCTTGTGAACTTTCAGCTGCATTTTCTAGTGCATCATTTTGCAGTTCATCACGTTTACCAGAAACAATTTCTTTAATGGTGCGACGACCGAACTCTGTACGTAAATCATTGTTGATTTTACGTTGTAGTAAGTCTTCTGCAGTCACGATGTTACCGCCACCTGTTGAAAGGTAGAAAGTTTCAAAGTCATTAATACGCCATTTAACGTAAGAATCAACCATCAAATCTTTCTTTTCAGAAGTCACGAAACGGTCAGCTGCGCCATCTAGAGTTTGAATACGTGCATCAAGATATTTAACCTTATCGATAGCAGGTATTTTAAAATGGATTCCCGGTGCAAGCACACGAGTAACAGCTTCGCCGTTAACATCATCTTTTAAAATCTCACCAAAACGAGAAACAATGGCACGTTCACCTTCATTTACTACCATCAAAGATGAAAAACCAACCCCTAACAGGATGACTACAATAATTAGTCCAAATCTACCCATGAGTTAGTCCCTCCCTTGGCGAGAACGAGACTCGCGTGTTTGGCGGCCATCAAGCGGCATTGACGAATCAAACAAGTTATTTGAAGGTGTATTGATATGCGTTTCCACAACAGGCTCAACCACTTTACGTTTAGTTTGATTATCCATCATTTTATCTAAAGGCAAATACATTAAGTTACCACTGTTTTTGGTATCTATAAGTACCTTGTTGGTGTCAGCCATGACTTCTTGCATTGCATCTAAATAAAGACGCTTACGAGTCACTTCTGGTGCCATTTCATATTCAGGTAATAACTGCTCAAATCGTGCAACTTTACCTTGGGCTTCTAATACTTCACGCTGTTTATAAGCACTAGCATCTTGGGCCATACGTTCAACTTGACCACGAGCTTTAGGTTCAATTTCACGTGCGTAAGCTTCAGCTTCACGAATAAAACGTTGTTCATCTTCTTGTGCAGAAATTGCATCATCAAAAGCATCTTTCACTTCTTCAGGTGGACGAGCAGGCAAGAAGTTGACGTCTTGAATTGATAAACCCAATTTGTATGGTTCAAGAATACGTTCGAGTTCAGACCAAGTATCACGACGAATTGCATCACGACCAGTTGTCAGGATGTCATCCATAGTGTTATGTCCAATCACATAACGTAAAGCACTATCAGTTGCTTCTCTTAAACTTGCATTGGCATCAACAGCGCTGAACAAATACAAATAGGCATCGTCTACACGATATTGAACATCTAGCTCAACTTTAACCAAGTTTTCGTCAGATGTTAGCATGCTGCCAGAAGATGGAATTGATCGAACCGCTTTAATATTTACAGGGAAAACCTCATCGACAAATGTCGCTTTCCAATGCAAACCAGGTCCAACTTCGCCTGAGTGCTGACCGAAACGTAATGTCACCCCACGCTCAGCTTCTTTAATGGTATAAAAACCTGAAGCGCCCCACACCAACAAGCCAATAACTAACACAACAATAATGCTGGTTGAGTTAAATGAAGGACTTGACGATCCACCAGAACCACCTTTACCACCGCCAAAGCGCTTTGAAAGATTACGAAATACTTCGTCTAGATCTGGTGGGCCTTTATCGTTACCGTTTTTGTTTCCCCAAGGGTCTTTATCTTTTCCCTTGTTACCGGGCTCATTCCAAGCCATTTAGCACTCCATAAGTGGATGAAATAAATGTTATTAGCAAGTAACGTCTACTTCTGAGTCTTCAATTGAATCCTCACAAATAAACGTCTCTAATTCGCCTTGACTCTGTTTTGTTAATCGACGCCAATTGGCTTCCGATAAACGAACAGACAAAATACAGTTCCCCAGATCGTCATACTCTTTCTGCTGTATCGCGTCCAGTCCATAAAACTGACCAAGATAATGCCCAGCCGTCGCTGGTATTTTCAATGTTTGCTCCACAATGACTTCACCGATTAACTCGTTGATAGCCTGTAATAGCAATTCAAATCCAATTTGTTTTTGTGCAGATACCCAAACTCGTTCAGGCATCCCCTCATCGTCGTAATCGATGCGAGGTACAAAGTCTTCCAGTAAGTCGATTTTATTACAAACAACTAGTTGTGGAATAGTATCTGCGTCAATTTCTTCAAGTACATTTTGAACTTGCTCGAAATTTTCCGTCATATTTTCATCAGCACAATCGATAGCATGCAATAACAAGTCAGCTTGACGAGTTTCTTGCAGTGTAGCTTTGAAGGCTGCGACTAAATCATGAGGTAGATGACGAATAAACCCAACAGTATCCGCTAAAATAACGGCCCCATCAGGTAAATTTAGCTTGCGCAGTGTTGGATCCAGTGTGGCGAACAACTGATCCGCTGCATACACTTCAGAAGCGGTTAACGCATTAAACAACGTTGACTTACCTGCATTGGTATAACCCACCAATGACACAGTGGACAAGTCACTGCGTTTACGCGAACGACGACTCTGTTCACGTTGCTTGTCTACTTTATCAAGTCGACGATTAATACTTTTAATTCGTCCACGCAGTAAACGTCTATCGGTTTCGAGCTGGGTTTCCCCAGGCCCTCGCATACCAATACCACCTTTTTGTCTCTCCAAGTGAGTCCAACCACGAATAAGGCGAGTCGACATGTGGCGCAATTGCGCTAGCTCCACTTGCAACTTACCTTCGTGTGTTCTCGCTCGTTGAGCAAAAATATCTAAAATCAGTGCTGTCCGGTCTAAAACTCGGCATTCACAAATTTGTTCTAAGTTTCTTTCTTGAGCAGGACTTAACGCGTGATTAAAAATCACGACATTTGCTTCAGTAGCAGCCACCATAGCGGCTAACTCTTCTACTTTACCTGTCCCTACAAAAAACTTTCGATCAGGTGAACGTCGACTTCCGGTAATAACACCAACAGAGCGAGCACCTGCTGATTCGACTAATAATTGTAACTCTGTAATGTCTTCTCTTCGGTCGTCATCAGAAAAGTCAATGTGTACAAGAACTGCGGTTTCACCCGCTTCATAGCGATCAAACAAGTAACAAACTCCTTAAAGATTATTCAGATGCTGGTGCTTCATCATGCGTTGTATGAGTAGTTTGAGCAGTCACATTAAATGGACGAGCTGGAACTACAGTCGAAATAGCATGCTTGTAAACCATTTGGCTTACTGTATTTTTCAACAAAATAACGAATTGGTCGAATGACTCAACTTGTCCTTGCAACTTAATACCGTTCACTAAATAGATTGAAACTGGTACACGTTCACGACGCAGCGCGTTCAAAAATGGGTCTTGTAAAGATTGCCCCTTAGCCATTTCGATTTCCTTTTTTTATTTTCAAAACAAATTTTTTGAATAATGTTTTATTGTTTAGTTTGAGTATTATACAGCAACGGCGAATAATCTAGCTCGAATGTCGTATAAGTGTAACTAAATTTCCTTCGGCTCCACTTTCAAGCCAATTTAAATCAGGCCAACTTCTCAACCATGTTAATTGACGTTTTGCCAATTGCCTAGTAGCAGCAGTCGCTTTTTCTACCAAAGTATCACAGTCAAACTCTTCATCTAAGTATTGCCAGCACTGTCTGTAACCAACACAGCGCATTGAAGGCATATCTAAATGCAAATCACCTCGGTCTTTTAATCGCTGAACTTCTTCGATAAAACCTTGTTCCATCATCAGTTTAAATCTTTTTGCGATTAATTCATGTAATACTTTTCTATCAAGTGGCGCAATGGCAAATTGCACCACATCATAAGGCAATGCTTCTGACTTTGTTGCAGTCAATTCAGTCATTGTCTTACCTGTTATTTTAAATACTTCTAAAGCACGCGATAATCGCTGAGGATCATTAGGGTGAATTCGCTCACCTGCAACAGGGTCAATTTCACACAGTTGCTGATGTAATGCATCCCAGCCTAGCATTTCTGCTTGTTTATTTATCTCAGCTCTGACGTTTTCGTCAGCTGCAGGAAGTGGCGATAAGCCTTCAAGCAATGCTTTAAAATACATCATGGTTCCGCCCACCAATAATGGTGTTTTACCACGAGCAATAATTTGTTCTATTTCATTAAGTGCATCGCGTCTAAAATCTGCTGCCGAGTAACTTTCACTCGGATCTAATATATCAATTAAGCGATGCGGAGCTAATGCTAACTCATCAGCATTAGGTTTAGCTGAACCAATGTCCATTTGACGATAAATCAGCGCAGAATCAACTGAAATAATTTCACAGTTGTGTTTTTGTGCCATTTCAATAGCTAAAGATGTTTTACCAGAAGCTGTAGGCCCCATTAAAAACAATACTTTAGGTTGTTTAAGTTGGTTCACATTAATTCTCTTCTAACCATGTTTTCCACGGTAACGACTTCGCTTGAGACTCTAGACTCGACTTCTGTTCGTTATCTAATTGACAGTATTTAAACCAAATATCAGATGCTGCAGCAAACGATTGCGTTTGATGTTTAGCTATCCACAGTGATAATGCTTCATCTGAAGGGGTTTCTAATTTAATCCAGTTTAATAATTCTGGAATTAATACCGCTAACTGGCTATCTCTCAGATATGGGGGCACATTCTTAATTATCAACTGTTGGTAGCGAATAGATAAGGTTAAACCCAGTCTGCGCAGCAATATATCTCGTTCCTCCAGCAATGCTTTCCAATCTACATCTGCTTGAATTGAAACCGGCATTAGCAAAGGTTGCCCTACCAAACCGGTTTTAATTTTAGCCAAAATTTCATTTTTGGTAACAATAACTGACACTTGTGAAATATCTAATAGTTGTAATTGACTATCTTTTACTAGCACCCAGTATTGGCCATCTAACAAAGGCGGCATGGTATTCAATGCTACTACATTTACTTCATTAACTTGTGTTAATGAAGTATTTTCACTATGAGTTTGCAACAGTTGGCCATAATTGGCGATTGCTGCCGGTGTTACTTCTGCAGAATCCACCGCTCTACTATTACCGCCTTGTGAACTGCCATACTGATGACCTTGGGCAGGTACAGACATATTGCCGAATCGATTACGGCTCACTTCCCTTGGCTGATATTCTCTGCTGCTATCTGTATGGCTAGCAGTAATTTGAGATAGGTACGAATTAGCTTGAGCCCCCTCTCCAGCGTATAAATCACCTGAGTGACCTTGATTATTTGGCTGACTTGCAACTTGCGGCTGGTTTTGTCGATGAGACGAAGAATCCTGAAGAGGCTGATGGTAGCTATCTTCATGTCCATGTTGCCCATTGGGATCTAATACTAACTCAGAAATTTGCTCTAAAACCGATTGCAGTGCCTGCAAAATAAAGTCATGGACCAACCGACTTTGATGAAACCGAACTTCATGCTTAGCAGGATGAACATTTACATCCACTTGATGAGGGTCGATCTCAAGCATCAACACATAACCGGGTTGATGTTGAATATTAAAGCGCCCAAAAGCTTGCTTAACGGCGTGATTAACTAAGCGGTCACGCACTAAGCGACCATTAACATAAAAATAGCAGCTATCCGTAACATGAGTATCACTAGGTGATTGTAAATAGCCTGATAAGGTTAGCCCATCATGCTCACATGCTAAATGTAATGCTTGCTCAGCAAAGCCACGGCCACAAATTTGACCTAGGCGTTGTTTATATTGAATTTCAGTATTAGCAGGGCGATATTGGCGAACTAATTTGCCATTATGGGTTAGAGTAAAATGCACATCTGTTCTAGCGATAGCAATGCGCTTAAGCCATTCGTCTATATGAGTAAATTCAGTTTTATCACTCTTTAGAAAGCGTCGTCTTGCTGGAGTATTAAAGAACAAATCCACCACATCGATGGTTGAGCCTTTTGGGTGAGCTGCAGGCGTAATTTTTACATCCATTTGTGAGCCAGCAGCGTTAGCCTGCCACGCTTCTGATTGCTCAGCAGGTTTAGAGGTTAAGCTAAGTCTTGCCACAGAACTAATACTTGCAAGGGCTTCACCACGAAAACCAAAGCTTAAAATAGCCTCTAAGTCATCTAGTGAATGAACTTTGGATGTTGCATGGCGCGATAACGCTAAGGCTAGCTCTTCTTTTGCAATGCCTTTACCATTATCACGGATGCGAATGAGCTTACTGCCGCCTTTGTCGATCTCTATATCAACCCGCGTTGCGCCAGCATCCAAGCTGTTTTCAACCAACTCTTTAACAACTGAGGCTGGTCTTTCAACAACTTCACCAGCCGCGATTTGGTTAGCAAGTTGTGGCGGTAAAATTTGAATCGCCATAAATTATGCCCTCGGAATGATCAGCTTTTGGCCTATTCGTAATACATCGGACTTTAAGTTATTACTTTTTTTAATATTGGCAACACTGACTTTATAGCGCTGAGCAATAACCGATAATGACTCACCGCTTCTAACCGTATGCTTAACGTTACTTTGCTTGGCAAAAGAGGTTCCAGATGGCGGATTAGACTCAAAATAATTCACAACGCCTTTATGAATAGCATTGGCTAATTTTTGTTGATGATTGCCATTAAGCAACAGTTTCTCTTCTTTAGGATTAGAGATGAAACCGGTTTCAATCAAAATAGAAGGGATATCGGTTGATTTTAAAACCGCAAAGCTCGCTGATTCAGGTTTATTCTTATGCAGTTTAGTGACTTTACCTAAACCAGAAAGAATGTCTGTTGCGATGCTGTGGCTTTCAGCCATTGAATGATCCATCGACATATCAATTAATGTCATCACCAAGTACTGTTCACTATCAGTATTTTGGATAATGTCACCAACACCGCCTAACAGCTCCGAGTGCTTTTCTTTATCTTCAAATACTCGACCAATTTCGGTATTAGCACGGCGTTTAGACAATACCCAAACTGAAGCACCTTTTGGATGCGGCGTAGTAAATGCGTCAGCGTGTATCGATAACAATAAATCTGCACGGCTATTTCTGGCTAATTCTGAACGCTGATTTAAGTTGACAAAATAATCGCCACTACGAGTCATTACCGCCTTCATACCTGGGGTTTCATTTATCTTACGCTCGAGTCTTTTTGATATTGCTAATACAACTTTCTTTTCAAAGGTGCCTTTCGGCCCAATAGAACCAGGATCTTCTCCACCATGGCCTGCATCAATAGCAACAATCACATCTGTCGAACGTTTACTGGTTTGCACGACTTGCTTTTTTGCTGTCGATTTATTGGTTGAATTGTCTAAATCAACGACTAAGCGATTGCCATATGGTGCTGTCGGTGAAAGCGAAAACAGATTTGCTTTAACTGGGGTGGCTAATTCTAGTACTAATCTTAAAGTGCCCTTTTTTGGCGGAGAACTGAGCCTAACTTTACTAATTAATTTGCTGCTTTTCGCTAAGTTTTCAAACTTAACCTTGGTTGAGGCATCTTTTAAATCAATGACCAGACGCTGGGGATTAGTTAACGAAAAATAACTATAGTCAGGCGCTTTAGATAGATCTAAAACAACTCGTGTCGAATCTGGTGCATCCCAAATTCTAACGCTATCTAATTTGTTCGCAGCTTCAACAATAAAACTGAAGCTAAGCAGAAATATAAAAGTAAAAATTCGAGTCATTTTATCTTAAGTCATTATTATTTTAATTTATCGACGATCAGCTGTCCTGAAGGTGTCAGCCCACTTAATTCAACTTGTCTTTGCTCACCTTGATACCTTAAATGTATTGCTAGATCAGCATCAGGTAGCAAACCGTGGCCTCTATCTGGCCACTCAATAATACTGATGCTTTTATCAGTAAAGTAATCACGGATCCCCATGTACTCAAGTTCTTCAGGGTCGAGTAAACGGTATAAGTCAAAATGAAACACATCCATATTTTTCAATTCATACGGCTCAACAAGCGTATAGGTTGGGCTTTTTACGTTACCTGCATGACCCAATCCCTGAATTAACCCGCGGCTTAAAGTCGTTTTTCCTGCACCTAAATCACCCGTTAGGTAAATAACCAGAGGTGCTGAAACCCATAACGACAAGGTTACGCCTAATTCTATTGTAGCTTGTTCATCTTGAAGATTTTTTGTTATTGAAGTCATGTTAACTTACCAGCACTTGAGGGATTAATCATATAAAAAGTGCAACTTTACAGAGATAAATAGCACCTCCAGTAATATTACTCGATTTAGATAGCAGAAAAAAATAGAGCCAGCTTAAAAAGCTGACTCTATTTTAAATATTAACATAAAATCGAAACGGCCAAAATATCTGTTAGATGTCGTCCATTCTCAGTGCGCTATGGACAAGCCTTTTTTGCTGAGTACGCTCAACCCGAACCAGATCCATTAAAGCCTCTTTAATTTCGGTCACTGCTGTGCTATTTGCCGTTTTCTCAATTAAACCAATAAGGCGATTTTCAAGATCTAAATGCAGCTCTAGTACATCGTCTTCAGTCATATTGGCCGCTAAAGCAGATTCATTACAGCGCTTTTTAAAATCTTCAAATGTGATGTCTTTATACCAAGTATCAAGCATTCGTGTCGGTGCTTCATCAATATAATTTTCAATGCTGTCATGCACATGCTGTTGATGTTGCTGCAAGTACTCCAACATCATTTTCACTCGAGTCGAATCAGCATTACGATGCAATCGACTATAAAGTTGTTTCATGTCTAATCGCGATGTTGCTATAAATTCAAGCAATTCACTTAGTTGTTGAATACGTATCATAAACACTCCACCAGTATCTGCACTCTCATGCAGCCAATAAATTAGTTTGTAAAAGCTTGTGTTTATTATGGTTCATAATTCGCAACTAATATTTGAGCAAGCTCATATTTTACATATAAAAGACAGGTAAATTAGTCAATATGAAATAAACCTAGCAAAACAGAAGAATTACTATGTCACAAGCGTAACTGAACTAATGATCTATTATTTAATGGTTTACTTAAGCTAAAACAGAGAGAAAGTTTGGAGCAACCTATTATTTTCAACAAGAATGGTTCGAACTGATGACCAATACCTTGGCAACAAAAAAGGTATCACTATGCTAAAAACGCAACTGAGCTATTGTTTATTTGGAAATTTTGCTTGGAATATACAGAGGGAAAGTTTGGAGCGACATATCAGGTTCGAACTGATGACCTATACCTTGGCAAGGTATCGCTCTACCAACTGAGCTAATGTCGCCTTACAAAACTTGCTATTGAAATTGGAGCGACATATCAGGTTCGAACTGATGACCTATACCTTGGCAAGGTATCGCTCTACCAACTGAGCTAATGTCGCATCTTGTTACGTTATCAACACATTTGGCAAGGTATCGTTTGAACCAAAGCCAACTGAGAAAATGTCGTATCTACATTTCAATTTTTAAAATTTGGAGCGACATATCAGGTTCGAACTGATGACCTATACCTTGGCAAGGTATCGCTCTACCAACTGAGCTAATGTCGCATCTTGTTGCGTTATCAACACATTTGGCAAGGTATCGTTTAAACCAAAACCAACTGAGCTAATGTCACATTTCAAATTTTATATTGAAAATTGGAGCGACATATCAGGTTCGAACTGATGACCTATACCTTGGCAAGGTATCGCTCTACCAACTGAGCTAATGTCGCATCTTGGTGCTGCAATTTTCAATTTTCAACTACATTCAGCAAGAGTCTTGCTGTAAAAAGTTGAGGCCGCATTATATGTAATATTCACTACACTGCAACCCCTAATTTGAAAAAAAAGTTTGTTTGCTTAAATTTTAAATACTTCTTGGCGATAAAACTGCAATTCAGCAATAGACTCTTTAATATCTTCTAATGCTTGATGGGTATTCTTTTTACTAAAGCCTTGCATGATTTCTGGCTTCCAGCGGTTCGTTAGCTCTTTAATCGTGCTGACATCAATATTGCGGTAATGAAAGAAGTTTTCTAATTCGAGCATATATTTATTCAAAAATCGGCGATCTTGCCCAATGCTATTGCCACACATTGGTGAAGCACCTTTAGGCACGTATTGCTCTAAAAACTCAATCGTTGCTTTTATAACATCTTCTTCAGAATGTTGACTGCTTTTAACGCGATCAATTAATCCAGACTCGCCATGATGTTTTTGGTTCCAGTCGTCCATACCTGCTAACACTTCATCAGATTGATGAACCGCCATAACAGGGCCTTGGGCAATAATATTCAATTCTTGGTCAGTCACAATCGTCGCAATTTCAATAATACGATCGATACTGGGCTCTAAACCAGTCATTTCCAAATCAACCCAAATCAGATTGCTCGAGTTTACAGCCATAATATCTGCCTTATTCTGTCAAAAGCCCTAAATTCAGGCTTTTTTATTAAAGAGGGTGTATCATACTGTTTTTTTATACGACAAAAAAACACCTAATTAATGAAGATTTGCCTGTGAGTAAAAAGAAACCACTTAGCCAAGGTCAAAAGCGCAGAATGCGCGACAACCAAAGTAAACGCCTAAAGCGTAAAGATAATCCAGATCAAGCCAACGATCTACAGGATAGTCTACTGGGACCAGAACAACAGGGAATCGTTATTTCACGTTTCGGCCAGCACGCAGACATCGAAACCGAAGACGGTACTGTGGCGCGTTGTAATATTCGCCGCAATATCACCAGTCTCGTAACCGGTGACAAAGTTCTTGTTCGCTTAGCCACTGAGACCGACCGTGGTATTGGCGGAATCGTTGAAGCAGTCCACCCACGTAAGTCTTCCCTCACCCGTCCAGATTTATATGACGGCGTAAAAATTATTGCTGCCAATATTGATCAGATTTTAATTGTCTCGTCAATTTTGCCAAGTTTTACCACGCAAATTATCGACCGATATTTAGTGGCCGCAGAAGATACCTCAATTCCACCGGTTATCATCCTTAATAAAATGGATTTATTAACCGATGAAAATCGTGAAGAAGTCGAAGTGGCTTTAGAGCGTTATCGCCAAATTGGTTACCCTGTTTATATGGTCAGCAGTCACACAGGTGAAGGTGTTGAACAAATAAAATCATTACTTTCTGATAGCATTAGTGTATTTGCGGGTCAGTCAGGTGTGGGTAAGTCATCATTGATCAATGCATTAATGCCCGAAGCAGACCTTCAGATTGGTGATGTATCTGGAAACTCTGGCTTAGGACAACACACCACCACAACCGCAAAATTATTGCACTTCGAAAGCGGTGGAGACTTAATCGATTCTCCGGGTGTTCGTGAATTTGCTTTATGGCATTTACCTGCGCCCCGCGTAGGTGAATGCTTTATTGAATTCAGAGAATACATCGGCACTTGTAAGTTCAGAGATTGTAAACACGGTAATGATCCGGGATGCGCCTTGCAAGCAGCACTCGCGGATGGGAAAATAACCGAAGATAGATTTAATAATTATCATCGAATTATTGCCAGTCTTGATGAACAACGTCATGCTCGACACTTCAGAGCTTTAGACGAATAAGCTAACAAATTTAGTTTTAAAAATATCAAGATAAGCACCAAATAAATAACTAAAAAGGGTACTCAATTGGATTCTGTTAAAATTGCTTTGCAATATATCTTACCTAAACATTTGCTATCACGCCTTGTAGGTAAGCTTGCAGCAGCGGAAGCTGGCGCGATAACAACTGCTGGTATTAAATGGTTTATCAAACAATATAAAATTGATATGTCAGAAGCGGCGCAGAGCGAACCAGAAACGTACAAAACATTTAATGCATTCTTTACTCGTGCTTTAAAACCAGGCCTTCGCCCTATTGTTGATGACGCTAAAACTATGGCTCATCCTGTCGATGGCGCTGTGAGTCAATGCGGCCCTATTGAAGCGGGTAAGATTGTCCAAGCCAAAAACCATGATTACACCACATTGGCTTTATTAGGCGGACAACAAAAAGATGCCGAGCGCTTTAATGGCGGTGATTTCGCTACTATTTATTTAGCACCAAAAGACTACCATCGTATCCACATGCCTATCACTGGTACCTTATCAAAAATGACCTACGTGCCAGGCGAGTTATTTTCAGTGAACCCGCTGACAGCGCAAAACGTACCTGGTTTATTCGCACGTAATGAACGTGTTGTAGCCATTTTTGAGACTGAAGTAGGTCCCATGGCTATGGTATTAGTAGGCGCAACAATTGTGGCAAGCATTGAAACCATATGGGCTGGTACAGTGACCCCACCATGTGGCAAGCAGGTCTTCACTTGGGACTACCCAACTGAAGGCACTGACGCTTTAACCCTTGAAAAAGGCGCTGAAATGGGCCGTTTTAAATTAGGTTCAACAGTTGTTATGTTATTTGGTCAAGATGCGATTGATACGTTTGCAGAAGGCGTAGAACCAACTGAGACGACTCGAATGGGTCAACCTTTCGCTCATTTAAAATAGATTTTTATAATGCCACTCGGCATAATTAGATCTGGACGCCCTGATTTATCTAATACATCAGGGTTAATTCAGCTTCATATTGCTGTGTTACTGTTTGGTGGCACGGCACTATTTTCAAAAATCATTCCTCTTAATGCGCTAGATATTACCGTTCTTCGCTGCGCTGTCGCTTTCTTTGTGCTCGCTTGTATCGTAAAGATAAATCGCCAAGCATTACTGCTATCAAAGCCAAAGCATTATTTAATCGCTGTTGGTTTAGGGCTTTTAGTGAGCTTACATTGGGTTACTTACTTTGCCTCAATGCAGTTATCATCGGTAGCCGTTGGCATGATTGCTTTTTTTACCTATCCAGTCATGACAGTGTTAATTGAACCCTTAGTCAATAAAACCCGCTTAAGGTTAATTGACTTACTCTCTGGTATCGCTGTGTTAACAGGGGTTTTTCTGCTCATTCCTGAGCCTAACCTAGATAATGATGTCACTTTAGGTATCGCAATTGGCGTACTTTCTGCCGCGTTATTTACTGCTCGTAACATATTGCATAAAAAATATTTTTCGGAATATAGCGGCCCCCAAGCGATGTTTTATCAAACCTTAGTCGCTGTCATTGTGTTAAGCCCTTTCTTAGAGGTAGAACTGAGCACTATTAGTATTGATATCTGGCTAACAATTGCTGTTTTAGGTGTATTATTTACCGCTGCCCCGCACGCATTATTCGCCTCATCATTGCGGCAACTGAGCGCGAAAACTGTCGGATTAGTGTCTTGCTTACAACCTTTTTACGGTACAGTGCTAGCGTTATTATTACTCAATGAACACGTCAACTTGAATACAGTGATTGGAGGGTTGATTATTTTAGCCACAGCAATATTCGAAACTCAGCAAAATCAGAAAAAAAATAAAGCGTAAACTCAGGTTTTTGTTACCATTGTATTAGTCTCTCACTAGCAATCATTCCCTATGTTACGTATTGCGTTTTTTATACTGTGCTTTATTCCTTTTTTTGCATCGGCAAACTCACCTCTGCAGCTTGATAAACGCCTGGGCCTTTCTCAAGGCAGCAATTCATCGCAAATCACAGATTTACAGACACAAATTGAAAACGTGAAAACCAGTATCGAAAAACTCGATATGGAAGAAAAAAGCTATCTTGAGCTTGAGAGAAATAGTGAAGTGATTATCCAAAAAATCACGACCGAGATTAATAAACCCACTGCCGAAATCTCTATCAGCACGGATGTAGATGAAGGACAGCAAGCTTCGATGGCCTACTATCACTTATCTGAACTCAAGCAATCAGAAAATGATTTAAGTGAACAATTAGTCAACTTAACCAAAAGGCAGCAACAATTGCCTAGTTTATTAAGACAGGCAAAAGACGCTTCAACTCAGTATCAAAGAACCCAACTAGCCCCTGCTGACACACCTTTAGGGCAACTTCATCGCTTGCAAGGCGAATTACTCGTACAACACATTGATACTTTGACCTCTGAGTTATCGAGCAGCCCCAAACAAAAACGAATCACCCAATTACAGTTACAGCTATTGCGTATTGAGCATGCGCAACAAGAAAAGTTAATTGAAACATTAAATAAGAAAAATAATCAGAACCGCCAACAGCAAGCAGCTAATACCATTGCTAATAATATTATTGATGAGCAACAGTTAGCCGATACCGTTTCGCAGCAAATAAGTCAGCAAAATCAGCAATACGCCCAAGAACTTATTCGAATAACCGACGGCATCACCCGCGTAATAACCCTGCAAGAAAAGACAGAAAAACAATATCAATCCTATGCCCTACAATTAACCAATGTGGAAGAACAAATCACTTGGGTTGAAACTAACTCAGCCTTCGGCGATAGATTCTTGCAAATGCTGCAATCTTTACCTAAGCCGCCAAATCAAGATCTGTTACTGTCTGAAATTGCCGACTCTCGCTTAAAGCGCTATCAAGCTGAGCAACAAAAAGCGTTAAATAAGCAACAAATCACCAATGAAGACTTTCTGAATCATACTCAAGTAAAGCTGCTTGAATCACAGCAAAGCTTAATTGAACAGTTGGTGCAAAACTACGATGTTTACCTCAATGAACAAGCTAAATTACGTAATAGTAATGAACAATTAAATCGCATTTATTTACGCTTAAAAAATACTCTCAATGAGCACTTATTTTGGGTACCAAACGCAGCCAGCATTTCAGGTTTATGGTTAATCGATTTAAAAAATGCCACTGTTTGGTTAACTCAAGCTCCTCAAAGAGAAAAGTTAAAACAAGCTTGGCAGGCTCAAAATATTTATTGGGCTTGGTGGGTAATTATTTTAATCCTCTGCTTAATGGCGCAAGATTTATTAACTCCTAAGTTTAGTCGAGCGATTGAAGATTATGGTCAAAATGTCGGTAACGTAACCCAAGATAAGTTCATCTATACAGCCAAGACACTCGGGTTGTCTTTGCTTTATTCGTTAGTAAAGCCTCTTCCTTTACTGCTTGCGGGTTTTATCTTTTTTTCCTCAGAACTCAATTTTGTTCACTCAATTGGTGTTGGAATACTGTCAATTGGCTGCGCTTATTGGGTGTATCGATTCTTCGCCTTATTGTCATTAGACAATGGTATTCTCATTAGTCACTTCAGACGCCCACAGCCTTTAGTTAAACGCCTACAAGAAAAAACCTTAAGATTTATTTTTGTGAGTTGGCCACTTATCGGCATTATGGGTTTCAGCGAGGCAATTGACGCATCTTTGATCCGTAATAGTATTGGCCGAGGTGCATTTTTAGTTTTCACTATCACCTTGCTTATTCTTTATCGTGATATGTACACGTTTATTAATGACTTTCGTGCGAATGCCAATGATGGCAAGAACATGAAACTATTAAACAAGCTCATGTGGGCATTCCTTATTGCCGTGCCTAGTGGTTGTATAGTTTTAGCTATTATTGGCTATTACTTTAGTGCCTTCCAAGTGTTATTACAGCTACAATTATCTTTACTACTCGGCTTAGGCTTTTTGCTGCTATATCAATTGATAAAACGTTGGATGTTAATCGAAAGACGGCTAATTGCTTTCGACCGCGCCAAAGCACGCCGAGCAGAGCGCCTTGCACAGCGTGAACGTGGTGACCTTAATAACGCTGCTGATGTTAACGATAACTATGAAGAGCCGATTGTTGACCTAGAAACTATTGCCAGCCAATCGTTAGGTTTAGTGCGGTCGCTATTAATATTGGCTTTCTTTGGTAGTTTACTGGCATTAGTATCTCAAACCCATACCGCATTATTTTCCTTTTTAGATGGCATCACCTTGTGGAATACTAACTCAGTAGTGAATGGGATTGAGCAGCAAATTCCAATCACACTTAAATCAATCCTGTTTTCATTTACTGTCGTCGGTTTCTCGGTAATGATTGCCAAGAATTTGCCTGGTTTGCTGGAGCTGACCATTTTGCAACGACTTGAATTACCCCCTGGTACGGGCTTTGCGATTACCACAGTGAGTAGTTACTTAGTCATATTGCTTGGCTTGTTAGTCGGGTTCTCAACCATCGGAGTTGAATGGTCGAAATTACAGTGGTTAGTTGCCGCTCTATCTGTCGGCTTAGGCTTTGGTATGCAAGAGATTTTTGCCAACTTTATTTCTGGTTTAATCATCTTATTCGAAAAGCCTATTCGTATTGGCGATACCGTCACAATCCGCGATTTAACCGGTACTGTAAGCAAAATTGAAATTCGGGCCACTACTATTGTCGACTGGGACAGAAAAGAAATCATTGTGCCCAACAAAGCCTTTATTACCGAACAACTCGTTAACTGGTCTCTATCAGATCCAATCACACGTGTAATCGTTAGCGTATCGGTTCAGCGTGATGCAGACCCATCAAAAGTTGAAGCGTTACTTCATCAAGCTGTAAGAGAATGCGATTTATCATTGACCTTCCCTGAACCAGAAGTTTGGTTTGCAGGCTTTGGCCAGCACACCCAAGATTATGAAGTGAGATCTTATGCTAAAGACATGAGTGATCGTTGGCCATTAAGACACAATTTACATAAGCGTATCTGTAAAAAACTAAAAGATAATCACGTTGAGTTGGCCTATCCACAAATGGAAATCCATATTAATAATGGTCAGTCTCGTGATATTAACCAAATTATTAAAGGCTAGATAAATGCTGATTTTTGCACACCGTGGCGCAAGTGGTTATGAAGTAGAAAACACCTTAGCAGCTATGGAGAAGGCACTTGCACTGAATGTGCAAGCTATTGAACTTGATGTTTATAACATTGAAGGTGAGCTCTATGTATTTCATGATCGCCGACTTGAACTCAAAACTTCAGGCTTCGGCTTAACTCACCTAAAATCGAAACAAGAAATCAATAACGTCACTATAAAGCAACATCCAATACCAACTCTGTGGCAAGTGATGGAGTTAATTAATGGTCGTTGTATTGTGAATATCGAATTAAAGGGCTATCGCACCGCTGAGCCTTTAATAGCTATTTATCCTAAGCTAATCAGTGAGCTAAACTTTACCGATGAGCAATTATTGGTTTCATCGTTTAATCAACCACATCTAAACCTTGTTAAACAACATTTTCCAAATGCCAGAGTTGCTCCAATTCTTGCTGGAGTACCACTGCATTACGCAGAATCAGTCACTGCATTAAATGCCTACTCTATTCATGTCGACATACATTTTGTTACCCATGAAATGGTAAAAGATGCTCACCAACGAGGTGCAAAGATTTATGTTTATACCGTCGATAATCCTGAAGACATTTGCGCACTTAAGGGCTTAGGTGTTGATGGTATTTTCAGTAACTATCCAGATAAAGCCGCAGCTGCGTTAATCGAATGCAATACTGATAATAGCCATAAACAGTGGTTTGAATAAGTTTTACCTATTCAGCTTTAGCAAATTAACTTCATCAATTCACGGTTGTTAGCCTGAGTCAGCAAGTCAAAGCAACTGCTTTATACCTGCCTGTTTCGTTGGGCCCAAGCACCGATGCCGAAAAATATCGCAATAACAATAAGTAACATCCATTGAGATGGTATCGCCCTTAGCTGACTTGCAAGCCATGGGCTGATACTTACAATCGCTAAACCATAACCAAACGCATTCACCAAAACAAATGCACAGGTTCTGATAAAAAAACCACTTCCTGATAATGCTCTTCTCAATACTCGATTTATATCGGTCGCAAAAATAACAATCGTACAGGCCACTAAAGCGGTGGCAATTTCAGTCATCCATGGATGTAACATAGCGCCTAATTTCGATAAAAATGCTATGATTTGATTCATTAACCTTCCTTTGTGATTTTGAAAAATGGAATATTTATGGCGCATAAATTACTGCTATTAACCCAAGAAAATGATAAATATCGCGAGTTATTAACTAGCTATAACTTACCAGATCTTATTATTTTAGGGGATGATCCTAGCAGTATTTGTGAAGCTAATATTTGGTTTGCAGAGCCCCAACTTGCGGCCCCGCTGCTAAACTTAGGCACTGAGCTTAAATGGTTACAGTCAACATTTGCCGGTGTTGATAAAATCACAGGTTCACGCCAACGCCGCGATTATAACCTAACAAATATCAAAGGTATTTTTGGTCCGTTAATGAGTGAATACTTGTTTGGCTATTTGCTTGCTCATCAGCGTGAGCATGCCAAATATAAGCAGCAACAACAGCAACAGCAATGGGCGCCTGGTAACTTCCGCACGCTTCAAGGTCAACAATTATTACTGCTTGGTACTGGTTCCATTGCACAGCATATTGCCCAAACCGCCAAACATTTCGGCATGAAAGTCACTGGATTAAGTAAAACCGGAACCAGCAAACCATTTTTTGATCATGTGGATACGATTGCTCATTTAGCAGAGTACTTACCTAAAGCTCACGCTGTAGCCAGTATTTTGCCTAGTACTTTAGACACTGAAAACATGCTCAATGAAACCATGTTAACACTACTACCTGCGGAATCAGTTTTGTTTAATCTAGGACGAGGAAATGTCCTAGATTTAGATGCCCTCGCTAAGCAGTTGCAGCAACAACCGCAGCAATATGCAGTATTAGATGTATTCAACCAAGAACCACTTCAAAGTGACCACGCAATTTGGCAATGCCCTAATGCCATTATTACACCTCACATTGCCGCACCAAGTTTTCCTGAACAAGTCGCTGAAGTCTTCGTCGAAAACTTCCATTTATGGAATAAACAGCAACCCCTCAATCACCAAGTTGATTTTATTAAAGGCTATTAGCTTGCCATCAAAAAGCACACTTCAGAGCTCGTTATTGCTGATTTCGTGAGCCAGTTTGCAGTTTGTAATAACCATTGCTTTTCGTTAATTGTCCGTTTTGTTTAAAAAGTTATTAGCAATGAGAACTGTTTTCATTTACAATTGCATTATTGTTGATTAGCTAGCATATTTAATTCGATTCATTCTTTTAAGCTTAAATATGTCATCAAACTTTACGAAGAGGCTTTATGTACGTTTGTCTTTGTCACGGAATTACTGATACCCAAATCAGAGAAGCAGTAAGCAAGCATGGCGACAGCTCTTTAGCTGACGTTAAAAAACGCTTAGGTGTTGCTGATCAGTGTGGTAAGTGTTCACGTATGGCGACTAACATCATTAAAGCGCAAGTCGATGTCGAGCCTAACTTCTACGAAGTCGCGTAATTTATCTTTATCGTTAATTCTTCAAAACCCATTCATAAAAAATGCTGCCCTTAGGCAGCATTTTTGTTTTAAAGCTTTTGGCCAGTAATTGTCACATTATTCAGAAGGTTCATCTGATTCAAGTTCGGTGGCTTGTGAGCCCTGCTCAATCTGCACGCTATCAACCCGCTGTAGACCTCTAGGCAGTTTGGCACCACGACGGCCTCTCTCACCACGATAATGCTCTAAGTCAGATGGTTTCAAGGTTAACTTACGTTTACCTGCCCATAAGGTCACTGAGGCGTCTTCAGGGATAATATCAAGATGGATAAGTAACTCTTCACGGCTCTTAGCACGATCCGTTGGAATACCAATGATCTTATTACCCTTACCTTTAGATAATTGCGGCAGTGCATCCACATCAAATATCAGCATGCGGCCTTCATTAGTAATCGCAATAATTGACTGTGTCACGCCCTTATTCACAAGCTTAGGCATTAACGATTGTGCATTAGCAGGTAAGCTGAGTAAGGCTTTACCCGCTTTATTACGACTTATCATATCGGCATAGGAACCAATAAAGCCATAACCTGCATCACTAGCAAGTAAATAGCATTGACTATCCACCCCCAATAATACGTGACGCATTACCGCGCCCGGTGATAAATTAAAGCGAGTTGTTATTGGTTCACCCTGACTTCTAGCTGAAGGTAAAGTATGGGTATCCGTTGCAAAAGCCCGCCCTGTAGAGTCAATAAATACCGTTGGCTGGTTACTCTTACCACTGGCACTACAAAGGAAAGCATCCCCCGCTTTATAGTTTAGCCCTTCGCCATCAACATCATGCCCCTTGGCGCAGCGAACCCAACCTTTATCTGACAGTACAACCGTCACAGATTCCGCTGGCGTAAGCTCTTGCTCTGTTAATGCTTTAGATTCTAAACGTTCAATAATTGGTGAGCGTCTGTCATCGCCAAATGTTTCACCATCTTGAATCAACTCTTTCTTAACTAAGGTTTTTAAACGACGTTCTGAACCTAAGATTAACTCAAGCTTGTCACGCTCAGCAGCCAACTCTTCCTGCTCGCCTTTAATTTTGAATTCTTCAAGCTTGGCTAAATGACGTAGTTTTAAGTCTAAAATAGCTTCTGCTTGCTTCTCAGATAACTCAAAACGCGCCATTAACTCAGCTTTTGGTTCATCATGGAAGCGGATAATTTCAATCACTTCATCAATATTCAAGAATGCGATCATTAACGCATCAAGAATATGAAGTCGCGCCAGCACTTTATCTAGTCGGAACTGTAAACGGCGAGTCACTGTTGAAATGCGGTAGGTCAGCCATTCAGTTAATAGCTCTTTTAGTCCTTTCACTTTAGGGCGGCCATCAAGACCTAAGACGTTTAAATTAACGCGAAAGCTCTTTTCTAAATCTGTAGTGGCAAATAAGTGCGCCATCAGTTGATCGCAATCAACGCGATTTGAACGAGGCACAACCACTAGACGAACTGGGTTTTCGTGATCAGATTCGTCACGTAAATCAGCCACCATTGGTAGCTTTTTGGCCTGCATTTGATTAGCGATTTGTTCAAGAATTTTGCCGCTACCCGCTTGATGCGGCAAAGCTGTAATAACCACTTCACCGTTATCAATATCGTAAACCGCGCGCATTTTGATTGAGCCACGTCCAGTTTCGTATATCTTAGCGATATCTTTACTTGGGGTAATGATCTCTGCGTAAGTTGGATAATCGGGGCCGGGGACAAACTCCATCAGACGTGCTAAGTCAGCCTTAGGGTTTTCGAGTAACTCAACACATGCTGATACTAATTCACGCACGTTATGCGGCGGAATATCAGTTGCCATACCAACAGCAATACCAGTAATACCATTAAGTAAAATATGTGGTAAGCGAGCAGGTAATGACTTTGGCTCTTTCATGGTACCGTCAAAGTTAACGCCCCAATCAACTGTGCCTTGGCCAAGCTCAGACAATAGTACTTCAGAAAATTTTGAAAGTTTTGCTTCGGTATAACGCATCGCAGCGAAAGATTTAGGATCGTCTGGAGCACCCCAGTTTCCTTGACCGTCTACCAAAGGGTAACGATATGAAAATGGCTGCGCCATTAATACCATGGCTTCGTAACACGCGCTATCACCGTGCGGATGGTACTTACCTAATACATCACCAACGGTACGGGCTGACTTCTTATGCTTTGACTGGGCTGATAAGCCAAGTTCGCTCATTGCATAAATAATACGACGTTGAACAGGTTTTAAACCATCGCCAATATGTGGCAATGCACGGTCCATAATCACGTACATTGAATAGTTTAAATAAGCCTCTTCAGTAAAACGGCGTAGAGGCATTTGCTCAACGCCATCAAGGCTTAATTCAATCGCATCACTCATTAGTTCTTATCCTGTGATTGTTCTGTCGCTTTGTAATACAAGCGGTATATATTGCCTTTTAAGTCATCAGAGATGAACATTGCGCCATCTGGTGCATTTATCAGGTCATAAGGTCTGGCGACGGGAAATTCTCCGTCTAAAAAGCTTACCACTCTTTCACGTTCAGTAATTTGGTCACCATCAAGAGTTAGCATGACAACTTGATAACCGATCTTACTTGAACGATTCCAAGAACCATTTTCGGCAACAAAAAGTTGATTGTGGTAACGCTTGGGAAATCGCTTACCTTCATAAAAAAGCAAACTTGTCGGCTTAACGTGAGCAGGAAGCTCAAATTCTGGTGCAGCTATATTTAACGTGTCTGGTTTATTAAATGCAGGCTCTTTGACGTCGGTTCCGTGAATATACGGAAAACCAAAATGGCTACCTTTAACATCAATCCGATTGATTTCATCAGCAGGCATATTATCACCCATCCAATTTCGGCCTTGGTCGGCAAACCATAATTTATCTGTAGACGGTGACCAATCAAAACCAATTACGCGACGAAGGCCAGAAGCCACTTGTTCGGTATCACCGGACTCAATATCAATAGCCAATAAGCTGCCAAAAGGTGCCGGCGCTTCACACACATTACAAGGCGAGCCTATAGACAAATATAAACGTCCATCAGGGCCAAACTCCATTCCTCTGGCGTGTTTTCTATCTATGCTCGGTAAGCCTGAGTAAACCTCTTTCGGCCTACCAGGTCTGCGTAAACGGTTTTCAACATCTTGATAGCGCAATATGCGATCGTCTTCAGCGACATATAAATCACCATCATGAAACGCAATTGCTTCTGGATACTCTAGACCTTTGCCAATCAAATAGCGTTTATTTACTTGGCCGTCGTTATCAGAATCCACTAATGCGTAGATGGTGCCACTCTTTCTTGAACCTACAAACAAAGTTCCTTGACTACCTATCGCCATCTGCTTGGAGTCGCCCAAGTCTGAAGCATATAAAGTGAGTCCAAATCCTTTTGTTACGGTAATCATCATAGGATCGGCAGCAAATGCCTTAACTGCAGCAAGCTGAGCTAAAGCTATGACAGACAGTGTTTTTAACGCTGTTGAAATTTGCTTGATATCCATTTTAATTATTATTCTCGACATTATATTTATTCTTTGCCTTTATCTTTTTGGGCAATGCACAAGGTTTCCATACGTATCTAACTACCGTGTTAGATCTCTGCTAAGTCGCCCTTTGACTCTAGCCAAACTTTTCGATCTGGTGAGCGCTTTTTAGCTAAAAGCATATCCATTAATGCCATCGTATCGTCATTATCATCAATCGTTAACTGGACTAATCGACGTGTATTCGGATCCATGGTGGTTTCACGTAACTGTAATGGATTCATTTCACCCAATCCCTTAAATCGAGTGACCTGCACTTTACCTTTTTTCTTTTCCGCAACAATTCTATCTAATATACCGTTTTTTTCGCCTTCATCTAGGGCATAAAATACTTCTTTGCCTAAATCGATTCGGAATAACGGCGGCATTGCGATATAAACATGGCCTTTTTCTACTAGGACGCGATAGTGCTTCATAAACAAAGCACATAGTAAGGTTGCAATATGCAATCCATCAGAATCGGCATCCGCTAAAATACAGATTTTGCCATAACGCAACTCTGAGATATCTTCGCTGTCAGGATCGCAACCTATGGCCACTGAAATATCATGAACCTCTTGTGAGGCCAGCACTTGAGATGCATCCACTTCCCAAGTATTTAAGATTTTACCACGTAGTGGCATAATCGCCTGAAACTCTCTATCACGAGCTTGTTTTGCACTACCGCCCGCTGAGTCACCCTCCACAAGGAATAACTCACCACGCATTGGGTCTTGACCACTACAGTCTGTTAACTTCCCTGGTAAAGCAGGGCCAGAGGTGACTTTTTTACGTGCCACTTTTTTAGCTGCTTTTAAGCGGCGTTGGGCATTACTAATGCATAACTCAGCTAATTGTTCAGCTTGTTCGGTATTCGAGTTTAACCAAAGCGCAAATGCATCACGAACAATCCCAGATACAAACGCCGAGCTTTGACGGCTCGATAACTTCTCTTTTGTTTGACCAGAAAACTGCGGGTCTTGCATCTTAATCGATAAGATAAACGATGCTTTATCCCAAATATCTTCAGGTGATAGCTTAATACCACGAGGTACTAGGTTTCTGAATTCACAGAACTCACGCATCGATTCCAACAACCCCTGTCTAAAACCATTGACATGGGTTCCGCCTAACGGCGTCGGGATCAAGTTAACGTAACTCTCATAAATACTGTTCCCACCATCAGGAAGCCAAGTAATAGCCCATTCAGCTGCGTCCGTTTTACCTGAAAACTCACCAATAAATGGCTCTTCTGGTAAAAGAACGGATCCTTTCACAGCTTCTTTCAAATAATCTGTCAAACCACTTTCGTAATACCATTCATTCACTTCACCACTTTGCTTATTAGTGAACTTAATACGTAAACCTGGACATAACACAGCTTTTGCACGTAATTGGTATAACAGTTTGGAAATTGAAAAATTACCCGAGTCAAAGTAGCTTGCATCAGGCCAAAAGTGCACACGAGTACCCGTGTTCCGCCTGCCACAAGTTCCTGTTACATGCAGGTCTTCTACTTTCTCACCATCCTCAAAGGCAATTTCATAAACTTGCGCATCTCGACGAACGCTGATTTCAACCCGTTTAGATAGCGCGTTGACAACTGAAATTCCCACACCATGTAAACCACCAGAAAATTGGTAACTATCATTTGAGAACTTACCACCAGCATGCAGTTTGGTCAGGATTAATTCGACACCAGGTATCCCTTCTTCAGGGTGAATGTCTACTGGCATACCTCGGCCATCATCGATCACTTCTAATGAATTATCCGCATGAAGTACCACATCAATTTTAGTTGCATGACCAGCTAAAGCTTCATCGACACTGTTATCGATGACTTCTTGACCTAAATGGTTAGGTCGAGTGGTATCGGTGTACATACCTGGACGGCGTTTTACTGGATCGAGTCCGTTAAGAACCTCGATGGCATCAGAAGTGTATTGATTGGTCATAGTCCACACATTTGGTCAATTGTCAGCCCACAATATTGGGCCATAATAAAAACTGATTAAGAAATCTTTAAAAATTCACATATCTTATCTAGCTGATTTTTATAGCCAATAAAACTGTGATCACCATTGGGCTCTAAATGCAGCTCACAACAATGATACTTAGATAACGCTTGACGATAATCTAACACTTCATCGCCAGTTTGCAAAAATACTAAGAAACGGTCAGGACGATATATCACTTCAGTATTGAATTCGGCCACATCTAATTTATGTTGCGGCAATACTTGATAATGCTCGTCGGTATACGGGTTATATTGAGGGCCGAGAAACTCATCAAATAACTCAAATGGTTTCACCGCAGGATTGACCAGAACGGCTTTTCCGCCATAGGTTTCAGCTAAATAGCTGGCAAAATACCCACCTAAAGAAGACCCAATAAACCTTAAAGGCTCACCTTTCGCTTTCTCGCGCTCTACAATACCACATAATAATGCCATCGCTTCTTTTGGCGATGAGGGTAATTGAGGTTGGATGAAGGGTAAATTGGGAAAACGGTGTTGAATGTACTGCGCCGTTTCTACTGCTTTATCTGATTGAGGAGAACTATTAAATCCATGTATATAGAGAAGCATGTTTCCTCTCGCATTAATTAGCCTAAAATGCCTAAGCATCTAAAAATCAGGCCAACACATGAAAATTAGCGTTTAGTATCCGCTAGCATCATTGTCTGGAGAGAACTTTTCACCAGGCACCCGATAAACATTAGTTTGAATGCTACCATTGCTAGCTAACTCCAGCAAACGATAGCCGGGTTGAAGTCCATCTAACGCAAAATATGATGATTTTGGTTTGAATTGTATGCAAGTAGAAGGCGTCGCCATTAAATGAATGCCAGCTTCTGCAGTTGGATAAACGGTATCTATGGTTTGATGAACATGTCCCCAAAGTGCGCCCTTTACCTGTGGGTATTGACTCACACGCTTTAAAAAGTCTTCACCATTACTCATACAGTGTTGATCAAGCCAGCTACACTCTACCAAAATAGGGTTGTGGTGCATAACGAGCAAGACATGCTTATTAGGATGAGCTTTTATAGCTGCATCAATTAGGGAAAATTGCTGTTCAGCCATATAACCACCAGGTTTACCCCGTACGGTAGAATCCAACATCAAAATTAACCACTTACCCGCAATAATCTGCTGCTGACCAAATAAATGGCTTCCTTGCATATGCAAGCTCATTAACCTAGGGTCATCATGGTTGCCAGGAAGATAATGACAAGGAAGGTTTAATTCAGCAATTGTGCTGGAAAAGTGTTGGTAAGACTGAGGGGAGTAATCTTGGCTAATATCACCCGTTGCTAAAATCATGTCAGCTGGGTATTCAGTCGCAAGAAAAGTATTTAACACTGCCTGAAAACTGGCAGCCGTATTTACACCTAATAGCTTAGCTTCAGGATCAGCAAATAAATGCGGGTCAGTAACTTGAATAAGTCGCACGACATCCGTTTCAGCAATTGAATAAGACACAGGCTCTTTAAGCACTAATTAATCCCAAAATAAATTAATTCAATGTTTCAGACTGATGAAGAACAGACTTGCACAGGGCGACATCCAATCTTTAACAACTCTTCTAGAAATGCATTAACTTGATACTTCTCATCCGTTTGATGCATATGTACATTTGGATAATCATACACTGCTTTTAACCGATAAATCTGTTGGCTAGTTAACACTTCTGCTAATTGGGCATCATGATAGACTCGCACACAAGCTTTAGGTGTGATAAGGAAATCACTACTGGGTAAATGACGTGTTATTTCAATTAATTGAGTATACTTTGTGTTCTCTAATATTGTGACATCTAACAGACCGAACTGCCCTTCTACAGTCCAAGAATCATTGACTTCTGCAACTTCTGGTAACCACTTTAGAATCAACGCATAATTACGTCCGCACAGGGCTAAGAACGCACTGACGTTAGGTTGGTATTTATCTTTAGTGTTTGGTTGCTTCAAACTTGATTGCTTCACAATTGTCTCACTTGCATACTTCTGTAATTGAACTATTGATTGAATTATTGATTGTTATTTCTGGCTAAATCACCGCTAGATGTAGCTCAATGTTAGTCGTTTCTCAATAGCAATAGTCAACTCTACTTACCATGTCTAACTTTAGCTAAGTTAAGCGCTAACCATTGTAAGCCCATAATGGTTGATGCGTTGTCTATTCGACCTGAGTTAACCATTTCCATTGCAGCATCAAAACCAACAACATGCACTTTAATATCTTCATGTTCATAATCTAAGCCGTGAATACCTTCAGCTTTGCGGGCATCAACTTTTGCCCAATAAAAATGAAAACGCTCAGAAGAACCACCCGGTGTAGCTAAATAACTATTAACAAAGTGCACTTCACTGGCAATCAAGCCAGTTTCTTCCAATAATTCACGTTCTGCCACTTCAGCAGGCACTTCATCGTTAGCAATCATACCTGCCACAAGTTCAAGAAGCCAAACAGAATTAGTGGTTGCTAATGCAGGTAGTCTAATTTGCTCAATCAAAACCACTTGATGTGTCGCCGGATCATAAGGCAATACGACCACTGCATTTCCCCGCTCAAACACTTCACGTGTGACAACCTCACTCCAACCACCAGAAAATAACTTATGCTTGAATTTATATTCGTCTAATTGAAAGAAACCTTTATATAGGGTTTTAGTAGAAATGACCTCAACATCGCTTATCGCGTTAAATTGTTCTATTAATTCACTATCTTTCATATTTTTTCTTACAGTTTGTAAGCCCTTTGAAATATTTAATGCATTATTATATTAGCTAAGCATTTAAGCATGAGTGTTTAAAAAAGTCTGTTACAACTTGAAAGTTGATATTTAGCTTAAAGATGATAGTCTTTTTATCATACACACTAGATACATAGCGGGATTGCAGAAAGTTTTAGCGGGTTCACAATAATGCTAAAGCGATCTTGCTTATAAATTTAAATCGTGAACAAACAAGATTATCTTACCTCCCAAGTGGAGACTATGTCTAAAAGGGCAGCAAATGAAATTTAAAATACGTTCTTTATACGCAGCACTAACACTAGCTGTTGCTGCACCTGCAGCTAACGCTGACGATTTATTGCAAATTTATCAGCAAGCACTGACTAGTGACACCATTGTCCTTCAAGCTCAGTCTCAACGTGATGCATTATACGAAACGATTGAAGAAAACCGTGCTCCCCTACTGCCAACTATTAGTGCAAATGTCGGTTATTCAAAAGCATGGAATGATTCTGAAGGTTCTCCGACAGAAAAACCTGAAGGCTTTACTGGTGGCTTAAGCTTAAACCAAGTTATTTATGACCATAGTGCATGGGTTGGACTAGACCTTGCTGAAATGGCAGCGTCTCAAGCAGACTCAGCTTATGCATCTGCCCTGCAAGCACTTATCATTCGTGTAACTACTGCTTACTTTGATGTATTAACCGCAAAAGATAACTTTGAATTCCAAGGCGCAGAAAAACGCGCTATTGAACGTCAGTTAGAGCAAACTAAACAACGATTCGCTGTAGGTCTAACGGCAATTACCGATGTTCATGAAGCGCAAGCACAATACGATTTAGCGTCAGCAACAGAGATTCTTGCTGAAAACACATTAGCAAACAGCTATGAAGCATTACGTGAAATCACAGGTATTGATCATAAAACCATTAATACACTCGATACTAACCGCTTCTCAGCTGGTGCGCCTAGCCCAACCACTTCATCTGAATGGTTAAAAATTGCTGAAACCAATAGCATCGATTTAATGACGCAACGTATTGGTCGTGATATCGCCAGCGAAACCATCACACTTTACAAAGCTGGCCACATGCCTTCGCTTAACTTAGGTGCTGGTTACACTAAAGGTTTTGACCAAAGCCCTGGCGCTGACTATGACAATGCCAACATTGCAGTGACATTGAGTGTACCTTTATTCGAAGGTTTCAAAGTCACCTCGCAAGTTAAACAAGCTCAGTTCCAGTATGTTGAAGCAAGTGAAAAACTTGAACAAGTTCATCGTGGTGTTGTTAAAGATGTACGTAATAACTTTAACAACGTAGGCGCATCAATCAGTTCAATCCGCGCATATGAACAATCAGTGGTTTCTTCAGAAAGTGCGTTAAAAGCCACTCAAGCAGGTTTTGAAGTCGGTACTCGTACTATCGTTGACGTACTAAACCGTACACGTGACTTATATGATTCAAAGCGTCAGTTATCAGATGCACGTTATGGTTACATCAACTCAATCCTAGCGCTTAAGCAAGCTGCTGGCACCTTGAGTGAAGATGACATCATCTCAATCAATAATGGCTTAATTGCCCAGTAAGTCTGCTAATGTTAGGCTGATTAAGTCGGCAGATAGCTGAAAGTAAGACATAAAAAAACCGCCAATTGGCGGTTTTTTATGTCGATAACTTACTGATTAGAAAGTCAGTTCAACACCAGCAAATGCGCCTTTAAAGGTCATATTCTGCGTAGTGCTAGAGAAGTCATCAACGTCAAAGTTGAATTCACGATAACCAACGCGAACTGCCGTATCTAAAGCTGTGCCATCAAACTTCCAACCAAGGCCCGCGTTGTAGTCGTATACACTAGTTTCATCTACACCTAACATCACGTCAGCAAATGCATATAAACCTAAACCAGGTACACCTACTTCTGCACTGGCGTAAACCATAACAATACCGCTATCTACGTCAACTTCTTCTGGGTGACCAGGATCTTGAACACGTAGAGAACCGTGCATTTGCTTGTAAGCCGCACCTAAGTCCAATGCCACTAAATCGTTATCTAGAATTTCGTAATATAGAACAAAGTCAGTATTACTTAGGTCGTTATATACAGTTGTGTCAGATTCAAACTGATGACCATTGAACATAAAGTTTGAGCCAACTTGACTGCCCTTACCTTCTAAGCGGTTTTCACGAATTTTAATGTTTGGCACTAATGGAATTGGATGTTCAATGGCAATCCATAAGCTACCTTGAGATTTAGACTCGTAGTTATAAGTTTGTGCTACACCATCATCGCTGTTGAATGAACCACTGGTATCTGCATCCCAGTAATCACCACCAACTTTAAAACCAACAACAGTAGCTGCATGAGCAGAAGAAACGCTCAACATACCTAATAAGGCAGTGGCAAGAAGTGTCTTTTTCATCATTATCCCTGAGAGAGTAAGTTAGTTAAATCAATCACCGCGGCATTCGCGCGGGATATATAGTTAGCCATCACCAATGAGTGATTAGCGACTAATCCAAATCCATCTCCGTTAAGAACCATTGGGCTCCAAACGGTTTGCTGAGTCGCTTCAAGTTCACGAATGATTTGACGTAAACTGACTTCAGCATTTTTCTTTTCTAACACGTCGGCAAAATCAACTTCGATGGCTTTCATGAAATTCAATAACGCCCAAGCAGAACCTCGGCTTTCATAAAGTACATCATCAATTTTCCACCAACTCGTCTTAATTTCAGCACTGGCAAGTGAAGGGGTTGACTGCCTTGCTGTTGAATCACCTGCTAAATCAGTGTTTAACCTGTCTTGACCAACACTGGCCGATAAACGTTGAGACATGCTACCTAAACGTTTTTGAACTTCTTTTAGCCATTCATTCAAGTTATCTGCACGGGCATAAAACTGGGCATTGCTGTTATTAGTATCGCTAATTTTTGCGCGATATAATTTCAGCAATTTGATTGCTTCGCGGTACTCGCCCTCTGCACTTGGTACTAACCAACTGGTATGTTCAATATTTAACTTTGAATGCGCGGCAAGTAAATCGCCATCGGCGGTTGATTGCGATTGCGAGCGACTGAACTCCTTACGCATTATCAAGGCTAAGTCACGAGATTGCTCAAGTGCACCAAATTCAAATGCCGGCATATTATCCATCATCACTGATGGTGGCATAATATCATTTGATAACCACCCACCTGGTTTGTCCAATAGGGTTTCCATGGTTGAAATAAGTGAAGATGTGGTCGCATAACCTACAATGTTCTCGCCACTTTCATTTTGCAGTACTTCAGGCTCGAGAATATCAGGCTCAATACTCCACCAAACCGCAATGAAATAACCAATTAATAAGATTATTCCTACGACGCCAAATACTTTATTCCTTGTCATTTGCATCAATACAACTCCTTAATGATGATGGTGGTGATGGCTCTCTTGAGTTTCGTTAGTCGATCTTTTCTCAACAGCCAATTCAATAGTGAGTGTTTTGCCATCTTTGAATGTCAAAACCAATGGGACAGTATCACCCATCGTTAGTGGTGCAGTTAATGATAGCAGCATAATATGATCACCTGAGGGCTGCAGCGTTAACGTGCTATGAGATGGAATATCAAAACCTTCAACTTGACGCATTTTAACCATGCCATTTTCTTCAACCAAGGTATGTAATTGCGCTTCTTTAGCTGCTGGCGTAGTCACAGAAACTAAAGTCACATCCTCATCAGAATGATTCATCAAGGTTAAATAAGCTGCGGTGTTTGGCACGCTCGCAGGCATTGCTCGTACATGTCCTTCACTCAGCATTATTCCGGCTGAAGCAGAAAAAGAAAATATGCTTAATGCTAAAAAACTAAACAGTTGTTTGAATATTGCTTTCAATGTCATAAACTCCATTTACACCCTACTCGTGTCCATAAGGAAAACAACGAATGAGTCAGATTCAGGTTAAGGATGATCAAGGCGTACGTATTATCAGTTTTAATCGTCCTGAAAAACGCAATGCATTTAATCTTAAAATGTACCAACAGGTTACAGAATACCTGATCCAAGGTGAAGCCGACAACGACATTCGTACCTTTATGTTACGAGGTGAAGATAACTGCTTCACTTCAGGTAACGATATCGCAGACTTCCTTGCCAGTGGTGAGTTAAACGACACTCACCCAACGGTACAATTTCTTCATTGTTTGCTTAACCTCAAAAAGCCGATCGTTGCTGCTGTATCTGGTGCCGCCGTGGGCATCGGTACCACAATGCTGCTGCACTGTGACTTAGTTTATGCAGATAACAGCGCTAAATTTCAGCTGCCCTTCGTTAACCTAGCATTAGTACCAGAAGCGGCCTCAAGTTTACTATTACCACTTATAGTCGGCCAACAAAAAGCCGCTGAATTAATACTTCTAGCCGAAAGCTTTAACGCGGAAACAGCTTGCGAACTTAACATTATCAATAACGTCATTGAGCAATCTGAACTTGATGCATTTGTTCTTAGCCAAGCCAAAAAGCTGGCAGCTCAGCCGCCACTTGCACTACAAGCATCTAAAAAGTTACTACGTTATAACCAAGCAGAGGTTAAGGCACAAATGCTGGCTGAATTAGAGGTGTTTGGCGAAAGGCTAAAAAGTGATGAAGCTAAAGCACGCTTCCAGGCCTTTTTAAAAAGATAATAGTCTCAGCAAAAGCGAGTAAAGAGGCTGATTAATAACGCTTTGAAAATTTAGTTTATTAATATTGCTTAAAGGCGGTAATACACTCTGCTTTACGTATCCATGATGTTAGGGGGAAGTTTATTTACACCCTAACATCAGTATTTTGTTTTTTGCTGGCTCACAACGATTGCAGTTACAAAATAAGCAATCAACCCCATAGTTGGGTTTAAACAAATAGCTAATAACGATAATACTCGTGTCCACATAACTGACCAGCCAAACTGTTTTGATACTGAGTTAGTTGCGCCGCATATAATGCTTTTATCAGCTTTTAAAAACTTTTCCACATCAGACATGTTCATTTTCTTTCTCCAGCGAAATCTAAACTTGTCATCTCTTTAGAAATCGCATCAACACTTTTAAATTGGTACCACTGCAACCCGCATATCAGTAATGAACAAACAATAAAGCTAACAACGGGAAGCAGAAGTAATGAAATTAATGGATCTGCTAAATGAAGTATCATCATTAAATCCATGAATTAGTCCTCATTGCTGGCTAAAACAGAATCAGTTGTTGCTTCTTGCTTCGTTTCAGCTAACTCCAGTGAGTTGTTTAACTCAAACACTTGCTCTGCAATTTGGCTATGCAGCGACAGGACAATTTCTTGTTTTGCTGTTTGCAGCATTTCAGTTGCAGTTTCACTAATGCGTGTTTCTAACACATCAATCATATCGGCACTATTTAAGTCATTTGCTTGAGCGCCCATACTTGCTGTTGCAAATAATGCGACTAAAGCCACTTTTTTCAATACACTTTTAGCTGATGAATTTGCGTTAGTGTTAGTAGTAGAAATTAAACCAGTTGTATTAGTTGTTGAGTTAAACATGATGTCTTCCTTTTCAATTATTGGGTACACCATGGTTATTACAAGCTACGTGCCAAGTTTTAAAAAATGTTTTTAAACACTGAATTTAAAGAGTTTTTTCGGCAAACAACATTTTTCAACCACAAAACCATATTGAGTGATTTTTAAACTATTAGCATTTTTAACCACTAAAATAGTGAATTTAGCTAAAACTTAATTAGCCAAATAAAACCCACAAAAAAAGCGCCATCAAAAGGCGCTTTTTAAAACTAAAAAATCATCCAGTAATTAGTATCGTTACACTGTTAGACCACGTTAGTTTAATTAATTAAACATTATTATTGGGGTAAAAAGTGACATCAGCTGGCGGGCGACTCTGCTCCATTCTCGCAACCGCATCCCAAATAACTGAAACACCCGCTCCAGCTTTATGGGCGTTCTCACTTAAATGTCTACGCCAACCTCTTGAACCTGGTAATCCTTGGAATAATCCAATCATGTGACGAGTTATATGGTTTAGTCTGCCACCGTCTTTTAAATGTAGTTCAATATACGGCATCATTTGCTCAATCACTTGCTCACGAGTGATAACGGGCTTGTCTTCCTTATATATCAATTGATCCACTTTCGCTAACAGATATGGATTCTGGTAAGCCTCACGCCCAATCATCACACCATCTATTTGCTCTAGGTGCGTTAACGAATCTTCTAAGGTTTTTACACCGCCGTTAATACTGATATTCAAATCGGCATAATCACGCTTTAACTGGTACACACGCTCATAATTAAGCTCAGGTATTTCACGGTTCTCTTTCGGGCTTAACCCTTGAAGCCACGCTTTTCTGGCATGCACAATAAAGGTATCACAGCCAACTGCTTTTACCGTATCAACAAAATCCGTTAAAAATTGATAACTGTCTTGCTCATCGATACCGATTCGAGTTTTAACCGTTACAGGGATATCAGCAACTTGCTTCATCGCATCAACACACTCAGCCACAAGTTGTGGCTCGCCCATTAAACAGGCACCAAAACGGCCATTTTGCACTCGATCAGATGGACAACCCACATTGAGGTTAATCTCATCATAGCCGCGCTCAAACGCTAACTTGGCGCACATAGCTAAGTCTTTTGGATTTGAACCGCCCAATTGAAGCGCGACAGGATGCTCTTCTTGGTTATAAGCTAGATAATCGCCTTGCCCATGAATAATTGCACCTGTGGTGACCATTTCGGTATACAGCACAGTATTTGCCGACATTAATCTCGCAAAATAGCGATAATGTCTATCAGTCCAATCAAGCATTGGGGCGATGGAAAGCGCTCTATTCAGTGTTGTTGAAGCCAAAAAAATTTACCTTATCGATGATAATCAGCGACTTAATGAACTTAACTTGCACTGACAATTAATTAAAATTGCCAGTCAAAATTGCAGCCGCACATTATATCACTATGCAGCTTTTAATAAATATTGTTTATGATTAATTTCTAATCTTCAGCGGAAAAACAAAACAGGTTAAAAAGGTTGATTAACCATCACCCAAAACTGACTTTCATCGCCGCCTGTGACAAAGTCACCACGAATAACGATATCTTCAACTTCAAAGCGTACACTAGCGCCATATGAGGTTTTCATGTCTTGATGCAAAGCACTCATACTAAACTCATCACTGACATTACCAGCCTCGAGCAATAATGCCCATTGCCACCAAGGTACATCATAGAGATTGAATACTGGCAGATTTTGTAATGGCTGCCAGCGAGGGGTAACACGGTACTCTAAGGCGTAATTAACTGCGCTTCGGCCAGTAAACTGCTTCGAGTCATAACCTCTTAAACGATCAAAGCCACCTAGAGATACCCCCGCAAAGCTTGGCGGACGCTTATAATCTTGGGCGTCACCATCAAAACTATCCCAGCTAGGGGTATCAGCTATATAAACATTTGCTGCTAATACTTGCTCTTCAAACCATGCATTACTACCTAAAGATAAAAATGCACTTTGCTCGAATTCCCACATGAACCAATTGGGGTCATCGTTAATTTCACTTCCGCGGGTTAATGTCAGATTCGTCTGACCACCTTGAGTCGTATTATTGGCAGAGTCTCGATTATCCCAATCAAGCGCAAACTCAAAGCCCCTAGCTTCGTCTGGCAAGTAGTCTAACGCTTCTAATTCACGGTATTTATTAAATGGCGTAAGCGTCACAGAGGTTACACCGGACTCTAATGGGTTCCAGTTAACTGCATTTTTCTTGCGAGCAAGTGATGCTGCAGCGCCATTGGCACCGCCGCCAATTGGCAGTACATATTTGATATGCAGTTTTGAAAAGCCTTCGTCACCGACACTGATAATTCGGTCAGTTTGTTGATCCTTTACTGACTGAGGTAAATAATAAATCCCTTGCTCATAATGACCACGAAATAATTCAGCACTAAACAGCCATTGATCTAATGTAGGGAGTTGATAATTATAAAAGCCTGCGTAGGTTAACCAGCTATCATTCGCCGAATATAGCCCTATCCCTAGCGCCACGGCTTGAGCCTGGCCAGCATGTTTAATCAAGCCAGCGCCGCCAAAAGTAGTACTCAGCGTTTCCGTTGAAAAAACAATGGGTACGGCAACAAATTCGGCATCATATTGTGGCATCGCTTTCGAATCGGCTTCATCAGTATTATCGCCTGATAGCTTTTGGCTTGGATCTGCCGATTCTTCCACTGGCAGTTCTACTGAAACAGCAGTGCCTTCTGTAGCAATTTGTTGAATGGTATTTGTCTGAGCAAGACTGTCTAAACTGAATAACACGCAATAAATCATTACGACTGATTTATACAACTGCACCTAAGGTTCCTTTTAACATTTCTTAGCAAATGACAATGTCATTCTTGTAGATCGACGACTACTCTTGGGGTTAGCTTAGTCACCAACTCATAGGCAATTGTACCTATGTGTTCTGCTACTTCTTCTACCGCTAATGCTTTGCCCCATAGCTGAACGAGATCGCCCACTTTGTCTGTAGCTTGAGCGCCTAAATCGACAGTTAACATATCCATCGACACACGACCAACTACAGGAACTCGACGTCCATTTAACCAAACTGGTGTGCCTTCTGGTGCATTGCGCGGGTAACCATCACCATAACCAATAGCCACGACACCAAGCTTAGTATCTTTTGTTGCAGTCCAATGCGCCCCATACCCAACGCTTTGACCCGCCTTGTGTTCGCGTACGGCAATTAAATTAGATACTAACTCCATTGCAGGAACTAAACCGTGATGAGTGCCTTTATCTCCATAAACAGGCGAAACACCATAAAGTGCAATACCCGGCCTTATCCAGTCACATTGGCTTTGAGGCCAAAACAATGTACCCGCAGAGTTAGCTAAAGTACGATCGCCAGGAAGATCTTCAATCAGTTGATTAAAAGCATCCATCTGCTGCAGAGTAAGGCTATTGTCAGGTTCATCAGCACAAGCAAAGTGAGTCATTAAATGAATAGGCTGCTTTACATTCGGACATGATTTTAAACGTTGATAGACATTTTGGAATTGCTCAATCCCAAAGCCCAGTCGATGCATACCTGAATCGACTTTAAGCCAAACAGTGATTGGCGCAGTTAAATTAGACAGCTCAAGCATTTCGAGCTGAGACTCATGA
This sequence comes from Shewanella sp. KT0246, assembly GCF_019654955.1. Taxonomy (GTDB): domain Bacteria; phylum Pseudomonadota; class Gammaproteobacteria; order Enterobacterales; family Shewanellaceae; genus Shewanella; species Shewanella goraebulensis. Next base: position 54,024 of record NZ_BPEV01000003.1, on the reverse strand, counting down.
TGGACGACAGTATCGATTTGATGTTGTACCAACAAAGGTAAATCAGATTGACGAAAACAGCCTTCAAGTAGCAATAACTTTGCCGTCACTCCGCCTTCACGGAGCTGTAATGCTTCTTCTAGTCTTGCTAATCCAAACCCGTCGGCATTGTCCACACATTGAGCTACATTGAGTAAACCATGGCCGTAACCATTAGCTTTAACCACAGCCATCACTTTACTATTAGGTGCAATCTCTCTAAGCCTTGTAAGGTTATCTTGCAGGGCTTGACGACTAATTTCAGCACGGGGAAATGGTTTCAAATAATTGACCTTATTTGGCAAACTAACTCAGGTAGTATCACCTGAAAGACTAAAAAATGAGCCTCTGTTTTAACAACAGAGGCTTGTTTTGATCATAGCAACTTACTGACGCATTTTAGCTTTGTGAAGCAGGATTAATCTTCATCAAATATTTGCGTACCAGAATAATTATCAAAGCGAGAGAATTGCCCCTGGAAGGTTAACGGCACACGACCAATTGGGCCGTTACGCTGTTTACCAATAATAATCTCTGCCACACCTTTTTGTTCAGAATCATCGTTATACACTTCATCACGATAAATAAACATGATCAAATCGGCATCTTGCTCAATCGAACCAGATTCACGCAAATCCGAGTTAACAGGACGTTTATCAGCACGTTGCTCTAGCGATCGGTTAAGCTGTGACAATGCGATAACTGGGATTTCTAGCTCTTTAGCTAACGATTTAAGTGAGCGTGAAATTTCTGCAATTTCTAAGGTACGGTTATCTTTTAACGATGGTACCTGCATTAACTGCAAGTAATCGATCATAATCATAGACAAACCACCATACTCACGCGCAATACGTCGAGCACGACTTCGAACTTCCGTCGGGGTTAATCCTGAGCCATCATCAATGTACATCTTGCCTTGTTCAAGCATAATACCCATAGTCGATGAAACACGCGCCCAATCTTCATCATCTAATTGACCCGTACGGATCTTAGTTTGATCCACTCGGCCAAGAGAGGCCAGCATACGCATCATGATTTGTTCTGACGGCATCTCCAAGCTGAAAATAAGCACTGGCTTGTCTTCATTCATGGCGGCTTGTTCACACAAGTTCATCGCAAAGGTGGTTTTACCCATTGATGGACGAGCGGCCACAATGACTAAATCGCCAGACTGAAAACCTGCAGTCATTTTATCTAAATCACTAAATCCGCTGGATACCCCAGTAACACCGTTATGAGGGTTATTATATAACTGCTCGATTTTATCGACGGTTTTTTCGAGAATTGATTTAATTCCTTCAGGGCCTTCGTTGGCATTGGCACGGGATTCAGCAATTTTAAACACTTTGGTTTCGGCTAAATCGAGTAAGTCACCCGAGTTTCGCCCTTCAGGGTTATAACCTGCATCGGCAATTTCATGTGCCACACCAATCATGTCGCGAACAACAGCGCGCTCACGTACAATGTCGGCATAAGATAAAATGTTACCCGCGCTTGGGGTGTTTTTAGCAATTTCCCCTAAATAAGCAAATCCACCGGCATCTTCAAGCTGATCTTCAACTTCTAAGCGTTCAGATACGGTGATCAAATCGATCGGTTGCCCCGTTTCGACTAAACGGCTCATGGCGGCATAAATCATTCGGTGTGAACGAGAATAGAAGTCATCTGCCACGATAGCTTCAGAAACTCTGTCCCAAGCTTCAGCATCAAGCATCAAGCCACCTAAAACAGATTGCTCAGCTTCAATAGAATGAGGCGGTAATTTAAGCGCATCGACTTGAGCGTCTTTTAACCTTTCCTTTGCCTTAAAAACACCTTTTTGTGACATTAAAACTCCCAATTCCCAACCTGTTTGTAAAATATGGTATAACACGTGGTCATGCAAACATGTTGCGCAACAAATGGCGCAACATTAACCGCTGATGCGGACTAACAATAATAATATTTAAGGAAAGAACATGCGTATTGCACTCGTTGCAGCCCTTGTGCTGTCTTCCGGGCTAGCCCAAGCCGATGAAGGCCAATGGCAACCCTATCAAATGCCTTCTATCGCAGATAAATTAGCACAACGCGGCATCGAAATTCCTGCAAAACAACTTGCAGACTTAACCCAATATCCAATGAATGCTGTTGTCGGTCTCGGCTATTGTACCGCCAGTTTCGTTTCGCCCCAAGGGCTAGTTGTTACCAATCATCATTGTGCCTATCGAGCAATACAATATAACAGCAAAACTGAGCATAATTACCTAGAAGAAGGCTTTCTTGCTAATACCAAAGCTGAAGAACCTTCAGCCGGCCCTAACGAGCGATTATACATCACTGAAGCTGTTACTGATGTAACTAAAAGCGTTAATGCCAATTTAAGCGAAGAACCATTGGCACGTTATGAAGATATCCAATCGAATCGCAAAGCATTAATTAAAGAATGTGAAACCGATGACAACTACCGCTGTTCAGTGAGTAGCTTTCACAACGGTTTAGAGTATTACTTAATTAAGCAGCTTATTATTCGTGATGTACGTTTAGTGTATGCACCACCAGAAAGCGTAGGTGCTTTTGGTGGTGATATTGATAATTATGAATATCCACGTCATTCAGGCGATTTTACCTTCCTACGCGCTTATGTTGGCAAAGATGGAAAACCTGCTGGATACGCTGAAGATAATGTCCCTTTCGAGCCTAAAAGTTACTTAAAAATTAATGCCGATGGTGTTAAAGCTGGCGACGGTGTATTTGCCGCAGGCTACCCTGGTTCAACAAGCCGTTATCGTCTCACCAGTGAATTAGAGTTTGCCAGTGATTGGATGTACCCAACTTACGCCAAACGCTACCAACTGCAAATCGACACCATCAATCAAATGGCCGCCGACAATAATACTATTGCGATTAAATATGCTGGCAGCTTAGCGTCAATGGCTAACCGCATGAAAAAGCTCAATGGATTATTAGACGGTTTTAAAGCCACTGACATTGTGGGTATCAAACAAGCACGCGAGAATGATTTCTTAGCTTGGCTTAAAAAAGATACTCAAGCGAATCAAAACTTAATCACTGAACTTGAAGCGCTACTTGCTAAGCAGCAAAATCAAATTCAAACGGATTACTTTTTTAATAACGCCCAATCTAGTTCGCTACTTTCTGCTGCGAAAAAACTGTATCGCTTAGCTAAAGAGAAGCAATTACCTGACGCTAAACGTGAGCAAGGTTTCCAAGAACGCGACATGAAGATGTTTGCGGCTAACCTTAAACGCTTAGAGCGCAGCTTTGATGTATCAGTGGATAAAACCTTGTGGCTTCAAGACTTGAATGCTTACATGGCGCAAAATCAGCGAGTGGCTATTTTAGATGAAGCACTCAATAAAATTTCAGACGCTGAGGCTTTATCTGCAAAACTTGATGGGTATTATGCGTTAACCAACCTAACCGATAAAGAACAGCGTTTAGCTTGGATGGATAAAGATGCCCAAGCATTTGAAACCAGTTCAGATCCGTTTATTCGTTTAGCCGTTGCCCTGCACGATACCAATATGGCGCAAGAGAAAACGGAAAAATCTTTAAAAGGACAGCTTTCAACAGCGCGTCCAGAGTATATGAAAGCCATTATTGCTTATTACAAAGCAAACGACTGGCCTGTATACCCGGACGCTAACCGCACCTTACGCATTACTTACGGCATGGTAGATGGATATCAATCTCGTGATGCGCTTTACAAACAACCATTCACTCGCCTTGAAGGAATTGTAGGTAAGCATACGGGTGAAGAACCATATAATGCCCCTAAGAAGCTGTTAGATGCTATCGCGACTAAAGACTATGGCAAACATACGGTTGCTTCTGTTTATCAAGACCCACGCTCATGGATTTGCAGCTTATTCTCATGCTTAGACAAACCTGAAGAGTTTAACTCTGTACCAGTTAATTTTTTATCAAGCGTAGACACGACTGGCGGTAACTCTGGCTCTCCAGTATTTAATGGAAAAGGTGAATTGGTTGGTTTGAATTTCGACTCAACTTACGAAGCAATTACCAAAGACTGGTTCTTTAATCCAACCATTACCCGTGCAGTTCATGTCGACTTCCGCTACATTCTGTGGATGATGGATAAAGTAGACCATGCAGATAATTTAATCCAAGAGTTGGATTTAGTAAGAAACTAATAACTCGCTAATACACAGTTCAACAGCCTCGATTAAGTGGTTAATCGGGGCTTTTTTATGTTTGAATCTTTAATACCAGACATAAATTTCAGGCATAAAAAAACACCGCCAATTGGCGGTGTTTTCTTTAAAGCAATTTGCTATTAGTCTTCTGCAACAACAGAAACTTTAACAACAGCTTTAACTTCAGTGTGAAGCTGAACTTCAACTTCGAAGTCACCTAAAGTGCGTAAAGCACCTAAAGGTAGACGTACTTCAGCTTTAGCAAGCTCAACGCCAGCAGCAGTAACTGCATCAGCGATGTCGCGAGTACCAACTGAACCGAATAGTTTACCTTCGTCACCAGCTTTAGAAGCGATAACAACTGCGTCTAATGCAGCAAGCTTTTCAGCTCGTGCAGCACAAACACCTAATTCAGCAGCTAATTTAGCTTCTAATTCAGCGCGACGTGCTTCGAAAACTTTAACGTTTTCGTCATTAGCAACAACAGCTTTGCCTTGTGGCAAAAGGAAGTTACGTGCGTAACCGGCTTTAACTGAAACTTGGTCACCTAGGTTTCCAAGGTTAGCGATTTTATCAAGCAGAATAACGTTCATTATCTAATTCCTCTGATTAATACTGCGATTACTGATGTAAATCAGTGTATGGCAGTAGAGAAAGATAACGAGCACGCTTAATCGCGCGAGCTAGTTGGCGTTGATATTTAGCACTAGTACCAGTGATACGGCTAGGAACAATCTTACCGCTTTCTGTTACGTAGTTTTTTAAAGTAACGATATCTTTGTAATCAATTTCTGCAACACCTTCAGAGGTGAAACGACAGAACTTGCGACGACGGAAATAACGTGCCATGTTGACAGTCTCCTAAGTTTTCAATTCGACATTTTCGGCATGCATAACCAATTTATTTTGGCCATTTCGTCCTTGCTGCATAGAGATAAACCCTTCAACTTGGACCTGCACGCCTGCTTTTAATTCTTCTGTAACGCTATTAAAACGTTGGCCACTTAATATGACTTGGATGAGGCAATAAACGTTTCTCAACATCTGGCCTTCATATCGCTGCGCTTTGTGCTCTAACGTGATTACCTTATGTGGAATCCCGCTCGGACTATCAAACCGCTTAGAACGAGTTATCGTTCCCGACAATACTAAGTGATTAACCACAGATTAATTATTCAGCAGATTCTTCAGCGCTTGCTTCAACTTCTTTTTCAGCAGCTGGTGCAGCAGTAGGAGCACGACGTGAATCACGCTCATCTTTTGCTTTAGCCATTGGAGAAGCTTCAGTAACAGCAGTTTTAGTGCGCATTACCATGTTACGCAGAACAGCGTCATTGAAACGGAAAGCTGTTTCTAACTCTTCGATAGACTCTGCAGTTGCTTCTACGTTCATAAGAACATAGTGAGCTTTATGTAGGTCTTGAATTGGGTAAGCCAATTGACGACGACCCCAATCTTCTAGACGGCTGATAGTACCGTTAGCATCAGTGATTAGACTGCTGTAACGCTCGATCATACCTGGGACTTGTTCACTTTGATCTGGGTGAACCATAAATACGATTTCATAATGACGCATTTATTGCTCCTTACGGTTAATTAGCCTCACGTGTGGCTCAGTCAGACCAAGTTGGAGGCAAGGAACGAAATTAAATGACTGATTTGAGCGCGACATAGTACATAAACACAACACCAAACTCAAGTAATACTTTACCCACAAGCTTATTAGTTATTAATCCCCTGACTCTTCATATGCCTTTTAAATTAACAGCGCAAAAATACACTATAAAAGTGAACGCCTTAAGGCTTACACCAAGGGATTTAATGATGCTTTGCTTTGCAGCAAACTCGAATACAGGTATTATGTCGCTTCATCCGTATTTCAGGCGTTCCTCATAACAATTCATAGAAAAGCGTAATGAAAAAAGTCATCATTTTTACTTCTACTTTGCTCGCCTCATCTTCTGCATGGGCATTAGTGCCACCAGACTACAAAGAGCCTCCAAGTGACTTTAATGCTGAAATTGAAGCTGGTATGCAACTCAATACCGGTAACAACCAATCGCAAAACTTCAATGGCCGTACATATTTAAAGTACGATACCGACAAAGCAGTGCAAGAGTTTACCTTTAAGGTTTACTATGCCGCTGATGATGAGTCGACAACCGCTGAAAAGTACGATGTCTATGCTCAGTCTAGTTACAAGCTTGAAAGTGGCTACATTTTTGGCCGTGGGGAATTCACTTGGGATGACTTTGGTAGTTATACCAAATTATCTACTTTATCTACTGGTTATGGTTTCGATATCATTTCTAACTACCAAACTAAGCTCAGTTTGGAAGTCGGCCCCGGTTATCGTTATGACTTACCGAAAGCGACGGACTCAGATTTAAACCCTGACGCTAACCAAGATATCATCCTACGTACAGCTGCCAAGTATTCCGTCAAGCTGCAAGAATACACTACACTAAATGCGGACTTAACCTCTGAAGTCGGTGAAGACAACAACACCCTGACATTGGATTTAAGCTACAAAAATACCTTCTTGCAAGATTGGGCATTTAAAATTGGCGTTAATGTTAAGTATACCGCCGTAGTGCCAGAGGACAGTTTTAAAACCGATACGATTACTACCTTTAATTTACTTTATACCTTCCAGTAATCATTAGTTTTCAAACCTCATAAAACAAAAAACGGGCTCTAGGCCCGTTTTTAATATAGATAAAATACCTATTTAATATCGCATTACACTTTAGGCTTTAACCTGGCGCTGACGAACCGCTTCGAACAAACAAATACCAGTCGCAACTGATACGTTTAAACTTGAAACACTACCTGCCATTGGGATAGATACGATTGAATCGCAGCTTTCGCGGGTTAAACGGCGTAAACCTTTGTCTTCTGCGCCCATTGCTATCGCAAGTGGCCCTTTTAAGTCTGCCTGATATAGCTCACAATCAGCTTCACCCGCTGCACCAATTATCCACACACCTTTTTGCTGAATGTGACGCATAGTACGTGCAAGGTTTGTTACTTGAAACAATGGAATGCTTTCTGCAGCGCCGCAAGCAACTTTACTAACAGTTGCGGTTAATCCAACAGAGTTATCTTTTGGTACGATAATCCCTTGAACACCTGCGGCATCAGCATTACGTAAGCATGCGCCTAAATTATGGGGATCTGTCACGCCATCAAGAATAAGCAGAAACGGCTGCTCTGTTTTTTCAAGCAAGACGTCTAAATCATTTTCAGTCAGTACTTTGGCTGGTTTCACTCGTGCCACAATACCTTGATGTTGGCTACTTGCTGATTTGTCATCAAGAACTTTACGGCCTGAGCGCTGCACTGAAACGCCGTATTGGTTGGCAGTATTGATTAATGGCAATACACGTTCATCTTCACGCCCCTGTACTACCCATAACTCAATCACACGCTCAGGTGAATTTCGTAGCAAAGCTTCAACAGCATGGATGCCAAAAATGATATCTTGTTTTTTCATTTACTTATTTTCTCTTACGCTTTGCTTTAGATGGTTTGTTTGCAGCAGTTGCTGCTGAACTTTTTACTGGTTTTTTAGATGACTTACTCGTGCTCTTTTTCTTAGCACTGGTTTTTGAGCGAGGCTTTTTACTACTAGAGCCACGCTTAGCAGCTGAGCGTTTTAAGCCTGAATTAGCACCGCCTTTTTCATCTTTACTATCACCACTTGATTGATTCTTATCACCAGACTTGCTTGCACCTGCTTTGGCGCCTTCAAGATTAGCTCGTTCACGAGCAGTCAAAGGCTTACGATTCGGCTTTTTACGACTCTTACCGTGATCGCCCAGCATAATAAGATCTATTTGACGATCGTCCAAATTAACCGCAGCAACTTTAACGCTAACTTCGTCACCAACTTGATAAATATTCTTAGTGTTTTCACCAATCAAACGCTGACGCATCGGGTCAAATTGATAGTAGTCACTGACTAGACTTGAAATGTGTACTAAGCCATCGATGTAAAGATCTTTTAATCTCACAAACAAACCAAAGCTGGTAACAGAGGCAATAACGGCTTCAAAGTCGTCACCAACATGATCTTGCATGTATTCACATTTAAGCCAGTCTGCTACATCACGAGTGGCTTCATCGGCGCGGCGCTCAGTAGTTGAACACTCTTCGCCTAACTTATCCAACTCTTCAAGGTCGTAGTGATAACCACCTTCTGGGGTCCATTTATCCTTAATATTGCCCTCTTGCGCTGCTAATAAATAGCGGATCACACGGTGCAATACCAAGTCAGGATAGCGGCGAATTGGCGATGTGAAATGCGAATACTCGGTTAATGCTAAACCAAAGTGACCATCATCATCAGGGCTATAAACCGCTTGACGCATTGAACGCAGCAACATGATTTGAATCAGCTCTGCATCAGGTCTGTCAGCAATTTTCAGCATGACATCTTGGTAGTCTGATGGAGTCGGTTCATCACCGCCATTCATTGATAAACCACGTTCAGCTAAAAACTCTTTAAAGTTAGCTAGTTTGGTTTCTGATGGGGCTTCATGAACTCGATACAGCACTTCACCTTTATGCTTTTTAACAAATTTAGCCGAAGCTACGTTTGCTAAAATCATGCACTCTTCAATGATTTTATGGGCTTGATTACGACTTCTTGGCACAATAGCTTCAATCTTTCGCTGCTCATTAAAAATGAACTGTGTTTCAACAGTTTCAAATGCAATTGCACCACGCTCGGCTCGGCGCTCGTTCAAAGTTAAATACAAAGATTGTAAACATTGAAGATGCGGAAATAAGTTTTCATGTTCAGCAGCGATTTCGCCACCTTCAAGCATTGCTGCGACTTGGGTATAGGTAAACCTAGCATGTGAATGCATCACCGCAGGGTAAAACTTATAACCAGATAATTTACCCGCTGCTGAAATCGTCATTTCCGCCACCATACATAAACGGTCAACATGCGGGTTTAACGAACATAAGCCGTTCGAAATTTTCTCAGGCAGCATTGGGATAACTTGCGATGGAAAGTACACCGAGTTACCTCGAGCGCGCGCTTCTTCATCTAAAGCAGAATCGGTGCGAACATAATGGCTCACATCAGCAATAGCCACCCATAAACGCCAGCCACCACTTGGTTTTGTTTCTGCATATACAGCGTCATCAAAATCTCGGGCATCTTCGCCATCAATGGTTACCAAAGGTAAGTGCCTTAAATCTACTCGGCCTTGCTTATCTGACTCGGGTACTTCATCAGGTATACGTTTAAGTTTTTTCTCAATCACTGAAGACCATTTATGCGGTAAATCGTAATTGCGAAGTGCAATTTCGATTTCCATGCCAGGTGCCATTGTTTTACCAAGCACTTCTGTCACTTTAGCGGCAGCCTTAACAAAACGGCCAGGCCTACGAGTTAACTCAACCACCACCACATCACCAGCGCGAGCGCCATTAGCATCTTCTTTCGCAATTAATATTTCTTGGGTAATACGTCTATCGTCAGCAATGACAAAAGCCATACCCGCATCAACATGATAGCGGCCAACTAATGGGGCTGCTCGTTGCTGCACTAATCTGACAATACGCGCTTCACGACGACCACGACGATCTGAGCCCGCTTTTTGTGCTAAGACTTTGTCTCCATGAAAATACATCTGCATATCACGGTTATTGATAAATAAATCGTCACCACCTTCGTCAGATTTAAAAAATCCGAATCCGTCACGGTGACCAATCACGCTACCTGAAAGTAAATCCATCTTTTCAGGTAAGCCATAGCTATGGCCGCGGGTATAAACCAGTTGTCCATCACGTTCCATTGCACGCAAACGTCTTCTTAACGCCTCAAGATGATCTTCATCGACCATTTTTAATGCTGTTGCAATGTGTTCTCTGGTGACAGGTGATTTCTGAGCGCGTAAATACTCTAAGATATATTCACGGCTAGGGATTGGGTTTTCGTACTTGTCTTGCTCTCTCTCAAAATGAGGATCGTTGATCATTCAATTTCCAAATAATTTACTCCAATGTCGGAGTATTAGCGCTTAGTGCAGCTGCGGCTGTTGTGCTCGCGCGACAATACTTGCGGGCATCTTAGCGGCTAATTTCTGCAATAATGAAGTCGCTTTTTTCTGTGTTGCTTCATCATTAAATACGCTGTTATATAACCAATGGTAACCTAATTTGTAATCTACAGGGCTACCATAACCTTCGCCAAAAAGACGAACTAACATTAATCGCGCCGGTACATCACCATTAGCAGCAGCAGGCATCACATACTGCACTGCACGATTCTTATCTTTGACCACCAAATTGCCGTGGTAGTAATATTCGGCCAGTTTTAGCATCGCCTCGGCGCTACCTTGCTCTGCAGCAATTTGTACTTGTTTCATGCCTCTTGATGCGTGCTGAGGCACACAAACACCATGGTTAAGCATTTCACCCCATAAAAACTGATACATGGGCTGCTTTAACACTTCAGCTCTTGCTTCGATATCTTGCACTAGCTGGCAGTCATCGGTTTTAACTTGTTGTAAATATTGATTCGTTCGGATCAATTTAAGTAACTGCTCATCATTATAAATGTCTACTGAAGCCATTTCAGCTACAGCAACATAGGGGATAAAGCACAATACTAATAAACTTAAACGCAGCATAACGATTCTCAATGACACTTTAGTTACTCAATGCATCGGCATTATAGCTCAATTCTTGAGTATTAACTGCACAAACTGCAATTAATCAACACAATAGAAAATGCTGGCATACGTATTAGATAGGAGAAAAATGACGAAGGTAACTGGAGGAAAGCAGTGAATGTTCGATTTAAATTTTCAATCTGAAAACGGTTTAACTACACAATAAAAAGGCCGCTAAGTTAGCGGCCTTAATTGTGTTAGTTAAATGGATTAACTAATACGATTGTTTCGTTTCTGTCAGGACCCGTTGAAATAACATCAACAGGAGCTTCAAGTAACTCTTCAATGCGTTTAATGTAATTTAGCGCTGCTTGTGGCAGTTGCTCAATTGACGTCGCACCGAATGTCGTCTCGCTCCAACCTGGCATAGTTTCGAAAACAGGTGTTACCTGCTCGTAACCTTCAGCCGCCAAAGGAGTGACTGTTTCAACAGTCCCATCTGGGTACTGGTAACCAACACAAATCTTAACTTCTTCTAGGCCATCTAGAACGTCAAGTTTGGTTAGACAGAAGCCGCTTACACTGTTGATTTGAACTGCACGGCGCATTGCCACAGCATCCAACCAACCTGGACGACGTTTACGACCAGTGGTAGCACCAAACTCTTGGCCTTTATGACCTAAGTAGTCACCAATCTCATTCTCAAGTTCAGTTGGGAATGGACCTGCACCTACGCGAGTGGTGTAAGCTTTCATGATACCTAACACATAATCCAAGTGACGAGGACCAAAACCAGAACCAGTAGCTACGCCACCTGCTGTAGTATTTGATGAAGTCACATATGGGTATGTACCATGGTCGATATCAAGTAATGTACCTTGAGCACCTTCAAACAAGATAGGCTCACCCGCTTTACGGGCAGTATCAAGTAATTCAGTAACATCAGTACACATGCTCTTAAGATAATCAGCAATTGCTAACGCATCTTCAAGTGTCTTTTGATAATCAACTGCTTCACAGTCATAGTATTCAGTAAGCATGAAGTTGTGATATTTCATCACTTCTTTAAGCTTAACAGCGAAAAGTTCAGCATTGAACAAATCACCTACGCGAAGACCACGACGAGAAATTTTATCTTCATAAGCTGGACCAATACCACGACCCGTTGTACCGATAGCTTGATTGCCGCGCGCTTTTTCGCGAGCTACATCAAGAGCACAATGGAAAGGTAGAATTAGAGGACATGCTTCTGAAATAAGAAGACGCTCTTCGACAGGAACACCACGCTCTTTAAGCATGTTGATCTCTTTCATCAAAGCATCGGGAGCGAGCACTACACCATTACCGATAATGCATTTCACATTGTCGCGTAAGATCCCTGATGGAATCAAATGAAGTACTGTTTTATCGCCGTCGATAACAAGAGTATGACCAGCATTGTGGCCGCCTTGGTAACGAACTACATATTTTGCCTGTTCTGTTAGAAGGTCGACAATCTTACCTTTTCCTTCGTCACCCCATTGAGTGCCGAGTACTACTACGTTTTTGCCCATCGTCTGCTGCAAGGTTGCGGTATAAAGGCGAATTTTAACAGATTTTTGGGGGTATATTGCAAGTATTTTATGCGAAAATTATTAATAGTACTACGCCCGCAGACACCAAAGATCCACCTAACCTCCTGAGAACATTCTTATTTTGCGTAGAAATATCAGCTAAATATTTTTTCCATTGCTCGGGAAATAATAACGGTCCAACACCTTCTAAAACCAAAACCAAACCAATAGCAAACATCAATACTTGAAAATTCATCATTCATCCCACAATTTTGTATTAGCTCAACAACAGAACAATGATGCCACCCAACAAAAACAACACCGTTATCATTTTGTATCATAGCTGTATTTGATAAAAAAAAGGCAATAAAAAACCCAGCATATAGCTGGGTTTTTTGAACTCTGAAAACGAATTAACGTTTTGAGAATTGTGGCTTACGACGTGCTTTACGTAGACCAACTTTCTTACGCTCAACTTTACGAGCATCACGGGTAACGAAACCAGCGCCGCGTAAAGAAGGACGTAGAGCTTCGTCTAACTGAAGCAATGCACGAGTAATACCGTGACGAATTGCACCTGCTTGGCCAGTGGTTCCACCGCCTTTAACAGTTACATAGATGTCAAGTTTGTCAGTCATTTCAACAAGCTCTAGTGGTTGACGAACAACCATACGAGCAGTTTCACGACCAAAATATACATCAAGTGGACGTTGGTTAACAACGATTTGGCCACTACCTGCTTTAGCGAATACGCGAGCAGTTGATGTTTTACGACGGCCAGTGCCGTAGTACTGAGTTGCAGACATTAGCTTACTCCCGTATTAGATATCAAGAACTTGAGGTTGTTGTGCAGCATGGTTATGTTCAGTGCCAGCGTAAACTTTAAGTTTACGGAACATAGCACGGCCCAAAGGACCTTTTGGCAACATACCTTTAACTGCTTTCTCGATAATCATTTCAGGCTTATGATCTTGCAGCTTCTCAAAAGTAATCTGCTTAATACCACCGATGAAACCTGAATGTGAGTAGTAAACTTTGCCTTTAGCTTTGTTACCAGTCACAGCAACTTTTTCAGCGTTAATAACGATGATGTAGTCGCCAGTATCAACATGAGGAGTATACTCTGGCTTATGCTTACCGCGTAAACGAGTAGCAATTTCAGTAGCGATACGACCTAAAGTCTTACCTTCGGCGTCAACGACGAACCAGTCACGTGTGACTGTTTCTGGTGTAGCAGTAAATGTAGTCTTCATTTTACAAAAACCCAATGTTTAAAATTCTGTCTCAATGCTGACTGCACATGCAATCAACACAATGACCATTTCAAAGCCCCTTCGAGCTGAAATTGGTTTAAATCGTCCACCCAAATTCGGTGGAGTAACGAGGGCAGGTGGCGGATTATAGACAAAGCTGAGTTAAAAATCACCTAATTTTTTCATTATTATAAAAAAATCACCTCTGCGGGTGATTTGTTTATTTATCGCTGATTTTAGACTCATATATAAGTACAAGTTGATTAGAAAATATTCAGCTTAATTTACCAAGCGTTATATCTACCTTATATATGTACAAGCGTTTTTTATAAGGACGTTAAGCCCATCCTTTAAGGTAAATGCTCTAAGGTTAAATAATCATGGGACTGCATTTCAATCAACCTTGAACGACAACGCCTGAATTCAAAATTTAATAAACCATCGGTATATATATCTTCCAGCGATACTTCGGCTGAGATAATCAGTTTAACGTTACGCTCGTAAAACTCATCAACCATTGCCAGAAAACGTCTCGCAATATCATCACCTGTAGTAGAAGACCCCATTTGTTCAAGCCCGCTAACTAATACAGTGTGGTATAACCTAGCCACTTCCATATAGTCACGTTGTGAGCGCGGCCCATCGCATAGATCCCTAAAATTAGCTAACAATACCCCTTGAGATTGCTGACGAATGCCGATTTCACGCCCTTCTATCTCAATAGAGCTGGTTAATACCTCTGACTCTGGCGCTAATTGGCCAAAGTAAGTCAGTAGATTAGTATCTGCCTGTTCATCTAAAGGAAAATGATAAATCTCGGCTTGCTCAAGTGTGCGCAAACGATAATCAATGCCTGAATCGACATTTAGAATTTCACAGTTTTCATTGATTAATTTAATGGCAGGTAAAAAACGGGCTCGCTGTAGACCATTTTTATATAAATCGTCAGGGATGATGTTTGAAGTCGCGACTAAAGCAACGCCTTCTTTAAATAAGTACTGGAACAAGGTACCCAGTAACATCGCATCAGTGATATCAGAGACAAAAAACTCATCAAAACAGATAATTTTATATTGCTGTGCCATTTTCTTAGCAATACTGATTAAAGGGTCTTGAACCCCTTCCATTTCCCCGAGGTCATGATGCAGTTGATGCATAAAACGATGAAAGTGGGCACGTAATTTTTTATCTGTAGGCAGCGCATCATAAAAGGTGTCCATGAGATAGGTTTTACCGCGCCCTACTCCGCCCCACAAATACAAACCTTGCACTGTCGATGTCGATTTTTTAAAGCCTACCGCGCCAAGAAATTTGTTAAAACCAGTAGGCTGAATATCAGCAGCTATGATTTCTTCATATACACGTTGTAGTGATTTTACTGCTTGCTCTTGAGCCAAGTCGTGAGAAAAACCATCACGGGTTAAATCTTGTTGATAATGCTGCCAAGGGCTTAACTGCGACACGGATTCGACTCTCTTATACTGCTGAAAATTCGATGCAATCATAGCATGCAGCTACAATAGAGGTAACGCTTATAACCACAAAAAATTAACCTTTGTTAATAAACGCTGAACTTATTGAAACTTCATCGACTCCGAGGTTATATATTTAGTGTAAGTTTATTTGATTAATCTCATCTAAGGCGGCCGTTCAAGCGTATTGCCAGAGATATGAGTTAATTTTCAAGGAGCAAGAATTAATGAAACCAAAATTAACATTACTCTCAGCAGCTATTTTATCAGCCTCACTCTCTTTAATGCCGGCTTTATCTCAAGCAGCTATTCCCCATGCTGTTGACGGGCAAGCATTACCAAGCCTTGCACCTATGCTTGAAAGAACCACTCCTGCAGTCGTGTCAGTAGCAGTGAGTGGCACCCAAGTTTCTAAGCAACAAATCCCAGACGTATTTAAGTATTTTTTTGGTCCCAATGCACCGCAAGAGCAAGTGCAAGAGCGTCCATTTCGCGGTTTAGGATCAGGGGTGATTATTGACGCTAAAGAAGGGTATATCGTTACCAATAATCACGTCATTAATGGTGCTGACGAAATCAAGATTGGCTTACATGACGGCCGTGAAATCGAAGCCAAATTGATTGGTTCTGATCCTGAATCTGATATTGCTTTATTACAAATCGAAGCAAAAAACCTGACGGCAATTAAACAAACTAACTCAGATGATATTCGAGTGGGTGACTTTGCTGTGGCTATTGGCAACCCATTTGGCCTTGGACAAACCGTAACTTCAGGAATTGTTAGTGCACTAGGTCGCAGCGGCCTTGGCATTGAAATGCTGGAAAACTTTATTCAAACCGACGCTGCGATTAATAGTGGTAATTCTGGTGGCGCACTCGTTAATTTAAATGGTGAGCTTATAGGTATCAATACTGCAATCGTTGCTCCAAGTGGCGGTAACGTCGGGATTGGTTTTGCTATTCCTGCCAATATGGTCAATAACCTGATTAATCAAATTATTGAGCACGGTGAAGTTAAACGCGGTGTATTAGGAGTAACTGGACGTGATTTAGATAATGAACTCGCAAAGGCATTTGGTTTAGAAACCCAACACGGTGGCTTTATCAGTGAAGTCATGCCAGATAGCGCTGCAGATAAAGCAGGTATCGAAGCTGGCGACATTATTGTAAGCGTTAATGGTAAAAAGATTAAAAACTTCCAAGAGCTCAGAGCAAAAGTTGCCACGATGGGCGCTGGAGCAAAAGTTAAAATAGGCATCATCCGTGACGGTGATGAAGAGACCGCTAACGTAGTATTGGGGGAATCAACCTCTAGTAGCGGCGCAGGTGACGATGCGCTTCATCCAATGCTTGAAGGTGCGAAGCTTAACGATACCCGTAAAGGAATCGAAATTACTGACGTTGCTCAGGGTTCTCCAGCAGCAAGAAATGGACTTGAGAAAGGCGATTTAATCGTCGGTTTAAACCGCAGTAAAGTGAAAAGTCTAAAAACATTAAAAGAAGCACTTAAGAACCCACAGGGCGCTGTGGCGTTAAAGGTGTTGCGTGATAACAAACTGATGTACTTAGTACTGAGATAACACGCTAATAACCCTCTAGTTATCAAACTGTAATTAAGCATCGTGGTGTGTAGCCACGATGCTTAATTTTTTTAATCATGATAATATATTTGATTAACTTTCCTAATGTAGTCGACCCATGAATCTCAAAGACACTATTCTCTATCTAAGTAAGGCTGTGGTATTTGGTTTGGTGATGGCTGCGGCATTCTTATTCGTTAATTCAATCACTAACAACAATAGTTTCAATAATAGCCTCACTACCACTCAACATAACAACGAGTTGTCATTTGCTAGTGCTGTTAGACGAGCAGCACCTGCTGTTGTGAATATTTACAGTCTTAGTTTAGATCAAAATTCTCCACTTAACTCAAGCTCACTTCAAGGCCTTGGCTCTGGGGTTATTATGAGTAAAGAGGGCTACATTTTAACCAACTACCATGTGATCAAAAAAGCTGATGAAATTGTTATCGCTTTGCAAGATGGTAGAAAGTTTACCTCAGAAGTTGTCGGTTCAGATCAAATCACCGATTTAGCCGTACTTAAAATCGAGATTGATGGGGATAATGTCCCTATTGTACCAATAAACCTAAATAACCCAGCCCAAGTAGGTGATGTCGTGTTAGCGATTGGCAACCCATATAATTTAGGCCAAACCATTACCCAAGGCATCATTAGTGCTACAGGCCGTAATGGTTTAAGTTCAGGTTATCTCGACTTTTTACAAACCGATGCTGCTATTAATGCGGGTAACTCAGGCGGCGCCTTAATTGATACAGGTGGAGAGCTTATTGGTATTAATACCGCAGCTTTCCAAATTGGTGCTGAAGGTGGTGGTCACGGAATTAACTTTGCCATTCCAATCAAACTTGCCCATAGCATTATGGGTAAATTAATTACTAATGGCCGCGTTATCCGCGGTGCCCTAGGTATTTCGGGTGAGCCGCTCAGCCCTGTTATGGCGCAGATCTTAAACCTGCCCGATCTTAAAGGTGTGTTAGTCACAGGAGTTGATCCTAATGGTCCAGCTTCTAAAGCGACACTGCGCCCTCGAGATGTAATTATTCAATATGCTGAAGAAAGCGTACCTGGCGTTGAAATGTTGATGGATAGAATCGCTGAAACGACTCCTGGTAACAAAGTAAATATCACTATTATTCGTGAAGGTAAACCCATTGAACTTCCGGTAGTTATCGGCGAAAAGCTACCAGAAAATATCTAAATAGAGGCGACTTCACTCAAGAATGAAGTCGCTGTAAACTACCTTAAGCAAGAGCCTAAACCTATTATCACTCTATTAGCGACAAGCTGAATGAATCAAATCGTACTTACCCAACCTTATCTCCTAAAGCTAAACCTTCACTTCTAAGCTAATAAACTAAAACCTCGACCACATGATGTAACCATCAATAGTGGTTCTATGATGGCAACAAGAGCCTTAGCACAAACTGTTTACTCATAGCTCAAGTGAATACCTTTAATAAAATGAACTGCATAGCAGATAGAAGTAATAGCTATATCTAAAACAAAAAAAGCCCTACAGGGTAGGGCTTTACGGGGAGTTGGAGTCATGTTCTATAGTAAAGTTAATGCGATATGAACTAACTAGTTTTTATGCATTTTGCCACCATAGTTATTTTGTAAACTGTCTAACTTAGAACCTTGTGTATGACACTCTCCACATGCAAAACCATCTTGAAGATAAGGGTACATAAAGGTGTCTTTAGCTTCAGCATCTTGGAATTGGCCTTTCTCGTTATACAAGTCGATAGCGAAAGTATGAATCCGAATGTCGCCTACTTTGTTTCCTTGATCATTTGTAAATGACACCGCATTTTTCACTACATCAGGCATATGACAGTCGATACACTCTTTAGCAAAGTAACCATCAGGGCCATGTCCGGCATTCATTTCTACTTTATCAGCATGACAAGTAGCACAGTCCATTTTTATCGCCCCCATGTGCTCAGGTTCATCTTGATAAACAGCTGATTTATGGCTGTCATGACAGGTACTACAAGTCATACCTGCATTATATTTAGCACTCATAATGTCACCATTATCTGGATCTATTCCCATAAACTCATCATGGCCTTGGTGATGACGTGGTAAGCCACTTCTTACAGCAACTCTAGCACCAAACTCTGGGCCTTCAGGAAATGCTTTATTAAATCCACTAGTGTAATCATTACCTGCATTTCGGTCGCCATCACGGGTATGACACTCAGCACAGTGCATGGCTTCACCATAACCCATAGTGTCAGACTTTAATGAAGCGGTTGTTCGCGGTGTCGCTTTACGAACGATATCACTTGGGTTACCAGTATTTGAATGAGTTAAACCTGCACCATGACAAGCTTCACATTGAACCCCGGCCTCAAAGAATGTGCCATGTACTCCTGGTAAATCATCCTGCTTTTGCGCATATAAACCTTCTGAATATGGTTTCCAACCTGTGTTATGACAATTACCACAGGTATAGGGTTTATCAACTGAGCCACCGTTATAGTTGACCATGACTTGATCATCTAACCCTAAGTCCTCCGCATGAATATTAAATTGTGCTTCACTACCAGTTAGAATATAGCCATCTTTGTCTAACCAACGATACTTCCAAGCAAAACCACCTGAGGTGTATGTGACATCGGCATAGGATTCAGGTTTACCTAACGTATTATCAGTTGACTCAGAAGAAGCGAGCAGTTTATCAATGGCACCATCAACACTAGAGTATGGGAAGGCAGGCGTTTCATCATTAGCAATTTTACTTATCTTAAAGTTATGGCCATGAAGTTGATGACTAGAAATATCATTAAATGGACTGCCTTCACCATGACAATCTAAACAACGTTGAGTACCTACATACATCGCCTCGTTAGCAGTAACGATGATTTCGGCAGTGGCTTCATCAATGCCATCTGTCACGGTATAGGTAATAGTAATCTCACCCGCTTGAAACTCAGGATTAATTTGAATCAAGTTGTCATCGAGTAAGCTGAGTTCTCCTTTATCCGCGATCGCAGATACCAAACTAAGTACATCCCCTTCATCTGCATCAGAGGCATGTAGCATAGGATTAATGATCAACGTACGGTTAGCATCTGTAATTCGCAGTGCATTTTCTGCTACTGGCGGAGTATTATTGGGTGGTGTGACAGGTTTATCATCTGAATCGTCACTACCACAAGCACATAGCATGGTAACCATGCTTGCTAGCAACAGTGTTTTACTTGGAATATGTGTATTCATTATTCATCCTCTAAATGGTATCTCGATTGCGTCGCATAGAGCTGCAATTGATATGTCTCTTTGGACATACGCGAAGTATTCGCTTAATACTCATAAAGGGATAGATAACTGAATTTCACAGGCACATCATTCTTGTGAACTTTTATTATCAAAAATAAATTAACACTATGAATTTATTAACTTATAAACAGTTAAGATAAGTTGTGATTTTGTAGAACAAACTGACCTGTATTTGTCAAAATGTAGACCTTGTTCTCATTTTGTGTAACCAAACCCGCCTTTTTTAGCTGCCGTAAATGAAAATTAAATTTAGTATGATCTTCAACTCCGACCAAACGACACAAATCCATAAACTTAAGTTTTTTATGGCTCCCAAGCTGCTTTAATGTCTCTCTTCTTAGGCTGTTTGCTAGTGCTGAATACACACTGTCGGGATCAATATCACTGGTGCTTTTAAGCAATTGCTTTTCTTGAATACTTCGCTTGATAGTGACGACCAATTCCACACTATTAAACGGTTTGGTTATAACGCTATCGGCACCTTTTTTCATCGCATCAACTGCAGTATCGACAGTGGCATACGCTGTCACGATAACAACAGCCATAAAAGCATTTAACTGACGTAAATTAGATATCGCCTCAACACCCGTCATGCCTGACATCACTAAGTCCAGTAGCGCAATATCATAGCTTTGCTGCTCACAGGCAATAATGGCAGCTTCAGCGCTGTCGACATCTGTGACTTGATAACCTTCAAACTCAAGAATATCCACCATATTTCTACGAAGTTCATGATCGTCTTCAGCAATCAGTATTCTAATCATTGGTGTTACTCCTTGAAGGAAACTCTATTAGCACTCTTGTGCCGACGTCTTTAGCACTCATAAACTTCATCCAGCCATGGTGGTTATTCACAATTTGCTCACAAATGGCCAAGCCAAGTCCGGTTCCTTTACCTATGGGCTTTGTTGAATAAAAGAGTTCAGTCGCTCTTTTCAACGTAGATTCATCCATTCCTTCACCATAGTCTCTGACTTCTATAACGACTCCAGACTCGTCAGCCACGACCCTAATATCGATGCTTCCAGAATGCCCGCTCGCGTCCATCGCGTTATTCAGCAAGTTTATAAGTAACTCTTCTAATTTTACTTTCTGGCCAATAACCACTGCTTTTGAATCACAATGAACCGACAACGAGTAACCTGACAGTTTGTGGCTCAATAACTGTTTCGCACCTGTAATCACATCACAAATAAAAACCTTACGAGTATCAGTTAAATCTGAACGAGCATAAGTCAGTAGTTCTTTACTAATGATTGATGCTCTATCAATACCTAGTCGAGCCCGTTGGATGTAATCAGATAAATCTGATTGTGGCTGAGGCATTTTTCTTTCAAGTAAATCTAGCGCCAACATCGATGAAGCTAATGGGTTATTAATTTCATGCGCTACCCCCATTGCTAAATGACCGATAGCTTTATATTTATCAGCTTCTATAGCGCGTTTTAATTTCGCCTCTGTGGCAGCTTCTTTTTCAATATCAAAAATTTTAAGTGCTTTATACAAAGTCACTAACACAAGGCCTGCTGCTATTGTTCTAAATATGGGTACACTTGAATGAAAACTTGTAGGAATAAGTCCTGCAAGAACACCGTAAAGAAATAAGCCAAAGCCAGTAGCAATAAAATATTGCCCATATTCGTGGTTGTCTTGACGTAATTGATAGCCGTAAATTGCAATACCAATACCTGCGAGAGTGGCGCTTCCAAAGCCTAGCAGTACTCTTGTATAACTGGCGACTTCTGAAAAGGTATCTGCAAGTATTGATGTTCCTTGGTAAAAGAACAGCATGACCAGTGTGTATGTAATGACTATTAACCCAATAAGTAGCTGACCGAACTTTGAATAAGGTTTAGGAATAATTCGAAATAACAACCAAGCAAAGATCATTAAACCAGCAAAAGACAGGGATAATTTTATCAGCCTCAACCATTGCACAATATATTGGTATTGAGCGGGTAAATCATCCTGAAACAAAATGACATAAAGTTCAGACCACTCATGGAAGGCATGAGAAAAACCAAACAAGGCTAAAGCCCAAAGTGTTGAAGAAATTGACAACTGGCTATATTTAAAATGACGAAATACCACTACGCAGCCAATCGCAAAAAATACGAGACCGTAAAAGAGGTAAATATTAAAAGTGATAAATGTTGCCATGACAGCACAGTAGCAGTTATACCAAACAGAATAAGTGATCAGGCTGGCAATAGAATGAGCCTAAGACATAATTTATTGTGAACTTTTGAGCAACTTCAAACATAAAAAAGCCGTGCTAAAAAGCACGGCTTTATAAATTGGTCATTAAGCCTCAGTTTAACTCACACGAACAACTTTGCCGCCTAAGCCTGCAAACTTATCTTCGATATGTTCGTAGCCGCGGTCTAAATGATAAATACGATCTACAGTTGTGATCCCATCAGCCATTAAACCTGCGATAACTAGACTCGCAGAAGCGCGTAAATCAGTCGCCATCACTTGGGCACCATTCATGCGTTCAATACCTTTGATGATGCAGGTATTACCTTCAAGTTCCATATCAGCGCCCATGCGGCTTAGCTCAGGTACATGCATAAAACGATTTTCGAAAATCGTTTCGGTCACATGACTTGTACCTTCTGCTAGCACATTTAGCACGCAAAACTGAGCTTGCATATCAGTTGGGAATGCTGGATACGGCGCTGTTTTAATATTGACAGCTTTTGGACGTTTACCCTGCATATCAAGCTCAATCCAATCTTTACCTGTGGTGATTTTCGCCCCTGCATCTTCAAGCTTAGCTAGGACAGCTTCAAGTGAAGAAGGGTCTGCATCAACACAACGAATACTTCCACGAGTAACTGCTGCAGCAACTAAAAAAGAGCCTGTTTCGATGCGGTCAGGCATCACTCTGTGCTCACAACCCGATAAACGCTCAACACCTTCGATGTGCAAGGTTGCTGTGCCAACACCAGAAATTTTCGCGCCCATGGCAATTAAGCAATGCGCGAGATCATTAATTTCAGGCTCACGCGCTGCATTTTCAATAATGGTGACGCCATCAGCAAGAGTTGCAGCCATCAGTAAGTTTTCAGTCGCACCGACGCTGACCATATCCATAAAGATATGAGCGCCTTTAAGACGGCCATCAACTCGAGCTTTGATGTAACCTTCTTTCACTTCAATCTTAGCGCCCATTTGCTCTAAGCCTTGTAAGTGAAGGTTCACTGGACGTGCGCCAATAGCACAACCGCCAGGTAATGATACATCTGCAGTGCCAAATCTAGCTAATAACGGGCCTAAGATTAAAATAGAGGCACGCATGGTTTTAACTAAATCATAAGGAGCACAAAACTCATTTAAGTTTTGAGTCGAAATGCAATATTTGCTATCGCCTAACTCGGTGACTTCTGCGCCCAAACAACGTAATAACTTACACGTTGTGTTGACGTCACGAAGGCTCGGTACGTTAGATACGACAAAGTCAGTCTCAGCGAGCACACCAGCAAATAAAATTGGCAATGCAGCATTTTTTGCGCCAGAAATGGTGACATCTCCAGCAAGGGGCTGACTGGCTTGAATTGTTAATTTATCCACACTTACTCTCTGAATTACATATTAAATAGTTTTTCACGCTTCCACTGAGTCGGCGTAAAAGTTTTGATCGTCAGCGCGTGCAACTCACCACTAGCAATGTGCTCATTCAATGGTGCGTAAATCGTTTGTTGTTGCTTTACTTTGCTCATGCCGTCAAAACATTCGCCTACGGCAACGACCTTATAATGACTACCATCTGAAGTGACGTGTACTTCGTCAATGGTTAATGCGTCTGATAAAATTTGCTCGATTACTTTGCAATCCATGGAATTTGCTACCTTAAATTCAATGCTAGTTTTCTAGAAAAAAGGATTCTAAATCATATAACTCAATGAGTCTTTTTAGATGTTGACTCGGATTTGCCAATGTCCTTGGCTGAGTGGTGCTTTTACTGCAATTACCTAAGCATATTAGCTCAAGTAAAAATGCGACGCCTGCGCTGTCGGCATACTCTAAAGCAGACAAGTCTAACACTTGGGTGCTATCAGTAAACAACTGTTGTCGTTTTGGCCATAAATCGATGACCTCTGTTTGCCTTAATTGCCCTTTAATTTCACAAGTGTCACCTTGTTGTAAAAACTCAATCACGCAGCATTTTCCTTATCCTGTTTGTAATTGATTTCTTGCTGGGTTCGCTCAATCAACAAATCAATCACTGAATCCACTCCTTGTTGGCGAATCAAGTTCGAGATTTCTGATTGCTTTGACGCTAACAAACTAACTCCTTCAGCCACTAAATCGAAAGCTTTCCAACTGTCATCTTTAAGGCGTCTTGCTTTAAACATCACTTTAATTGGTGGGCGACCTTCTTCGATAATTTGCACATTTACATCTACAAATTTTTCATCAGTGAAATCACTGGGCGGCGAAAATTGGACTTTTTGATTGGTATATTCGGTAAAGGCTTGGGCATATGTTGCAACGAGGTATCCTTCGAAAGCTTCAACAAAACGTTTTCGCTGCTCTGGGGTAGTATCACGTAAATACTGCCCCATCACCTTATATGCTGCATATTTATAATCGACATAAGGCATTAGCTCTTCGCGAACAATGACTTTTAAATAACCTAAATCGGCATCAATCAAGGCTTTATCCGCGGTAAAACGATCGAAGGTTTTATTAGAGACTTGCTGAACAAGTTTAAAAGGATCATGAGTATCAATCTCTTCAGCCGCCACTGCAACCAAAGCAAATAGACTTGCAGAGATAAAAATAACACTTCGTATAAACGGTTTTAATAATTGGCTCATTTGACTCTCCTACTAATCCTTTGAAGAAACGCTATAAAGTAACTGCCCAATCAAATCCTCTAAAATAAGAGCTGAACGTGTGTCATGCACCCTGTCACCGTCACTGAGCATTTCAATGTCATCATCCATAAAACCAGGCGTCAGCCCTAAAAATTGCTCACCCAATAAACCTGAAGTCAAAATCGATAAACTGCTGGTTTCAGGAAATTGATCATATCGCTTATTCATCGTCAACGTGACCACAGGTACTAACTTTTTGGTGTCTAAGGTAATATCTGTAACTCGACCAACAACAACGCCTCCCACCTTAACAGGCGAGCGAACTTTTAATCCGCCGATATTGTTAAACTCAGCTCTTAAAGTATAGGTCGCTTGATTGGGTTTGAGCTCAACATTGGCAACGTTAAACACCAGCACACAAAAAGCTACCAAACCCGATAGCAAAAACAACCCAACTAATAATTCTACTTTCCTTGTCAACATACGCTTCAACCACTTAATTAATGAATGCGAAAAAACCTTACTGACCAAACATAATTGCTGTCAGCAAAAAGTCGAGTGCGAGTACAGCTAAGCTTGCTTGAACAACTGTCGAAGTTGTCGCTTTACTAATCCCTTCTGGGTTTGGGGCAACTTCATAACCTCGATATAAGGCAATCCAAGTCACAACCACACCAAATAGGACACTTTTGATTAAACAATTCACAATATCTTGGCGCCACTCAATAGACGCTTGTAGGATTGACCAAAAAGACCCGCTATCGATGCCTTTCCATTCAACGCCCACTAGATGCCCACCCAATATTCCTACCAGACAAAACATCATGGTAAGTAAAGGAACACTTATCACTCCTGCCCAAAAGCGCGGAGCAATCACTTGTCTTAAAGGATCAACTGCCATCATTTCTAAGCTAGACAATTGCTCGGTTGATTTCATCAAACCTATTTCTGCAGTCAGCGCTGAACCAGCCCGCCCTGCAAACAACAATGCAGTGACCACTGGGCCTAATTCCCGCAACAAGCTTAGCGCGACCATAGGCCCTAAGCTTTCAACTGTGCCGAAATCTGCTAATACCGTATAACCTTGAAGCGCCAATACCATGCCGATAAAAAGACCCGACACAATAATAATCACCATCGAACGGACACCAAGCACATACATTTGCTTAGTCAGTAACGGCAAGCCTTTGGCGATATTAGGCACATTCATAATCGCGCCCCAAAGCATCAAACCCGCACGACCTAATCCAGCTATAACATCTAGTGCATAACGACCAATATTGGCAATATTATTAACGATTCCCACTTAGCATCTCCTGTTGATAGTCTTCAGCTGGGAAATGAAATGGAACTGGGCCATCTGGTCGACCATTTATAAACTGTTCAATTTGTGGGTTATTTGATCCACGTAACTCATCTGGCGTTCCTGAGGCAATCACTTTCTTTTCAGCGATGACATAAACGTAATCGGCAATGCTGAGTACCGCATCTACGTCATGGGAAACCACTACAGAGGTTAATTTTAAGGTACTAGAAAGCTCGCTGATGAGTTTAACCAACATGCCCATTGAAATCGGGTCTTGACCGGCAAAGGGTTCATCATAAAGAATCATTTCTGGCTCAAGAGCTATAGCACGGGCTAATGCAGCTCGCCTTTGCATGCCACCAGATAATTCATTGGGGTTCATGTGAGCAGCGCCTCGCAAACCAACCGCTTGCAGCTTCATCATCACCACTTTACGAATAATGCTTTCAGATAAACCTGAGTGTTCTCGCAGCGCAAATGCAACGTTATCAAACACATCCATATCAGTGAATAAAGCGCCGCTTTGAAATAACATGCTCATGCGTTTACGCAGCTCAAATAATTGCTGACGTTTGAGTTGGTGAATATTTTCACCACTAAATAACACTTCACCACTGTCCGGTGTTAATTGGCCGCCAATCAACTTAAGCAGAGTCGTTTTACCGATACCACTAGGGCCCATAATTGCGGTCACTTTCCCTTTGGGAATGCTCAAGCAAATATCATCAAAAATGACACGTGAACCACGACTGAATTTCATATGACGAATTTCAACCAAAGGTGGAGATATGTTTAATAAACTAGGATCTGACATAGAGGAAATAATAGCCTTCCTGGCCCGTTAGATGTAGATCTGAATTGTACGAAATTGTGTAAGAACCTACAACAAATCAATCACCATGAGTTACAATCCACAACAATTATCGCATCAGCTCATATTTTTGTTAAAATTCTACTTAAATATCGCTATCAACACATTTTTTGGAAAAACATGCTTTTTAATATCTTGATGCTAATCGCTGGTTTAGGCGTTTTAGTTTGGAGCGCTGACCGCTTCGTATATGGCGCTGCCGCGTTTGCTCGAAACCTTGGTTTGCCGCCAATGCTAATTGGTTTAACAATTGTGGCAATGGGAAGCTCTGCTCCCGAAATGTTTGTTGCTGCAACAGCATCAATGGAAGGCATGAGCAATACCGCAGTTGGTAATGTCCTTGGCTCTAACGTTGCTAACATCACTCTTATTCTTGGTATTACTGCATTACTTGGCGCCATATCTGTTAGTTCGCAGACCCTAAAACGCGAAATACCATTAATGTTGGCAGCAACCGTTTTAGCTGGCTATCTCATCCATGACGGCATGTTAACGCGATTAGAAGGCGGGATATTATTGGTCGCCTTTTTCGCCTTAATGGGCTATTTCATTTGGCAAGCCATGAGAAATAAACAAATTGATCCATTATCTGACGAATCTGATGCAGAGATCCCTAAAAATGTACCCACATTACATGCTATTATCTGGATAATTGTAGGCATGATACTGTTACCGCTTTCAGCTGACTGGATGGTGACTGGCGCTGTCGGCATTGCCAAAACATTTGGATTGTCGGATTTAGTCATTGGTTTAACCATTATTGCTGTCGGCACTAGCTTGCCTGAACTTGCTGCATGTATAGCTGGGGTACTTAAAAAAGAAGATGATTTAGCAATAGGTAATATTGTTGGGTCAAACTTATTTAATATTTTAGCAGTATTGGCAATACCAGGACTTATCGCACCTGGTGAAATTGATGCTCATGCCAGCAGCCGAGATTTTTATATGGTGCTGGGTACCAGTACCGCATTAGCTGTTCTAGTTTTATCCAGTGGCGCCAAAAAGCAGCTTACTCGCTGGCATGGCGCCATTTTATTAGTCGTCTTTATTGCGTACCAGATTGTCTTATTTCAATCTCAATAACGGGGCATAAAGATTTTTATCTCACCAATGCTAATGTTCGATTAGCATTGGAACAGAGCGAGAGACCTATGATAGATCAGAAACAATTGCGTCAATGGGGCCGTCAGGTCATCGATATCGAGAAAACGGCTTTAGATAATCTATATCAGTACGTTGATTCCGATGCTTTTGGACAAGCTTGTGAACTAATTTTGCAGTGCAAAGGCAAAGTTATTGTTATGGGTATGGGCAAATCTGGCCATATCGGCAATAAGATTTCAGCGACTCTTGCCAGTACTGGCACTCCTGCGTTTTTTGTTCACCCAGGTGAAGCAAGCCATGGTGATTTAGGCGCTCTCGCTAAAAACGATATTATTCTCGCCATCTCAAACTCTGGCGAATCAAGTGAGATCCTCACTTTACTGCCTGTTATTCAACGTATGGGCGTACCGGTTATTGCAATAACCGGTAAACCAGATTCGAATATGGCGCGTTTATCAAAACTGCACCTTTGTATTGAAGTACCGGAAGAGGCTTGTCCACTTGGGCTTGCACCTACATCAAGCACTACTGCAACATTAGTTATGGGCGATGCGTTAGCGGTCGCATTACTGCAAGCTAAAGGGTTTACCCGTGACGACTTTGCTTTATCGCACCCAGGTGGTTCTTTAGGGCGAAAACTGCTGTTGAAAGTGTCAGATGTCATGCATCAAGGTAATGATGTTCCTCAAGTTAACAGTCATGTGTGTATCACTGAATCTTTATACGAAATCTCAAATAAAGGTTTAGGCATGACAGCTGTCACCGATGATGACGGTAAACTTGTGGGTATTTTTACTGACGGAGATTTACGCCGAGTGATTGATGCAGAAAAGAATTTACGTACAACCGCCATTGCCGACGTTATGACGCCAAACTGCATTACAATTAGTGCAGATATTTTAGCAGCGCAAGCCCTACAGGTAATGGATGAAAAAAGCATAAACGGCTTAATCGTTGTTGACAGCAATCAGCACCCTGTCGGCGCACTTAACATGCTAGACATGGTCAAAGCAGGAGTCATTTAATATGTCAGAGACACAAGTTCATCAAGGTTTATATGGCCCTGTTAGTGATGACATTTGGCAACGCGCTAAAAAAATCAAACTACTCATCTGCGATGTTGATGGTGTATTTTCCGACGGCCGAATTTATTTAAGTAATGCCGGTGAAGAACTCAAAGCTTTTCATACTCGCGATGGTTATGGCGTTCGTTCAATTTTAACCAGTGGCATTAATGTTGCCGTTATTACGGGGCGTAAATCGGCCATTGTTGAAAATCGCATGACTGCTTTAGGTGTCAGCCACATTTATCAAGGTGTCGACGATAAACTCACTCCGTTTAAAGACTTACTGAGTATTTATAATGTTAAACCTGACGAGGTCGCTTATATCGGTGACGACATGGTCGACTTACCTGTCATGAAAGAAGTCGGATTAGCGGTATGTGTGGCTGATGGACACCCATATGTAAAACGTCATTGCCAAATGATTACTAGTATCAATGGTGGTAACGGAGCACTACGAGAATTAACCGATTTACTGTTAGTGAGCCAAGATAAATTCGAAACTGCCCATGGAATGAGTATATGAGCCGCACCACACTGGCCATACTAGCCTTTTTTGGCGCTGCACTAATTTTATATTGGCAAGTCCAAGTAAAACGCAGTGCCATGGAAGCCACTAAGCTGCCAGATCCTGCTCGTCCAGAATTTATCGCTAACGATTTACGCAGTACTGAATTTAACGAGCAAGGCTTAGTCCAAAGTCGCGTTTCAGCTAAACACATGGAACATTTTCAGCAGACAAATGAAACCTTGTTCACTGAACCTGTTTATCTTGTATATCCAGAAAATGGTGAAGCTGAGTGGCAATTAACTGCTGATTTAGGCAAGCTTAATAAAGAGACTGGCAAAGTAGTCCTACAAAATAATGTTATTATTGATGCAATAAACATCAATGAACCAGTACAATCGCTGACAACGAGTATGTTGGCGTTGGATTTGAACACCATGATCATGACGTCTGATCGACAAATTTATGTCTCAGGCCAAGACTTTAATATACAAGGCTTAGGCCTTTACGCTGATTTAAATGCCGAAGAATTAGAGCTTTTAAGTCAAGTAGAAGGAACGTATGAAGCAAAGTAAAAACCTTACTGTCTCAATGCATAATTTTGTAAAGATGAGTCTAGTTGGAATAAGCCTAGTTGGGGCCACTAGCGTAAGCGCTAAAGAAGGTGACTTACAGCAAGAACTAAAAGTCGCTGCAGTGAGCCAGAAAGCCGACATTAAAAATAACCAAGTTATTTTCTTTGGTCCTGTCACAGTCACCCAAGGTACAATAAACATTAATGCCGATGAATTACGGGCATTCAGTGCTGAAACCGGTGGCAAAAAAACCATGATCGCCACAGGTAACCCAGCAACCTTTTCCCAAGAATTAGATGACGGTCGTATTGGTACTGCAAGTGCGAATGAAATCAAATATGAACTCGCTACTAGTATTTTGACCCTAAAAGGCAACGCTAAACTTGATCAAGCTGGCAGCCAAGTTACTGGTAACTTGATTAGCTATAATATTGATAAGCAACAATTGATTGCTGAAAGTACTGGTGATGGTAAAGATCGCGTTATTACGATTTTCCAACCAGAGAACTATCCAGATTTAAATGACTCAACAGATAATTCAGAGCCGCCTGAATTAGAATCACCAAAAGCAGAAGAGTCAGAAAAGCTCATTGAGAATCAAGCTACATCTATCAGTGAAGAGAAAACAGAAGCCAATAATGCTGAAATAACTTCTACAGACATAACAACTACTGAAGAAACTGATACTCACAAGAATAGTTCTGAATCGGCAATGCCCGTCATCGAAGTACCTGAAGCAAATATAGAGACTTCAATTGAAGGCCAACAAGTTAAAGATAAGCCAAATACAGATTCATTACCTGAAGCACCAGCGCTAGAGCAAACTCAATAATGACACAAATAACGTTAACAGCTGAAAACTTGGCGAAAAGTTACAAAAGCCGCCAAGTAGTTAAAAATGTCAGCCTGACAGTTAAAACTGGGCAAATTGTGGGGCTATTAGGGCCAAATGGCGCAGGTAAAACCACCACCTTTTATATGGTGGTTGGTTTAGTTAAAAGCGATAAAGGCCGGATATTAATTGATTCTGACGATCTCACTGCAGATCCAATGCATCTCCGCGCTCGCAAAGGCATTGGTTATTTACCACAAGAAGCCAGTATTTTTCGAAAGCTGACCGTACACGATAACATTATGGCTGTGTTACAAACCCGCAAGAGTTTAACCACAGAGCAGCGCATTGAAGAATTAGAACACTTATTAGAAGAGTTCAATATCACTCATATTCGCGATAGCCAAGGCATGGCATTATCGGGTGGTGAACGTCGCCGGGTAGAAATCGCACGCGCATTGGCAGCCAATCCTAAGTTCATTTTATTGGATGAGCCTTTCGCAGGTGTTGATCCTATCTCTGTGATAGATATCAAGAAAATTATTCAACAATTAAAAAGTCGTGGTTTAGGTGTGTTAATTACAGACCATAATGTTCGTGAAACACTTGATGTGTGTGAGCGCGCGTATATTGTCAGCCACGGTGATTTAATTGCAGAAGGCACGCCTGCTGAAATCTTAGACAATCAGCAAGTCAGGTCAGTATACTTAGGTGAGCAATTCAAGCTATAGTTAGCATTCTTTAGTGCACAATATGGCATTTCGCGACCAGTATCAGTCCCACTTTTTAGTGCTATGTTCTAGACTCAACTTATCGTTGAACTAAATGCTTAACCAAAGCATTGTTTAACGTCAGTCTAGAAAACGATAAAAAGGTGCTAGACCCACACAATTGTTAGTCGCGATGATGAAATTCAATTAGGGATAAGCGGTAAATGAAAGCCTCACTCCAACTCAAAATGGGTCAACACCTGACGATGACCCCTCAGTTGCAACAAGCCATACGCTTATTGCAACTTTCCTCATTGGAGCTACAGCAAGAAATTCAACAAGCACTTGACTCAAACCCTCTCCTTGAGCTCGAAGATGAGTTTGCTAAAGCCAAAGAACCCGTAAAAGAAAACGCCCAGCAAACCGACACTGATTTTAGCGATAATAGCCAAGTTACCGTTGAAAAAGACACCTCTACCGTTGATACCACGGAATCATTAACCAAAGAGTCGATGCCAGAAGATCTCCCGATGGATACTACATGGGATGAAGTCTATACCGCATCGCCTAGTTCAGGCTCTGGGGCCGTCGCTCGTGATGACGATATGCCTTTTCAAGGTGAAACCACCGAAGGCTTATATGAACACCTTGAGTGGCAAAAAAACCTGACTCCTTTTTCTGAAAACGATCTTGTTATTGCCACAGCTATTATCGACGCCGTTGATGAACGCGGTTACTTAACCCAATCAACTGAGGACATATTGCAGGCCTTAGGTCTTGAAGATATAGAACTCGACGAAGTTGAAGCTGTACTTAAACGCGTGCAACATTTTGACCCTGTAGGAGTGGCAGCGAGAGACTTAAGTGAATGTCTCATGATTCAACTTGGTCAATATCCAGATGAAATCCCCTGCATCGACAATGTAAAATTGCTCATTAGTGAACACCTTGATTTAATTGCTGGCCGCGACTTTCGCTTATTAATGCGTAAAACCAAGCTTAAAGAAGATGATTTACGCGAAGCGATTCAATTTATTCAAACCTTGAATCCGCGTCCAGGTTTACAAATAACACCGATTAAAGACGAATATGTCATACCTGATGTGACTGTATTTAAGAAAAGTGGCCGCTGGGTCGTAGAGCTCAATCCAGATAACATGCCCAAAATTGGTGTGAATCAGCAATACGCAGCCATGGCAAAAGGGTCTGCAAGTCAGTCTGATAGCCAATTTATTCGTGGTCACTTACAAGAAGCAAAATGGTTTATCAAGAGTATTGAGAGTCGCAATGAAACCCTGTTAAAAGTGGCCAATTGTATTGTGCAATTTCAGCAAGGATTTTTTGAGTTTGGTGAAGAAGCCATGAAACCGATGGTGCTTAATGATATTGCTGAAGCAGTTGAAATGCATGAGTCGACGATTTCTCGTGTGACGACTCAAAAATATATGCACACCCCTCGCGGACTTTTTGAACTAAAATATTTCTTCTCTAGCCACGTTAGTACTGATGATGGCGGAGAATGTTCTTCTACTGCAATTCGTGCCTTTATTAAGAAGCTTGTTGCAGCGGAAAACCAGAAAAAGCCACTTAGCGATAGTAAAATGGCGACGCTATTGGCTGAACAAGGGATTAATGTTGCTCGGCGTACGATCGCCAAATATCGTGAAGCAATGCTCATCCCTCCCTCAAACCAACGCAAGAGCTTATAAGCCTTTGTAATGGAGGATGATCTATGCAAATTAATCTGACTGGGCACCATGTAGAAATCACGCAATCTTTACGTGAGTATGTACAAACTAAGTTTTCAAAGCTTGAACGACACTTCGAACAGATCAATAATGTTCACGTTGTGCTCAATGTTCAGAAGCTGCAACAAATTGCTGAAGCAAAATTACACCTCAAAGGAGGTGAAGTTTTTGCCGTATCTCAAAACGCAGATATGTATGTCGCAATTGACGCCCTGATAGACAAATTAGACCGTCAGGTAATTAAACATAAAGAGAAGTTAATTAAACACTAACAATGGAACTTCGCACCATTCTGCAACCGGCGTGCACCACCTGCGCCACGCCGGGCAGTAAGAAAAAAGTACTGGAACTCATCAGCGATTTAATGGCTGCCCAGTACCCAACCCTATCATCACAGGCTATTTTTGAAAGTTTAATAGCACGTGAAAAAATGGGTAGTACAGGTATTGGAAATGGCATAGCTATTCCCCATGGTCGATTAAATGATATCGAACACCCGATAGCCATTTTGATCAAGTGTGAAGAAGGCATTGAGTTTGATGCTATCGACAAGAAACCCGTGGATATATTATTTGCACTGCTAGTTCCTTCAGATCAATGCCAACAGCATTTAAGTACGCTGTCTACCATGGCTGAAAAACTGAGTGATAAATTAATCCTTAAGCGACTTCGAAAGAGTCATGACGCTACAGAACTATATCAGGTTATAACTGCATGAAACTTGTCATCGTATCAGGACGATCAGGCTCAGGTAAATCAGTTGCACTTAGGGTATTAGAAGATTTAGGTTATTACTGTGTTGATAACCTGCCTCTACCACTTATTGGCAGTTTGCTTGAGCAGCTCAAGGGAAATAACGAACTTGTCGCCATCAGTGTCGATGTTCGAAATATTGAAGAGCAAGGCAAGGTTCTAGAAGAGCAAATAGCCTTATTATCTGATGATACGACTATCATTAGTTTATTTCTAAACTCAAATGATCAGGTTCTACTTAAACGCTACAGTGAAACCCGTCGATTACATCCTCTATCTAAAAACCAAATTTCGCTACAAGAAGCTATTCAGCTAGAAGGTCGTTTACTCGAACCGATTGCTAAAATGGTCGATCACTACATTGATACCTCTCAATTGACCATTTATGATCTCAGCGATCAAGTCAGACAAATATTAATGGGCAGTATCGATAAAGAGTTAGTGATTCATTTTGAGTCATTTGGCTTCAAGCATGGTATGCCAGCTGAAGCAGACTTTATGTTTGATGTGCGCTTCTTACCCAATCCGCATTGGGAAACAGAGCTAAGACCGCTAACTGGCTTAGACCAGCCAGTACAAGAATTTTTAGGCAGACAACCTTTAGTCAATAAATTCATTTGGCAAATTGAAAACCTATTTGAAACGTGGATGCCGCACCTTGAACGCAATAATCGCAGCTACTTAACCATAGCCATCGGTTGCACAGGCGGTCAACACCGCTCGGTCTACATTGCCGACCAACTAACAAAGCGCTTTAGTAATAGTAAGCACCAAGTCAGCGCCCGTCACAGAGAGCTCGACTTGTGACAACCACAATGAGTATTTCAAAAGAAATTACAATCAGTAACAAACTCGGGCTCCATGCTAGAGCAGCCACCAAGCTGGCTATTTTAGCCACCGAGTTTGAAGCGAGCATCACGCTTATCCAAGGCGAAAAACAAGCCAGCGCAGCCAGTGTGTTAGGGCTATTAATGCTAGAAAGTGGCATTGGTAAGATCATAACCGTTGAGGCAACAGGTATTGATGCGCAGCAAGCCTTAGATGCGGTGTGCAAATTGATTAATGATAAGTTTGACGAAGAAAGCTAAGTTTTCTCACTCTAAACCCCATAGTTCAACCTAACTACTAAGCTCTTCTTTCACACTCAGATTTTTAACCAACTTTATGATAAGCGAGTACCTTTGGCTTGGTTACTAGGTTAATAGTGCCAACTCCCCTCTGAACCTTTCGCTTAAATAGGTTCTGTTATCAATAAAGCAACATAAAAAACTAACAAATAACTCCAGCAATACGACGACTTTAGCAGTTAATTCTCTTTATATTTGTTTTGTTCGCTATACTCATTAAAGTCTAACAAAAATCAATAAAGCGCTTAATTTTTATGCAGTAACTTAGCTAGAAATAGAAACTGCTTCTCCCTTTCCACCCTGTTAAGTTAATATTGGCAATCGAAATTTTGAGGAGTGGCGAATGGGTATCGAAGTAATCGACAGCGAGCTTACTGAACAGCGCCTAAATCAGCTGACTCAAGCTTTGGGCAGCGGCATGTTTGTCCACGTTAGAAATATGCTCCATGATATGGCAGCGTCCGATGTCGCCCTCATTCTTGAATCTTCACCCCCCAAAACTCGCCAAGTCCTATGGCAACTCATTGACCAAGAGCAAGCGGGTGAGATCCTTGAAGAATTAGGTGAAGAACTTAAAGATTCCTTGATCAGTGGTATGTCACCTGAAAAAGTGGCTCAAGCAACTTCGGGCATGGATACCGATGATCTAGCCTACATTTTAAGAAGTCTCCCTGACGCCGTTTATAAAAAAGTACTGCAATCAATGAGCAGTCAAGATCGCCATCGTGTCGAACAAGCATTATCTTACCCAGATGATACTGCTGGCAGTATCATGAACACAGATACCGTCACGTTACGCCCTGACGTCAATATTGATGTGGTACTGCGCTACCTTCGTCAACGTGGCAACTTACCCGATACAACGGACACCTTGTATGTGGTTGATAGAAACGATCATGTACTTGGTGGCGTTCGGCTAGCAGATTTACTCACCTGTAACCCAAGTGAAACTATCCGGACCATCATGGATCCGGAGCTTGAAAGTATCCCGGTTGATATGCCTGACAATGAAGTCGCTCAGTTATTCGAACGTCATGATTGGATCTCAGCTCCTGTCGTAGATGAAGAACAAAAGCTGCTAGGTCGTATCACCATTGATGATGTCGTCGATGTTATTCGTGAAGATGCCGAACACTCCATGATGGGGATGGCAGGTATGGATGATGATGAAGATACCTTCGGCCCCGTCATGAAAAGCACCTTAAGACGCTCTCTATGGCTCACCATCAACTTATTTGCCGCATTACTTGCTGCATCAGTCAGCAACATGTTTGAAGGCACATTAGAGCAGTTTGCTACGATTGCGATCTTAATGACTATTGTGCCCAGTATGGGCGGTGTGGCAGGTAACCAAACTCTCGCATTGGTTATCCGTGGTATCGCATTAGGTCATATTGGTCAAAGTAACTCTCGCTGGCTTATTGGTAAAGAATTAGCCATTGGCTTCCTAAATGGGATCATGTGGTCAGTACTGGTATTTTTCGCGGTATGGCTTTGGAAAGATGACATTGCTTTAGGCGGCTTGATTGGTGGCGCGATGCTAATCAACATGACCGTAGCAGGCTTAGCTGGGGCGAGTATTCCATTGTTTCTTAAAAAGCTAAACATTGACCCAGCACTCGCTGGCGGAATGGTACTTACCACAGTCACAGATGTCATTGGCTTATTCGCATTCTTAGGATTGGCAACAATATTCTTAATGTAATTATGTAGCCGTTGATATTACATAGTTAAAACAAAAATATTGAATACATAGCACTAAATTAAATCCATGTAACTTAAGCAACTCTAAGTGTAGCTAAAGGGGCATGGATTTTTTGTGTCCACAGTTCAAGCATTTAACCCTATTGAATAGATATTAATAACCAGCGAATACAATTCATGATATTCCACTCTCAGCTCTCAGCTCTCAGCTCTCAGCTCTCAGCTTTATAATACTTTCATGCCTATATTCAGGTTCAAATTTCTGACACAAAGTTAGGTTACTATCATAGCCCAAATCTATGGTTAATTTACTTTACCAATTAATCTTAACTTTGCACCAAAAAAGAACTATCGCACCACCTTGGAGCATAACCACATTTTAGAGTTAACACTTTAAAAATATAAACACTTGTTTTTAAACGAATAAATATTTAATTTAAAATTGGCACAAGTATTCCATATAGATATATACCACCTAAGAGGTAGGTTGATAATTGACCAATTTTGCGTAAGTAGGACTCATTTTATAACAGCAACTTTAGAACATAGAGAAATATAAAGGAGAACAACATGGATCATTTAAAAGCTATTTTCGAGCAATGCCAGTATCAATGGAACTTCTTCAATCACCTAGGTTTTAGCTGCTGGGATGTTGAAAACAACATCAACAATAAATAGCACTTAGCGAACAGATTAATTTATCCACCTAGATTGGTGAATTCGGTTAAGAAAGTGGAACAGACAATAGCATCGACAAGTTAGAGCAGTAGGTAGCGTTATGACAACATTAAATAGAATCTATTCAAACGAGCTTAAACAACAAGTGATCGTAGAAGTTCAGCAACATAATCGATTAATTTCGGATGTAGCAAAGCAATACAGTGTGTCAGCTAAAACCATCTACCAGTGGGTAAGAAAAAAAGATAATAAACTTGTATCGAATATGAAAAAAAGTGCCATTACAGCTGAAATTGCAAACTTACAACGTAAGCTAACGCAACTAAATCAACAGCTAGTTGCAATTAATGGCAA
The DNA here is from genome assembly GCF_019654955.1 of Shewanella sp. KT0246. GTDB lineage: Bacteria > Pseudomonadota > Gammaproteobacteria > Enterobacterales > Shewanellaceae > Shewanella > Shewanella goraebulensis. The sequence continues at coordinate 15,908 of NZ_BPEV01000003.1, read as the reverse complement.
TTAACTTGTTTAAACGATGAATATAATTAGCATATTGGTTCATTAGCGGTTCAGGCAAGATAAGTGGCTTTGACTTTCGTCCCCCAGCGACAGTTAGATAGATACAGTTACTTTTCTTGTCAATTTTATAGTGACAGTTCGAGCAGATTGTTTGATCAATTTGCCTCTGAACATCATTAGCAGTTCAGGCAAGATAAGTGGCTTTAACTTTCGTCCCCCAGCGACAGTTAGATAGATACAGTTACTTTTCTTGTCAATTTTATAGTGACAGCTCGAGCAAATTATTTGATCAATTTGCCTCGAGTCATCATTAGCGGTTCAGGCAAGATAAGTGGCTTTGACTCTCGTCCCCCAGCGACAGTTAGATAGATACAGTCATTTTTCTTGTCAATTTTACAGTGACAGCTCGAGCAAATTGTTTGATTAGTTTGCCTCGAGTCATCATTAGCGGTTCAGGCAAGATAAGTGGCTTTGACTCTCGTCCCCCAGCGACAGTTAGATAGATACAGTCATTTTTCTTGTCAATTTTACAGTGACATTTGACCACTAAGTTAAGCGAGTTGGTTTAAAAGTCATTAGCAGTTTCGGCAAGATAGGTTGTTTTGATATTAATTTTCGGTCCCCAGCGAAAATTAATGAAATCACAACTCTTCTTGTCAACTTATTAAGCTGAACTTAATGGTATAGGCATTAAGTTCATGCTTAACGTGTTACGACAAACTTACTTAACTTCTCATCGGTGCAAAGCGTTTGGGAAGGGATAATAAAAATATAATTACAAGTAAGTTTGTCAGTTCATTCTTAATAATTGCTGTTGTTACCCCCATAAAACAACAGCGGCTATTTTGAAGTACGTTACAGGGAATAAAAACAACAATATGTAACGATAAAATGTCGCAAGACAATGCAACACAAAAGCCCTAATGAAATGGATTCATTAGGGCTTTTACCTTTCTAGACAAGTGTTTGTTAATCTGATGGTTATTAAAGAAATCAAAGATAATCTACAATAATCTTAGTTCGATTCAATTACTGTCGCTGTGTTTCCAACACTACATAACGCTCTGTAGACCAATCAAAGTAATATTCTTTACCATCCCACTCATAAAAAGTTTGGCCATCACGCTGAATAACACGGGCGTTTTCAGGTAAATGGGTTAACCCTTTAGCATATTGAATACTGGTCGTCGTTCTTTTAGGTGGCTCAATTTGGGTCACAGGCTCAACATAATTAGATCTTGGCGCTGAATTATTCATATATTGATTGCGATAGTGACGATCATAATAGTCGTATCGATAAGGATAACGCCAGCCATTCCCCCATCTTCCCCCCCAACCATTATAGCCCCAGCGGTTATGCCAGCGATTGTTCCAACCACTGCTCCAACCAATGCCGACACTGGGCCCCCAATAATTGTTATAACCTACGCCCCACCTGACCGATGAACCTGAATGCCGAGAATAACGATCGCTAGAATGTCGACCAGTAGAATATGAACCTTGATGCTCTGAGTTAGCTTCAGCAGTCAGCTTTGATAATTGCTGCGTATTATAAACCTCAGCGTTGATCCCAGTAGCGTAAACAGTTAACACAACAGTTAGGATTAAAAATAATGCCTGATAAAGATGACGAGATTGGCTGCCAACGCCCGCTCTACTGGCCTCGATAAAGTTCGACGTAAACCAGCCAATTAAACCATGCATTATTTGAGGCTGAAAAGGATGTCGATAAGCTAATGTTGTCATAGAATCGCTCCTTGGCTGTATCTTTACCTATAAAGCTAAAGTCCCTAACTAACCTGAATTCTAGTTAATTAGCCTTGTAATGCCTGAGCCATACTCCAAAGAATAAGACTAAAACAATGAACAAACTTGATTCATTTCAGTTTACCTTAAAAAGGCGCTTAACCAATAATCTTGGCTTAACCCAATATTATAAAAATGCTATAGTGCGCCTCAAAGCGCTATTAATAAACGAGTGAATAAGCCATGAGTTTTAAGGATTTACGTAGCTTCATCGATCACCTCGAAACTAACGGTGAACTTAAACGTATTAGTTACCCTGTTGATCCCAATCTGGAAATGACTGAAATTGCCGATCGCGTATTGCGCTCAGGTGGTCCAGCTCTACTTTTTGAAAACCCAACAGATAACAGCATGCCAGTGTTAGTTAATCTATTTGGTACTCCTAAACGTGTCGCTATGGCACTGGGCAAAGAAGATCCATTAGCGCTGCGTGAAGTCGGTGAATTGCTTGCCTTCCTTAAAGAGCCAGAGCCTCCAAGTGGTTTTAAAGACGCTATCGCAAAAATCCCTAAATTCAAGCAAGCCTTGAATATGCCACCTAAAACCGTGCGTAACCCACCTTGTCAGGAAGTGGTTATAACCGGTGATGATGTTGATTTAACCCAATTACCTGTCCAGCATTGCTGGCCTGGCGATGTGGCACCATTAGTGACTTGGGGACTGACCATCACTAAAGGTCCTCGCCAGAAACGTCAAAACCTAGGCATTTATCGCCAGCAATTGCTGGGTAAAAATAAGCTGATTATGCGCTGGCTTGACCACCGCGGCGGCGCATTAGACTTTAAAGATTTTAAAGAGAAGCATCCAGGTGAACGCTACCCTGTTGTTGTGGCTTTGGGCGCAGATCCAGTCACTATTTTAGGCGCGGTCACTCCTGTTCCTGATTCTATGAGTGAGTACGCATTTGCAGGGCTACTGCGCGGCGAACGCACTGAAGTGTGCAAAGCATTAAGCTGTGATTTAGAAGTTCCGGCCACCAGCGAAATCATTTTAGAAGGTTATATAGACCCAGAAGAAATGGCAGAAGAAGGCCCTTATGGTGACCATACTGGTTACTATAACGAGACAGACAAGTTCCCTGTGTTTACCGTTACCCACATGACACAGCGTAAAGATGCCATATATCACAGCACCTACACTGGCCGTCCACCTGATGAGCCAGCCATGCTAGGTGTTGCACTTAACGAAGTCTTTGTGCCTATTCTACGTAAGCAATACCCTGAAATAATCGACTTTTACCTGCCGCCTGAAGGCTGTTCGTACCGTATGGCTGTAATTTCAATTCGTAAGCAATACGCAGGTCATGCTAAACGCGTGATGATGGGAGCGTGGTCGTTCTTACGCCAGTTTATGTATACCAAGTTCATCATCATTGTCGATGAAGATGTCAATTGCCGCGATTGGCAAGATGTTATTTGGGCCATAACCACCCGTATGGATCCGACTCGTGACACTGTCATGGTGGATAATACCCCCATTGATTATTTAGACTTTGCCTCACCTGTGGCAGGCTTAGGTTCAAAAATGGGCTTAGATGCTACCAATAAGTGGCCTGGTGAAACTGACAGAGAATGGGGTACACCAATAGTGATGGACCCTAAAGTGAAAGAAAAGATTGATCATATTTGGGAAGAATTAGGTATTGATGACACTCCAACGCTATAATGGTGATCTATATCACACTAGCTTGACCTAGAACCCACATATAAAAAGAAATTACCCTTCAAAGAAAGGGTCACAAAGGACGTTAGATGAACACCATTCGCTGTAAAGTAGAAAAAGTCACCGCGTTTAATGACGCTGTTTTTCAGGTATTTCTTAAGCCTGAAGTGACTTTTGAGTTTCAAGCTGGGCAATATTTATCGATCGTGATGGGAGAGAAAGACAAACGTCCTTTCTCAATAGCATCGGCTCCAAATGCTGAACTGCTTGAGCTACATATTGGCGCCGCAGTATCTGAAAGCTACCCAATGCAAGTGGTTGAGCGTTTAACAACACAAGAGTTCATTGATATTGAAGCGCCGGCTGGTAATGCTTTTTTACGTTCAGACAGCAAACGTCCGCGTATCATGGTGGCAGGCGGTACAGGATTTTCTTACATCAAAAGTATCATTGAGCAACAAATTGCTTTAGGTCAAACAACTCCAACCCAATTTTATTGGGGTTGCCGTACTGAAGATGCTATGTACTATCAAGCCATTGCACGTCAATGGCACGCCGATAACAACTGGCTTGAATTTATTCCCGTTGTTGAAGAAGCACCAGCAGACTGGAATGGCAAACAAGCCAATCTACTTGAGCAGATTAAGCAAGACTATATCAGCTTAGTGGGTTATGACATCTACATTGCAGGCCGCTTTGATATGGTCGGTGCAGCGCGTGAAGTATTCCGTGAAATGGGTGTAGATGAAGCACACTTATTTGGTGATGCATTCGCATTTATCAAATAACGATTAGCTAATACTTACTTTAAGCAAATACATGCAAGCGTAAAACACTAAAAAGCCGACTTTTACAGTCGGCTTTTTGTTGTTTATTTAATTATTTTTGCTGTTATACAATCATCAATTGATCTCTAAAAATTCACTTTCTCATACTTAGACCAAGCTACTAGTCCGTCCATGAATGGGAAGATCCATACCGCAGTATTATCAGTTTGATGGACTCTAAAAAACACCATTTCCGTCTCTTGTATATCGACTCGGCGTATTTCACGATAAAAGCGCATGGCTGACGGCGTAACAAAATCTGGCTTTATAAACTCTTTCTGCTCAATTTTGGTATAAAACACATCAACATCGTACTCACCAATTTGCTGCTGATACTGATTAAATCTACCGCGAGTTTTCAATTTAATGGGTGTTGTAATGCAGTCTTCATCAGTAATACAGGTGGTGGTATAGATTTGGCCACTTTTATCTCCTTCGTAGACTAATGAAATACTGAAATCGCCGCGGATCAGTTTTTCCCCCGCAATAGGGAAATATACATCGGCGTGATAGTGATGCTCGGTAATATTGCCATCGCTATTATCTAAACTTGTTTGTGGAATAAGGACTCTGTTATAGCGAATGCGATCTTCCATGGTTTTACTGAGTGGCACAAACTGCTGCATGTTTAAACCAGCAGGCTCTGGTGATAGTGAGTTAATGTTTATAATGCCTTTACCATCACAATCATCTAGCGAGTAACCAGGGCATGACGCAAAAGAGTAATTACTGCCATTAGTTAACGCAAAAGCACTGAAACCTTTCAAGCCAGTCACAATATTACTTTCAGGCGCAAGATGCTTTTGCCATTTTGATTCATGCAGTTGATCTGTATCGTTTTTATACAGCAAAATAGCACTTTCTTTTACACCACCAATGTTCAGCTCAACTTGCTTATCACTTTTCCAAAGGGAAGTTTGCTTTAACACCTTATGATATTCGCACTGATACCAAGCCAAGATAAGTAACCCAATAGCAATCAGCGCTCCAGCAATTTTTACCATTACGCTGACATCTAAAAATGCTGCACGTATAGTGTGACTGTCTGTCAACGATACCATTTTTACATGGCTACGCTCATTAATGTGCAACTGGTAACCGCGTCTTGCAACGGCTTTTAAATGAATTTCTGAGAAAGGTTCTAGCTTACGGCGTAATGTACTAATGCATTGGGTTAATGATGTAGGCGCGACAACTCTATCTGGCCAACCTTCTGCAAGTAATTGCTCTTTGGTCCAAATTTCTTCGCTATCATCCAACAGTTTGATCAGTACAGCATTTTCAGAAAAAGTCAGTGGGATTTTCTCATCACTAAGATGATTAACCAGTTGCTTGGCCGAAGTATCAAGTGTTAGATATGAAGTTATTTTTAGCACTGTCTGCACCTAAAATTGTACTATGAACGAATGTTACACTGAGCGATCATAATACAATTAGTCCAAAAAATATGTGATTACCAACTCAGTCTTAGTATATTTTAAATCTTACAATACAGTTACTTAGATAGTTTGATTGTGACCTAGATAACAACGGAATATTTATCTCCGCTATTAGGCTAAAATCGCGGAATAAATGAAAACAATCACAGAATCCCTATCCTTTAATACCGACAAGCGCTATAAGCGCTTACGCTGAAAAAGCCACATAGAAAATAACATCATAGCGCCAACCCAAGCGATTAGTGCCCCATAAAGGCTTGATAATGGCCATTGAATGAGCGCTGCTATGCTATCAGCATTATTTAATTGCGGCGCCGCCACCAACATAACCCCACGAAAAATGTCGCTTGGGTTAAGTAAAATAAGCACTTGCAGTAATTCATTAGAGATACCTGCGGATTCTGCCACCATTAAGGTCAACAAAATAAGGTCGTAAACCAACACCACGGCAACCCAAATAAATAATAAAATCGCAATTGCTTTAGCTTTCTCGACCACTTGTAAACTCACGACATAGCCTATTAAAACAAAACACATGCTCAGTAAAATGCTACTGACAATTAAGTGACTAAATATCGACAATAGTAATAAAGCCGACGTACCAGTAAACAAATGAATAAGCACCGCAGTTAAGCCAAAAGAGAACACGATAGTGCATGTCAGCACTGCAATATGCCCAACCAACTTACCAAGTAAAATCTGATTACGACTCAATGGATAAGACAATAACAACAGTAAAGTGCCTGACTCTTCTTCGCCGATAAAACTGTCATAGCTAAGCAATATCGCTGTTAAAGGTAAAATAAATACCCCAATCGAGGTTAAACTTGCCATTAGCATGGGTAGCTCGGGGATGACTAACTGTCCGCTAACAACTGAGCCAGAAAAGGTAATTAATAGCGCTAAACTAGTGAGTATCAAACCAATAAACACAACCCAACGATTTCGAAAGTTGTCCTTAATTTCTTTATTGGCGATGGTCAAAATAGGTGTAAACATCACAATACCTTAAGCAGCGTTTTGCTGACGGTTATTCATGCAGTGATGGTAAATATCACTTAAGCCAGGTTCTTCAATAGAGAAGTTATAAACGCCACAATGCTGCGTGAGATACTTCATGACTCTTGGTTTATCTACTTGATGAATCAATAATTGATTATTCACAGCCAATGTATTTAAAAACTCATCCGCGACTATAGCTTGATTAATTTCCTCTCCTTTAAACAACACTTTTAAGTCGGTTGATTGGCGCAACGTCTCTAAACACCCAGAGGCTAACTCCTTGCCATCAGCCATGATAAAAGCACGATCAATATTATCTTCAACCACGGCCAACTCATGAGTACACACTACAATGGCGCACCCTTGGCGTTTTAATTCATCAATCTTTTGATACATAAATAATGAAGCCTGAGGATCAAGCCCCACAGTAGGTTCATCGAGCAATAAAATGTCAGGAGATGACAATATTGCTTGGGCAAAACCTAAACGCTGCTTCATCCCTTTTGAGTAGCTTTTAACCGGTTTATCTTGTGCGTGCCCAAGGCCGAATTCTTCGAGCACTTGCAGCACTTTAGATTTATCAATTCGCTTTAACGCGGCAAAATAATTGAGCACTTCTTTGCCAGTTAACTTTTCATATAAGCTGATATTTTCCGGCAGGTAACCTAGATTGATCTGACGGCGATCTTTTTCGTGCGTAACAGTTTTACCCATCATGCTAATACGACCTGATGTTGGTTTAACTATGCCTAACAGCATTTTTATCAGGCTAGACTTACCTGCGCCGTTATGGCCCAGCAATGCTAGCGTTTCCCCCGAATGCACCTGCAAGCTAATATCGCCGACTGCAGTAAATTCACCATACTGCTTAATGAGGTTCTGAACCTGAATAACTAAATTGCTTGGCATAAAAACCTACTTACTTAACGAATGCTCAGAAGACTGAGTTGTAGAAACCATGTTTGAATGACCAGATGGGTCATCTGCTAATTCAGCGGCATAACCAATATTGGAATTTGCAATTGGACTCATCATTGGATAACTGTCCATCACACCTGCCTCTGGCATTATTTGAAATTGCTGCTGAGTCCAGCGCAGTAACGAAGCCACCGGACTTTTCAATAAAAAGTGCGCTTCAGGATATAACCAATACAAACGATCTAAATGATCGCTTGGCTGATAAGCTTGCTCGCTAATCCCATCACCTGACTGATCCCAGCCGATAAAACCGCTCCAATAATTCCCTTGTTCTTTATGACTCCATTCAACAATCGTATCGCCGACGTACTTCACCTGAGCTTGGTTATTAATAAACTGGTTACGGTATATTTGATTACCTTCGCCACCCATCGCCATGTAAATACCTATTTCGCTATTGGCAAATTCATTGTCATAAACACGGTTATCACGGGCGCCATAAATGAACATGCTTTTACCTTCATCGCCCGTTGGCATTTTAGGTGTTGCATTAACGATATTATTCACTTGATTAGCATGTACGTCTGAGTCATTGGTCATGTTTAGCAACACACCAAATGTCGCTGCACCAATAACTTGATTATGATGCAGATTGATCCGCTTAGCGTTCATTAATGCGTAACCACCATCGACTTTTGTGGCTGCATTATTAAAGGCTTCATCATCTTCGGTATACATGTAATGAATACCGTATTGCTGCTTAGAAAATTGATTATTGGTAACTAAACTATGTTTACCTGACTCTAGATAAACGCCATCTCTTACATCTTTAATCACATTGCCATTGATAACGGCATGATCCACGCGTTTTAAATAGATGCCATCGCCCCTATCTAGCACAAACATTTGTGGATTCCCTTGGATGCGGTTTTGAGATATTTCAATGTGATGAGAGTTATCAGCCCTCACACCAAAACCATTACCTGTTAAGTTATTATCCAATATAGACACTTGAGTCACGCCGTCATTAAGTAAGACACCAGCGTTTAATTCATACTGATCTGCGCCCCAATTGACAATCGAGAGTTGTTTAATATTGACATGACTGCTGGCAACTGTAATGGCACTGCCAATGCCTTGAGCATCTATGACAGTATCAGTCTGACCGATTAATGTTAGGGGTTTATTGATGACGACATTGCCCTGATAAACCAGATTATCGAGTACTAAGGTATCGCGGGGCTTGGCCTGATCAATCAGATACTGAAGCTGTGTGCCATCATGTGTATAAATTTGCTCAGCAAAGGCAAAAGGCGTTAAGGCAACGCCCATCATTAGCCAAGAATGAAGAACAAATTTTTTCATCTCATTTCTCACTTTCGAACAAACTATAACGCTAACTTTCAAAAAACTGTGACGATAAAACTAATAATTTGAGCGTATATCCATATTCTCAATATTTTAGTTGTGGTCCATACCTTCGCCCAATAACTCAATGGTGATGTCATCAAATTCTAAAACTGCGCCACCATATTCATTAGCAAACTTTTCAGCAGCTTCTACTGTGCTAAATGATGCTACGGCTGGGCCCATAACAGCTTGACGACTGGTACCGTAAACATAGGTTGCGGTCTTACCATCAATGAAGTGCTCATCTTGAGGGTTTTCCCAAGAGGTAGCCGCCATATCATGCACCCAGACTTGGTTAACTTGGCGTGTATTTTCTGGCTGAAGCAAGAAACTAAACATATCTCTTGTTGAGCAAAAAGATGGGTTATTCTCTAAATTTCCTAACTGTAATTGACCTTTAGGACCTGGATATTTAGTGATCATCATGCCACACATATGACAGCGATCATGTTCATGTATACCATGGGCGTGACTATCAATCTCGGCCACTACATTTTCAGGACTACAAGCAAATAACAATGGCGCGAATAACAATATCGATAGTATTTTTTTCATTTCAACTTCCAACTAAAACACAGAATAAAACGTTAGCTTTAAAAAGAATCACCCTTAAAAATAACTAAGGGAAGTCATGTGGCTTAAGGGTGATTCTGGCAAACATTAAATCGCGTAGGTTTGTCCTGCGTACAGGATAAACAAACGTAAACACATCATGCCGCTAATGGCGCAAACACCTGATAAGTAAAAAGCTTTAGCTGAATGACTAAAGGTTTTACCTGTGGCGAAGTTAAGTAAGATAGGGCCTAAGAACCCAACACCTACAACACCAATCCAGAATAGATTTGCCCACACGCCAGATGTAAATGCTTCAAACGCTGATTGTGCGCCTGCATTACCTGTCGCAAGTGACATAGCAATCATGCAAATAAACAAAATTTCCGCAATCATGATTGGCCATTCAGCCCCATGAAGGATTTTAAGTTCACTGCTGTGCATATCTTCTTTGAACAAGAATACTGACAACATTTTTGACGCTGCAGCCCCCGCAGATACACCCGATGCAATAAATAAAGCAGGTAATACTGCTGTATTAATTAACGGGAAGCGGATTAACGCAGATATCAAGAAACCGGTATAAGCACATACAGCCGCTGCTAAAATTAATGCTGTCACTTCGCAAGGTTTGCGAACAGGTTTTAGCATATTAATGATTGGCAACAAGATGCTTAACGCCGGAATCGATTTGATTTCATCTTCAAATGCATACAAACACAGTACAGCGGTTAGCGGGATATACACACACAGTGCAATAACCCCAACAGACATCACTGATGTGAAGTTGTAAAACACAAGAATACGCCAGAAAAACAATGGATTAGTTAAATCTAATACTAGACATAACATCCCCAAAGCAATCGTCACGAATGAGATTAAACTCGCCGCTTTGTAAAGCGGAGTATTTGCGGTTTGCCCTTTAAAAAAGCGAATAGCTAACGCCACCACTAAAGAACCACCCGAAATACCGGCTAAGAAAAGGTAAACAGCAATTGGCCAAGGCCAAGCAACCCCTTCAGATAAGCCCATGGTAAATTCCATTGAACCGTCCATCTTATACCCCCAACTTAACAACTGGAATGTAACGAAGGCTTGGCTCAGTACCAAACTGCGGCTTCATGCGAACAGAGTCTTTTACCGCTAATAACTTATTAACGTATGACGTTGGATCATTGGCATCGCCAAAGATCAATGCGTCATATTTACACTGTTGTACGCATGCTGGTAACTCACCTTTTGCTAACTTAGTGTTTAAACAGAAATCACAGTTATCAGCTACATCAGTTTCTTCATTGATAAAACGTGCGTTGTATGGACAAGCGCCAATACAGTATTTACAACCCGCACACTTACTCGCATCCATGGTAACGATCCCTGTTTCTGGATCTTTATGTGCCGCACCCGTTGGGCATACGCTGACACATGGGGCGTTTTTACATTGCTGACAAGAAACGCGCACGAACTTACGTTCGCAGTTACATTTCTCTTTACCACAATGCGGACAAGCTAGTCCTTCAACACCACCCGATTGATGCTCCATCAACAATTTAGATTTGCCGTCAGGTAAGTTATTCGCGACATTACATGCCTCTTTACACTCACCACAACCGACACATTTATTTTGATCAAACACCATGACGTAATGAGGTTTGTTGGCATTTTTACTATCATCTTCAACAGAGGTACACCCCATAGGGCCCAATATTAAAGACGCTGCTCCCATGCCTTTTAGAAACCTCCGTCTTTCTATATTTTCACTCACAACATCCTCCCTAGTTCAGCATTAGCTGACTGGTTTCTTTTGGTTCGCTGCAAATTCAAATGACGAATTAACGACTCACTCATCCAATTTAAATTCTGCTTTCATAACTGCATTATTAATAGATTGTCTATTAAAAGGTTGTGTTTGATTGGTTAGTAGAATGCGCCAATGATCTATCGCAGTTGCATATTTACCGTTTAAGTAAGCATCCGTTGCCAGTATCATTCGGGTATTAAGCTCATCACGTTGCAAATTCAACGCGGTATCAATGACCGTCTGGGTTTCAGGTAAAAACCTGCGACCATCGCGGTAGTACATTGATGTAACTTGCATGCCTAATAACTCGGCATCAGCGCCAACTAATTCAATTAGCTCAGCTAACGTGTTCACAGAGTCAGCATATAAGCCTCCTTCTGCGTAAGCCTGCGCTAGCGACATTAATGCCATTTCATTTTGTGGTTGCTGAACCACTTGATCGCGGCCTTTAGTAATTTTTGCTGCGATCAAGTAATCTACCGATTCATCTACTTGACCTTCATTCCAACCTTGGAAATGTCCTCCACTGGCATATATAGATAACGAAAAGATCAATACAGCGACTGACATCCATAATGGATATTGGTAAGACTCCGTATTCTTGAATTCATCAGACTCAAGAGGACGCATTGCCATACCAGTTTCAGCTACTGTATTGGTTGTTTTCATCACTGCACTGCTCAAATTACGGTTATATGTACAGTGATGAATCCAGAAGAGTCCGATAAATATACTCAGGCATACTGCGATACCTAAGGCCAGAATATTCATAAGTGTCTCTTCCTTCTTAAAGTTGTTTTAAGCGCTATCAATAAACTCATCGCGATAACACTCAATGATGAATAATGTTCCAGGTGCTAGTGAGCACCCATCATGCCATCCATTCCCATACCGCTAAGCCCCATGCCTTTAGCGTTTTCACTTGGCTTTTCAGACTTGACCAATTCGACTTCAAAAATAAGTGCTGTGTCACCTGGGATCTCACCCGCACCATCTTCGCCATAAGCTAAATCTGATGGAATAGTGAAACGGAACGTTGAGCCTTCAGGCATTAAACGCAAACCTTCTTCCCAGCCAGAAATGGCGGTAAGCAATGCAAAACGAACAGGATCTGTAGTTTCATCAAAAACAGTCCCATCCACTAAGGTACCTTTGTATTTCACGGTCACCACATCTTCAGCGTTAGGTTTTACACCTTCACCCATAGTAATAACTTCGTATTGAAGCCCACTATCTGTGGTAGTCACACCATCTTTATCCTTGTTTTTAGCAAGATAAGCCTCACTGGCTTTTTTACTCTCAAGGGCAATTTTTTCCATTTTTTGAGTGCTTAATAAATTCAGCAATTCACTGCGTTCATTAAGGTATGTCAGTACTTCTTCATCTGACATTTTTTGCTCATTCTTAAGTGCATCAATGACACCATTAATGACTTGCTGCACTTCGATTTGAGCACCTAACTCTGACTGGCTATAAATTTGACTTGATAGGTAGTTACCAATAGAAGCACCCATGCTGTAAGACTGTTTTTCAACATCATTGTCAAAGTTCTCTGTAGCAAAACTGCCAGCAGATAAGACCAATGACATGCACGTTGCAACGGCTATGGTAGTTTTCTTTAATAGTTTCATTTGCCACTCTCTCTTCTAAAAAGGGTTACCTGCAGACGACGCATCTTCAGGCTTTAAATCAGTAATAAAATCGTTATGGTTGTTCAGTTGGTCTGCCAGACAAACGCCAGCCGTAAATTCCATCGGCCATATGTCTAACACCTGTGTAACCTAGTTTTACAGTCTCTCGTGCAGCCATCGCACTTGAGGTGCACAAGGTATTTGCACAGTAGAAAACCATCACGGCATCCTTATTTTTTGGAAGTAACTCTTTCCAGTTCTTCACATTGAAATACACAGCACCAGGGATATAACCTTCGGCCCATAATTCCATTGTGTTTACATCAAAAAAATAAACATCTTCATTGCCAACTAACGACTCAGCTTCGCGCATTGAAATCGGATTTAGCTGAATGTCATTTATTTGCACAGGAATTAAGTCTCCACCCGCTCCCGCAAATACTTGCGCTTGGACTGCGACAAACAACGATACTGAAATCAAAATTTTGCTAAGTAGTTTTTTCATGTTCTTCTCTCTAAATATCTCGGCACCGGCTGATGCCGAGCTATTAAAAAATGGCCACTAGCAAATGCCAGTAGCCATCAGGGCTTTACATTTTTTTACCATTAAGAATGGCTTGAGCTTGTGTCACGTAAGTTAATGCTGCATCAATACGTTTATGGGTATAACGCGCACCATGGACACCCCAAGAACCATCTTTTTCAAGTAAGGTCACTGCATCTTGTGCTTTATCTGCTAACAGAAGAACTTGTGATTTATCTTCAACAGATAACTTAGTCACTTCTAGTAGTTGGTCGATAGCTTCAAGTGCACCTACTACTTGAGCGTAGGTTTCTTTGATAGGTTTCTGGAACTTCATGACTTCACCGTAGATCTCTTGTTGATCTTCGTAGTGTAGGCTTGGGTCAAGTTCAGATTGGAACTGACTGTGACAACCTTTACCGTTAACAACGTTGTCGTCAGAGATAGCAGTACGAGCACATGACCACATTAAGTCTAAGTAGTTGTTTCCATCAGCGTTCTTAGCAACAGTCCAACCTTTCGTTGTTGCTTCACGTGGCTCACCTTCTGGTGGGTTCAGTGTTTTCTGAGTTGGGTCTACTTCGATTTTCCACATGTGTGACTTACGAACAGCATCGAAACCAGCTTGGTCAGGGAACTGCATCGCGGTGAAGTTTTCACAGCTACCCATGTTAGGCATATGACAGCTTGAACAACTTTGGTCGCTATGTGTTTTAGTGTTTGCTGCGATTTCTGCTTGCGCAGCATGACAGTCTGTACACTCTTTCTTCATTTTCGGTTTGGTATAACCAGACTTCCAATCGTTGCTTGTTACTTCATGTGGATCATGACAAGTAGCACAACGCATGCCTTTTTCGTAATGCTTAGAAGCAAACATTTGTGAACCTTCGGTACCACAAGAAGGACATGCAGACTTCATTTTCACGTTAAATGCATACTCTAGTTTGCCTTCGCCTTCTTCAGCTTCAGCTAACTCATCAACATAGTTGAAACGTTGGTGACAACGTTCACAGTTAGATGGCATTCCGCCGCCATTACCACCGTCTAAGTGACCACCTGCGCCATGACACTCTTCACAGGCAATACCTTTAGAAATGGTATGTTCACGTAGTTTTTCAGGATCGCCCAGTGCAGCTAAGTATTCATCTTTGCTCTGGAAGTCAAACTTAAAGCTATGACAAACTTCACAGTAAGAACTAGCTGGTTGGAACAACATTTCTTTTTCGTATTTCGCGCCGTATGAGCTCATGCCCACTTGATGAGAACCACTTAAACCAAATGCTTTACCTTCATTTGTTGCAGGAAAATCTGGGATAACAGCATTGATTTTGGCTGCCATTTCAGGGGTTAACCACTCAGCCCAACCACGAGAGAATTGGTTACCACCAGCAACCATTTTACCAGTGCCATCTTTTAGTAAACCATCGCGGATATGATATGTACCACGTACCATCCACGCATCAATGAAACCATATTTTGTACGAGGCGTACCAACAGTTGCATAAATCGCATCAGGGGTAATACCATCCGCTAAGATAGAAGTATCTTTAGTGTTGTACATGGTTTTGTTTAAATCGTTATCAACTTCTTCGTGCTCCCCAGGGAAACGAATAGTTTTAGCGTGACGAGAGCGGCTCCAAGCTTCATATTGCACCGCGTGACACTCACCACATTTTTCAGGTCCGACAAACTTGTTTGGATAATCAAGAATTGATTTCGCACCAAGACGATATTGAACCGCGCTTGGGCGTCCAACACGTTTACTGTATTTTTGGCTATTACCGGTATCTAAATATTCTTCACCACGGTCACTGATGTGGTAATCACCCACTAAGTTACCTTCTTCGTGATATTTAAATAAAGGGTGGTTTTGGAATAAATAATCAAAAAGTTCTTTTTCTTGAACAATATAATCTTGAAGCGTTTTAACACCTTTAGATTCTTCATCGCCATTTGAATTAGCAATAACTTTTTGAGCCGTCTTCCCCATCGCTGGTACGCTATCATATTTACCAGCGGCATTCGCATTGCCAACAATGCCAAGACAAACTAGCACACTCAGTGCAGCTATCTTGTATTTAGCCTGTTTCATTGTCCCACTCCTAATCATCATTACTTTATATTTTTGCCGTCGAACCTGGCAGTTCAGCGAACGATATAATTAATTTGAGCAAGACCTAGTTTAAGGATAAAAACATGGAAATTATTGAGCTAGATCACAGCATAAAACGCCTTAGAGCTAACAAAAAATAAAACCAATATTAACCTGCTTAAACAACAACTTATTTCAATTTTTATTTAATTTTTAATATAAAAAGGCGATTTTTTTATCTATAA
>NZ_BPEV01000002.1 GCF_019654955.1 Shewanella sp. KT0246 | reverse complement strand
ATGCTGGTATTTTTATATTCGTAATTGCTTATTGATAAAGGCCATGTTTACAGGTAACAACTTATTATTTGTTAAAAGATGTAGCGTGTTTCTAATGTTATATCGTTTTCTTTTATGGCATTCTGATAAAAATATTTGAAAGTAAAATATTAAATAAAACAAAAGTATACCGATATTGAATAGTGAGGGTAGTTTTGTATGACTTTACGCTTTTAAGGTTGGTTTAATTCTATCATTGTACTTTTATTAGTTTTGATTTTTTAGTCTAGCTGTATATAGCTTTAGTTTTGAGTGTTTTAAATTATTGTTTTAATGGTTTATTTTTCAAAAGCTCTACCTTTTTTAGATTTGTATTCCTCCTTCTTATAGGCTTTTTTGTTCATGCTTGTGTCACGAATAATGACTTCTCTTTGCAGATTCTAAACCTAGCAAGAATAAAATGAACTTAGTCACAATAAGTAGTATGTAAATTGACATCAACATAATAAACCTACAAATTCTGTGTCTTAAAGGAATAGGTTTGTTTCATGTGTTAATTGTAGGTTTTGTTTTGCAGTTGAATATGGATAAAGCTGTTTTATTGCACTGATACCGTGACAAAAATCACAAGTGTAGATGTTAATGGAATAACTCACTACTCTCTTAAAGTGATACTGAGTAACAAAGCCTATAAGGCCTTTTTATTATGTAATATTACTTTAAGGAAGAAATATTACTTTACTGTTAACAAAGACGAAGGCGATGAACTCAATAGTAGAACCAAAATTAATTGATTTATGCGAACAATTCAATGCAAGTGAATGTTTTACTTTTTTTATTTTCAATACACCATTGATAAGTTCTAAAAGTGCCAATAAATCGGTGTGTTTACCAATTTCTAGTATTGTTAGTAGCCATGCTTTAGTTGAAGAAAAAATATCCTCACAATATATTCATGATTCAAAGTTATTGAGTGTTAAGAGTAAAGACCCACTTGATGTCGATGACATGGTAATTTCTATCAATAAAGCCTATTCATCGATGTCTGAAAGTGTTTTATCAATAGAGTTTCGACTATTAATTGCTAAAAAAATATCTATTAAATTCTTATTTTTTTCAAATGAAGGATTTAATGAAAGTTTAATTAGTAATAAAGCTTTGTTGAATGCCAAGTTATTGAATATAGCTCTTAGCTTAAATGCTGAACATAAGTTAATTACTCTTATGCTGCTTGATTCAGGTGTCATTAGCCGTAAAGTTTTTAATATTGTAAATTTGGTCGCACAAGGCACTTCAAGAGAAGATATTGCAGAGAAAATGAAGCTATCTGTAAGAGGCGTTGATTATTATATCGAAGTCAGTAAGCAGGTATTTGAGGCGAAGAGTATGCCTGAAATCGTCTATGCAGCGAGTCAGTATGGTTTGTTAACGGGTGAGTTTGCTTTGGAGTTAGATGATGAAGATCAGTAGTGTATTAAATGATTTTTCTATGCATTATGCTATTAAAGATATCATGTTTGCGTTAGATATTAAGAATCAAAATTTTTATAATAGTTTCTCGAAAGTTAAGCGTACGCCTAGCAGAGATAACATGTTATCAAGCTCGGTAAATGCGAGTAAGTATAGTATTGAAAGCCGAAAAAAATGGTCTAAATTTGATCCTAATTTACCCATTTCATTATCTTGTTCTAACCATCATTGGGATTACAGTAAATGGCCAAAACATCAGTTAAGCCCTCAAGATTCCCTGAAAAAATATGGATATACAACTAAGGTTTCAATAGAAACCAACTGCATGTTAAACCCCAATTGGGTTGGCCGCTTTTATCTGGTGACGAGTGATAATGATGAAGTATTATCGCCTGCATTTTTACAAAAAGCGCATGACGATTTAATGGACATTCACTACATGATTCTTGCGAGTAATGTCAGTTATTTAAACCCATTCATTGACTATAAAGTGATTAAACAAAGTGACATTAAAATATTGTCTATGATAGCAGAAGGGTATAACCGAGAGTCTATAGCATCAGAATGCTACCTCACTCCAAGAGGAGTCGATTATCGTATATTGCAATTAAAAAAGAAGCTGTGTGCCAACAATAGTTCCAGTTTAATTAAGTCCGCGTACCAGAACTTTTTATTAAGTTAATACCTAGTCCCAACTTAGTGATTATTAAAAGCTAGTCTTGTTGATTTTTAAAAGACTAGCTTTTATTGTTCCGTTATTTCCCCAACATTGCTACGAGTTAATTGTATGCTCGATAAATGGTTTCAGCCAGTAATCTAGCTGCTGCGGGGATGCTCGGTCCTGCTTGTTTAGTTATCGCGGAATCAATATAAAAAATCGCATCGTTTACAACCGCATTAACCTTACTTGCCTCGTGTCGACTTATAACTTCATCGAAAGTAGTGGTGCCATTACCTGCTGTTGGTCCACTGAAACTCGGTGCTTCAGCGCCAGGCCACATGGGTAGTAAGATAACATCAGGGTTTACTGTTACAACTTCCTCCCAAGTAACAGCTGGAGCGATACCTTGTCGGTCAGATAAAATAGCCTGTGCGCCCGTTAATTCAATGAGTTCTTTCATGTATGAATCACTGCCTGGAACGCATTTGTAATAGTAATTGATCTCATAATAAACATTGGGTTTCACGTCATACTTACCTTGATATTCCTGTTTAATATCAATTAATTCACTTTTTATTGAACTGATAAGTTTGTTGGCTTGGTTTTGATGGCCTATTGCATCGCCCAGTTGATTAATTTTATCGAACACTTCTTTAAGGCTGCTTTCTTCCATATGAATAACCTTAAAACCATTCTGCTCTAATTGGGCTTTCAGTTTTAATTGCAGGCCTGTTGCACTCAAGACTAAATCTGGTTCCAGCGCGGCTATTTTTTTAAGCGTTATATCTGTAAAACCACCCACTACGGCAATTTCATCACGCTCTACACGCTTTGGGATTTCATCAGGGAAACGAGCATAGCGTGTTACACCCACCAGTGAATCAATAGCACCTAGTTCGGCAACAGTATGACTCCAGTTTGGTGCTAGAGAGACTATTTTAAAATCCGCAGCAAGCGCGAATGAAGGAGTAATTAAAACGGTGCAAAGTGTAAAAATTGCAATCAATAAACGCATAGAACACCCAAACAGGTTAGTCACAGTTAGAGTTAATATCATTGGCATGATGAAGCCAAATTGCTCGCTTGCAACGTTTTTCAAACCGATATGAGCTTGAGTACACAGTTTTAACAAAGAAAGAGATTAACTGTGAAAAACCCCAGTGTTCCTAAATTGATAACTGTTGATAATGCCTATTTATTTGAATTAATAATGCGAGTAGGCCTATAGCAGGTCTTTTAGGTTTTAAGATGCCAGTGATTTTAAGTGTGCAAAAACTCAGTCATCAATATGCTGATTTGAAAGCGGTCGATAAAATAGATTTAGATATTATCGAAGGAGAGTGCTTAGGTATTTTAGGGCCAAATGGCGCTGGTAAGTCAACAACCTTAGAGATTTTGGAAGGGATAATCATACCCACAGCGGGTAAAGTGCTCTATAAAAATCACGCAATAAATAAACACTATAAACAGCAAATAGGTATTCAATTTCAATCCACCAGTTTACCAGACTACCTTACGGTAAAAGACACGCTTGAGCTATTCGCAAACTTTTATAAAAAAACGCTGCCAATCGCTCAGCTAATTGAGTTGTGTCAGCTGAGTGATATTTTACATCAAACGCATTTCACTCTGTCTGGTGGGCAAAGGCAACGGCTATTGTTAGCGCTAAGCTTAGTTAATGATCCTAGTATTTTATTTTTAGATGAGCCCACTACTGGGTTAGATCCTCAAGCTAGGGTTCACTTTTGGCAGTTAGTAGAGCAAATCAAACAGCAGGGTAAAACCATCATCTTAACCACTCACTATATGGAAGAAGCCCAACGTCTGTGTGATCGAGTTGCCATTATGGACCAAGGTAAATTCATTTGTGAGGGAACTCCTCAAGCCCTCATTCACCAACACTTTTACCAGCATATTTTGGAGCTGCCCGATACCATTGTTTCTGGGCATGTAGTGGGCTTATTACAGGCTAACGATAAAGTGAAATTCAAGAAGGTGTCTGGTAATTACCTGATTGAATACAACGATATCGAAGCAATTTTACCGCTATTGAGTGATGTAGAGAGCAAAGGCATCACCATGCGACAACCTCATTTAGAAGATTTATTTATGAAATTAACCGGAAGCGAGTTAAGAGCATGAAGGCGCTATTAGCTTTAATAACGGCAAGAAACATTGAATTTTCCCGAGACAAGTCAGCCATTGGTTGGTCATTATTTTTCCCGCTCATTATCGTTATCGCATTAGCCTTAGTGTTCGATGACGAAAACCCTGCACTATATCAACTTGGCGTTTATGGTGACGTTAGTGAATTAACCGAAGTGACCAGTATTAAGCACATTGAAATTATTAAGTATGATGACTTTGACGAAGCTGAATATAAAGTGGCAAGGCATCATATTGATGGCTTAATAAATGCTGAGGCCTATTGGATTAATGCCTCGAGCCCAAGAGGTTACATCCTTGAACAGCTTATTAATGCCAAGGCGCCTCTGTTAAAAAGAAAAGAAGTCACCGGCGAGGCTGTGCGCCATGTTGAGTGGATTCTTCCTGGGATTATAGGGATGAATATGATGTTCTCTGCGCTATATGGCGTGGGTTATGTCATTGTTCGATATAGAAGAACCGGCGTATTAAAACGTTTTCAAGTTACCCCTTTAAGTGCATGGCAATTTCTTGCGTCGCAATTAGTTTCGCGTTTGATTGCCATTGTAGGCACTGCAGTGGTGGTGTTTTTAGTTATATCCGTGCTATTTGATGTTGAAGTTAGAGGTAGTGCTTGGTTACTTTTACTCAATATGACATTAGGCAGTGCGGCGATGATCAGTATTGGATTAATGGTAGCGAGTCGCACTCGATCTGATGAGTTTTGTAATGGGGTATTGAACCTGCTGTCTTGGCCAATGATGTTTCTTTCTGGAGTCTGGTTTTCGTTAGAAGGCAGTAAGTCATGGGTAAGAAATATTGCTGATGCTTTACCACTAACGCACTTAAATGATGCCAATCGTGCCGTTATTATTGATGGCGCTGGTGTTACTGATATTGCTAACCATCTTATATTTTTATTCTTGGTCACTCTGGCCGGGCTTGCCATAGCAAGTTATCGATTCAAATGGAATTAACTCAAAGGTTTTAGTGTTTTATTTGCCTAAAAAAATGAGGTTCAAGTTAACAGTTTCCTATTTACTGTTAAAACCTACAGAGTAATTCAGGTTTTTTGTCGTTAGCCTTAATGTCAATTCGATATGCCTGATAAGCATATTGATTAAAACAAGAATTGATACTAAATAATGGCTGATGATATGAAACAATTAAAAACTATGAGCATGTTGCTCATAATGATGTCGGGATTGATGACGTGCAATCTAAGTGCTGAGCCCGTCGATGTATTAATGGAAAAATTTGAACAAGGAACTTATTCGAAAAAAGGTGCTGATGGCTGTTTAATGTGCCATAAACGTACAGAAAAAGTGATGGCTATTTTTGATGGTGTACATGGCCAAGCTAATTCAGCAGCAAGCCCAATGGCAGGTTTACAATGTGAATCTTGTCATGGACCTCAAGGTAAGCACAAAGGCAAAAATGAACCAATGATTGGTTTTGGTGATGACTCTGCCCTTACCGCCGAAATGCAAAATACCGTATGTACAGCTTGTCATAACGATACAGCTCGTAGCGCTTGGCATACTTCAACTCATGCTGACCAAGATGTTGCTTGTGTGAGCTGTCACCAAGTACATATCGCCAAAGATCCTATTACTGTTAAAAGCAAAGAAGCTGAAGTGTGCGCAGGTTGTCATACTAAAGTGAATGCAGATACCCACAAACGCAGCAGTCACCCAATCGAGAATGGTTCAATGGTCTGTTCAGACTGTCATAACCCTCATGGTTCAATGAGTGACAGTGACCTAAAAGCCTTTAACGTCAATCAAACATGTTTTGAATGTCACGCTGAAAAACGTGGTCCTTTCTTGTGGGAGCATGCACCAGTAATGGAAAATTGTGCTAATTGTCATGATGCACACGGTAGCGTGAATAAAAACCTTCTTAACTCCCGAGTTCCTATGCTGTGTAAGCAATGCCATGCCGGTGATATCCATGCATCAACACTTCCAGGTGACAACCAAAGTATTCAAACCGCAGGACAAGGTTGTTTGAACTGTCACAGTCAAATCCATGGTTCTAATAATACATCTGGCAAAGCACTGCAGTTTTAAGAGGGATATCTAATGAAATATAAATTAAGTTTAGTGACACTCGCTTTAGCTAGTATTAGTACTGGTGCAATGGCGTTTGATTTTGGTATTACCGCAGCCAAAGATGTTGAAAACCGTGCTGGCGGTTGGAAGTGCAGTAAATGTGTTTCAGACAAAACAGCAGTTGGCCAAATTGGTGTTGAACTAGGTTCAATGGATGCTGAAGATGATCATGCTGCCAATAAACTCAAGTATAAAGACGGTTCTGCTGCAGGCGTAAATGCAGATCTTGCCATCAATAATGACGGTTACAGAACCGAAGTGTTTGCTGATTCATTAGGCAGTGAGCAGGGCAGTGCCAGCGTAAAAACGGGTCGACTTGGAACTTGGGGTGTTAAAGCCAGTTTCGATGAGAAAAACCGCTACACAGCTGACAATGCTCAAAGCGTGTGGACCAGTAATAACGGTCAGTTTGTTGAAAATGATGATTTCGTCACTCAATCGCTGGCAGTAGAGCGTTCAAAGTATCAGCTTGAAGCTGAATATAAACTTGATGTTTTTTCTACCTACTTTAGATATGCCTCTGAAGACAAAAAGGGTAAGCAGCAAACCAGTATGAGTAATGGTGGGATTACTGCCATCAATCTTGCAGTACCTGTTGATACTCGAACTCAAAACATGACAGCAGGTATCAACTTTAAAGGAGATAACTGGTTCTCTGAAATTAACTACCAAGGCAGTTTGTTTGAGAATAACATCCATGAACTTTCAATGGCTGGAACGGATTTTCAAACAGCCTCTCAGGCTGCAGATAACCAAGCTCATTTTATCAGTTTGCTCGG
Source organism: Shewanella sp. KT0246 (assembly GCF_019654955.1). GTDB lineage: Bacteria > Pseudomonadota > Gammaproteobacteria > Enterobacterales > Shewanellaceae > Shewanella > Shewanella goraebulensis. The sequence continues at coordinate 217,320 of NZ_BPEV01000002.1, read as the reverse complement.
TAATTATCGCTTAGACAGAACTTACGTTACTGGCCGCTTAATTAGCGGTAACATGAAACAAGACAGCGACTTTGTGACGTTAACTGGCGTACCTAATGAAAGTAATCAAGGTAATGTTGAGGTTGATACTCTAGATGCAAACGTTAAAGTTTCAAGTCGAGTTGCAAAAGGTGTTCGAATTAACGCATCAGTAGATTATTCTGACCGTGATAACACCTCTCAAATAGATGAATATGAACAATTCAGCTATAACAGTGTAACTGGCGAGATGGTTGAGAATAGAGTTTATGATACAACCCGAACTGCTTATAAAGTGAGTGCGAGTTATAACTTTGCTAAAGGCCAGCGTATTGAAGCAGGCTTCGATCGCATTGATACTGAGCGTTCTGATCAAGATCGCGAAAAGACTGATGACAATATCTTTTGGGCTCAGTGGCTTGCAACGGGATTCGATAAGTGGGATCTTCGAGTAAAAGCAAGTTACTCAGATAAAGGAGGTTCGTCTTTCTTATACGATGATGCAGTATCAAATGACGAAGATCAGTTGATGCGCAAGTATTATCTTGCCGATAAAGAAAGTACATCTGCTGAAATGTTTATTACTCATACACCAGTAGACAGCCTCTCTGTGAGTTTGCATGGTTACTACTCATTAGATGATTATACCAATACAGGTGTTGGACTGGTTGAGTCTAATAGTTATGGTTACGACTTAAGCTTAAGCTGGGAAGCCACAGATACACTCAGTTTTACTGCTGATGGTGGTTACCAGTGGGTTGATAATGCCCAAGCAAGTGCACGAAATGATTACTCTAATTATTGGCAAGCTGATACCAATGAAGAGTTCGGTTTTGCTGGTGTTGGTTTTGATTACTCAGGCTTGAATGATTACGGTATCAGCATTGGCGGTGATTACACTTATGCGCTTTCATTTAGTGATAGTTATACCAGTGGTAGTGATATCTTCGGACTTTATGAATCAACTAGTCATAATGCCTCTTTGTATGTCGATTACAGTATTTCAACTGAAATGACAGTAGGCCTTCGCTATGAACTTGAACGTTATGAAGATAACGATGACACAGATTTACCTGTGTACTATTACCCAGGAACAGGCCCAACAGGCCTGCAAACATTAGGTGAACTAGATCATGATTATACCGCGCATTTAGTCATGGCAACATTTAGATATCAGTTCTGATAAAGCAAATTAGTTATCTATAGGGCTATCATTCGAGTTCGGGTGATAGCCTTTTTTTGGGGGTAAGCATTTTCTATAAATAGTTACTTATCTGAAGGGGTAATTTTTGAAAATATATCTGTATGGCAGTTAACAATGTTACTAGTTTTCTCTCATTAACGATAAGTGTGGCGTTAAACTCTTTTGAGTATTTGCCATGAATAATTTCAAGAAGACCAAGGGGGAGTTTATTAATGGTATTAAAGGACTCGGCTCTAAGGCTTTAGTATTGCAACAATAAGAATATTTATAGGGTATTCAAATTTTTATTATTTTAATCGTTATTGGGGGGCGAATAATGCGTCATTTTTATGCTGCCTGACCGCTTTGTTCTGGCTCAGATATGTTCATCAACAATATTTGATGTTTGATATTATTTTGCCAATTGACTAACTCGCATTGAGATAACTCATGGACAACAAAGTCAGGGCTAATTGAGTCGATTAAATGAGATAGATTAGTTTGGACAAATGGTTGGTGCGGATCGAGTTGGTTAATATGCTTCAGTGCATGATCAAATTGCTGCCAAAATGGTGCTTTATCTGACTCATCAGGCTCCCAAGGTTCATAATTTTGACTAAGCAAACTGCTGTTCAAATGTACTGTGATGATTTCTGAGTATAAGTCTAGTTTGTGTAGCCTGTTTTCAATAAACTTTATCGCTTCTGGTTCATTACTCAGTTGTGGCTGTGTTGCCATCAAATGTCCGGTATCAAAGCATATTCCGCATTTATCATAATTAATCGCAAGTCGAAGTTCATCGTATTGATTGCGGTTATCGAGTCTAAAGCTTTTATTCCACCACATATTTTCGAGTAATAGCCAGCCATTAAAGTGGCTTTTAGCTAAAGCTTGGTTAAGTAACGTTGCACATGCTTTGATTGTGTCTTGATATTGCCATGGAAAATCCTGCGTGATGATATTATCCATATCGCAATCCATAGGGTGAAAAACCGCGTAGGGCGCCCCAAGATCTTGAGCCATATTGAGCTGGTGGACCATAGTATCTACAAGAAAATCAGCATCAGTACCGCCATAGAATTGTTCGACAGTGTTCCAATCACCAAAGATATGCATCAACCTTTTTTGATCGTTATATAATAAAGGTGTGAGAATAGGGAATGACTGTAAGTGAAACCCGCCAGTCAACGTTTTCGGTACTTGCTCATAATTAAATGAGCCATTAGGGTAGATCTCAAACCCATCTAAACTCATTCTTGTTAACCAGTTCTCAGCTTGTTGCCAGTTTTCAAATAGATGACCAGGTTTAGGAGTGACGGTTAGATTGGTTAGTTGCTTCATATTGTCTCTACCAGTCTAGTCCAATACGTGCTTTAAGCCCTTGCTGAAAAGCATGCTTTTCAGGTCTAACTTCACTGACAGTATCGGCGTAAGCTTTAAGCTCTCGATGCGCCGCACGGCCGGTGATAATAACCGACATCTCAGTGGGTCTTGCTTGTAAATATTTGAGAATATCTTCCAATTCAATAAAGCCCCAAGTCACCATATAAGTTAGCTCGTCAAGTAGCACCAGATCGAACGAGTCGTCAGATAAAAAAGCTTTAGCTTGCTGCCAAGCCATTTGCGCGGCTTGCTTATCACTTTCTTTATCTTCGCTGTTCCAACTAAAGCCTGTATTCATGGTGTGAATTGGTACGTTGAGCTGCTCAAGTAAGTTACGCTCACCACACTCAAGATTGCCCTTAACAAATTGCACCACTGCGACTTTTTGATCATGGCCTAATGCCCTAAAGGCAGTGCCAAAGCCCGCAGTGGTTTTGCCTTTGCCATTACCGGTAACAATAAGCACTTGGCCTCTTTCTTCTTGAGCTTGCTCAATCGCGCTATCGACTCTTTCTTTATGTTCGGCTTGTTTTTTCGGGTTATAGCTCATTGTTTATCTCGTTTAATGTATTTTTGCGTATCTGGGCTACTGCAACAGACTTGGTGGTAGTCATCTTGGTTAGGCCACATGATGATTTTCAAGAAATGGACGCTGATAGTCATGTACCGCTTTTTCTAAAGCCGTGATGATGCTTTGCTCGTCAATATTGAGCGCTTCACTGAGTACCAACAAACCGCCTAAGCCACAGCCTTCTACAACCAAACCATGCTCATAACACTGCAGACAGCTTAAACTTGATAGATTGAAATTGGTGTTATGGGTGATAACGGTATCTTTGCTATCAAGTTGAGCAAGTACCCGTTCACCGTCACCATTTAGAACCCAGCGAGTGGTATGAATGACCGTGGGTTGTAATTCTTTAGTCGTGTCTCGTGCTGCCATTAATGGCGCTACAAACATCATTCCGCCCGCAAAAATGGGGAGTGGTAATGCCGTTGGCCATTGCTGGCATAACTTAATGATGGCCAGTTGAATAGGGTCATGAAATAGTGGGTTAGCAAGCAAACGTTGTTCACTGAATTGCTCACCATTTTGCCGATACAGATTTTCAAGTTCACTTAATAACTGCTGTTTTATTGCTAGCTTTTTGGGATCTTTAGTACTGCCTGCCGGTGATAGGTCTAACCCAGTGAGTAAACGTAGCCATAAGGTTGAGAAGGTAGTGCCACCCACGCCGCATTCAGACAAAACACTGATACAGCCTCGTTGGGCTTGATCGATTAACGTTGGAATAAACTGTGTTTCTATTAATTCAGTAGCATCAATGTCACGGCCACCATGATGAGACTGCGTAAGCCATGTTTCAGCTTGTACTTGTGGCTGACTTACATTGAAGTTAAAACTGTGAAACTCGATGTTATACCCATGATTATCTAACAGTGTTAATAAGCCATGGCTAAGTACTGCTGGGCTGATGCCGCCGTTACTGAGCAATCCGTCATACTTGTCAGCCCCTTTGGTTGCCAAGCTATTTGTGGGTAATACCGTGGTGGCGTAACCATTAGCAATAATTTCACTGTCTCGTGTAGGGGTGAAGTGCATTAAGTTGTAGCCTGCACCCGCATCGGAGAGTTCATGCAAACCAGGCAATTGCGTTGCGGCACAATTTAAAATATTGAAGCAAATTGTTTTCATTGTTATATCTCTCCAGCGTTTACGAGCTTTTAAACGGGCTTACTTAGGGTTATGTAGGCCAGTTAATTGTGGCCATAACTTGTTGTCTTCATCGATATAAGTTTGTATTTCTAGGCGAGCAGCGTGGGCAACAACAAGGTGACTGAGGTGCGCGTTCCCAGTGGTTTGATGGCCTAATACCTTTATGTCATCAGCCAAGTCGGCTGGTGAAAAAAGCCAATGCATTAAGATGCGAATAACACCTGAATGCGTGACAATCAAAATGTGCTCACCTTGATGGTTTTGACTTATTAATTTGATTTGCGCCGTAGCACGTGTGAGCAACTCTAGGCTCGACTCCCCTTGCGGGGGCGTGATGACAAAAGGCTGCTGCCAAAACTGAGGGTAGCCACAGTGAGTGTCTTGCCATAGTTGGGATAATGGCAAACCGTCCCATAAACCAAAATCCAGCTCTTGCCAGTCAGGACAAACCTGTAATGGTTTACTTGTTTTATCAGCTAAATGATGGGCAAATTGGCTGCAACGCCGCAGCGGAGAACTGATAATGCGGTCGAACTTTATGTCTTGGCTACTAAGGTGCATTTGTTGCCAACCGCGCTCAGTGAGGCAAGGGTTGGTGCGACCTAATAAGCAGTCGTGTTGTTCTGGTTGGCCATGGCGTAAAAAGGTGAATCGAGTGTTGTTCATGAATGCGATTCCTTTGATGTTTTAACTGGAATCGCAATACGGCTTTGGCAGAAAAATACCTTGTTAGCAACATGAGAAATGGCTTGATGCATCTCACCGCTGGCGGCAACAAATTTAAGGCTCAAAGCGTCTTTCGGAATAAGGCTTTGGCCACATTCAGTGCTAACAACTACACAATGGGATTGCATTTGGGCAAGTCTTGTCGACAATTGTTTGATTTCGTCTTCAAGTGAAGATTGCGCCATAAGGTGATTGGTTAACCATAACGTTAAGCAATCAATGATGATGGTTTGGTTGGGTTTATCGATATCAGCTAAGGTTCGACTGAGGTCTAGCGGTATTTCAAGCGTTTTCCACGACGTTGGTCTTTGTGCTTTATGTAAGCGAATTCGTGGCTGCATCGATGCACTGGGTCTAGACGTAGCGATATAAATAGCGGGTTGTTGGCTAAGTGCAACTTCTTGCTCTGCAAGCCCAGATTTACCGCTACGAGCACCGCCCAAATAAAAGCTAATCATGGGCGCTCGCTTGATATTGACGAGCATTATCAATATTACGGCAAACGTTAATCATTCCCTGTAACACTCTTGGGCCTGTGCGGTGGATTAAATCGCCTTCGAGTGACTTAACTTGTTGGTTAATCACTGCAGGTAATTCTTTCCATGTCTCCCAACTAACCACTTCTTGATTACTATTACCGTGATAGATAGGTTTTAGAATGATGTCTGGCATGGTCGTGACGACCTGCTCAATACTGACTTGCGGGTAATCAGAGTGCGAACCGTAAAAGACGTTTACTCCGCCACAGCCAGCAAAAATCTCGTTCATCCATTGACTTGAGGTGGTAGTGAGTGGATTTGGCCACACTTGATAAAATACGTTTACGGGTGTTTGATGTTGAAACTCGTTACGTATTTCAGCTAATAAATGACTAAACTCTTGCGCTTGCTGATTAGCCTTATATTGATTTCCAGTGAGTTCGCCAAGTTCATTGAGCCTTTTAGGAATGTCAGTTAGCTTTTCGACGCTGGTGTCGATAACCGGAAAACCAAGATCGCTTAGACGCTCTAAAATACCCGATGACGTACTTTGGCTGTTTACAATAATGGCATCAGGATTGAGTGATAATAGCGCTTCATAGTTAACGTAATCGTAGCGGCCAATACGGCGTATTTTATTTGCAGCTTCAGGGTAGTCTGCGTATTCAACTGTGCCGATGATAGTATCGCCAGCGCCAATATCAAATAGCATTTCAACCGCATGTGGCGACAGCACCACGTAACGTTGCTCGGTTTTACTCGGAGCCATTTCGGCTGCATTTACCATGTTGCTGGTAAATAGTGTCAGTACCGCGAACACGATATGGTTAAGAAGTTTACTGAATAAAGTCATGATTATTTAGCCTCCTTTAGCACCAAAGGCAGTCCTGCAATACAAATCGCTACTTGGTCTACATATTGGCTTAACGACTGATGTAGCCAACCTGATTGATCGACAAATTCTCTTGAAAGCTCGCCTAAGGGCACAACGCCTTGGCCGACTTCATTACTAATAAGGACTAACTCAGCTGTACTTGCGTTAATGGCATCAAGCAACTGCTGTTTCATTTGGTCAAAGCTGCTGTCTTTTTGATTAGCTGCAAACATCAGAGTATTGGATAACCAGAGCGTTAAGCAGTCCACCAGAATTAGGTTCCCCTTGGTGCTGTATTGGGTTATTGCCTCAGCAAGCTGCAGGTGTGTTTCAACGGTTTGCCAATGCTTAGGTCTATTTTGTTGATGATGGGCAATCCTTTGCTTCATTGAGCTGTCATCATGTTGCGCAGTTGCGATAACGATAACGTCACCTTGGGTTTGCTGTTGCCATTGCTTAGCGTATTGCTGAGCCATTTTGCTTTTGCCTGAGCGAGCGCCGCCAATAATCAGTTGTTTCATCGAGTGGCCTTTTGCTGACGTTTAATAAGCAATGAAATGAAGAATGCGCTACCCATCATGGCTGTCATCACGCCAACGGGTAGCTCTTGGCTAGGTAGAATGACTCTTGACAAGATATCTACTGACACCATCAAAATGGCGCCCATCATGGCGGTGACGATTAAGCCTGCAGGATGCGCTGCGCCAAGAAGTATTCTGGATATGTGCGGCACCATTAAGCCGACAAAACCAATGCCGCCACAGGTAGCAACTAATGATGAAGTGATAAGCGCAGTTAGCATTAACATCCCAAGCCTGAGGGGGAGGACCGCAACACCTTGAGTGTGGGCGCTTTCATTACCGACCATCAGTGCATGAAGAGGGCGCTGGAATCTAAAAATGATGATGCTACCCAAAAATACGATAAGACTTGGGTAAAATAGCGATGACCAAGTGGCATTGGCAAAGCTGCCTAAAGACCAAAATAGCACAGCTTGAATAGCCTGCTGATCGCTGAAATACAATATGAGATTGGCAATCGAAGACAATAAAAATGAAATCGCTACCCCTGATAACACTAAGGTTTCGACTTGCCCATCACGGGACATGATCATGACCATCCCGACGGCTATAAGTGATCCTAAAAATGCACAAATCGGTAAAGGTAAAAATGCGATACCACCAGTAATAGCAAGGATTGCGCCTAATGCAGCGCCTGAGCTAATACCGAATAAGTATGGGTCTGCCAACGGGTTACGGGTAACACATTGCAGTACCGAACCTGAAATGGCCAATCCCGCGCCGCACACCATGGCCATAATGGCTCTTGGCATTCTAAGTTCAATAATAATGCGATCGGAAATAGCGAGTGAACCCGTTGCTGGTGTGTCGAAATTTATCGCACGTAAAATGGCGCCAATGACATTTTCAAATTCAATATTGGCACTGCCGATAATGATGGCCAAAATAGGGCTGAAAAATACCAGTGGCGTTAATACCAATAGTAAGGTGTTAGCATTAAACAGCCGCATATAATGCCTCTGAGTAATGGTACGTTACACGTGGTTTTTCATTAGTCGGGTGTTGGTCAATATGAGCATTTACACCATAAATATGGCGTATATTATCTTCAGACATAACAGCGTTAGGAGGTCCATTTTTAACTAAGCAGCCGTCTTTTAGAAACAACAACTGGTCGCAAAAAGCGCTCGCAAGATTGAGATCATGAATGGTGGCTATTACAGTAATATTCAGAGATTTGATCAGTGTCAGCACTTCAAGTTGATATCGAATATCGAGATGGTTTGTGGGTTCATCTAAGAGTAAAATTTCAGGTTTTTGCAGCAATGCTCTACCGATGAGTAGGCGTTGTTTTTCCCCACCAGAAAGGTGTTCGAAAAAGAGTTCACCTTTATCCGCTAAATTAACTTGTTCAAGCACATCATCAATGAGTTGTTGCTCACTTTTATGATCAATGCTTTGCCACCAATGGTGTTGGCTTACTAACCCTGTTGCTAGTAATTGGCGGGCGGTCATAGAAAATCCCGCTGGTGGATGTTGCAGCACGACAGCAACTTTAGATGAGAACTGCCTACGGGAAATCTGGGTAATATCGGTGCCGTCTAAACACACACGACCTTGAGTCGGTTTTAGGTACTTGTAAATACAGCGTAGTAATGTGGACTTACCCACGCCATTGGGGCCTAAAATACCCACAACCTCACCTTTTTTGACGGTAAAGCTAAGCTGCTTTAATACCGTTTTATCTGCACAACTCCAGCTTAAGTCGCTGACTGATAAGTGAGGTATAGAATCTTTTTTTAGCATTTTCAACATCTCACTTAGACACCCTGTTACGGGTGCCTAAGATTCTTCAGTAAGGGAAGGTTAGAAAGCTTGGTAGCTTAGACTAAGGAAGTATTCAGCCCCTGAATTGTTGTAGTTGTTGACCGATGAAAACTCCTCGTCGAAGACGTTGTTCGCTTTCAGACGAACTTGCCATTTTTCAGCAAATAAGTAGCCGAGGCTGACATCAAGAGTATCGTAGGCGTCAAGGTAAGCACCGTAGCCTGAGTAGCGCTCACTTTGATGATGGTAATTCACCATCACATCAAAGTTTTGCCACTGGTAACCGATACTGTAGTCAAACTCATGTTCACTGCGGCCAACCAATTCTTCACCTGTTGTTTCATCAGATGTGTCTAAATAGGTGTACGACATTTTATGATCGAGTTGAGCAATGCGGGCATTGAGCGATAGTTCAGCGCCTTTAATTTTGGCTTCATTAATGTTCGCTGGCATCCACATCCCAGTTTCGTTAGGTGCCCATGCGATTAAATTATCAATTTCATTCTGGAAAACACTGATATAAGCCTGAACTGCTTTGCTGTTGTAGTTTAGGGTAAGCTCATTATTAGTTGATGTTTCAGATACTAAATCTGGATTACCAGAACCTGGCCAATATAGGTCATTAAAAGTGGGGGCTCTGAAACCTGTGCCAGTACTTGCAGTTAGGCGCCAGCTCTCTGAAAATTGATAGGCTGCACTTAAGTTGTAAGAGGTTTCATTATCAATATTTTCGACATCATCGTAACGAATAGCCCCCTCGAACAAGAAGTTACTCCAGTTATATTGTGCTAATGCATAAACGCCAATTACATTGCGTTCATCGTTTTCATAGTCGCCAGTGACTGACTCGTTATACCAATCGGCTCCGCCGATTAAGGTTAATGATTCAGTGGCTAGGTATTGGTTTGTCCAGCTGATTTGATCTCGAGTGGTTTCGTAATCTGATTTAGGCACATCAGGGTTATCACCGCGGAAGTTGGTATTTGAATCCTGTGATTGCCCTAAATTGAATTTACTGGTGTAGCGTTCGCCAGTGTATTGTGTTCCAAGGTTCCACAAGTAGTTATCAAAGTCACTTTCATCAGAGCTGCCCATGCCATATGTGTCATCGTACTGGTTATTACCAGTGTCATATTGCATGTTCCAATTTACTTGCCATTGCTCTGATACGTTTTGCGAACCAATTACATTAATACCGATGCGGTCATAACCATCATCATCGGCCTCTTCAGGGGTGCCATTATAGACATCATAGCCATCAGAGCTTTCGCTACTAACAGAAATAGTACTACTACCGTCACCGTGCTTAATGCCGCCACCTAAGCTACCACGCACGTAGTTATTACTACCTGCTTCAGCACTGGCATACCATTCCCCACCGTCAAGTTTGCGGGTGAAAATTTGAATTACGCCACCGATAGCATCGCTTCCCCAAACGGAGGCGCGTGGACCTTTTACAACTTCGATGCGTTCAATATTTTGCGGTGAAATAGCGCCAAAATTGATAGAACCTAATGTGGCTGAACCAATTCTTAATCCATCAACTAAAACCAGAGTATGACCAGAACTTGTACCGCGAATACTCACGGTTGCATTTTGGCCTGCGCCACCATTTCGAGTCACACTTAAGCCGGGTAATTGCTCTAATACGTCGACAACCGATTTAGGGCTAAGTGAATCAATTTCTTCTCGTTCAATGGTGTTAATAACAGTGAGTTGCTTTTCTGCTGAACTATCAAAACGGGTGCCAGTTACGACGATCGTTTCATTCATTGGTACTGCAGGAGCGGCAGCTTGCACAGAATATGCTTGAAGTAATGCTAATGTAATAACGGATAAACGCAGTTTAAAACTCATGGTCTTACCTTAGTTTTTTGAGTTTGAAATTTGCGGGAATAGAATGGACACTTTTGTAGCCCATGAATAGAAAAGATTAATTTGCGCATCTAATTCTATGTCTCAAGAAACCCGCTTGAGTACATCTCACAATTAGGTCGGTCTCCTGGCTAACAGCGTCTAGAAATACACCTTCCCAACATCAAAATGTCAGTGGCTTTATTTGTATTTCGCTCTGATTACAGTTGCAGGTACAGCCGTGGAATCTCACCACGTTCCCAATAAGTATTTACACCTAATTGCATTGATAGGGTTACTACAGAATTTTATTTAGTTTCTATAATGGCCATCGATGATGGGGGAAATATAGTCGTTTGCAGTTTTATGGTCTGTGCAAATGATCACATAGTATTTTTTAGTGGTGAAAGTGTGTGATTTTTCACAGTAGTTTTTAAAGGGAAATTTAAAAGGTAAAAAAGTAGTATAAAATTGATACTAATGGAACTGTATAAAATGAGTGTTATTTGAAACTAAATTAAAATACTGTAATTTTTAACATATTAATCTGATTTATATGCCGCTATTATTTAATCGAAAGTGAATAGTTAAGTTGACTGTGTTAGTTAACTAATCTTCATGACTTAAGATAATGGAATATCATGCTACATGTTTTTTGTTGGGTTCTTTTTACGTTAATAATAAAGTGAGTATTAACGTAATTTTATGCTCCGTTTTAAATTTGGTTGTTACTCGACCGGTTTAAAATACCAGTAAATGCTTCATCAACATTTACTATCCCCCTGCATTATGGGGCTAGAGATATCTAGCCCCATTTTTTTATCCTTTTATTTATTGTGGCGTAAGTTTTTGCGTGGGTTTATATATGTTTCGATTGGTATATAAAGCTGCTGAATGAGTTAGGTGACTTTTGATTAAGAGTGAGTTATTCAATCAACATTGTTCTGTGGGCTATATGAATTAAGTGCGATGTGTTCTTAGCTTCAAGTAAGAGCTTGGCTTTTTCTATATGGTAATCAACCCCTCTTGCAGACATATAATGGATATCAGACAGCTTACTGCGGGAGCACCCTTGCGATAAATGTTGAATGATTGAAATGGTTGATGGTTTTAGAATTTGATAATCTTCAAAGGGACTTATCAATAATCTTGAATACGCTATTTGGGCTCCTAATGATTCTATTTCAGTAATGAAATCATTGATTAATTCTAATCGCTGTATATCTGTTAGATGGCAGTCACCCTCATAAAAAAAGCTGATACCACCTGTTAAATAATCAAAGTTATGCAGGTTAAATGACACCGATATTTGTTTACTGTAACTAAACTCTTTTAATAAATTTTGTTTGATCTGTTGTTGTTTTAGTTTTTTTTCTAACAACCAAATATGGTGGTCTTTATTAAGTGATTTCACTAAGTCGGGGTCGAGTTTAGTCATGCTACTTCGACTTCTACAAAAAAGAAGTTCTAGTTTTGCTGAGCTAAATATTAATGACTTTCTTGATTTGAATGAGTTTAACCAATTATTCCCAAGCCAGTTTTCGGGTTCTTTGAAATCAAAGAAAAATGCATAGTCAACGGCACCAATATGTGCTGCTAGTTGATTTATTTTATATTTGAAATAATTAAGTTTATTGCACTGTTCAGAGTTCAAAGGCTATTCTCTTATTTATTGCCTGCCAATTATTATGACTATAAAGTAGCAATTTACTTTTATTAATAAAAAATTGAAAACTCTATTAAGGAAGTGTAAAAGTTGCGATATATACCACAAAATGGTTAGTTGTATAATTTTTTGTGTGGTTTTGTGAAGTAATGTTTTTCAAGTCAACTTTTATCATGATGCTGTTAATAATAATAGCAAGGATAATGATATGAGAATGAAACATTCACTTTTGGCATTAGCGCTTTCGGCGTTACTCATTACCGGTTGCGGTAGTGACAGTGACAGTGACTCGACACCGACAGAAACGGAACCGACTCCTACCCCTACCAAACCAGCAACGGGAACAGGCGCATTTGATTATGCAAGTGTGTGGGGGCCAGACATTGACTGGCAGCTAGAAAATCCTTTTTACGCCTACATTGATGAAGTGGTTCGTGAGGATATGCTGCGTCAGTTTCAAGGTTCTGGGATCCCAGAAAATGGCTTTAAGGTTGATCCAAGCGATTTACGTGAGCGCAAAATGGCATCCTTAGCTGCTGGAGATGGTAAATACATCGAAAATGCTGCCTACAATGATAATCAAATTACTTTTGCCGATGTATTGCTGTACTTAAGCGATACAATTAGTGGCTTTACCGTCGAATACAATTTTGATGAACAACTAAATGCTTATCAGTGGAAAGTCACTTGGGACGCGAATGGTGATGGTGAAAACGAGTATGAAAGCGATCCTGACTGGTACGCGACCTACATGATTGACTTTGCCGAGTTCCGTCGAGAGAAGTTCTATGATGCTCAAGGTGAAGCGCTTTACCTTCGTCTAGAAGACGTACTTGTTGAAAATAACTCAGGGGTTTTATTTAAGTCATTTAGCCCAGGTATGACAGAGCGACGTGAGCAAGTTCAGTTAGATCAAGCCGAGCGCCGCCGTAATTCTTCGCCGTCTTATTATTCTGAAGACACTGACGTCATTATTGTTCCTTCAGTTATGCTGATCCCTATCGAAGAATTTGGCGTTGCCGGTGGTACACCTGTGTTCCTCAAAAATGTCGAAGCTCGCTCTCATAATCTGCGACCTGATATTTACAAGGAAGACCAAGCTATCACTATGGCAGACGTAATGCTCAGTATTAATGAGCAGGAACTTGCACAGGTAGGTTATTCATTCTGGGGGACTCTAGAGTCAGGCGTAGAGCTGAATCACTTTGTGATTAATGAAATAAACGGTAAACGCAAAGGTGGCGCCCATGGTTATGTTATTAACACGGGTGTGTCTTATGCAATGAATGACTTCGCAGCTAAATATTTAGTTCCGGGTGTTGTTGGTCATGTTGAAATTTCTGAATCTTATTGCGACCACAATGGCACCAGTAACTACTTAGACCCAAGCGATACCTCAACTGACTACCCAGATGGCTTAATTGATGCTGAGCCTTTAGCAGCAAATAATGAGCTGCACTGTAACCCTGAGACAACTGACGTTGATGATTGGTTTGTCGATCAAGAGTTCCATCTGTTCAGTGATGTTTGGTTGATGAACAACCCTGGTGACACAGTTACCGTGGTTAACTTCCATATGTACGACTACTACCCACCTGCTGAATCTAAACGTGTGGCTGGAGATGGTAAATGGCCTGAATATGATGCCCGCAATGCCAAGTTTGCATTGAATGACAGCCATTTCGGTTGGGGTATTGCTAACTGTGGCAACTGTCACTCACTGAGTGGTATTCACTCTGAAGGCGATATTGGAGCAGATTTAGGTGTGAATCCTAAGCTGGTCGATATTTACGATACAGGCAAAATCACCTCTCATCCTGTGAATGATGCGTCTGAGTTGGTGATTGCACCTTACCAATGTGCTGAATGTCATGGTTCTAACGGTGCACCAAGTGGCCACGGTGAATTTGCGCGTTGTTATTGGTGTCATGCTGAAGACTTTGTGCCTGAAAACCATGGTTCTGTCTCAACTTACGTAACTCGTGCAGATGTGTATGGCAGTGATGCAGACAAACTGGGCGGTAATAACCCTGCATTATATAATCGCGCATACGATTCAATTGCAGTAAACAGTGCAGATGTAGAAGGAATGGAAGAGTTAACTCAAGAAGTCCAAGGTTGGGATAACCAAGAGAGCACTACCTTTGACATGCTTCCTCCAAATGAAAACGTCAATTGGGAAGGCTACTGGGGAATGTATCCAGATGATATGAAAATCCGTACCAACAATGATTGGATGACAGATCCAACATACCCAGATCCTTATGCGTGTGTGACGTGTCACTATGAAAAAGAAGGTTAATCAACCTAAGTTGAAAGACTGGTAAAACAACGAAAAAGCCACCTATTTTATAGGTGGCTTTTTTTATCATTGATATTACTGATTGAGTCAATGGCGTAGAAAAGATATGGGGCCGATAAAGTGAGTAAGAAGTGATAAACCAACAGATGTTGTATTGGGGGATTCTCATTTAACATGTTGTTCCTTTAACACGTTAAATGAGTATTTATGTCACAAAAAGCTGAAAGGTAGGGGGAAGTTAAATTAATACCAAGTGAAACAAACTTGAGAAAGCCATATAAGTCATAACTTCAATTACTTGTTGAGTTGCTCCTAATGTGTCACCAGTATATCCGCCGATATTATTTTTCATAATACGGACCATATAAGCAAAAGATAGCGCCCAAATGACTGCCAGTGCAACTGTCAGCTCAACTGGCAAGAAAATTAATGGCGCTAAACCAAAGAGTGTTAGTAATAAAACGGTTGTTTTATTCATCGAAGCGGATTTCTGTGGCGTCTTATTTTCTCCAATACGTACATAGAATAAAAAAACTGGGATTAATCCACTCAGGCCGCGACTAGCAGCATGAGCTGTGATGATGGCGAGAATGGCTAACTCCATAGAAAGTGATTTCAGCGCCATGAGTTTTATCGTAAAACTGGCAATCAACGCGAGTACCCCATAAGCGCCAATTTGGCTGTCTTTCATAATCGCGAGTTTGCGTTCTTTATCCCAACCGCCACCAAAACCATCTGCAAGATCGGCAAGTCCGTCCTCGTGAAAAGCACCTGTAAAGCGGATGAGAAGGACTAAAGTCACTACAGCCGTCAGCTCAGTAGGTAAAAATTGTGATAGAGCAGAGTATATTCCTGCGCCTACCAAACCGATTAATAGTCCAACCAATCCGAACCATCGACTAGCAGCAGCAACTATTTTTTCATTGTAATCAATACTTTTAGGCACTGGGCATCGAGTTAAAAAGCTAACCGCAGCCAATATTTCATTAATGGTTTGTTTGAGCGGATTATTCACGTTTACGTATTCTCATTAAGTGTTGTTGAATAGTCGCTTGGTTTGATCTCACCTTTAAATACTGCGGCAATAAAGCTTGGGTTACTTGGCCAGTACCAATGAGTATAGGACGCTAAGGTTTTACTGATTAAATAAACAGGCTCAATGGCCCTTACCTTGCCTTGTTGGCTGGCGATAAAAATGCTGGTTTCATTTGTATCTAGGGTAGAGTAATGAAAGGTATGACCGGTTAGTGGTGTAGGGGCGATATTCGCACTCACCATGCCAATTCCTTTGAGTTTTTTATGCAATGTGCCTTTACCTTGCATGGCGCCGACAAATTGCGCTTTGTTGCCGTGGGCGTCTTGAAACTGTTCTAGCAAGTACAGCATGCCGCCACATTCCGCTAATGTCGGTTTAGCTGATGTTATGTGCTGACGTATCGCGCTTAGCATAGGTTGGTTATTACTGAGCTCTGATTGATAGCTTTCAGGATAACCACCGGGTAAATACAAGGCGTCTACCTCTGGCAGTTTGCTGTCAGTGATGGGTGAGAAGTCACTAATTGTCGCGCCCATTTTTGTTAATAGTTCAACATTATCATGGTAGATAAATGAAAATGCAGCGTCTTTGGCAATACCTACACGCACACCTTTAAGCAAGGGCGCGACGCTCGGGTTGGTCTGATAGCTAAACTCTATAGGCTCAGGTAAAGGCAGTTCACAGGTTTTACTTAGCAGCTTTGCCGCCGTGTTTAACATAGAGTCCAAACTGGTTAATTCATGGGCTTGAGTTAAGCCAAGGTGTTGCTCTGGTAAGGCAATTTCAGCGTTTTTAGGCAGTGAACCGCAAAAAGCAATTCCTTTAGGTAAGCTGTCTTGTAATAACTTGGCATGACCAAGACTGCCAACTTCATTAGCAACCACTCCGAATAATTGAGTGTCAGCTTGATAATTTGCCAACCCATAAGCGATAGCGCCAAAGGTTTGTGCCATTCCCGAAGCTGGAATAACAGCCATTAACGGCACATTAAGTTGACGGGCTAATTCAGCGCTGTGGTGCTTGCCATCATACATGCCCATCACGCCTTCAATTAAAATTAGGTCGGCTTGTTTAGCGGCTTGATAAAGATGACGTTGGCAAGCTTCAAGCCCCATCATGCCGATATCTAGCTGGTAGGCTTTATTACCAGAGGCGACCTCATGAAACATAGGGTCGATGTAATCAGGCCCAGTTTTGAATACCCTGACATTAAGGCCTTTATTGCGCCAATACCTTGCCATTGCAGCTACAACGGTGGTTTTCCCGCTGCCACTGCTTGGAGCTGTGATGAAAAGTGCAGGGCAATAGGCTGATTTTGCTTGAGAAGATATTGCCATCGTTATGCTTTCCATCCCGGAACGTCTGCAAATAAGCTATCGAGATCTAATGACTGTTCTAATGAATCAGCCAAGCGATTGATGTTGTCTTCTTTAAGCTGGGTCATGTCTTGGGCGGTATCTTTTTCATATCCAGCCCATTTTAAGAGTGCATTACAGGCTTCTGGTGAATCAAATAAGCCGTGCAAATAAGTCCCAATGACTTGATTACAACTGCCAAGCGCGCCTTCAGCTTGTTGATTGAGCATGACTGGTTGGACACTTTTTACCTCACTAACCCCCGCATGAATTTCGTAACCAGTAATTGGAACTGTCATACCATCTAAATTCAATAGACCAGAAACATGTTCAAGCGTTTTATGCGCTGTGAGTTTGGTGGTGATATCTAAGTAGCCTAATCCATCACTTTCCCCCGGAGCGCCCTCAATGCCTAAAGGGTCTGCGATGGTGTTACCTAGCATTTGATAGCCGCCACAAATACCAATAACTTTGCCGCCAAAACGTAAGTGCTTTGCAATTTGCTTATCCCAACCTTGTGCTTTTAGCGCCGCAAGATCGCTTCTAACACTTTTAGAGCCTGGTAAGATAATTAAGTCTGCAGCAGGCAGAGGTTCACCGGGCCTTACAAAGCAAAGGTCGACACCACGATTAAGCCTAAGCGCATCAAAATCGGTATGGTTGCTGATCCTTGGTAGTCCTGGAACGACAATTTTAAAGCTGGTTTCATCATCAACTTGTTGTTGATTGATGGCATCTTCAGCTTCAAGGTATAAACCGTGTAAGTAAGGAACCACCCCAATGACAGGGACGCCGGTTTTTTCTGTTAACCAAGTTAAGCCACTTTCAAGCAGAGTGATGTCGCCACGAAAGCGATTAATGATGAATCCTTTAACGAGTTTCTTTTCATCGGCTGATAATAAATCAAAGGTGCCATACAAGTGGGCAAACACACCACCACGGTCGATATCAGCCACGATAACAACAGGTGTTTGAGCTGCAAGTGCAAAGCCCATATTGGCAATATCATGCTCTCTTAAGTTAATTTCAGCTGGGCTGCCAGCCCCTTCGATAATACGTACATCTGCTTTTTCACCTAAACGCTCAAAGCTTTCTAGGACCATGTTTAATAATTGGGGCTTAAACGCGTGATAAGAAACGGCATCCATATCTTCAATTGCTTTACCACGAATAATGACTTGTGCGCCTGTATCGGTATTAGGTTTAAGCAGAACTGGGTTCATGTCGTTGCTAGGCTCTAAAAAACAAGCTTGGGCTTGCACCGCTTGTGCGCGACCTATTTCACCGCCTTCTTTAGTGACAGCACTATTTAACGCCATATTCTGAGGTTTGAATGGCGCTACTCGAATATTTTTCCTCGCGAGTACTCTACAAAGCCCAGCGGCTAAGACGCTTTTTCCTGCATCGCTCGTTGTGCCTTGCACCATTAAACTTGATTTAGTCATTTTTGGCGTCCTGAAATTCAATATTGATGATTTGTTGCCTATTCGGATGTGATTTTATTGGTAGATATCATTTAAAAACTGTCAATATTACTTGTTTCATAAAGGCAATTTTTAATGGTTTTTACACGTTCAAAAAGGCAAAGGTGATGGGAATATAGTGATTTGCTTAAGGTTCAACTGAGTATCAGATCACAAGATAGTTGTTAGGCGTGAAAGTCTGTGATTTTTCACAGTCTTTATTTGCAAGAAAAGTAATTTTGCACAAAAGGATTGATTTTAATTAAGTGAAGATTCTTTTGAGAAATTATCTCTATGAAAAAAATGAGCTTTATTGATAAATTTTTCCGAATGTAGGGCCTAATATTGAGTCATGGCAGTGTGAATTTACATAAAACATTAAACAGGGGATATTATTTAACCTTAGTGAGGCATTTGTCACACAATCGTTTCATATCGAAAAAAACTGTAATTTTTCACATATTCTGCCATCAACTTAATCGTTTAATCTAATTCCAGTTTCATGGAGCACTAAATGCTTAAAGGGGAACCAGATGCAATTTCTGGACTGTACCCGCAACTGTAACTGGTAAGTAAACTCGTTAACCACTGGCTTTTAAGCTGGGAAGGTGAGTGGATCACAGCCAGAAGTCAGGATACCCGCCATGACAATGCTAATTACAGATTGAGCGGGAACTCTCAATGTCTGATGCTCCTTTGTAGGCGTCATTCCCATTTCCATTCCCGTTCAATATCTTTACAGCGATTTAGGCAAAAGATTATGACGGTTCAAACATTATCCCCTGCCATGACAAAGCAACTATTGGTTGGCTTGTAGTGACGGTAACGGCAATAAAAAAAAGCAAAAGCAAACGCGACTTAAGAACCGGATTTACTACTGGGGCATGCGCGACAGCAGCTGCTTTATCTGCAATAAAAACGCTGATGGGTGAACATCTCTCACAGAGCGTTGAGGTTACGTTACCTAGCGGAAAACAAGCTAAATTTGTGCTTAAACAATGCGAATTGGGTATGGCATCGGTTATTAAAGATGCTGGTGATGATCCTGATTGTACTCATGGCGCTGAAATTGGTGCGACTGTCGAAATTACTCAGTCTTGTGGCATTGAGTTTGTTGCTGGTGAAGGGGTAGCAACTGTGACCAAAGCAGGTTTAGAGCTTGGTATTGGTGAACCTGCGATTAACCCTGTCCCCAGAAAGATGATCCGCGAACATCTATTACCACTTTTACATCAGCATCATTATAAAGGCGCTAAGGTAACTATTTGGGTCACCGACGGCGAAACTATTGCTCAAAAGACCATTGGTCGCCGTTTAGGCTTGGTGGGTGGTATTTCAATATTGGGTACCCGAGGTACGGTTTATCCCTACTCAACGTCAGCTTATGCCGCATCTGTTCGTCAAAGTGTAGAAGTGGCTGTTGCTGCAGGTTATTGCGAAATGGTGCTTACAACCGGCAGCAGAACAGAACGGTCTGCGATGGTGGCTAGGCCCAATTGGAGCGAAACACAATTTGCGCAAGCTGGCGACTTCTTTGGTGTAGGTATTCGTGCAGCAGCCCGCTATGGCATTAAAAAAATCACCTTAGTCACCATGATTGGCAAGCTTTGCAAGTTAGCTGGTGGCACCACGATGACCCATGTTACTGGTCGCGCTATTCAATTTAAGTTATTAGCTCAGGAAGTTGCAGCTTTAGGCGGGAGTGCGGCGCTGTGTCAAGCCGTTCTCGAAGCGAATACGGGGCGTCACTTATTCACGCTGTTACCTGAAGCCTTACATGGGCAATTCTTTACTCGTTTATGCCAGATGGCAGCGCATCATTGTTACGAATATAGCCATAGCAAGGTGATTGTTGAAGTTCAGCTTATTGACTTTGACGGCTCACTGTTGGCTACAGCCTGTCATGGAGAATAAATCTTGGAACAAATGAAACAGTTAACACAGCAAGGGCAACAGATTGAGCATGACTCATTTGCCCAAATTGATATCGAAATAGATAGAGATCATGGTGGTCATGATTTTAATAATTTGGAATGGCCGGTGATCCGTCGGGTTATCCATACCAGTGGCGATTTTGAGTTTGCCACCCTATTTAGTTTTAGCGAAGAAGCGGCTCAAAAAGGAATCGACGCTATCCGCAATGGTGCCAATATTGTCACTGACGTCAATATGATTGTCACAGGGCTAAGTGATCGCCGCATGGCCACATTCGGTAATCAGGCTCATTGTCTTATTAGTGAGCCAAAGGTGATTGATGCTGCTATTGCCAGTGGTAAAACCCGCGCGATAGAAGCGGCTCATCAAGCGGCTACAGCTGGGTTACTTGATGGTGCAATCATTGGTATCGGTAATGCACCAACAGCTTTGTTTGAGTTTATTAGAATGGCTCAAGCTGGTGAAATTAATCCTGCATTGATCATAGGTTTACCCGTTGGTTTTGTGCGTGCAGATGAATCAAAGCAAGCACTAATGCAAAGTGGTCTTGAACATATTAGTTGCCATGGCCGAAAAGGTGGCAGTACTTTGGTTGTTGCTGCATTACATGCCCTCATGGTTGAGGCGGCCAAATGATCGGAAAGTTAAATTTGATCGGCGTTGGCGCTGACGGTTGCACTAGCTTAACGAGTCGGGCAATGAATGCGATTGCTGAGTCTGAAGTTTTAGCTGGCACGACTGAGCAACTGGCGTTTTTCCCACAATTTTCTGGTGACAAGGTTAAGCTCACTTTGCCGTTAGATGCATGGCTAACTGATTTAACAGCTAAAGCGCAGCAGCAATTTGTTACCGTGCTGGCAAGTGGCGATCCGTTATTTTTTGGCATTGGGCAAACGTTAGCCAAGCAGACTGATGCTTGCGACGTTGAAATTATTCCTAATCTGAGCTGCGTTCAATTAGCTTGCGCTCGATTGGCTTTGCCTTATACCCAGATGGACATGTTCTCACTTCATGGAAAAGTGAATGCTCAGCAGGTGCCTGGACTGGTGGCTAGGCTGCAAGACTCTAATTTAGTAGCAGTGTTAACTGACAGCGTGAACAGTCCTGTGGCAATTGCAAAGCACCTTGTTGAGTTTAATGAATTAGGTTGGCGCATTGCAGTTTGTGAAGACCTAGGCGGTTGTGATGAACGCGTGACTTGTTATACCTCAACTGAATTAGCGCAGTGTGAAGTTGAGTCATTTTCTAATAGAAATATTGTCATTTTACAGCGCGAGAACCAAGCAAAATGGCAAGGTTGTAAAGGCCATCGTCCTGATGATGAGTACCTGAAAACCATCCCCAGAAATGGCTTAATTACTAAAGCGCCTGTGCGCGCTGTAGCGGTTGCAAATCTATGTTTGCAGTCAGATTCTGTGGTATGGGATGTTGGCGCAGGCTCTGGTTCAGTAGCCATTGAGTCAGCAAAGATTGCTAATCGAGCAAGCACATTTGCTATTGAATGCTCAGCAGATTGTTGGCCACAAATTGAAGCTAATCGTTTACTGCATAAAGTCGATAACCTCACGTTAGTTAAAGCCAAAGCGCCGCAAGGCTTAGCTGATTTACCTGCCCCTGATGCGATTTTTTGTGGTGGTTCTCGAGGTCAACTTGAACAACTATTCCCACTATTTTGGCAAGCCTTAAAGTCAGGTGGCAGGATGGTTTTTAGTGCGGTGACATTGGAAACCTTGACTGAGTTATCTCTGCTGTCAAAGCAACATCAATTAACCCCAAATATCATTCTTATTCAGAGTGCTCATGAGCGACCTATAGGGCCTTATATGAGCTATCAAGCGAACAACCCCATCCATTTATTTATCTTTGAAAAACCGGAAGTGTAATGAAAAAAGTAGGCAAATTATACGCGATTGGCGTAGGTCCAGGCGCAAGCGATTTGATGACGTTACGTGCAGCAAAGCTATTACGTGAAACTGATGTAGTTGCGGTACCTGAAAAAACTGCAGGCCAGCAAGACTCTTTTGCATGGGCGATTGCAACGGGGGCCGTTACGCCTGAAGAAATTCAAGGTGAGACGCTGTTTTTGCATTTTCCGATGAGCCGCGATGTCAGCATCACCGTGCCAGCTTGGCAGAGAGCTGCAACAGCCATTATCACTCGCTTGAAACAGGGCTTGGATGTGGCTTTTATTACCGAAGGCGATCCGTCAGTGTTTAGTACTTGGGCTTATCTGCAAGAAGAGTTAGCTGAGAGTTTGCCCGATGTTGAAGTTGAAATTGTTCCAGGGGTGTCGTCAATCACAGCTGTTCCTGCTGCAACGGGAGTACCACTTGCTGATGGTGAAGAACGTTTTTGTGTCGTACCCGCCACTTACGGCATTGACATGTTGCCAAGCCTAATTGAGGAGTTTGACACCATTATTTTAATCAAAGCTGGCCGTATAGTAGAGCCTTTGATTGCGCTTTTAGAACCAATGGGATTACTGCATTGTGCTCGTTATGTGTCTTATGCCAGTGGTGATAATCAAGAGGTATATGAGGACTTACGCGACGTACCAAAAGAGCATCGTTACTTTGCCATGATCCAGCTTTCTATTCGTGGCCGTAAAGGTCGTTTACGTCATGGGAAGGTGGCGTAAATGTTTCTGGCTATCCATGCCATAACCCAGCAAGGTGGCTTGTTAGCTGATAAGTTACTGGTTGTGATGCCCGAGGCGCAAGGTTTTGCTTTATACCCTAATGATGCCAGCAAAGCCTGCCAAATTGAGGGAGCATTTAAAGCGCATTTTGCTCGTCAATTCGCTGACTTTTCAGTGCATTTATGTATTTGCTCAATTGGCATTATGACCCGTGTACTGGCGGAACTGGCGACAAATAAGCGTCAAGATCCAGCCGTAATATGTATGGATGAGCAAGGGCAATTTGTTGTGCCTGTATTAAGTGGCCATCGCGGCGGTGCTAATAAATGGGCGCTACGGATAGCTGAAGCCATTGGCGCTCAAGCGGTAATTACTACAGCCAGTGATGCCAGTGGTTCACTATCAGTGGATTTGCTGGGGGCAGCTTATGGCTGGCAGCTGGAGCCAAGTTGTGAAACTGATATCACAGCGGTGAGTGCAGCAGTGGTTAATCGACGTCCGGTTTGTATTGAACAACACAGTGGTCATCGACGCTGGTGGCCACACCAAATGCCTTGGCCGACAAACTGGACTCACTTAACTGGCGAGTCTACAGCAGACAGCCATGAAGCGAGAATTGTAATCAGCCATAAAGCCGACTTAGCCGCATTTTCGGGCCCAACGGTTATCTGGCGGCCCTCTGTGTTAGAGATTGGTATTGGTTGCGATCGCAACACGCCTCAGGAAGTGATAGCACAGGCGCTAAGTGCATTTTGCCTGCAGCATGACTTATCGCCATTGGCAATTCGTAGCCTTAACAGTATTCAACTTAAAGCAAATGAGGTTGGCTTAATTGCTTTTGCCAAGCAACTGGCTGTGCCATTTAAGTGCTTTAGTGCCAAGCAACTGGCCGATGTTGAAGGTATAGAGAATCCATCGGCCACCGTTGAGCGCTGTATCGGGGTTAAGTCTGTCGCTGAAGCGGCGTGTTTATACGCTAGCAACAGTAAAAAGTTATTAGCAGCTAAGTTTAAATTTAAAGCCCAGGGATTCAACGTCACCTTAGCGGCTTGTTTAACTGAGCCTGTTAACGCAGAAATTGAGCGCAAACCCAAAGCTATGAAGGATTATGCCTATCACTTAATTTTATGTGGTGGGCGCCATTGTGATGATGGTGGTATTAAAACGTTTGCCAGTCAGTTACGTCGCTTATCAGCAACAGAGCTACCAAATGAACAACGCCTTAAACTCACCCGTAGTCAGTGTGTTGGCGGGTGTCGTACAGGGTATCGCGCAGTGCTATATCGTCACGATCAGCAAGTTGACCCTAACCATGGCGTTTGGCTCCAAAATTTAGAAAACATGCCTTTTGACACGTGGCGAACCCTGTTTCAAGCATTGCTTAAGAAGCAGCCTTGGTCAGATATTTTACCGTCGCAGTTTATTGCACAAATTTCCTGTAAAAGTGGGCAAGCCTCATGATGCCAATAACCTTAACTAAACCGCAGCGAATATTAATTATCGGCGGTGGACGCGCGGCAGAAATAAAAGCTAAAACCGCGCTGCGTTATGACCAGCAAGTTACGCTGCTAGCACCAGAATTTAGTGCTGAATGTGTAGAGTTAAATTGCGCCCGTATTGAGGCGGACTTTTATCAATGTAACCCTAAGAAGTGGATAGGCTTTGACCTGTTCTACATTGCATTGCCTTGGCCAAGTGATTTAACGCAGCAGCTATTTATTTGCCAAGTAAGCTCTCGGTTAATCGAACTTGGGAAATTGGTCTGTGTCAGCTGTCAGCCTCGCCTTGGCAATATGGTTAATCCATGCAGCCGTAGTGTTGGCGACAGTATCATCGCAGTGTCAGGTCCGGGAAACGATCCAAAGCAAACTCGCTTACATACATTGATGCTTTCTCAAACTCTTTCAAAATTTCAACAAGGTCAGTCAATTCAATGAAAAGACAACGTCATTATCAACAAGGGCGGGCATTAGTGCTTTGCTGTTTTGGCTCTGTAGTAGACCAAGCTCGCTTTGATGCGTTATTAGCGCTTGCTCAAGAGCGTTATGGGGACTGTGAAGTCCGCTTAGCGGTGAGCTCTCGTATGGTACTAAACCGTTTAAACGAACGTGAACTACAAACATTGCCACAACAATTGGCCAGTCTTGATCGCGAAGGCTATCGCCAAGTTGTGGTTGCGTCTTGTTACCTCTATCCAACAGAGGAACATCAGCAGCTTAAGCAAACCGTTGAAAGCTTTAAACAATTTAGCTTATCTCGCTTTAGTTATACCCCCGCATTATTGCAAAGCGTGAATGGAGCTAATGAGATTTTGGCTAGTTTAGCGACGCGATACCCTGCTGGCGACGGAGTGCATAATCTCTTTATTCACCATGGCGCGCCGCATTTAGATAATCCTGGGTACAGCGCAATTTGGTATAGCCAGCAGTTACTTGAGCAGCTTAGTAGTGAGCATCATTGCTGCTCATTAGAGGGCGCAAGTCCTTATGGTTTAGTCGCTCCTAAGCTAAAAACACAATTGTCCAATGCCAGCAAAATTAGGTTAATCCCACTGTTATTGGTTAGTGGTAACCATGCGGTTAACGATGTCAAAGCAATTCAAACTGATTTACAAGAAGTCGCTTCAGTCGAAATTGCAAAGCCCATTGATTCTGAGCGCTTCTGTTTACTGGATTTACCAGCGGTTACCGATGTTCTTTGGCATCAAATCAATACTGAATTTAACAAACTTGGAGCACTATCATGAGTGGAAATTTAGCCATCGTTGGCATTGGACCTGGGGATCTAAAACTGGTTACCCCGATGGCAAGAGAGGCGATAGAGCAGGCTGAGATCATTGTTGGATATAAGCCTTATATCAAACTGATTGAGTCTTTGCTTACCAAGCAAGAGATTGAAGCTAACGGCATGACCCGTGAAGTTGAACGTGCCCAAATCGCGGTTGAACATGCTTTTTCGGGTAAAAAGGTTGCGGTAATTTCTTCAGGAGATGCGGGCATTTATGCCATGGGCTCTTTGGTTTATCAAATGCTGCAAGATAAGGGCTGGGACAAAGACCATGAAACCAAGGTGACTATGGTGCCTGGTATTACCGCTGCTAATGCTTGTGCATCTTTAGTCGGTACGCCTCTTGGCCATGACGGTTGTACGATTTCGTTATCAGATTTATTAACTCCGTGGACTCTCATAGAGCAGCGCATTGATGCTGCCGCGCAGGCAGACTTTTCAATTACCTTTTATAACCCTCGTTCTCGTCGTCGAGTGAATCATATTGAAAGAGCCCAAGAGATTTTGTTGTGTTATCGCGATCCTAATACCCCAGTCGCCATTATCGACAATGCTTATCGTGGCGACGAGCAAAGCATTCAAATTAGCGATTTAGCCAACTTTACTGATTGTGAGTTTGCCATGACTGCTGCAGTGATTGTAGGTAACAGTCAGAGCTACTTATTTGACGACAAAATTATTACCCCTCGTGGATACGACAACAAATATTGTTTTGAAAGCGGTGAAGTAAAGCAAGGTCAAAAACGAGGCAAGGCATTAAATACTAAGGAGTTAATAGCATGACCGTATATTTCATTGGCGCAGGTCCAGGGGACCCAGACTTAATCACAGTTAAAGGTGCACGTTTAGTTGAAGCTTGTCCTGTTGTGCTTTACACCGGCTCGTTAGTGCCTAAAGAAGTGGTGGCACGTGCAAGAGAAGATGCATTAGTGTTGAGCTCTGAAGACATGGACTTAGATGAAATCATTGCTGTATGTGAAAACGCACATCAACAAGGTCAAGATGTTGCGCGAGTTCAAACGGGGGACTTATCGATTTACAGCTCGCTAGCTGAAACCACCCGTCGACTCGATGTATTAGGTATTGATTGGAAAGTCGTGCCTGGAGTTAGCTCTTTTCAAGCTTCAGCGGCAGCATTAGGCCAAGAGTTAACTTTACCTGAGCAATGCCAAACCATTATTTTAAGCCGTGCTAGTGGCCGCACTCCAGTACCAGAAAAAGAGAACCTTAAGTCTCTTGCTGCACATGAAGCGACGCTGTGTTTGTTCTTATCTGCATCATTAATTCGTAAAGTTGCCCGTGAACTTAAAGATGTTTATCCAGGTAATTGGCCTGTCGCGGTCGTTGAGAAGGCGTCTCATCCAGAGCAACGTATTATACGTGGCACATTGGATACCATTGTTGAGCAAGTGGAAAGCGCAGGTATTAGAGCCACAGCGATGATTATTGTCAGTAAAGTACTTAATCAAGATGAGTTTAACGATTCTAGATTATATGCCGCCGAATTTACCCATGGTTTTCGTAAGGCGCGGGTTGCGGAGGTTAGCGATGTCTAAGCCCGGGACGGTTTTTCTTGTTGGCGCAGGACCGGGCGATCCCGGCTTGCTCACTCAACGAGCCGTTGAGCTAATGCAGTACTGTGACGTGGTGTGTTACGACCTTCTTGTTGGGCCAGCCATTTTATCGCAAATTCCTGCAGATAAAGTGTTATTACCTGTGGGGTATCGAGGTTACTGCGGCACTAGTATCGAATACGGCATGCACCCTGAAGTCGTTGAACAAGCATTAGCGGGAAAAAACGTGCTGAGATTAAAAGCAGGTGATCCGTTCATATTTGGTCGAGCGACGGAAGAGTGTCGTTGCCTGACTCACCATGGCATTGGCTATCAAGTGGTCCCCGGAATTAGCGCTTCCTTAGGCGCTGCCGCTTATGCTGGCTTTCCATTAACCAGTAATGGGATGGCTTCTGATGTGACATTTGCCAGTGGTCATCAAAGCTCAAAAACCTTGTTGAACTGGGCTGCACTTGGCCAAAGCTCTGGCACCTTGGTGTTGTACATGGGGGCAAAAAAGTTGAGTGCTCACGCTGAGTTGTTGATGTCTCAAGGCAAAGATGCTGACATTCCTGTTGCTGTCATTTCTGCGGCTACGGGGGCGAATCAACGCCTGCTTCGTTCATCTCTTGGAGAAGTCGGCAGTCAAATTATCGCGTTTGATAATGGCGACCCTATGTTAGTCGTTATTGGCGATGTTGTGTCTTTAGCGCCAGAGCTTAATTGGCGTAATCAATTGCCACTCAGTGGCTATCAAATTTTATCATGTTGTAACAATCTTGACTTGGTGAACGCCATGAAAATGGCTGGCGCGATTGTGGTTGAACCCTTCGTTAAGCAAAAGCATCCCTTAAGCAAGCAAGATTGGCATCGAGTTAATGATGCTCAAGCATTACACCTTATTGGTGCTAATGCGGTGGAAAGTTTATTGCACTCGAGTATTGCGCATCGCCTTGATGTACGTCAGTGGCATTGGCATATCAGCGCAGATAATGAAGCCGCCGCAAGCTTAGCAAATTTAGGTGTGATTACAGCTCCGCGAGCTAATGATGCGCTGGTGCTTTGTGACAATCCTACGGCCATCAGCATTAAGCTTGACGGTGTGGTTAATACAAGTACCTCAAGTTATCAATTGCCTGAACACTGTACGCCTAATGCTAGGTTGGCGATTTTAGATGATATTAATGCATTTAAATGTCTGCAAGCCTCAGCTTGTCGTCCTGAACTAGTGCTTAGCTACAATCGTGATTTGATTCACTTTGCTCAGCAGCAGGGTTATCCGGCGAGATTGTTACTCAAAACTGATACGCCAGCGTCTATTGGCGCCCACTTGTTGGAACTCGCAGCATGATAAGGCTGAACATCTAACTTAACGTGGCTGATTTCAAGTCGCCATATATATTAAAAATGAGGTTTTGCTGATGAACTCAATTCTCGGCACGGCTGACTATTACCTAATTTTGGCTAATAGCAGCAATTTATCACGGGAACAACTGACAGCAATTTTAGTTGCACAGCCGCAAATAGGTTATTTGGTCGTTGATAAAAGTGAGCTTAATGAGGTGATTGAAGCTTCAGCAAAATCGAATGGTTGGGAACTTTTAGCGGTGGATGCTAAGTGGCAATACAAGATGCGTCGCTACTTAAATGAAACGGGTTTTACTCCTAGTGAATATCAAGCCAAGTTAATGGCGATATTCGTTTCAAGTGATATTCAAGCACCTTGGCCAGTTGAGCGCATGAGTTTTGAAAATACTGAAGTGATGATTGTGTCATTTCACAAAAAGAAAAAACAGCCAAAACCAACCAAAAAATTGATTCTTTGCCATCAGCAACCATGTAGTTGCAGTACCTCACACGAACAACACAGTGAGCGAATTATCAAGCTAGCCAAACAAAACCATGTTCAAGTGATTAAAAGTAATTGTTTGGGGTATTGCTCTGCCATGGCAAGTGCATTGTGTGTTGAGGCTGGGAAGGCAGGAGTATATACCACTGATATTTATCTTAAATCCAATGAGCAACTACAACAGTATTTTCAAGGAGCTCATTAGCATGAAGGTTAAGGTTTTTACATTGGTACCTGTAAGCCTGCTGTTAGCTGTAAGTTTATTGTTAGCTGAACAAGCGAATGCGACGCCTTGCTATGTTCCAGTTATCCCTTCGAATAAGCTTGAAAATGTCATCAGCATTAACCAATTTGCAACCGAGAATATGTTACGCCTTGGCTTGCATGAAAAGTTAATTGCCACAGCCTATCCCGACGATGAAGTCGATCCTTCTCTTGTGCATTTATTGGAGGGGATCCCGCAATTATCTGAAAAGTGGCCAACTCACGAGCAGCTAATGCTATTGCAGCCAGATTTGCTGTATTTAGGGTTTCCTGCAGGATTTCAAATCGGCAGCATGGGCTCGCAAGAGCAATGGCAAGATTGGGGCGTATCGACATTGGTTAGCGCCTCTTATTGCCCGCTAAAAAATCGTCAACTGCAATGGGATGATATTTGGCAAGATACCTTTGAATTGGCTCGACTATTTGAGGTTACCTCACGAGCTAAGCAACTTAAAACACTGGCAACGGCGCAGTTACCGAGTACCACCTCAACGCAAAGCTGGCGGGTATTGCATTTCGACGGCGGTGGTGAAACGGCCAGAGTTTCAGGCGGTTTTGGCGCCGTAGATTTAATGATACGTCTGGCTGGAGCACAAAATGTAGCTTCAGAAATGCAACAGCGCTGGGGCACTTGGAATTGGGAAACCGTGGTTTATGCCAATCCTGAGGTGATCAGTATTGCCGCTTCAAACTTTAGTGACCCCAACAAACTCATCGACTATTTGACTAGTCACCCCCTTTTAAAGCACATCGATGCGGTAAAGCATCAACGATTTGTGGTGATGCCGTTTAGTGACACTGTGGCATCCCCTCGTCTTATTAATGGCATTAGTCATTTAAATCAACAATTAGTGAAGTTTTCACAATCAAGCAATCAGGGATCGTAAGCATGAAGTTTACCCAAATTAGTATCGCAATTGGCGCCTTATTCGTTTTGCCACAATTATCAGCAGAATCGATGGAAGTGCTCAATATTATTGGCGTACAAGAGCAAGCTCAAGCATTCGAACAAGAAAAAGTCGGCGTTGAGTTAGTTGTGATTGATCGCGATATGATTGAATTAGCAGGCACATCCGATCTTAATGCGATATTAAAACAAAGCGTACCAGGATTAACCGTTTTAGCTAAAAACGGCCGTTATGATTATGCTACGTATTCACTGCAAGGCAGTCGCTCAAAGGATATTTTATGGTTGATTGATGGAAACCGTATTAACAACCGTTTGTTCGGTGGTGGTTACTTAGATACGATCAGCACGGCCATGATTGAACGCATCGAAGTGCTCAAAGCAGGTCAATCTGTAATGTATGGTACATCTGCTTTAGCTGGGGTGATTAATATTGTTACTCGCAGCTATAAAGGCACAAATGAAGGTCAATTAAATGCGGGCATTGATACCATGGGTAGCACCCAGTTTAATGGCTATGTATCGACAAAAATTGCTGACACAGAAGTGACGGTTTTCGGCGCTAACGACCAATCTGATGGTTATCAGCCATATAATGATGAAGATATACATTGGACCACAACCGATACTGAACGCGGCTATGATGTGCAAAACCTAGGTGTGAAACTGGCACAAACCTTTGGTGACACTCGTGTGCAATTGATGGCGCAATATAACTTAGCTGATTTAGATTACTTACGTCCTTATCATAACGTGCAAACCCAGAATAAGCGCGAGCAAACATTAGTGACCCTGCAAGCTGAGCATGGCATCAATGATGATCATCAAGTGGAGTTTAAAGGCTATTACCATAAATGGGATACAGATTATTTCCGTTTATATCAATATGAAGATGGCAGCATTGATTTAGTTAATAAAGATGATCCTTGGGGATTTGAAGATTACGGTGCCAAAATGACTATGCACTCAAGTTTTGGGGAGCATAAGGTTAATTATGGTGTCGAGCAACAGCAGTATTCTGGTGAAGATGCCGTAATGAACTTTAAGTCAAATACAGAGCGTGTAACTGATGTGTTCGGCCAATATTTACCTCATATTGCTGCGTTACCAGATACGAAATTGTCCATAGGTGGTCGCTATACCAGTGTGCATGATGGCGAGTCAGGTACAGCGCTGGAATTAAGTGGACGTCATTTATTGAGTGACGCGTGGTCAATAAACTTAGCCGCAGGTACCTCGTTTAGCCTGCCTTCAGCTGAGCAACTGTATGCCAGCGATGATGACTCTGCTTACGGTAATCGTGACTTAAAGCCTGAAACTGGCACCAATATTAATGTGGGCGTTGAGTACAGTCATGATAAAGATCAAGTTGCTGTAAACTTGTTCTGGCGTGAAATATCTGACTTGATTGGTATTGAACAAGTCGATGGCGGCCAATACCAATATATTAACTTAAATGATGATGTGACGACTCAAGGTATCGACATTCTTTGGACTAGCTTGATTGCTCAAGACTGGACACTATCAACAGGGCTGACTTATAGCGACATTGAAGACAGTGATGGTCAGGAAGCACTAATGAATGTGCCAGATTTAGCGGCAAATGTTCGAGTTGATTATCAACCGCAAATGAGTAATTGGATGTTATGGATGTCGACTAACTATGTTGGAACGATGACCAGTTATGATGAAGAGTACGGTGAATATACGCTGGTGGACCTCGGTGCAAGTTATAAATTTGGCGATTCATTAGCACAAACAATCAATTTAAAAATTGAGAATGCGTTTGACGATGATGCACAAACAGGCTTGTTTAATCCCGGAAGCACGGCTCCAGAGAACTTTTATGATGGTCCTATTGCGACTTTAGGCACTCCTAGAAATGTGCAATTAACCTATTCATATAACTTTTAGCACTGTTTTCGTTAATTGAGTTCTTATCTATGCATGCTGTGTCTTTGCAAGTTAGATATAGCATGGATAGTAAATATTATTAATAGTTGGCGACTATCACATCGAGTTTTTATCAGTGGGATTGCTCTCATTTTACTATAACCAGAAGATCTTCTGTGAGAATTGACAGTGAATCACTTGATAGCTGCAATATAGAATTGAAGAATGCCATAAAATATAAAACGTCATTTTGCCTTTGAGTATGGGGCTGCAGGAGTGATATGTATCTCGAGTTTTTCTATATCGCCGGTGTAATTAGCGTAGCGTTAATTGCTGATAAGGCTTTTGGTGAAGTTAACCGTTTTCATCCGTTAGTAGGTTTAGGAAAGTATGTTAATTGGGTCAAAAAAACATGCTGGAAAGCGTCAAAAGTTCGCGGGTTATTGGCGTTAATTGTTGCCTTTTTACCGTTAATCCCACTGTTATTGATTCCACGTTACTTTTTACTTGATGCGATCATATTGTATTTTGTGATCGGTGCTAGAAGTTTGTCTGAGCATGGTAATGCAGTAGGTGATGCGTTAATTGAAACAGACTTACCGCTGGCAAGAGAAAGGGTAAGCATGATAGTCAGCAGAAAAACCGCTAATTTAACCGAGCAAGAAGTGGTGAATGCCACTTTAGAGTCTGTGTTAGAAAATGGTAATGATGCGTTATTTGGTGCTTTATTTTGGTTTGCCGTTGCGGGTATTCCTGGGGCGATTATTTATCGATTTGCCAATACCCTAGATGCGATGTGGGGTTACAAAAATAACACCTTTAAAGAGTTTGGCTGGGCTGCGGCGAAGTTTGATGACTTATTGAATTATATTCCTGCCAGGATTTGCGCGATATTTTATGCAATGGGAGGTCAGTTTTCTTTGGCTATACAGAGTTGGAAAAAACAAGCACACAAATGCGCTAGTCCAAATGGCGGTGTGGTGATGTCGGCAGGGGCTGGTAGCTTGAATATTCAAATGGGCGGCGCTGCTGAATATGAAGGTTACAAGTGTGATAAACCCATTTTAGGGACCGGAAAACCTGCGACTGCACAGGATATTCACCGAGCATGTCGGCTTGTTTGGCTAAGCGGTATTTATTGGGTGTTATTTTTACTTTTGATAGGGCTGATGATGGGAACGTTGGAGCATCTTAAATGACGTTATTACACCATGGCGGCAAACTTAATAGAATTGCCAGCAAATATAGCATTCCAAAGTCAGAGTGGGTTGATTTATCTACAGGGGTCAGTCCGTGGACATACCCGATACCTGAAATCCCTTTGTCAGTTTGGAACAGGTTACCTGAAGAGGATGGACTAGAAGAGTCTGCTGCTCATTATTATGGTGGTATTAGCCCCTTAGCTGTTGCAGGCTCTCAAGCGGCAATTCAGTTACTTCCTGATGTGATAAGCCATATAAGAGGGCAAAAAGGCCGTATATTATTACCAAATATCGGCTATAAAGAGCATGAAAAATCATGGAGAGATTGTGGCTGGGAGTTAGATTTCTATGAAAGCCGCACCATTGATAGTCAAACGGGTAAACCGATTTCTGATCCTTTCCCATCTTCCAAGCAAGTAGAGCAGTGTGATGTGTTATTGGTTATCAATCCGAATAATCCCTCCTCTATCGAAGTGCCAGTCGCGTTGCTAAAAAAGTGGCGTGCAATAGTGTCTGCAAAACAGGGGTATTTAATTATCGATGAGGCATTTATGGATGTCGATAATGCCAAATCAATCGATAAACACAATATGGATAACTTGGTTGTGTTGCGCTCAATCGGCAAGTTTTTTGGTTTAGCTGGAATACGAGTAGGGTTTGTTTTTGCGCCTGAAAGAGTGAAACAAATCTTGCAAAACAAGCTAGGGCCTTGGACGGTTAATGGCCCTGCGAGATATATTTGTAAAAAAGCATTTTCGGATATTGATTGGCAGCAAAAGCAGATAACACGCTTAGAACAAGCCAGCCTGCGAATGCGGCAATTGCTCACAAGCCTCAATGTCCCAGTTACTGGAACAGCATTATTTCAATGTGCTTATTTTAACAATGCCCAACAATGGTTTGATTTGTTATGTCAGCACGGTGTGCTGGTGAGATTAACGGATGAAGGTGATGCTTTACGATTCGGCTTACCTAAAAACGAACTGCAATGGTCGAAGTTAATATATGTTCTCAATAGCATTCAGGCTGATATGTCTCAAAGCAATGAATCGTTTTCAACTCCCGTATTTGAACCCGCCATCTAGTGTCATTAACCGAAAGTAGTGTTTAGTATGAAAGTATTTTTTTGTCGCCATGGAGAAACTGAGTGGAATGTACAAGGCAGGTTGCAAGGGCATTTAGACAGTGCACTGAGTGAAACTGGAGTTCAGCAAGCCTGCAAACTTGGAATTGAATTACTTTCTGTTGGAGCCGAGCTCATTATTAGCAGCGATTTAGGCCGTGCAGAAGCAACTGCGCAATGGGCTAATAAGCAATTAAACTTACCCATTCAAATGTCTAGCCTGTTAAGAGAGCGCAGTTTTGGGGTGTTGGAGGGGATTTTAAGGTGTGAATCTAATCCACTTTGGCAAGCTTATGATAGACGATTTCACGGGGATGATATGGACATTGAAGGGGCTGAGACGACTTTGAATGCCTTGGATAGAATTAAGCTTTTTCTAGAACATATCACTGAGCTAGGATTAGAAAGTGTGATTGTTATATGTCACGGAGAGTGGTTGAGAATATTACAAAACTACTTAAATGGCGCCACTCCTTGGTCTGAGAGTTATTCTGTTCCAGCAAACTGTGGCATCGTAAAGGTGAGTATATAGTTGAGGTGGATATATAGTGTATAGATGATTTCATCTCACTGTTATTGAGTAAATGATTACTCAGGCTGTTTAACCTAATGAGCTAAAAGTTTGCTCTTTAGCCTGTATTTATAACCTCTAGGTTGCGAGTTCGATTCTTGCTACCCTTGCCAAATTCAGAAGAGACGAGCAATAGCTCGGTTTTTGTATCCATAAATTAGGGGTGCCTTAAATTGTCCGCTATATGGTTGAACTGTTGTGATTTTTTATAGAGTTAAATGGAGTCATCGATAGTTAAAAATCAAAACTATATTTAGCTTTGCTTAGAAGAGTGTAAAATACTGTGACTTTCTTTAATAAGGTGCAGTATGCAATTTATCTCAATCGACAAGCCACAATATCGTAAACGACTTAACGTATTGCTAATTAGTTTGGTGGCCAGTTTAACCATACTCTCACTCGCTTTTGGTGGCCTTCTTATTGAATTTTTTGGCAGTGATACAGTTATTAAAGGTGAGTCCACTGGCCATTTTCATCTTAACCTCATCGGTGTCTTTTTAGCTGTTGTAAGCTGCAGTTTAGTGATGAATGCGATTAAAACTAAGCCGTACATGAAAGAGATTTATTGGGTTTGGCAAGTTAAACAATTGCAAAACCGTATTTATCGTAAGTTAAACAAAGTGATTGCTGCAGCGAGTGAGAATGACGTTAAAGCATTAACGATTCTACTTTATTACTACCACAGCCAGAAAAAGATATATGAGTTAGACAACAATACGTTGACGATGGGGAAAGTAGACAGTGATATCAGTAGAACTGAAACGCAAATTGCCAGTTTAAATCTAGTGATTACCCTTGATGACTTTTCCAGTTCTTTAATTGACGAAATACAGTGAGATAACTCAATTAAAAAGCCGTTTATCAGTTAATTGATAAACGGTTTTTTTGTATCATTTTTATATAAAAAGTAATGATGTATTTTTATAATACAACTAGCTCAACACGAATATTACCGCGAGTTGCATTTGAGTATGGGCAAACTTGATGTGCTTTTTCTACCAGAGCTTCAACTTCTGTTTTAGACATACCAGGTAGAGTGATCCGCAATTCAACATCAATTGCAAAGCCAACTCCAGCGGTGTTCCCCCCAATTCCTACTGTCGCTTCAACTGAAAGATCAGAGCTTAGTATTTTCTTATCTTGTCCTGCAACAAACTTCATAGCACCAATAAAACAAGCTGAATATCCTGCAGCAAACAATTGTTCTGGGTTGGTACCTTCACCACCTGCGCCGCCAAGCTCTTTTGGGGTACTTAAATTAACTGAAAGCTTGTTGTCTGACGATACTGATTTACCATCACGTCCGCCTGTTGTAGTTGCTGTAGCTGAATAAATGATATCCATTGAAAACTCCTAATCGTCATTAATATGAATTGAAAATGAGTGACTCAATAAGAAATCGCACTTTATTCACTCAATGATGAATACAATACGCCTAAATTAAGTTGTGCGCAATTTAATTTAATTTGATTTGATAAATTGTTTTTCTTAATCAATAAAAACAGTTGCTTATGTAAGGAATGGTTAAGTACTCAAAAATGAACAAAAAGACGGAGTAAATCGTACAATAACTTATCCATTTGGGCGGTCTTATTAAAGTTTCAATCATCGGTTTGAAACTTTTTTATAAAAATGTGGTCGTATATTGAACAGTACAAGGAATGGCTTATAGCGATAAAATCTAGAAAGTAGTTCTTTTTATTAGAGTTTTAAATTGTTTAGTGCAGGGCGAAATTGTACACGTTAAATCCGCGTGTTACAATTGTTGCGAAATATAACAATTGAGTATCAAGGGTAGAGAATGAATACCAACTTAACAAAAGAAGAGTTAGCTTGTTTTAGCGAATTATTCGCTAAGAAGCCTTCTGCTGTTAAGTCTTCGCCGGAGAGCAGCTCGGAAACAGTTTCAGTGACGACTGAAATACCGTCGACTTTGGCTAGTCTACTCGGTAAGACCCAGTTAACCTTACTTGCTGAAATCAGTCACTACCGTTTGTGGTTTCCATTAAATATAGCCATGGATGAACTTGGCCAATTTACGCCTAAGTTAGGTATTCCTGAGGTGGTTGATACCCGTGGAGCTGAGCGCAGTTGGCGAATGAAAGAATTAGATGATGTCAGAATTATTGATTTCGATACCAATCTTGCAATTGAAGTTTTATCGCTTTCAAGTACTGGTTTAACTCTTTATGCACCAAACATTTCTGCTAATAATCATTCGCGACGAGCCAAGTTGATTTTAACCAAAGAGATAAACTTTGAGATTGAATATCAAATTGTACGGTCTGAAAATGGTGTGATAGCCGCTACGATTGTAGTCAGCGATGAGTCTCGAGAAACCCTAAGGCAGTTTTTATTTTCTATGCATAAAGCCCAGCATTCATATTTATATGAACATGAAATGAATGCTAACGATACAAATGCAAGTAACGTGCTGAAATTAAAGTCGGATTAAAACCAATCTAACCTATCAAAAAATCAGCTTTTAAAATTTGCGTTAACGCCCGAGAAAACTCCTTATCTGCTTTTGCTTGAACCAATAAACATAGCTCATCCCCGACTGGAGTAAAACGGTAATAACTGAATAATAAGCTATTACTTTTAGGGGTTAGTTTAATTTGAGAATCAGTCATACTCAGTAAAATTGAAGCATTTTTATCCAATAATCCAGTTTCAAATTCACTGCTATGTAAAATACCCGCATCCATTAACGTCAATATGCTTGAGTATGGGAGCCCGAATTTTGAAAGGCCGACATTAACGTTGGAGGTTTTTCTAAAATATTGCTGTAACCCACCCTGAATACGGTAACCATTTAACAGTTTATATCGGGTTTCGGAATTGAGTTTTACAGACATACCTAATGCTTTTTCAAGTACTTGTGCTTCCCGTTGGGTTAGCTGTTTTAAAATGGCTAATGTTCTGAGGCTAAACTTACCTGGTTTTACAATTTCACTAGCGAGAATCCGTGCCCATAAGTCCTGCATTCTGCGGGAACTGATTTGTTCAGCCATTTGAAAAAACTGGTAACTCCAATCTGGATCAAGGTCTTCTCCAGTGACGTCAGAAGGGGTGTAATTTAAGGCTAACGAAAAAATAGTTTCCAAATTAAGCTGATGTAAAATTTGGCTTTTTTGTAATCTAAACTGCGCGCGTTCGCCAATAGAGGCTTGAGAGGGTCGATAATCATCTTCACTGGCTAACCCGAGCATTTTGCCCAAAAGTAGTGCTTTTTTTCGGGCAGACATACTGGTATTGGCAGTATTTTCTGTTTGATTAGGATGGTTATCTGTCATTGTTATTCTCTTAGGCTTAACGCATTGTCCACATTACATCGTATCACTATTTATTTTAGCTGATTTACCCCAGTTTGTTTCGTGCCCAGGTTCAGGTTTTGAGGGGATATTTAACGAAAGCACTAATGAACATAAGGCAAATAGCACACCTATCATAAATACCCATTGGGGAGAGCTTAACCACAAGAGACCCAGTAGAGCAGGAATGATGACTGCGGCAATATGATTGATGGTAAAGCTGACTGACATGCTTGCGGCAATATCTTTCGGGTCAGCAATTTTCTGAAAATAGGTCTTCATAGCAATGGCCATTGCAAACAGTAAATGGTCAATAACGTAAAGAGCTGCAGCGACTTCAGCGTGTTCAACCACCGCGTAACTGGCAAAGACAATGATTAATCCTACGTACTCAATCACTAGGGCATTTCGCTCGCCAATACGGCCAATAAAGCGACCAATCGCAGGCGCAAAAAACAAGTTAACCACATAGTTAATTAAGAATAGGGCAGTGATTTCCGAAACTGAATAGCCAAATTTTTCGACCATCATGAAACCTGCGAACACCATAAAAATCTGTCGTCTAGCGCCAGACAAAAACGTTAAAGCATAGTAAAGCCAGTAACGCTTTCTGAAGATAAGCTTTTTGTGTTGCGGTTCAGCGATTTCAAACCTGGGGTAGTAGACGGCCATAATCAATACAGCGACTAATCCTAACGAGCCAATAATGGCGTACATCCAAACATAGTCGAGTTTAAGCCAGCTCATGATAAGCCAGATACTGCCATAGCCCATCAGTGCAGCAGCTGATCGCCATGCTAAGGCTTTACCTAAAAATCCTGCGGTATCCTTTTTATCTACCCACTGTAAAGTCAGCGATTGATTGATGGTTTCGAAGTAATGAAATCCAATCGACATCAATACTGTTGTTAAATATAACCCCAAAACACTGGGAAAAAAACCTGTTATAGCAATGCCGATAGATAAAACGGCCAATGAGATTAAGGCAAAGGATTGCTCACGTATAAGGAGTAATACAAATATTGCTGTGAATGCTAAAAAGCCTGGTACTTCACGCAAGCTTTGCAGCATACCTATTTCAGCACCACTAAAAGCCGCTCTTTCAATCACAAAATTATTCAGTAGCGCCTGCCATACCGCAAAAACCATCGACATAACGAAAGTCATCCACAATAAAAGCTGCTGAGGATTTTTGCTGGAACTAACTGACATAAGGCACTTTTCCTGATTTTAACTCAATAGACATATGGTTACATAAATTGCATTTATACGCTAAGTGTAAATTAAATGTAAATGAGGTTGTAAAAATAAATGTAAATTTTAATGCAAATGATTATTATTTGATATAATGTGTCGCCGTATTAACAAAGCGCGCAATTATGGTGGAGAATGAGATGAGCAAAAAGTTAACGCTGTTGGCAGTATCTATAGCGAGTGTGATTGGTTTGGGTGCGACGAATACAGCATATGCAGCTGTTTCTGCAGATGATTTAGCAAAAGCAATTGCTAAGCAAGAAGCTGAAATCGCATCATTAAAAGAGCAATTACAACAACTAGCTCAGCAGCAGTCTCTTCAACATGACTCTCAAAAACAGATTGAAGTTGCTCAACATGAACAACAAGTCGCAGTTAAAGAAGTGACAGAAACTGTTACGGCTTCACAGGATCGTTTAAGTAAGTTCTCATTCAAATCATACGGGAGCGCGAACTACACCAGTGATGAATATTTCGATAATGTACAAGACACTTCGCCAGAAAGAAGAAGTCGTTTCGATTTAGAGCGCATTGTTACCGAGTTTGGCTACCAGTTCACAGATGAGTGGAGCATGGAAGTTGAGATTGAGTATGAGCATGGCGGAACGGGCGCAGCTCTAGAATACGATGGCTTTGATGAATTTGGTGAGTTTGAATCTGAAATAGAAGCTGGCGGCGAAGTTGTTGTCGAAAAAGCGGAAATTAGATATCGCCCTAGTGAAGCCTTTGGCGTTAAGTTCGGTAATATTCACTTGCCAATCGGCCTAACGAGCACGTTACACAAACCAAACCAATATCTCACTGTACTCCGTCACAAAAGTGAAGCAGCCATGATTCCGGCTGTGTGGAACGAGAATGGTATTGGTGTTTACGGTGAAATCTCTGATTTTCATTATCAAGCCCAGATTGTCAGCGGCTTAAACTCTGAATACTTTCGAACTTATGATTGGGTTGCATCAGGACATCAAACCCGGTTTGAGCATGTTAACGCTGACGACTTAGCGTTTGCTGGGCGTATCGATTACGGCAACTTTAAAACTGGTAGTGCTATTGGCGTGTCTTACTATTACGGCAATACCTCAGGCAATCGTAACAAAAGCAACAAGCTAAATGTTGACGGAACGCTGAGCATAGTGACAGCTGCAGCTGCATTTGTTGAGGGGCCTTGGGTGCTACGTGGTCAATACATGTATGGCACCTTAAGTGACTCTGATGCAATTACATTAGCGAATAAAACCACTCCAGGTTTACAGCCAGGTAACTTCGCGCAATTGGGCTCTAAATCGCAATCTTTCTTTGTTGAAGCAGGCTTTAAGCTTGATGACTACTTAGATATTCCTATGACTGTATTTGCCAATATAGATTATTCAAATCCACTAATGGAAGTGGAAAGTGGTACTGCGACTAAGCGTTATGAAAATACGTGGAGCAGTATCGGAGTTAACTACTTCCCAATTCCTGAAATTGTCATTAAAGCAGAAGGCGGACTACAGCAAGTCGCAGTTGCCAGCATTCCTGACACTAACTTCTTTGCTTTAGGCGTGGGTTATCAATTCTCGCTGTAATGGTTGACAGCGAATTATCTAATTTTGAAATGAAAGTGCTGAATTAAATCAGCAAATAATATCGATTAAATGGAGTTTTACATGAATTTTAAGTATACAGCGATAGCATTAACGTTAGTGGGTACCTTAGCAGCTTGTGGTGGTTCAGGTTCTGATTCTGATGATTCGAACACAGTTGATCCGGTAGTACCTGAAACAGGCTTTACTTTCGCTGCAACTGAAATGATAACTAACTTAACTGACGATGTGATTGTTGCCGGTTACGCTGATTTAGCCGCTCAAGGTGATGCATTATTACTGGCAACCCAAAAGCTATTAAATTCAACTTCGCAAGCTGATTTAGTTGCCGCACAAGAAGCGTGGAAAGATGCACGTAAACCTTGGGAACAAGGTGAGTCGCACATTTTTGGCCCTGTTGATTCATTAAGTATTGATCCGCATTTAGATAGCTGGCCGCTAAATACTACGGACCTACAAACTCAGTTAGACAGCAACACAGGCTTTGATGCTGAAACCATTAAAAGCTGGAATGATGACGTGCAAGGTTTCCACACCATCGAATATTTACTATTTGGTGACGGCGTAGCTGATAACACTAAATTAATTACTGAGTTAACCACTGCTGAGCGAGAATACGTCATCGCTCTTGCAGAAGTTTTCCGTGACTATGCGGTTCAACTTGATGATGCATGGCAAGTTTCTCATAACCCACAAGATACTAATGCATTGCCATATGCTGATTTATTAAAAACACCTGGCAGTGATAACAACACTATTTACTCATCAGAACTTGCTGTAATTGAAGAATTAATCAATGGCATGATAGGAATTGTAGATGAAGTGGGTAACGGTAAAATTGCTGATCCTTTCGGTGATTCACTTGCAAACGCTGACACTTCAAAAGTGGAGTCACAATACTCTTGGAACTCGTTGACTGATTTTGCTGACAACATTCAAGGTGTGCGCAATGTATACCATGGTGAGTTTACTGGTAGTGCAGACAAGCAAGGTATTATCGATTTCGTAGCAGCTGCTGACAGCACACTTTCAGTACGTATTTCTAGCGAAATTGATGATGCTATCTTGAAAATTCAAGCTATTGCAGGCAGCGACGATATGCCATTTCGTCAAGCTATTCTTGATGAAGCGGGTCGTACTCGTGTTGAAACAGCTGTAACAGCACTTACTACTTTACAAACCTCATTAGAGTCAGATGTTATCCCACTTTTATCTGAGTGGAACGCTCAGTAAATCGGGTTAGATAACAGTAGCTCTACCATCACACTTAGGTGAGGTAGAGCTATTTATTGACATTGATGAAGCCCGCCATAAAGAGCAAGGCAAATCAATTTAGCTATTTACTATTTTTAGCTGTAACGCTAATTCGGCAGTAATTCTAAGTCGTCAGTAATACTAAGTCGCCAGTAATTCTAAGTCGGCAGTAATGCTGAAACGACGGTAATACTGATATTAGCAACGCTGATTGTGATACAAGAGTGTAAAGAGATGAACAAGAATCCTAAAAGCGTAAAGCCTTCTAAATCCCATCGTTATCATAAAAACGTAGTGCTGACATCCGTTGTGAGTGCCTTACTTTTATCAGCTTGTGGCGGCAGTGGTGATGATGAAACGCCAACCATAACAGAGCCTCCAGTTGTTATTTATCCTGATTTTACCGATATTACTGCCAGTGGCGGTGATACCACAACCTATGATGCAGGCAATTCTGGTCATGGCTTCTCAACGCCTTCCCCCAATTTAACGGACGCTGATTTAGCATTGCACCTTGAAGGTGATGCCAATTTTGAAATCTCGTTTACTACCGCGCCTAATATTGAGCACCCTGAATTGGATGGCTTAGGCCCAGTATTTAATAATGCAGATTGTAATTCTTGTCATCAGCGTGATGGTCGTAACTCAACACCATTTTTAGCAGCTGATGCAACACGAGTTAAGTTAGGCTCTGATGCGGGGATCTTCTTGCGGATCAGTAAAGCAGCAGAAGAGTGTGTCACACCGACTGTTGACAATAACTATTGTGCGCCCATTGCCGTACCAGATTTTGGCGGCCAGTTATTCCATCGTGGTGTACTTAAAGCTCGTGCAGATTGGCAAGATAATGCTTTTGGTGGTCAAGCCGATGTATATCTTTCCTATGAGCGCAATACTGTCACCTATGCAGATGGCACCAGTGTTGAGCTGAAAAAGCCGATTTTTGAAGTCGAAAACCCATATGATGCACCAGGTGAAACTAAGCAAAGTGCTAATGTCACCTCTAACTTACTGCAAGATGATGTGTTAATGGGTTGGCGTAATGGCATGCCAGTATTTGGTTTAGGTTTACTTGAAGCTATCCCAGAAGCGGACATCTTGGCATTAGCCGATGCCGATGATGCAAATGGTGACGAGATTTCAGGTCGTCCGAACTGGGTGTTTGATGCCATTAAGGCGCGTAACGGTGATGAAACCCCAGTATCACTTGGCCGTTTTGGGTGGAAAGCGAATACGCCAAGTGTCAGAGTGCAATCTTTAGGTGCACTTAGAGGTGATATTGGTATTACAAACCCGTTATTTCCTGATGAAAGTGTTGTTGGCACCAGCTTGCATGACTCTTACTTAACCCGTACTGGTTTTGTTGATACCGGTAGTGACGAAAATGGAGAGCCTGAAGCTGATCAGGCTTTTAGTGATGCGGTGGTGTTTTATGCCGAAACTTTAGCCGTGCCAGCAAGACGTAATGTCGATGATAGTGATGTACGTGAAGGTGCGCGCTTATTTGCTCAAGTTAATTGTACTGGCTGTCATACTCCAAGCTTTACTACTAAAACTGTAGGTGATATTGGTGGTATTGAGATAATTGATTCACTCAAGGGGCAAGTTATATATCCATTCACCGATATGCTATTGCATGACATGGGGGATGACTTAGCCGATGGTCGCCCTGACTTTTTAGCGAATGGTAATGAGTGGCGTACTCGTCCTTTATGGGGATTAGGCTTAACGCAAACAGTTAATCCGCAAGCAGGTTTTTTACATGATGGCCGCGCTGCAAGTGTTGAAGAAGCTATTTTATGGCATGGTGGTGAAGCTAAAAACAGTAAAGATGCCTTTATGGCTTTAACTAAAGCAGAACGAGATCAGTTAGTGTCTTTCCTAATGTCGCTATAATGCATTCGTCGTATTAGTTGCTTTAACACCTTATTTATAGTGTCAAAATCAGCAATTTTAAATTGCTGATTAACAAAAACGAAGTGGATAACTCATCAGGGTTATCCACTTTTTTGTGAGCAACTCAAAAGTCTTAACTATTAATAGTCGTTGTTGCTAATTTGCCGTGATCTGGTCCATGTAATTATATTTCGCTTTCTATTAAGATTAGATGTAATAGCATGGTTGAATAAAATCTTACTGAGTGTTTCAAGGTTTAAATAATCGTATTAGCTTTTTTATTATCATCGAGGTGCACGTGAGTAACATTTTAATTATCTATTCAACTGTCCACGGTCAAACCCGTAAGATTTGCGATTACATGGGAGAGAAGCTTACAGCAGCTGGTGAAACCGTCACGTTAGCGCCGCTGCAAGATAAACCAGATATCAGTGATTTTGATAAAGTGTTCATTGGTGCCAGTATTCGTCATGGTAAACATCGCCCTGA
Organism: Shewanella sp. KT0246; assembly: GCF_019654955.1. GTDB lineage: Bacteria > Pseudomonadota > Gammaproteobacteria > Enterobacterales > Shewanellaceae > Shewanella > Shewanella goraebulensis. The sequence goes on along the minus strand of NZ_BPEV01000002.1, from coordinate 172,404 downwards.
GCTTTATCAGTTTGTTGCTGAGAACAAAGAGGTGCTTGATAGCAAAGCGAATGGTTTCTTTTCAGTGAGTTTAGTAGCAAGAAAGCCAGGTAAAAATACCCCAGATACTAATATGTATATGCAGGCATTTTTAAAACAAAGTGAATGGCAACCAAAGGTACTAGAAGTATTTGGCGGTAACTTAGATTATCAATACTATGGGCCAATGGATCGCAATATCATCCGCTTTATCATGTGGATCACTAAAGGTCCAACGGATCCAAATACCAAAGTGGAATACACTGATTGGACGAAAGTAGATAACTACGTCGCTCAAATTCAGTCAGCGTAAATAAGTTTAAAGCCAACAATTAACTTGTTGGCTTTATTGATTTTATGACCCAATTTCGTTTTCCTAACACGCTGAACATAAAGTAAGGAGCATTATGAGCCAGAGTTCATCCAAGTTAATTCAGCTGATATCAGAGAAACTTCATGTCATTGTCGTGGCCTTGAGTGTGTTTCTTGTAGTGACTAGTCCATGGATATTAATTGGTAGTCGTTTACGTGCTAAAGCCAGTATTTGGGACAGTTTGCACGTTTATATAGGCTTGATAGCGGCAGTATTTGGCTTATTGTTTTTACTGAAAAACTTACTCAATGGTCATTGGCGGCAATTCTTTCCCTGGCTCAAATTAGACTTTTCACAATGTATTGATGAAGTAAAACAATTAAAGCAGGGTAAGTTACCGAGTTCTGGCGGTAAGGGCATTTTCAGTATTGTTGAAGGAATAGGCCTGATTTTGATGGCGCTAGTGAGTATTACTGGTATTGCTTGGTTTATTGTTCAAGGAACCAGTGATGCATTGATGTGGCGTAAGTACCACATTATGTTCGCTCAAGGTTTTGTTGGCTTTTTAATGATTCACATCGTGTTTGCTGCATTTCATATTATCGATATGGTTCGAAACTCTTAACTTACTAAGATGGTTAAAGTTGTAATATCAGCAAGAAACAAAAAGCCCGACTTTATTTTAATAAAGTCGGGCTTTTTAATGTCCTAATCAGCGCTTCAATTTATATTAGAAGCTTGTGACATCATAAATTACTTCTTTTCTAACGCTAAGTAATTCATAACATCAATCAAGTCACCTAAGGTGCGCATTTCGTTCATGTTGATTGCATACTTATCGTTAACGATAAATGTTGGAACGCTTTGTACGCGGAACATCACTTGCTGTTGACGCCATAGTGCTAGCTTCGCATCAGTTGCTTCGCTGTCTGCAATTTTGTCATAAGTTTCAGCATCAACGCCGTTTGCTGCAAATACTTTTTTGATGTCGTCACGGTTGTTGATTTCTGGCTCGTCATGGCTGTGGCCTGGAGCGCTATGATCGTGATGACCGCCTTCACCTTGAATAGCTTGGAACATTGCTGCGTTTAATGCTTTTTCATTACCCACTTCATGAATAACAGCTAATGCGCGCATCACTTCAGTACCAATTTCGCTGTTCATAAAGTCAACGTGCTTAGTTTCAAAGCCAATCTCTTTGTTCAAGTTGCCTTTAATTTCAGGCAGGTACTTGGTTTCCATGTTGTAACAGTTATGACAGTAAAAAGAGAAGTACTCAGAAATCTTAGGTTCGCTAGATGCTGGGCCATCAGAAATTTGAGTGTAATGCTGGCCTTCAACAAATTTAGATGGAATAACAGCAGCTGTTTCAACCGTTTTTTCAGGAGTGACTTCAACAGCTTTTTCAGCAGTGACTTCAGCAGGTTTACCACAGCCAGTAAGAGCCATTGTGAATGCCGCAAGTGCCATAGTGAATGCAATAGGTTTAATCTTAATCATTTCAGCCTCAATAAAAGTGTCGCGTTACCCGCTGGTAGTTGCGAGAAATCTTAAAATAGTCTTAATTAAGCCAATACTTAATTGCCTTAATATTAACAAGAATTATGACCTAAACGATGATTTATTTCAGGGGTAAATATGTGATGTGATGCGGCTTTCTTATAAAAATAAATAGCTACTAAGTTAGGTGCTATCCCACTTTTGAGCGTAAAGTTTGCCATGCTTCACAAACTTGTCGAAACTGCTGTGCATCTCCGCCTGGGCGATCGGGATGAAGCTTTAGTGCCAGCTTACGCCATTGTTTACGAATATCTTTATTCGTGGCGCTTGCATCTAACTCAAAAATACTCAGGGCATGGCTGTCATGCATTAATACTTGATTGACGCCAATATACTCTTGATAACTCGACCAAAAGGACTCTAACATTTCTTTGACTACGTTAGCGCACGTATCGTATTGCTGCCAATCGAGGTAATACTCTTTTAACGCTGCATCATGGCTTTGCTGCACGGCAATGTCATGGGGCAAAATTCTGAAAATCTGAATATCCATAGCTTTAACTTGCAACCATTGATTAGGAAGTAGCAAGCTCTGTAGTTCAAAAAGGGCGTTCATTAACAGGAAGTTACGTTTGAAGAGATCTTTTTCAGGTTCAGGATCTAAATCATGCATTAATCCTTTGCCTTGCAATTCGCTGGCTAAATGGTGGACTTTCCAACTTTGACAAGAACTTTGCAGTAGAGTGAGAAGCGGCCATATCAACGGATTATCACTTCTTGAAGATAATCTATCAGAGTCGGCTTGTTGTCGAAGTTGAGCGTCATTAGCTGCAAGCATAGTGTTGGTTTCGCTATGAATTGGCATTAAATTTACTATGCCACAGAACAATGTGGAGTCAATGATGTTTTTTTGTTCAACCGCTTATAGCGTCCCTAAGTTCATTTTGTTTAACAAATATGACGATTAAACGTATTCCTCACAGACAAACTATCCTAATTTGGTATAAAATTCGCCGCAATAAAAATGATAGGGGCCAAAACCAATGACAGATAAACATTACATCAGTGCACAACAGCTACTGGAAGATTCTTTTAAACTTGCTGCGCAGGTTTATGACAGTGGCTTTAGACCACAATTTATTGTTGGTATCTGGCGTGGTGGCGCTCCAATCGGTATTGCTGTGCAAGAATTCTATGATTTCAAAAATGTTGAAACGGATCATATCGCCGTAAGAACGTCTTCTTATTACGGAATTGGTACCGACAAGCAAAGCAAGAAAATCAAAGTACATGGCCTACATTACATTATTGAAAATGCTAATGCTGATGATGGACTATTGATTGTTGACGATGTTTTTGACTCTGGTCGTAGTGTTGATGCGTTAATCGATAAGCTGCAAAAGTTTATGCGTAAGAACATCCCTACTGATATTCGTGTTGCCTGCCCTTATTACAAACCAAAGAATACAGCGGTAGATTTGAAGCCTGATTACTTTATTCACGAGTCTGAAGAGTGGTTAGTGTTCCCTCATGAAGTATCGGGATTAAACCCGCAGGAAATCGCTGAAGGTAAAAGTGATTTTAAGAATATTCAGCATTTGTTTAAGTAAAAGCAACGAAACTGGTTATTTTTTGCTAAACTAGCAAGCTGAACAGTGCGTCAATGATAGTGACATACACGTGGTTTTAGTCCGTGTTTAGCTACTATCTTGATGCATTTTTTATTACCTAGAAAAAGATAAACATTCATTATGAGTTCTGTAGAAATATTTTCGCCGACATCAACGCCAACTAAGCCTACTGAAAAGAAACAGTTAGAGCTTCTTGCACCTGCAAAAAACGCTGACTATGGTATTGAAGCCATTCGTCACGGTGCTGATGCGGTTTACATTGGTGGCCCAGCTTTTGGCGCACGCCATAATGCGGGTAACAGTGTTGAAGATATTACTCGTTTAGCTGAATTTGCTCATCGCTATCATGCTCAAGTCTTCGTTGCGTTAAATACCATTTTGATGGATGACGAAATTGAGCAGGCGCAGAGCTTAATCTGGGAATTATATGAAGCAGGTGTCGATGCGTTAATTATCCAAGATATGGGGTTGCTGCAATTGGATTTACCGCCAATTGCCATGCATGCCAGTACGCAAATGGATAATCGCACCCCTGAAAAAGCAGTATTTTTAGAGCAGGTGGGATTCTCGCAAGTAGTATTAGCCCGCGAGTTAAACTTGCCGCAAATTAAGCAAATTGCTGACAACACCAAGCTTAAATTGGAATATTTTGTCCATGGCGCACTATGTGTAAGTTACAGCGGTTTATGTAACATCAGTCATGCGTTTTCAAATCGCAGTGCTAACCGCGGTGAGTGTTCGCAAATGTGTCGTTTACCATGTGACCTTTCAACCCGAGATGGTGAAGTCTTAGCTGAAAATGAGCATTTATTATCACTTAAAGATAATAACCAAACGGAAAACCTCGAAGCATTGATTGATGCGGGCGTGACCTCTTTTAAAATTGAAGGACGTTTAAAGGACATCAGTTACCTTAAAAATGTCACCGCACATTACCGTCAGCAGCTTGATGCGATTATCGATCGCCGCAGCGATCTAGAATCTATGTCTCATGGTCGCAGTGAGTTCACTTTCACACCAGATCCTGAAAAAAGCTTTAACCGTGGTAAAACCGATTATTTTATCAATCAGCGTACCGCATTGATTGAGCATTTTAGTTCACCTAAATACATAGGTGAAAAGGTCGGTACCATTGTGGGTGTTGGCCGCGACTTCATTAAAGTCGACAGTGCAAAAGCTGGTAAAACCATCGAGTTTAATAATGGTGATGGTTTGTGTTTCTTTATTGATGGTTATCAAAAGCAACGTTTGTCAGATAACAAAACCAAAGGTTTGCGGGTAAACCGCGCCGATGGGAATACTTTATTTTTAACCGATGTCAGTAAAGACTTGAAAGTGGGTGTCGAGCTTTTCAGAAACTTTGACCACCAGTTTGATGCTTTGCTATCAAAAGATTCAGCCACCCGTAAAATCATGGTCGATATGGTGTTAGATGACACTGAGACTGGTATTGCATTAACAGTTTCAGATAAGCATCAACATTCAGTCACGGTTAAACTTGAATGGGCTAAAGAGCCAGCAAAAGATTACGCCAAAGCTGACGCGAATTTACGTACTCAGTTAGCTAAACTGGGTAACAGTGACTACAGCTTGCAGCAGTTACAGGTTAATTGTGCCAATCGCTGGTTTTTACCAGCTTCAGTCATCAATGGTCTACGCCGAGATGCGATAGCGGCTTTTGATGAGGCTCGTGTAAATGCTTATCAGCGTCCACTTCGTGGTGAGCATGATAAAGAAGCGCGTTTCCCGCAAAAGTATTTAAGCTTTTTATCTAACGTTGCCAATGATAAGTCTCGTGAGTTTTACGAGCAGCATGGCGTGATTCAGATGGAAGATACTTACGAGAAAAACCAAGTATTAACTGATGCGCCATTGATGGTGACTAAGCACTGTTTACGTTACAGTTTCAACTTATGTCCTAAAGAAGTTGAAGGGATTAAAGCCGATCCTATGGTGTTAGATATCGGTAAAGATAGATTGAAGTTAGTCTTTGATTGTCAGAAATGTGAAATGATGATTGTGGGCTCAAACCAACTAGTAAAGCAGTAGCTTTACCTTTTAATTTAAAAGTGCTCAAAATGAGTGCTAAATAGACAATGTTCGCGTACACTGCGCGACCTTAATTTAAGCTGAGTTTAGCTAGGAAAAACCGAATAATGAGCAAAAGTAAGAAGTACGATTTTAGAGTGTTAACCGTTGGCGATACTTTCAAGACTGAAATCACTCGTCGTATGAGTGCAACTAAAACGATCGTGTCTAAGAGTCACGATGGTTTTACAACAGAAGATGAAGCGGTTGCATGGGGTCAAAAAGAGCTAACAGCATTTATGAGCACCCAAGTTGAACGTAATAAACGTAAAACTGAAAAGAAAATTAAAGCTAAATCTATTGCTGATGCCATTGCTGCAGAAGCGTTAACTGATGAAGCAAATGAAATAGATCTAACTGATTCAGCGGATGAGCTTGAAGATTAATCGTTAAGATAATACAGTAATGCAACATTTTGGTGACATAGTTGCTGTATTTCTGTTTGATTTAACTAGGTTTCACCTTTCAGCACCAATACCAAGGATGATTTCGGTATGAAAGCTAGCATGACCCTAATAATATCTGCGGGGCTATTTTTATTGAGCCCTTCTTATAATGTAATGGCCAAAGAGCCAACCCCTCATATTAACGCTATAACGGCATATTCAGATGCTGATGGCGGTTCAGAACAGAAACAACTTTCAATCTTTGCTAATAAAGTATCATTTGATCTGCCTGTTGGCTGGAAAATGGCTTTTAATTCTGAAAAAGGCAACATGTACAAAGCTGAGTTTGTACCTGCTGGTGAAACTCTCAACGATTGGTCTGCGTTATATTGCATTCAAGGCTTTAAAGGCCTAGCTACCAGCATTGATAGCACTCAATTTCTAGATAGATTTGCTGATACATACCAAGATGCCTGCCAAGGTAGTGTGACTTATGAGCAACTTGGTATGACCCAAATTGGTGGCAAAGAGGCTTATCACGGTATTATTGGCTGTACCAATATGAAGAATGTTTATGGTGGAGCAACATCTAGAACACGTCAGGGTGAAATTGGTTATTACGCTGTACTTAAAGATACCGAAGATATGTATTTAATTCATAAGTCGATGAGAGGCGAAGTGTTTAGCGAGTCTAATCCACCGCTAAATGGCTCAAATCATCGCGATTTCATTTCAAAAATGCTGCAACTTAAATTTCAGCGTTAGGTCTATTTAGCAAGCCTTTATCTATTTTATATGAGCTCATATTATTCAATCTGTATAACTCAGCATTGAATAATATGAATGATCCTCATTCTTTATACCAAAAAGTAACTTTAACCAGTTATAATGCGCCTAGTTGTTATATGGACTTGTTTAACGACAATCGTAACAATGACAAATTTATCGTCAATCTTATGTGGTGCCTGTGAGTGCTTCATCTTTGTGATGTTGTGACACGGGATAATCGGGAAACTAGTGAGAGTCTAGTGCTGCCCCCGCAACGGTAATGGTGAGAACTGAGTGCGTTTGCTTATGTTTGCTATTAATTACAATAAAGGTAATTACAGTAAATGAAAACGTTTAAAACTCTGCTTCGTGAGTCATTTATATGACTTTATCCTAAGTCCGGAGACCGGCCCCAAAAAGATGATTTTGAGATTTCGGTGGGCAGATCTCGAAATGTAGCTTCACTAGTTGATAGCAAAGGTGAGTGGATCCAATAGATCCGATTCTCTGGCTGAACACTAGCACAATTCGCTGCGGCAAATATGCCCCATTTTTCCTTTCAGGAGTTAAAGGTAAATGGGTACTAATCCAACTAAAATCGCAACTGCGCTTAGCCTAATATTAAGCGTTTCTGCTGTATCATTTGTTTCAAGCGCAACAGCTGAAACAGCTAACACTTCTTCTGCTACTAATAGCACTGAAACCATTGTGGTTATCGGTCGGAGTGAAGCCAATCCGTTAAACATTGCTGCCAACGTTAACGTTATTGATCAGGTTGATATTGAAATGAGCGGCGCGGTGAGTTTAACTGACTTACTTCGTAGCCAAGCAGGTATTCAAGTTTCTGATAATAACTCAGGAACCACCTTTGCGATGCGTGGCTTTACGGCGTCACAAGCTGCCAGTAACACCTTGATTTTGATTGATGGTCGCCGCTTAAATAATATCGATATCTCAGCGCCTAGCATCAATGCCGTGCCATTAAATCAAGTTGAGCGCGTAGAAGTTCTATACGGCTCAGCAGGTGTGCTTTATGGTGACCAAGCTGTAGGTGGTGTGATTAATATCATCACTAAGGCACCTAATGGCACTGGTGGAGCCTTTGAACTTAGCGGTGGTAGCTTTGATACTTATGAAGCTAAAGGTGATATCTCTGGGGCGATAAATGAGGCGTGGCGTTATTATTTAGCAGCGAGCTATAACCAAAGTGACAACTATCGAGACAATAATGAAAGCGAAACTGGCTCAGTGTTAGGTCGTTTACAGTATCAATCAGATAAACAGCAATTCTTTGTCGAAGCTAACTATTTTGATGATAACCGCCAAGCACCAGGTGCATTATCACTTGAACAGTTTGAGCAAGACCCAACTCAAGCTGCTCCTTTCACTGATGGCGAATACACTCACGAAATGACCACAGCGCTGCGTAGTGGCTATGAATATCAGTTAAACCAAGAGTGGGCATTAATTGCTGATTTAACCTACTCAGACACGTTAACCACTAACTTTTTATATGGCAGCGCTGGTCGTATTGAACGTAATTTATTAAGTTTTTCACCAAAAGCCACGGCTAACTACCAGCTTGAACAGGGTGATTTAGATATTGTTGCAGGTATTGATTTAAGCATCGGTGAAGCTGACTTTGATTTAGCCTATACTCAAAGAAACAATGAGCAAAAAATGGCCAGTGTTTATGCTCAAGCGTCAGTACCGTTAACTAAGACATTATCTTATGTTGTTGGTGGTCGTTACAGTGAAGTCACTGATGACTTAACAGATCAAACACTCTATCCAACTGGTGTAGAGCTTGATAATGATGCGCATGCATTTGAGTTAGGCCTTAACTATCGTCCAAGTATTGAAAACCGTTTTTATATCCGCGCCAATGATAACTTCCGCTTCGCTAAAGTGGATGAACAAGCTTATACCCCTATCACCACTATTGGGCTAGACCCACAAACTGGTCGCTCATATGAAGCGGGTTGGGATTGGACCACAACAGCACAGGTATTTAAGTTAAATGCGTACCGCCTCGATTTAGAAGATGAGATTGTTTACGATGCTGGTCGTACTGACGGTCCTCAAGGTGGTGGGGCTAACGTTAATGCTGATGCATCGCGTCGATACGGGATCAATACCAGTTACGATATTCAGTTATCAGCTGATTGGTTATTAGGAGCATCGTATGAATACATTGATGCAGAGTTCACTGAAGGCGAAAACGAAGGTAAAGCACTTTCTTGGGTTGCAAAGCATAACGGCCGCGCGCACTTAAGTTACGATATTGCATCTGAGTGGCAGCTATTTGTAGAAGGTATCTACACAGGTGAACGTTTTATTGAAGGTGATAATGGCAACGTTGATCCTAAGTTATCAAGCTATGTGCTAGCTAACTTAGCGCTTAACTATACACGCGATAACTGGTCTGCGAGTTTGCGCGCCGATAACTTATTAGATGAAGAATATGTCAGTGCGGGTTACTACTCTGCTTGGGGCAATGGATATTATTCTGGTAATGGTCGCTCAGTTCGCTTAACGGCGGGATACCGCTTTTAAGCCATTTTTTTGTACTGCTATTATATTCGCTTAGCTGCGTAAATGACGAAGAATCTAAAGCCGACAAGCAGCTTGTCGGCTTTTTGTTTGATAATAGATTAATTACTTGACCTTAGTGCCGCTTATGTGGATAAATTCCCTAATAGAAATCTAAAAATATTAAAGGGAAGCAGTACAATATGACCTATCTTGAGCAACAGGTGCTAACTCAAGTCAAAGCTATTATCGGAAACGAAGAGCAAGTGATTGGTCGACGTGGTATTTTGATTCCTTTAAAGAAAGCACTGATTAACGAAGCCGATATTCGTATTTTAATCGACATCGTTTCAAGTGACCCAGCCTTAGCTGCGCATCTATTATGGCGCAGTAATACTGCTCAAGCTGGTGGTATCATCTCTACTAAAAATCGTAGTATTAAAGATGCTCTTATCCGTTTAGGACAAGTGAATATTTATCGCTATGCGTTTTCTTTTTATTTAAAAGAGCGTTTAGATGAGTTAAAAGAACCTTATAGTAAACTGGTAAAAGGCTATTGGACATTAACTGAGAATATTGCAGTTGATGCGGTTCAGCACCTTCGTGATATTGAAGAGAGCGATCAACCCATTGATATTGATGCTGACGAAGTGCAAACCCTAGCCTTATTCAGTGTATTTGGCCAAGTGATTACCTTGAGTGCTTTTGCATTTTTAAATGCCGCCTCAGAGAAAGCGATTGCATTGCAAGTGATTAAAAACTTAATTGATACACAGCAGCAAAGTTTATCTATCGAAGCGTTTGAGGCGCTAGGTTTAGATGATGATTTACGTAATGAATTTATGGTTGCTCATAATATTAGCCAAACGAATAATCCTAATTCTGCGGGGATGGTTTTGAGACATGTGCTAGCTAAGCGCAATGTGCTGATTAATCCGCTTGTGGGAGATGAGTAACTGCTAACTTATAAGTTAACTCATGGTTTTATCTAAATAGTTTCAGATACAAAAATGCCACTCAATGAGTGGCATTTTTATGTCTAACGCGCTCTTTGACAGGTTATATAACTGCGCTCAGATTAGTGTTGCTGACTTAAGCGCTGTAACTTTAAGCCCTCTGCTGCCACTAACGTTAACCATTTTTGAATTAAACTCGTATTAGCCGCATTACGGCGATAGGCTGCAAATAATGGACGCTTTAATCCTTCTGCGCCAAGTTTTACTGAAGAGAGGTTTAATCCATGGCTCTCATTAATTGACCAACTTGGTAATGCCGCTATGCCATCGTTACACGCGACACGTTGTAATAACATCGCGGTTAAGTCGCACTGTTTTTGCTCACCAGCTTCAACACCTGCAGGTTCTAAAAAGTGTTTAAAAATATCTAGACGCTGCAGTGGAACAGGGTATGTAATTAATGTTTGTTTAGCTAATTGCTCAGGCTTGATGAAAGCTTCTTTTGCTAATGAATTTTCGTTAGCGACAACTAGTTTAACCTCAAAATCGAATAAATGCTGATAAGCCAAGGCGTGACCAGGTACAGGATCTGAGGTCAGCACTATGTCTAACTCACCCATTTCTAATGCATTTAATGAATCAAACAAATGTCGACTTGAAAGGTCAATTCGTCCGTCTGGTGCAATATGTTTAAAAGCTTCTGTCACTGGCATTAACCAGCGGAAACAGCTGTGACATTCAATGCCCAGTTTTAGTGATTGTGACTCCGCATCTAGACCTTTTTTAAGATCTGATTCGGTTACCATCACTTTAGGCAAAATCTCTTCAGCGAGATTCAATAATCTAGCGCCTTCTTGTGTGAATGACAGCGGTTTGCTTTTTCGAATAAAAATAGCCGAGTTAATTCGGGTTTCTAATTCTTTAATCTGATGTGATAACGCTGACTGAGTTACGAAACGTTTTTTCGCGGCACCAGCTAGGCTACCACTCTCTTTGAGCGCCATTAGAGTACGAAGGTGTCTCAGCTCTATCATATTATCCTCACATGAATTTTGTTCAACTTTCGGGTGAAATCTATTCGATTGCTTAGATGCAGAGTACCACAGTAAACTTCTAGACGTCCAGACGCCTGTGTAATTAATTTACATAAATGTACTTAACTTGTTAACTTGTTGCGTTTTTTGATATGAAAATTACAAACTTACGGTTTCCTTTTATTCGTCACCAATAAAGCTAAAACTTGTATTATCGATTCCTTTTGCGGATAAACTCATAGTGTTTTATTGAATAAGCCTAATGGTTCGTTCGGCCTTATGATCGTAGATAAATCCATTTGAGTTAGGGTAGCTAGCAAAGTTACCTAAGCCTTATAGAATAAGGCTTTTATGATATCCAATCACCAAATATCCATACTGTTTATGCAATAACCTGTTTAAGCCATAAAGTGGCTAATAAAATGTCAAACGTTCAATTATGCTTCAGCTTTGGTAGTGGTTAAAAGTTGAATGTGAGAGTAGAAGTAAGTCACTTTTAGTGACTTGTTTGACTCATTTTATTGATGAAAAAAGCTTTGGGTTAAAACTTAGAATAAACATAACAAGACTCTGCTGCTTATCCTTAAAAGTGCTTTTAATATGAGTAATATTCATTCATTGTGTTGAAGTTACGCAGATTTTTATAGGTTATCTATACTCAGTTAATGTCCTTTAATAATGATGGAGTAACAATGAGTCATACCTATAAACTGATTGAATTGACAGGATCATCACCAATTAGCTCGGATGACGCGATCAAAAATGCGATCGCGGCGGCTAATAAATCAATAAAGCATATGCGCTGGTTTCAAGTGGTCGAAACAAGAGGGCATTTGGAAGAAGGTTTGATTGCGCATTGGCAAGTGACTATTAAAGTTGGATTCACTTTAGATCAAAGTTAGCAGCTTCTAGTGACTCTTTTACTATTAAACACAATGCAGTTGAAGGTCACTTCAGCTGCATTTTAGTTTTTATCACTTGGCTATGGCTATATGAAAGAGTGCTAGGCGTCTCTAGGTAAGCCTTTTTCAATGGCTCTAATAACACGTTGAGTTTTACGGCTGAGTATTTCTGTATGAGCTTTGTTTTGCTCTTCGATGGCCCAATCAATATGTTCAATGACCATATCGTTTACTCCATCAGAATCCTTACGAGCAAGCAGCGCCAATATAATATCTTCATTAAATGGAGCATTACCTAATGCAACGGCGATGTTTCTGAGCCAATTCTTATGGCCAATTCGCCTTATTGGACTGCCTTCGGTGAGTGAAAGAAACTGTTTCTCTGTCCAAGCGAATAAGGTGAGCAATTTAGGCTGCAATAATGGCTCACGAATATGAAAATCAGCTTGCTCTGTTAAAGGGGCTTTGGCGTTAACAGGGCAGACTAATTGGCAGTCATCACAACCATAAATACGATTACCAATGGCACGTCGAAACTCAACAGGAATAGCACCTTGAAGCTCTATGGTTAAATAAGAAATACAACGGCGGCCATCAACCACATTATCTTCAAGTATTGCATTGGTGGGGCATGATTTAATGCAAGCTACGCAGGTATTACAGCTTTGATTGATTGGAATATCAATTGGCAGTGGAATGTTTATTAATACTTCACCTAAAAAGAACCAACTGCCAGCTTCTGGGTTTAACAATAGGGAGTGTTTCCCTGTCCAGCCTAAACCCGCTTTTTCAGCCAATGGTCTTTCAAGCACTGGGGCTGAATCGACAAAAGGTCGAAAATCAACACCTGTTACACCTAAGTCGTTGCAATGTGAGACAATTTTATCGCCGAGCTTTTTAAGCTGTTTGCGAATTAATTTATGGTAATCACGTCCGCCAGCATAACGCGAAATATACCCAAGGTTGGGATCGGAGAGATTAGTCGCAAACCCCGCCTGTGGCGGTAAATAATCCATTCTTGCACTCAAGACTCGCACAGTACCTGGATGAAGCTCATAGGGGCGTGCTCGCATCATGCCGTGATTTGCCATGTAACTCATCTCGCCGTGATAACCATTGTCCAGCCATTGCTGTAACTTAGGTTCTTCTGTTTTGAGATTCGTATCTGTTATTCCTATCTCGGCAAAGCCTAACTCTTGTGCCCATGATTTTATCTGGCGTGACAAATCTGACGTTTCTTGAGCTGTCATTTCACGACTCAAGCTTGAGTCAGCTTGAATGTCGGTGTTTGGTTTTGAGTCAGGCATGAAAGGCTATTACAGTTGATGATTACTAGTGCTGATTATACTCGCTAACGGCTGGCTAAGCATCATCACGGAAGTAAACCACTTGATTGCGGCCTTGGTTCTTAGCTTGATATAAAGCCAAGTCGGCTTTTTTAATGATCTCGGTAAGTTTAGCTTCGTCTTTATAGGCCGCGACTCCAGCACTTACCGTTACCGATAAGTTTTCACTAAAATTACTAAACTCGACAAAATTTACTTCATCAATAATAGTTTGAGCTGTTTTTATTGCACTTTGGGAGCGAGTGTTAGGCAGTAACACTAAAAACTCTTCCCCTCCTACACGGCCCATAACACTCGTTTGCGATATTTTACGACGTAAGATTTGTGCAATAGTTTTTAACACTATATCGCCAATGCTGTGACCATGTTGGTCATTAACCTGTTTAAAATGATCGATATCTATAGATATTATCGAGAAGGGCTGTTGATGTTGAGATAATCGGTTAAAAGTATCCTGGGCTTCTCGATAAAAACTGAGTCGATTGGGTAATTGAGTCAATAAATCTGTTAACGCAAGTTCCTTGAGTTGTTTAGACTTTTTATTGAAATAGAGACTGAATAAAATTAACAATAATATCGATGCAAAACCCAGCGCAAGGGTAATGATTTGTAATCTCTCGTTGTCTTGTTTAATGCTCAATTGTTGATCTTTTAACTGATGAAACGCCACTAATTCGGCATTTTCGGCTTCAATTTTTTCGCTATCAAATTTTACACGCATTTCAGTACTGGCTTGGTTTTCAAGAGCTTTATCTAGAATAAGGTGAATATCATAGAGCTTAAGTTGTGCTTCGTAAGCCTGTTGCCACAGTCCTAATGATTCATAAATTTCTACTTTTAGTTCGAGAAGCATTTCATGACCACGTTTATTGTGGTTTTTATTAAAACCTGCAGTGGATTTTTTGAGATGGGGTATGGCTTGCTCGGTTAAGCCTAAACCATGTTTCGCCTGGGCTTTATAAAGATGTAAAAAGCTGTAATGGGTATCAACTGATGGGCTGATCACCGATTCAAATTTGTCGAGATAATCCAATGCTTGCTGATACTGGCCTAGGCGGATTAAAGCTGATGACATATCGACTGCAACACGGGCTGTAAAAGTAGGATCTGAATGGACCTCTTCATAGTATTTAAAAATTGCTAAATAATAATCAGCGGCCTTTTGATATTCATTGATATCTTCATAGGCATAAGCCATGTCATTTTTCACTAACATAACCAAGGCAATTTGATTGCTGTCACTAAAAGCTTGTTCAAGTTCTGCGTAGTACTTAAGCGCCGTATCGGTTTCACCAAGACGGCGGTATGTGATGGCTAAATCCAGCAAACCTAACCGTTCAAGTGTGATCAATCCTAATTGCTGGTAACGCTCATAAGCTTCTAGTAGGTTTTTAAGTGCAAAAGCAAAATCTCCTGTATAGGAGGCGATTTGACCTAGCATTGAATAAGCATCGGCAATGAGTCGCTCATTTGCTATTTGTTGGGCGTTGTTAAGAGCTGCTTTAACCATTTCGTTTGCTTCAGTAATCTCGCCTTTATAGCGTAATAACGTTGCTTCACAGAGCTTTAGTTCAATGCTAATTGCTGGTGGTATGTCAGGATAATGATTATAGATATTGCTAAGAAACTCTTGAGCATTCTGGTTTTGTTGCTCTGCTAAAAAATTATATGCCATACACTGCTTTGGCATTAGACGGTAAGTTCGTTCAATATCACCTTCAGCAATTAGCTGCGCCATTTCTTCAATTAGAATGGGGAAACTGGCATCATTGATATCGCCGTCATCAACTTGTTTAAAAATCTCTTCAAACCTAGGGTTATCGAATGGTTTCTTTTCGCTTGCAGTAATTTGAGTTGTATCAGCGCTTAATGCGAAGGCTTGCGAAGAAAGCGTGATAGATACTGTCAAGCATATCGACATGGAAAGCATGAACATGACAGTGAAGAGATGGCGCATCATTGGCTGTGCTCCTGCTTTGATGATTTAAGGTTTAGTGCTAAATCTTCTTCATCTTCATCTTCATCTTCAAGAGCTATTTGATAATTCACGTAGCCATCTCGGCCAGCATTTTTTGCTTGATATAGTGCGATATCTGCTTTTTTAAGTAATGGCGAGATTGCCTTTTCATCTGTGACTGTTGCAATGCCAATACTGACAGTAAATGGGTTTGGCATCGACAGAGCTTGCGTATCAATGAGCTTTACGTGCTGGTTAATTCTACTGGCTAAACTGATTGCATCGGTGTCGTCAGCATTAGGCATAATAACCAGAAACTCTTCGCCGCCAATACGCGCTAACGTGTCTTCTTTGCGACAGATTTCATTGATTTTATGAGCGATTAATTGCAATGCTGTATCACCAACATCATGGCCAAAATTGTCATTTACGGCTTTAAAGTGGTCAACATCAATTAGTAGGATAGAGAACTTATTTCCTTTTAAAAATAGATGCTTAACTATTTTATATGCAAACAATCGATTAGGGATTTGAGTCAGTGGATCAGTTAAAGCAAGTTGCTTATATTGGATGGATTTAAATATGAGTTTGACGAAGAAAATAGCCAATATAACAATGAGAATAAAGGTGAGCACTATAGCTACATATTGTAACTGTTGTTTGGTGGATAAGGCTTCAAGCTGGCTTTCTTTTAAGGCTTGGAATGCAATTAACTGGCTCTGCTGTTCTTCAAGCTGTTTTGAGTCAAACCGAATACGCATTTCAGAGTTAAAGGTGGCGAGTGCATTTTCATCCAATTGATTATGGATGGTTAAAAACTTATGATGCCAATGATTAGCTGATTTAAAATCTCCTTGCTGAGCATACAACTCAGCAACCACAGGATAAGCAATGGCTAGGCCTTTCTTGTTATTGTATTTATCAAAGCTCTTCTTGGCTTCAATAAAATGCACTAATGCTTGCTCGTATTGCCCTTGTCGTAATCGCAATTCAAGGTAGTAAGTGTGCATATAACCAAAGTGAGAATAATTATTAGCTTTAATGAAGGGCTTAGCTTGATCTAACCACTTTTCTGCTTCATTTAAGCGGTTAAGTTTAATTAAAGGTGCTGACATATCGACAGCGATTTCAGCCATGTACAAGTCACTTCCAGATTTTACTGCGACCTGATATATCTTCTCAAAGTAATTCAGTGACTCTTGGTAGTCACCGCTATCGAGCTTAATATAAGCCATCGCTTGTTCTACCGTGGCCAATAAATTGAGCTTATTGTTCTCGATAAAATGTTGCTCAACAATATTATAATAATAGAGGGCTTTTTTGTTATCTCCCAAACGACGGTAAGCACTGGCTAAGGAGATAATATTAATATTGGCAGTGTTCCAATAGCCCAGCTTTTGATAGAGCTCAAACGATATCGACATACTGTCGATAGCGCTTAAAAACTGGGATTTAAATAAGCTTAATTGGCCTATTGTAAAATATGCATCGGCAATTAATTTGGTTTCGCCTAATGCCTCTGCTTTGGCTAGCATTTGTTGATTTATCTGCTCAGATTGTTGCAGCTCACCTAAGTACATCAGCGCAATAGAGCGGCACAAATTAAGTAATACGGGCGAAGATTGATAATAAAAATTCTGTTGTTCAAGGCTTGAGTATTGAGTAACAAAATCCTGCAGCTTTTCTTTTGAACCAGATGGGATTCGAGTACAGCTTAAGGTAGAAAGCTTTTCTAATCTTGGTTTATCAGCTTCATCTATCAGAGCTTCAAGCTCAAGTAGCTTTTCATCAAAATATAACGTTCCCGTCAGTTGATCACTTTCAAACTGACTTATTAACTCATCTGCCGCCTTATTCTCTATCATGTTGGCTGAGGCTGAAAATGAAACGTGCCCGAACAACACGATAATTGAGACAAATATACGGATGAGATATCTATAATAATCGTTACATCGAATATGTTTTTGCAAGGTTATTTATACCGTCTTAACACAGTTTCTTCCTGCAGACTTTGCTTGATACAGTGCATTGTCGACACGTAATAATAGCGCTTCTAAGTTACTATCATTGTCAAATTGACTCACGCCCGCACTAATAGTTTGTTTAAGCTCAGGGGCAATTTCATGCCAATCAGCATTAGCTACGGTTTTGACTAACCTTTCGGCAATATCCTGTGCTTGTTGCTCATTGGCACCTGGTAATAAAACCAAAAATTCTTCACCACCAACGCGTCCAACAGTATCCGATTTGCGCATTAAATTACGAGAAACCTCAGCTAATAGCACTAATACTTTATCGCCTATATCGTGGCCAAGCGTATCGTTTACCTTTTTAAAATGATCGGCATCGAATGAAATCAGCGAAAAATGAGTACTTTCTTTACGTGCTTGTTCAATATAACTCTTTGCCAACTTATATGTGTGTCGACGATTGGCTAATTGTGTTAACTCGTCAGTAAGTGCTAGGTTCTTGAATAATTGCTTTCGTTTGACCTGTTTAATTGCATACAGGGTCATTATAATTAAAATAATGGCGACTAAAAAAATAATAACTTGCTGTAACTCTTTATTCTTCTCTAATACTTTGAGCTCTTGTTCTTTTATACGCTGTATGTGTTGAAGCACCTGATTTTCAGATTCAATTTTATCGGTATTAAATCGTGCACGCATTTCACTATTGCGACTGCTGAGGCTTTTTTGATCAAGTTTATGGTGCAGTTTCAGATAATCACTCAAAGCGTGGTGGGCAGATTGATAGTCCTCTAAAAATAAATAAATTTCATTTCTTAAGGTATAAACTTGGCTTAGACCTCGCTCATTTTTACTGACATCGAAACCCATTTCAGCTTCGATTGCATAGTCTAATGCTTTTTCTGGTTGCTGTTTTATTAGTGCTGCCTGAGCCCTGAATAACTTCATAAAACTAAATAAACCATCAAGCTCTATGGTAATGGTCTTTTCTGCGAGCTCTAACGTTTCGATGGCTAAATCAACTTGACCCAGTTTTAACTGAATACCTGCAATATCAACTGCAGCACCTGCTGCAGGGATTGGCTGGTCTCTGTTTATCCAGAATTGATAACTTTTCTCGAATCGTTCAAGTGCTAGCTCATTTTTTCCGAGTTCTTCGTAGGAATAAGCGATTTGAGTATTGACATCGATAGCTTCTAAATCTTGATTATTTTCAAGATAAGCTTTCTCGAGCTTTTGCTGATAATTAAGCGCCATTTGTGGGTCGCCGAAACGGCGAAAACTATTGGCTATCTCACTTAAGTTAACTTGTGCCCAGTAATCCAATTTAAGCTGTTCATACATAGATTGCGCGGGAATGAGATCTTCAAGCGCGCCAGTATAATCTCCTTCATAGGACAGCATAGCACCGCGCATACTTCTACCATCGGCAATTAAGCGTAAGTTTTCAATTTGATAAGCTTCTTGAATCGCAGCGTCGTAGTCTAATTTTGCCTGTTGAGGCTTACCTGAATATTGATAATGAGAAGCGCGGCAAAGTAACAAATCTGCGTGAAGGGCTGATGGATAGCTCTTTTGATGGCGATTCATTAATTCTTCGGCGTGTTTAATCGCTTGTATAAATTCTTCGGACGTTTCTGAAGGATGGTACCAGCATTGAAGAGGAATGAGTTTTTCTTGCTGCTTAATATCATCTTGAGGAATGAGCGTTTCAAGTTCAGCTAAGTATGCTGCTAGTTTTTCAAGATCACCTTCTTTCCCCTCATTGAACACGTCGAATAGATAATCGATTCTTTGTTGGGTTTTCTGATCATTAATATTGTCGTTAGCTTTAGCTTGAGTTGTGAGAGCCGAGACACACAAGAATATAGCTAATACAAAGTGCAGCAGGATTTTAATCGAATATGTCTCATGTGAGTTTAAATGTCTGGCTTCATTATGACATATAAACTGGTTTGTTCAATTAAAGCTTTAAGGTGATTGCTATGTGGTCTTTTGTTAACTTATTTGAGATTAATTAGCGGGTTACTGTTGCTTAAATAGCAGCTTTTATTGATACAAAGGTTAAGTTTAAGTGAGTGGTAATTAATGTACTAGTCATGTGTCTACCCACTTTGTTAGGCTTCTATTTCACTTACTTCTTCTGAACTAAATTTGAAATGAATTCATCATATTTACTGAAACAAATATGTTGATATCTTGTGTTTGTAAATATATTAAACAATCATATTTTCTCTTGAACGTCTTTAGCTTTATGCCAGTTAAACAATGTGTTTCTTTTTATCTAAGCTTAATTAGGTAACTATTTATAAGGCTGAGCTTTATAACATCAGCTTAGAACACATGACTGCATAAATATCAGCATCCAGTGTATGAAGTGGTGACTCAAGTTATGTTTGCTACTTTTAAAGTCTACGCGAGAGGTAAGTTTGTGAAACTCTCAAAGATGCAGCTTACGCAGGCTATGTTGCTTTACTAGATTAAGTGAAGGCATTAAGGTATGCGCCATTGCTGGATATACACCGTCGAGTATCCAAACCCTGATTGGTATCTAGAAGTACTTTTAAATCAAGAGAGAAATGTAAATGAGTCATATGAGTGAAGAATATAAAGCAGTAGCGAAGCAAGTGTCTTTCAACGTAGCCAACAAAGTACTGCCGATGGATAAATTGCCAGAGACATTACTTGAAGCTTATGAAGGCTTATTCAAAGAGTTAATTGAAGATAATGCCGGCTTATTCGTTAAAAGCTGGGATGCTATGCCAGCGAGTGCGCAGAAATTGATGCCACAAGCGGAGTTCCACGGTTTCTATATTGCCAATGCTTGGATGCAATTAAGTCGAGTAGCTCAAGAAATCGCTGATGAAGCTGAGTCTGATGAAGCTATTGATGAAAAAGAATATGACGGTGTCTTTGGCCGCTTAGCTGAGCAGTCATTGAAAGAAAGTATTAGAAAATTGAAAAAAGCCCGAACTGATCGTTCGATGTTGAATAGTTTTAAACAAGTTATGTCAGCATAACTTGTTATAGCAAATGTTTGGAAACCCAATGACGTCAATATTAACCAACCAAATAACCTGGCCTTGTGAATTAAGCGAGCGAACTAAAGCCGAAATACTAGATGTTGCGATTGAACTTGATGGCATTCAAAAGTATGCGACGCTTCTTCATGGTGATGATGAACGTGGTTTGTTTTATTGTGCCCAAGGGTTAGGAACATTTGCGACAACCAGTTTAGATAACAGACCTTTAGCGAGCTTTATATTTGGCAAGCAGATGTGGGTTGGCGCCGTTGCTATTGAGATTTATCCTAGGTTTAACTTATACACTTGTGAGCTTGAACCTATTAGAAGTCTGTTTTTTCCTAAAAAAGAACTCAATGAATTAGCTAAGACTAACGGTGAAGTATACAAGCTGCTTTACAGCATTATGCGAACCAATAGTCCTAAGCTTGTACAAGGTATGCATTTATCTTTTTATGGGATTGAAGAGCGAATTAATTTCTTCTTATTAGAGCTTGCTCGCAGTAAAAAGGTTACAGACTCAACAAGAATTGAAATCAAAATTACTCAACAGCAGTTGAGTGAAATTGCGAATGTGAGCCGTCCTCGCGTCAATGAAGTGCTTAATAAGTTCGCCCAAAAAGGGTTTATTGAGTTGGTAAGAGGCAAAATGATCATTACAAATTATGCGGGTATGTGTAAGGCGTTAGAAGATAAAGTCGTCATGTAATTCAACATTATATTACTCGCTTAATACTGCACCATTTGGTATTAAAATAAACATCACCATATGCTCAATAAAAAAGCCTAGCAATTGCTAGGCTTTTTTGAGCTCATCATTTAATGGCTTCAACTATTAATGATTAGAACGAAGTACGTCTATAACGGCGGTATTCAGGCTCCCAGAAGTTGCTATCAATCTTCTGAATCAATAAGTCATCAGGGCAAGGTAATGCCAATTCTTGTTCAATGGCTTTTTTCGCCACGGCAAAGGCAATGTATTTACTGACTTCTTGAATATCTTCAAGGGCTGGCAGTAATGAACCTGAGCCATTCTTACCTAGTGGTGAGCATTCTGATAACGCCAGACTAGAAGCCATTAGCATTTCATCTGACACGCGTGTTGCCCCGCTAGCTAATACGCCTAGACCGATACCAGGGAAGATAAAGCTATTATTACATTGGGCTATTTCGAAGGTTTCCCCATCAATGACGACTGGCTCAAACGGACTACCTGTCGCGACTAATGCTTGACCAGAAGTCCAATGCAGCACATCTTTAGGTGTCGCTTCAACACGGCTAGTCGGGTTCGATAAAGGGAATACAATCGGACGTTTACAATGGCTATGCATTGCACGAATAATTTCTTCAGTGAATAAACCTGGCGCGCCAGATACACCAATTAATACGGTTGGTTTGGCATTATTTACCACATCAAGTAATGAAATATGATCGCTAAAACCATCCCACTGCTCAACATTGACTGTTTTTTGTGCCAGCTTTTTCTGGAAATCCAGCAAGGTCGGCATGTTATCAAGCAATAAGCCCCAACGATCGACCATAAATACTTGCGAACGTGCTTGTTCATCTGAAATACCTTCAGAAACCATTTGTGCCACAATGGCTTCAGCAATACCACAACCTGCGCTGCCAGCACCTAAAAAAGCGACACGCTGCTGACAAAGTTGAGTATTAGCCGCCTTACATGCCGCCAATAATGAGCCGACAGTCACTGCTGCAGTGCCTTGAATATCATCATTGAAAGTACAGAATCTGTCTTTATATCGCTCAAGTAATGGCATGGCATTTTTCTGAGCAAAATCTTCAAATTGAATTAACGCTTCAGGCCAGCGGCGACTCACTGCTTGCATGAACTCTTCGATAAAGTCAGCGTATTCTTCGCCACCAATACGAGGGTGACGCGAGCCCATGTACATAGGGTCGTCTAGTAAATTAGGATTATCGGTACCCACATCCAAGGTAATCGCCAAGCAATAGGCTGGACTGATACCACCACAACTGGTGTATAACGATAACTTACCAATTGGGATCCCCATGCCACCAATACCTTGATCGCCAAGACCTAGAATGCGCTCACCATCGGTTACCACGATCACTTTCACTTTGTGACGGGTTGAGTTATTTAAAATGTCATCAATACGGTCTTTGTTGTCGTATGAGATAAACAGGCCACGGTTACGGCGATAGTTTTTCGAAAAGCGCTCACAAGCTAAACCCACTGTAGGGGTGTAGATAATCGGCATCATTTCACTGATGTGGTTGCGCACTAAGCGATAGAATAAGGTTTCGTTAGTATCTTGAATATTACGCAGGTAAATATGCTTATCGAGGTCATTACTGAAACTTTTATATTGTTCATAAGCTCGTGATGCTTGCTCTTCAATGGTTTCAATAACCCAAGGAATTAGCCCTTCAAGATTAAAGTAAATGCGCTCTTCTTCGCTAAAGGCGGTGCCTTTATTTAGCAAAGGAGACTCAAGAATGGCCGGACCTGCGAAAGGAAGATAGAGAGGGCGTTTATTATCGTCCATTGGAAACCTTATTATCAGTGTCGAATTACTGTTATTTCTAGCTAGTGTTAGGCGGTTATTCTTGCCTAATAGTAGACGCTTATTGTTATCGGTGAAGGTTAACACAAGTTATATTTTTTGTGGTCTGTTAAGTGAGCTATTTCACACTTTTTTTCTGTTTGAATTTGACTTGAGATTGGGTGGTTGGTTATAGCTGCGGGAATGTTGTTAGAGGTAAGGCGGCTAATTGATGAAAGTGAAGGTGTAAAACATCGTAACATTTTGATTCTGACATTAAGGTGATTAAGTGCCATGCTGAGTTGTGTATAAATTTTATTCTGTGAGGTGTGAATGGCTCTTCCACTTATTTGGCTTGGAACCGCAGCTGTGGGTGCTATTTTGCTTGCTGACGATCGAAAACAACGAAAGACATTGCAGCATGAGCGCCTCATGGGGCGATCGCCAAAAATACCTACTGAAAACTCAGCGAGCGCTTTAACTCCAAGCATTTGGCATAGAGGAGAAGTGAAAGTTGCAGCTGCGCCAGGTGCTATTGTTTGTTGTTTTGTTTTTGGCGTGATTGAGCATAGCGGTATTTGGCTAGGGGATAATCACTTGGTTGAGTTACATGGCAGTGGCTTAATAAGGCCGATATCGGCACAACGGTTTTTAAAAGGGCGCAGTGGCAGTCGTATTTTCCAAGCATGTAACCATTTACATCAACCTCTTATTTCTCCGAATGCGCTCACGCGAGCAGAAAAAGCAATATATCAATATAGAGAATATGATCTGTTCACTAATAACTGCCATCGTTTTGTATGGTCTTGTGTTAACGGTGAAGAGGTGGAAATACGGAGCTTTGAACAACTCAATACGCTATTAGCACAGAAATTTAAGCAGGTTGTTTATTGGGATGAAGTGATATTAAGTGATAAGTGAAAAAAAGACATAAAAATGCACAGCCAAAGCTGTGCAATCAATAGCGATGAACACTACAACGCATTTTTACAACTCAACACCGCGGTGCTTGATTGATAATCCGTGTAAGAAGTTACGTAAAATCTGATCGCCACAGGTTTTGTAGTTCTTATGATCAGGATTACGGAACAATGCGCCTAATTCTGACTTGCCAATAACAAAGTCAGCTAAGCCACAAATTTCAATAATGTCATCTTCTCGAAGTTCAAGCGCAATGCGTAACTTTTTGAAGATTAGGTTATTGGTAAGATTTTTAACAGGTGCAGGTACTTCACTACCTTCACGTAAACCACGTTTTTCGATAATTAGTCCGTCTAAGAACTGACACATAACCTTATCGTTACAGGCTTTGTAACCTTCTTCCGCTTCTTTTTTAAGTAAGCTAATGATTTCATCAGTGCTGACTTCAACATTGGCTTGAGCGAAAACTTTAATCATTTTGGCATTCGAATAATCAAACACAAAACGAAGACGGCGAATAATATCGTTGTTAATCATATAAGTCTCTGGGCGCGGCTGCGCAGTTTTTTAATAGCAGGATTAAGATTCCAGCAATTAAATAAAAATCGGACACGGATTATACCTGAAAATAGCCACATAGTTCAGTTTATCTGCAATTAAACGGTTAAAAGCTTGAAGGTAAATAGCAAAAATTGCTGCATTTATTGAATGGCTAACTTCCAATAAATAAATAAGCCAGAAAATCCAACCAGATAGACCAGTCCTGTCCACGCCAGTATCTTCATTTTTGTACCATAACGGTGTTTTTCTGGCAGGGTATCACTGGTCATTAATCGAAGGTTGAGCCATGCAAAAATCACAGTGGTTAAAAACGCTAGGGTCATGACAAATTCAAGTAGTGGCAGTAGTGCACCTTTAAAAAACCAGGTTAATAGTAAGCCCAGTGCCGACACTATCAACATGACACGGGTTAACCTTTTTGAGCAGTCCTGTTGGTTGTTCAATAACTGCCAACCAATATCTAATGTGCGGCTATAGCCATCAATCACAGTCACAGTGGTACTGAAAATACATAAGAAAGCCACAAGGCCAATTAAATAGCGAGTTTGTTCGCCCATAACATCACTATATAAATCCACTAACTGACCTGCGAAAACAGCGCCAGAGTTTGAGAAAGACTCGCCGCTTCCATGCATGACTAATGCGCCAAGAGCAAGAAACACTATGGCTAAAATAGCAGTGACGATAAAGCCTAAATTAAAATCGAATATTGCTTGTTTACTCGTTATTGTTTGTGTTTTTTTCTTTTCGATTAACCATAACGAATTCCACGCGCTGACTTCTATCGGTGCAGGCATCCAGCCCATCATTGCCACTAAAAATCCAACATAAGCCCATTGCCAAGGGCTGGTCGAGGTCTCTGTAATTGCTGGTGCTTGATAATGTTGCCAAGCGAGAGCTACGGCTATAAGGGTGGTTAAGGTGAGTGCGAGCATGATGACTTTGGTCATTTTGTCGAGCAGTTGATAATGACCTAAAATTAGCACAGCTAAAGAGCTGATTAAGACTAAAAAGGCTAACACATCTATGGGTAAAGGGATGAACTGGGTCAGCATTGCCGCGGTTAGCATGCAGACTCCCGCAGTGCTAGCAATGGCTGCGATAGTATTTAAACAAGTAAACATTAACAAATAGCCGCGGCCTTGTTTTAAATAGCCGTGCAGTAAGCTTTCATTAGTTGCTGCGGTATAACGAGCACCAGCGGCAAAGAAAGGATACTTAAGAAAATTCACCAGTAACACCACCCACACGAGTTGCCATCCAAACTCAGCGCCAGCGCGAGTGGAAGACACCAAATGAGATGCCCCAATTGCGGCTGCGGCCATCAAAATCCCTGGGCCAAGACTGGCAAATAATGTGGTAGCTGAGTATTTACTGTTGGAGGCTTTTTGATTCGGCATCATGTTCTTATTGTTTAAGGTGAGAATACTATTCAGTTTCAAGGTGATGTATGACTATGTCATATTTTGCTGAATGCGCAAAATAACAAATTGTTTACAATATGTAAGTGATAAAGCGTTCTGTTACAAGTGATTAAAAACTAGCCATTGACATCTGGTGTGAATTATTTATGTTAGAAAAACATGATGCACTAATGTAGTGCGCATGAGATGAACCTAAATAGAATAATTTGTAAGTCATTCATATTAGGAACATAAAGGCTTAAAAATGATGTTGAGTCTATTCAAAATAATAATTCATATTAGGGACAATTATGAAACGACCTCAATTCTGGCAGAGCGCCTGCGCCGCTGCCGTATCACTCATCCTTACTCCTACTGCTTTTGCTGCCGAACCCGAAGTCGAACGCATTGAAGTCACAGGAACCCATATTAAACGAACCGATTTAGAAGGTGCTTCACCGATGACGGTGTTAAGTGCTGAAGATATCGCTCGCTCAGGCGCGCAAGATATTTCGCAGTTATTGAGTAAATTACCCGTGTCAGGGAGCGGCACATTTTCAACTCAAGGTAATAACTCAGATGACACCGCGAATGGTGGCGCTGCGGTATCGTTACGTGGCTTAGGTGCGGATGCCACATTAGTGTTATTAAATGGTCGCCGTATAGCGGTGTCATCATTTGCTAAGTCGATTGATACAGCGTTTGTTGATATCAACTCAATACCTATTTCGGCGGTGAAACGTATCGATATCGTCAAAGATGGCGCATCTGCGACTTATGGCTCCGATGCGATTGCAGGTGTAATTAACATCATTATGAAAAAAGACTTCGAAGGCTTTGAAGTCAACGGCAAACTTGCTGAAACTGTTGAAGATGGAGGAGGCCAGCAAGCAGGGTCTATTTTGTGGGGGACTGAGGCGGCAAACGGTAAGTCTCATACCACTGTGATTCTAGATTACTTCAAAGAGCGTGAAACACTTTTTGCCGATCGCGATTACTCAAGCTCTGCCGATCAAACCCCTAATGGCGGGGACGACTTTAGATCGTCCGCAGGTAACCCTGGCTCTTATATTCCAGCCACGATTGGAGCTGATGGCTCAATCACCCCTAAGTCTGATTTGTTCAGTTGGACGCCAGACGTTAATTGTCCTGCTGATAGCGTGAAGGGAAATTACTGTCGATATGATTACGCGCCATTAATGACTTCTGTACCAGAGTCCACACGCATGGGCTTATCTGTTTTTCAAAACTATGAGTTTAATGATGACTTAAGTCTGTTTGCTGAAATGATGTATCAACATAATGAAAGTGTGGTTAAAGGGGCTGCGAGTCCATCGTTTGGCGAGTTTTATATGCTTAACGACAACCCATTATTCACCAGTGGTGCAGCAATAAACCCGTTTCCTGGTGAAGATTTAACTATGCGTCGCCGTCTAACTGAAACAGGCCCGCGTCAGAAATCTTCAGAATCTGACAGTGCGAGATTGGTATTGGGGCTTAATGGCATGCTATCAGATTGGGAGTGGGAGTTAGCTTATACCTATTCCTATAATCGCAATCATGAGTACGGTGAGCAAGGTTTTGTATGGACTCCACGTTTGCAAGAGGCCATAAATTCAGGTGAATTTAATCCGTTAGCCACCACACAGCAAGGTGATGTGATTGACGAGATTAGTGTCAGTACCACTCGTAACGGTAAATCCACAACCAATGCTTTTGACGGAAAAATAACCGGTGATTTATTTGATATGCCAGCAGGTAGTGTAGCGATGGCCGTTGGGTTTGAGTATCGTGAAGAAGAGTTATCTGATAATCCTGATGAGTTATTTAAGCGGGGAGAAATATTTGGTACAGAAGCCACTGAAGCCTATGGTGAACGCGATCAAACGTCATTGTTTATTGAGTTAGCTGTTCCCGTTTTTGAAAAGCTTGAAGCTCAATTAGCACTACGTTATGAAGATTATAGTGACTTTGGTGACACAACTAACCCTAAAATAGCTCTGCGCTATACACCGCTTGATAATTTAACCTTCCGTGCAAGTTGGGGCGAAGCCTTTAGAGCACCGTCTTTAGTGCAGTTAGGTTTAGGCCCTTCACAGGAATCTCCAGGTTTAGTTGATGCGGTGCGTTGTCCTTTAACTGGGCTTGAAGAAGATTGTACCGCGCAAGAGCGTACAGTTATTTTTTCAGGTAACCCTGATCTACAGCCAGAAGAATCGACTTCGTATAACTTCGGCGGTATTTGGGAAATTACCGATGGTTTAAGCGTCGGAGTGGATTATTGGAATTATGATCAAGATGGGCTAATTACCTCGGATACTCAATATTTGGTAAACACTCAAGGTGATGACCCAAGTGTGGTTAAGCGCGAGCCAACAGATGCTAATGGTGTACCTGGGCGAATTATCGAGATTTACGACCAATTTGCCAACTTAGGAAGTCAAACAACAGACGGTGTTGATGTTGACTTGCAGTACACCATGAATACTCAGTCTGCTGGTGAATTTGGCTTTAGTTATAACTTAACTTGGGTTAATAGTTTTGATCAGGTTCGCGAAGATGGCAGCAAGCGTGAATTAGCAGGTGAGTATCAGCATCCTGAGTATCGTTGGACGGGGGGCATGGATTGGGGTTATACCAATTGGCAAACCAGTGCGCGTTTAAATTATATTGGTGAATACGCTGATAACATTGATGCTGGCGCTACGGGTACCATTGATTCAATGATGACACTTGACTTGAACGTGACTTACATCGGTTTCGACCATTGGTCACTTACTCTAGGTGGTAATAATGTATTGAATGAAGAGCCTTCATTCAGTGCCGCAGACTTTATGGGTTACGATCAAGCGACCCATTCAGCCATTGGTGCATTATGGTACGGTAAAGTCAGTTATCAGTTTTAATTAACCGAACATATGTTAGGTTTAATTCCTAGCTTAAGAAAGAAGGCGAGCTTTAGGCTCGTCTTTTTTAATACCGATTTTGGTGGCGCCAATTTAAAGTCGGTTTGATTGTTAACGAAGTCTGGTTCAGTAGTTCATTCGCCAAAGGAAGATAAAGCATGGAAATAGATGTAAGCAAAGGTATTACCTTATATGGCACGCCACGTTCTAGAGCGCTGCGGGTTTCATGGTTATTGGAAGAGCTCGGAGTTAATTGGCAGTTTAGATTTCTTAATTTTGCTAAAGGTGATAACCGTAGCGAGGCATTTTTAAGCCTTAATCCAAGCGGTAAAATGCCTGTGATAACTGACGGTGACTTTGTGCTGACAGAATCAGCCGCTATTTTGCAATACCTTGCAGAGAAGTACGGCAAGGGTAAATTTTTACCAGAACCAGGCAGCAAGCAAGCAGGCTTGCACCATCAGTGGGTGAGTTTTGTCATATGTGAGTTAGAACAGCCGTTATGGAGTATGGGCAAACACCGTTTTGCTCTGCCAGAAGAACAGCGTGTAGACGCCATGTTACCCGTTGCTAAATTTGAATTTGATAAAGCCGCTAAAATTGCAGAGAAATGGGTACCCGATACAGGTTATGTTTGTGGTGACTCGCTAACTATCGCAGATATTCTACTGACTCAAACCTTGTTATGGGGAACGGTATTTGAACAAACGATACCGCCGAAACTCGCAGCCTATAGAGACCGCTTAAAACAGCGACCTGCAATGACAAGGGCGTTAGAAAAATCTGAAGCGATTGCTAAAGCGGCTCAAGAAGAGCTGTAATGATTTAGTCCGAATAATGGATATAAAAAAGGGAAGCAATTGCTTCCCTTTTTTAATCATTAGACAGCTTTATAGCTGAGTCGCAGCCCATTTTGCACGGCTTTCACGAGACTCACTCATGCCATTATCAGCGCGGAAGCTTTTATAAGCTTCAACTTCAAGTGGGATTAAGCTAACTTCTACTTCTAGTACAATTTGACACTCTTTTTTGATGCGCCATGCCGCAGTATTATAAAGCTCTGTAAAAGGTAGTGAGCTTAAAAACTCGGGGTTGTACTGAGTGTAAATCGCTTGAGTTGGATACACCACAAAGGCTAAGCGACGCTTTGGCTCTGTTTTAAATAATGCTTCGATACCGTCTGTGGTGTTGAGGACTTGCATCTCAATGGTATCTTCAATTTCAAGCAGCTTCTTTTGTGCAATAGCTGGCGCTTCGGCTTCACCGGCTTCCCAAGCTGTCACGGCTTCAGCTGTGCTTTTAGTTAGCTCAGCAATTTGCTCAACACTTAAGCCTAAAGATAAGCGTAAGCACTGCATTTCAATTGCGTTTAGGGTGTTTGATTTAGCCATGGTAGTTCCTATAAATTCAATTCTTGCTGGTGAAGTCTTTGGCGTTTTAGCTTCAAGATAAGCTGTTGGCTATTTGCGTTTCAGCCAAATATCTTGGATCCAATCCCAAAGCGATTCCCACATGATGTCTGCCATGCGACCATTTTTAAAGAAGCGCACATTGCCTTCTTGATCGATGCAGTAAAAGTTATCCCCTTGCTGACAAATAGCAATATATTCTCTTGGCATACCAACAGACCATGCATAGCTGGTCACTTCTGGTAAGTAGGTATGAGAGTATGGATCAGATGCGGTGACCATTTCGATGGCGCCGTAAATTACATCACTGCCAAATAGCAGGTATTCTTTTAAGTCGTTTGGCAGTGAAATTAAAATTTGTTCTTCAACTTCTACCAGTTGCTCGAATGTCGGTAATTCAAGTGGTACAGGTACCGTTTCGCTTAACTCTTGAAGCATTTCAATGATGTCATTCATCAGTGTTTCCCGTTATCGGCAATAATGGCGGGAGTATAGCTTGAATAGCGCCTATAACCAATTATCTCATCGGTAAAAAGACAAAAAAAAGCACCTTAAAATAAGGTGCGAAAGGAAGGGGGTCTTACGAAAAATAGATGAAACTAAATGGGGTTATGCTGCTTGTGTCTGTTCTCCTATTTGAGTGTTGTCAAATTGAGCAAGACTCTGGCGTTTATAGCCAAGCCAAGCTTTGTGGTAAAGCTTATGAGATGACTGACGTAATTTGACGATTTGCATCAACTCAATATCTGTAAGTGCACGGTGTTGGGTTTGTGCTATAGCTTCAATATTTTGAATCTGTTCATATACGTGATGTTCAGGACCACTCTTAATGTCGGCAATTTCAGCTAGGTGTAATTGAACTTCTACAATCATCTTGGTTTGAGGCAGTTTTACTAGCAAGTTTAAATCGCGGTAACCTGAGGCCTTTGGCTCTGCAAAACGGTTTTTAACTTGCACAACTTCAGTGGTCTCAGCCAAAGCGTGATAGCTACGCATTAAGGTTTCAACGTCATCAGCAACCAAGGTTGCTCTGGCTATGTCGGTTATATAACTTGCATCACCATCAAATTTACGGTCAATTTTAAGTTGGGCACGTTGGTAGCTTTTAATCTCTGGTATTAACAATTGTGCATGGCAATCTTGACTAATGTTATTCAGTAAATTGGTTAATTCGGTTTGTGCTAAGGGTGCTCGTTCAAATAATTGGTTTAAGTTATCTGTATATTGTTTTGGCGCTGTGCCAGAAGTGCTGGCTAAGTTGAGCAGACTATCTAAATCATCAATTAGAGTATGATTCACATCATAAATGGGTTTAACAGGGCTGGTATCTACCGTCACTGCAACCGCATTTCGGGTCGTAAGCAGTAATAAAAAGATAAAAAAGGTACGAAAAATTCTGTTCATTTGCGTTACCACTGACTCTATAAGTAATGAATGCATGAGTAATAAAGTTTTTATATATAACCCTTTTGGGATATGTGATTACTTTAACTGGTTGAAGCTGAATCAATGCTGAATATTTTATCGAGATTGGGTGGGTTTACGCTTCTTTACAAAGTCAGTTTTAATAGTGTGACAGGGATGTAGAGCTGGGTTAGATTTACAATTTTTAGAAAAAGAAAAAGGACATCTGAATGATGTCCCTTTTAATAATGCTTATTCCTTTTGGAATAGCTGTTAGCTTAATTTATTACCAAATTTTTACGCGTTTAGCTGGCTCGATATACATCTTATCGCCTTCTTTTACATCGTAAGTGCTGTAGAATTCAGGCATGTTTGATAATGCACCTAAAGCACGGAAATGACCTGGCGAATGCGGATCTGTCGCAACGCGGTTACGCAAAGCTTCTTCCTTCATTTTAACGCGCCAAATTTGCGTGAAGCCCATAAAGAAGCGCTCATCGCCAGTTAAACCGTCAATGACAGGTGCTTCTTTACCGTCTAACGACATTTGGTAAGCTTTATAAGCAATCGTCACACCTGATAAATCACCGATGTTTTCACCTAGGGTTAGTTCACCGTTGACATGTAAGTCGTCAAACACTTGGTAACCGTCGTATTGAGCGATTAGTGCATTACCTTTAGCTGTGAAGGCTTTTAAGTCAGACTCGGTCCACCAATCACGCATGTTACCTTCGCCATCAAACTTAGCACCTTGGTCATCAAACCCATGGCCCATTTCATGGCCGATTACTGCGCCGATGCCACCGTAGTTAACTGCGTCATCTGCTTGCATGTTGAAAAATGGCGGTTGCAGAATCGCTGCTGGGAACACAATTTCATTCATGGTTGGATTGTAATAAGCATTAACGGTTTGTGGCGTCATGTGCCACTCACCCTTATCAATTGGGCCACCCAATTTGGCAATATCTTTATTGTGGCTTTCAATGCTTGCACGCTTAGCATTACCGGCTAAATCATCACCTTTGATGGTTAGCTTGCTATAGTCTTTCCATTTATCTGGGTAACCAATTTTTGGATTGAACTTAGCTAATTTATCTTTAGCCGCGACTTTAGTGTCAGCGCTCATCCAATCTAATGAATCAATACTAGTACCGTAGGCGCCACGTAAGTTTTCAACTAAAACACTCATGCGATCTTTAGCTGCAGAAGTGAAGTGACGCTTAACATACACTTTACCCACTACTTCGCCTAAAGTGCCGCTAACGGTATTTACACCTCGCTTCCAGCGAGACTCTTGTTCTTCTTGACCGTTCAAGGTTTTAGCAAAGAAATCAAAGTTTTCTGCATCAATGGCTTCAGATAAGTTACTGGCTGAGTGAGTTAACACATTCCACGTCATATAAGTTTTTAAAGTGTCTAAATCGGTCGAGCCAATCACTTCACTTAAACCGCTTACATAGCTAGGTTGATTGATAATGATATCTTTTTGGTCTGCAACACCCATAGTGGCTAGGTATTGATTCCAGTCAAT
The DNA here is from genome assembly GCF_019654955.1 of Shewanella sp. KT0246. Taxonomy (GTDB): domain Bacteria; phylum Pseudomonadota; class Gammaproteobacteria; order Enterobacterales; family Shewanellaceae; genus Shewanella; species Shewanella goraebulensis. The sequence goes on along the minus strand of NZ_BPEV01000002.1, from coordinate 139,317 downwards.
ATTTGGTGCTAATTCAGCTAATTCTGACACCATCATCTTGTTGTAAGTTTTAGTGCTATCGCGCGTTTCAACCACATCCCAATGTTTTTCTGCAATGGCGGTTTCAAGAGCTAAAATAGATTCGGCTGCCGCTTTACCATCAGCAAGGCCAGCTAAGTTATACATTTTCTCAATGTGCTCAACATAGGCTTTGCGGATATTAACGAAACGTTCTTCTTGGTTAAAGTAGTAATCTTTTTCTGGAAGGCTTAGACCGTATTGCCAAATATGCGTGGCGTAACGAGTTGAGTCTTTGGCGTCAACGTTAATGTAAAAGGCAAGTGGTGTGCCGTAACCATTGACTTGGCTGTAAGCAAAAAAGTTGGTTAAGTCAGCTTTTGAATCAATCGCAGCGATTTTATCAAACTCAGCTTGAATAGGTGTGACACCAAGCTTATTTAATGTCTCTACATCCATGAAAGAGCGGTACAAATCTGCAACTTTTTGCTCATCTGAACCCGCAGTTAGAGTTGGCATAGCAGCCACTTCTTCAATAATGGCTTTTACGTCTTCACGGGCGTTTTCACGTAAGTCGTAAAAGGCACCAATATTGGTACGATCGCCTGGGATCTCAGCTGTTTTTAACCAAGTACCATTTACATATTCATAGAAATCATCTTGTGGGCGGACAGATTTATCAATGTTTTGAAAATCGATCCCTGAAGTTAATGCAGTTTGAACAGCTTCTGCAGTGGCTGTTTTTGAAGTGGTTTGAACTTCATTGTTACTACAAGCACTTAGGCCTGCGATAAGGGAGGCACAAAGACCTCCAATAACCAACTTTTTCATGTTGTTTCCCTTTGCATTGTTTTAATAAGCCCTTCTATGAGCTTTAGATGCTAATTTTTCATTTACTCTTACTCGCTAAAGAGCTTCCAACGAGAAATAGTAAATAAAAAATGAGTCTTTATAGTTGTGAATCCTATGTTAAGTGTTGAAAAGGTCATTTAACAAGGGGATAGCTGGTTTTTGTTGATAAAATGTGAGCTTTTAATAGGAAGATATGTAACTAAAAATTACCGTTTTACAGCGATAGATGAATATTTGATGTTCATTTAATTACTGACAGCTCATAATAGCGCTTAATTAAACTCTCAATTGGTTGTAGTAATGCGTTTAGATAAGTTTATCTGTGAAAGTACTGAGCTCACACGTTCATTGGCAAAAAGGGTTTTAAAGTCAGGTGAAGTAACCTGTGATGGCATTGTCGTCAAGGATGCTAGCTTTAAAGTCGGTGATGATACCGAAGTCTGTATTGAAGGCCGCAAGATAAACATCATTGGCGAACGCTACATTATGATGAATAAGCCTGCCGATATAATCTGCTCAACAATTGATGAGGAATATCAGTCGGTGTTGAGTTTAATGGATATTGAAAAGGTCGACACTTTACATATCGCTGGACGTCTCGATGTTGATACTACTGGACTTGTGTTGATCACCAGTGATGGCTTGTGGTCGCATAAAATCACTTCACCTAAAAAAGATTGTGGCAAACGTTATTATGTTGAAGTCGCCGACCCATTAGATGAGGCTTTAGTCGAAACCTTTAAAGAAGGGGTGCAACTTCGCAGTGAAGATGGGCTAACCAAACCCGCTGAACTTGAAATTATCGATGCAACTCATGCTCGCTTAACTATCAGCGAAGGTAAATATCATCAAGTGAAGCGAATGTTTGCTGCGGTGGGTAATAAAGTGGTTAACCTTCATCGTGAAGCCGTTGGAAGTATCGAAATGGAAGATGAGCTCCTTGAAGGCGAGTGGCGATTTTTAACGGATGAAGAAATACAGTCTGTTAAGTAACCTTAAATTTAGTCTATTTACCCTATCTATATGTCTGAAAATCAAAAATAAAAAAAGGGCCTTCTTGGTAGAAGGCCCAAACACTAGTTTTGGAACGCTTTTTTAGTGTAGTTTACGGCGACGAACTGCGCCTAGTAAACCGACTAAAATCAGACTAAAGATCCCTAAGCTACCGCCTGAATCAGACTTAGCAGGAGTGTCATCTGGCGTCACTTCTTCAGCTGGTGGGGTTGGATCAACACCATCAGAGTTCACCGTTAGCATGAAGCTTGTTGAGCCGCTATCAGATGGGTATGCCATGTCATGAACGGTCACTGTGACTTCTGTTGTCCCGTGCCAATCAGCATCTGGTGTAATCGAGAATGTTTCACCGGTTACTTCAGCTGTGATGTTCTCACCAGAGACCATCATGCCGTTGATAGTGCCCTTAACATCATTATACATCACGGTTAAGCCTTCCATTGTGGTGTTCTCTTCCATGCTCATATCAGCCATATCAGCAACAGTAATGTTACTTGGTGTTGAAATGGTATGAGATACAGATGCTAATTCAGAATCTGAATACTGAGTTTCCACCGACAGCATACTGTCTGCACCAATCGCATTAGCAGATACACGAGCGGAGAATTTTAAGGTTACGGCTGATTGTTCTGGCCCGCGATAATCGGCACATACAACCATACCTTCAGTTACTTTTTCATCGACATCGTTGTATGCAAAGCCATCGTTTAAGTAACCAAACGAAGGTCCAAATGCACCTCGTTCACCCCAATAACCGTGCAGGCCTATAGATCCTATATTGTCATTTGCAGACTGTAATGTGTGATATGCAAATATCATTTCAGGGCTTTCTTCATCAAAACTAATATCAGTAGAGATAATGGTCTGAATGTTGAATTTTGCATCTGGATCTGGATTTACGTTACCGGTTAAGAAGCTATTCCATTCTTGACCACCGTCCCACTGGAAGATGTAATGATCATTCGTCACGACACCATAAACAGCATTTTTATAACGGAAGGTTACCCAATCAATCACAGATTGAGGCATTTCTACATCACCTCGCCATAGCGGTGCAATAATAGTATCAGGGAACGTTTGGAAAGCTTCATTAAACGGAAGATGAGCATTCCAAAAGTCTGGGTTAGAATCTAACTGAATGTACCCAAATGGTGAGATCCCTAAGACATTTTGACTAAACAAATCTGGATTAGCATACAAAGGAATAGACGGTAGGCCGCTTTCTTCCATAGGAATATAAAATACTTGGTTAGCAGTACCCGAAATATTCATATGCTGATGACCTTGCGAAGGTAAATCAAAGAATGATGGGTCTTCACCATAAGGGACTTTACACGTTGCGTCTTCTAGGTTTGTGGTAAACACATAGTGGCGTGGCATGTCACTTGAAGAAGGTTGAACTGCATTGATAGATAAATTGTTACCTTCAATAGTCATACCTTCTGCAAAGTTACCAACACCACCTACGCTGACAGAATCTTCAATCAGTTGCATGCCTTCAGTTAGATTGGCGTTCAGAGTAAACTCCCTTTCACCACCTAATAAATTCGGTGCAAGTTCGACCACAAAATCGATAGTATCACCGACTTTTGCTGCAGTTTGTGAAGCTTCAATTGTTGTATCTGAACCCATGTGAGTCAGTTTGACAGGGAAATTGCCTAAGTTTGAATCGTTATATTCATCGGTACCTAAATTAACAACACCGTAGTAAGTATCACCTTCAACAGCATCTGGTAAGTCGTAGTTTAATGTTAGTTGATAAGGTGTAATTCCATCTGTAGAAGCTTCACCTTCGACGGTCATGTTTGATTCGTCAGAAGTGCTGACAATACCAAGACTTAAGACAAATTCATCTGAGGTTTGTTTTGGATCTTCATAATCGAATTTCCAGTTAGCGGCGATTGCCCAGTAGCGACCAGGTGCTGGGTTATTAACAGCACAGTAATCACCATTATCTGTGTATGAATAACAAAGTGCTTCATCTAACCACTGAATTTCACCGTCCTCATTAATATCCATCCCTAAATCAATTGATGAAAAAGCATGTTTTTCAACAGACAGTACTTCCCACACAATTCGTTGAGTACCTTCAGGTACATCAAAGAAAATGACTTTAGCACCACCCGCTTCAATTTCAGCAACGGTTAGACCGTTTTCATATAGTCTTTCTAAGGCAATAGGTAATTCATAAGTGAATTTTTCACCTTTAGTTAATCCTGTTACCTTGCTATTTAACGATTGGACTTCATCAGTTGTTAACATCGGGGTGAGAGTATGTCCCTGGGCACGATGAATAATACCAGAAACTTCTTGAGGTAAATTGTCGCCTTTAAAACGCACACCAACAGGTAGTTTCTGCACAGGTTTATCTGCGTTGGTATTACTGATATTCACAGAACCCGTTAATTGAAGCGAAGAAGAGTCTGCGCCAATTGCTTCAATTTCTAATATTTTAGCTTTAAGACTAATTGCCTGTGATTCACCTGCTTTTAGGGTAAAGGTTTTTGGAGTGACCTCTAGCTCAAGCATAGGAGCACCATCGATAGTCTCAGGTAGTGCCTCGACAGTCCAAGTGCCATCTTCTGTTGCTGTTACTGTTCGCATCCAGCTACAACTACCTGCGCAACTATCATTATAGAAGTAAGGTAAGTTCAATGTATGGATGTTACCGCCATTGCGTGGGTTTGCTGTACGATAGTTATCCGCCGTTTCATCAAGCAATAACGTTGCGTTGTTAGCGCGAGATACATTAATCACCCCACTACCCGCATCACTGTATCCAGCAGGTACAGGATCATATGGAGAAGCGTCACGCGCACGAGTTGCATTTTCGATTGAAGCTGTTGTCATTAGGGCTGACTGAATTTGAGCAGCTGTCCAATCAGGGTGAGCTTGGGTTAGCAAGGCCATGGCTCCTGCTACATGTGGCGCTGCCATTGAAGTACCACTTATCTCCGCCCAATCAGCAGGCATGCCTTGTAAGCTAAATGGCATTTCATCTGCATAAGCGGCATAGACATCTACCCCAGGAGCTGCAAGGCTTGGTGACATCACATCAGGTGCTTCAAAGTTAGGGCCACGGGATGAGAAGTCAGCGACATAGTCAGGGGTGCGCTCGCGAGACAATACTTCTGAAGCGGTAATAGTCAACATGTGATCGCTGCCAGAAGATAGCCACTTTTGTAGACCGTAGTAGCCGTTTAGATAATTACCGTAATAGCTACCGTAATCGATGTTAATGCCCGGAACAGAGTAGGCATCATTGTTTGTGGTTTCTGAATATCCTGAGTTCCACAAAATTAACCCACCAGCCCCACCAGCTTCAATATTGGTTGCTTTAGTTACACGAGGTATATCACCACGTTTACAGACAACAATAGGGGCGCTAACAAATGGATTGCCATCTGGGTCTGCATCGAAAAAGCCTGCAGGGAAGGGTTCGTTACATTTTTCAAACTCATAACCATAGTCTTTAGCTTCAACAACAGGGCCGGTATAAGCTTCAGTAATACCCCCACCAACGAGATCCCCTAATGACTGATCGCCACCAGAAGAATCGGTAAGCATTTTACCTTCAACGGTAACTTCACGACTATGGGTGGTTGCAGCAACAGAGGTTAACCAAGGGGATAAGTGATCAATTGCTCCTCGAGCTTGGCTTGCATAGACTGGGTCATATGAGTTGCCTGCAGAAGCTGAAACGGAAATACCTGCTTCACGTGCAGCAAGGAAACCGAGCTCCATCGGGTCATCCCAAGGGAATGAGCCATAAGTGGTACCAATAGAATAATTGATAACATCAACACCATCAGCAACGGCATCTTCAATTGCTGATAACAATGCAGAGCCAGGGCAGCCTCCGTAAGAGTCACCGTAACTGCCATCACCTGGGTAACATACTTGGTACATAATGATATTAGCGCGAGGAGCCACCCCTGATACTTTATCAAATTTTAGGTCAGTTGCTTTGCCATCGCCTATTTCGCCGGGCTCTGCTATGACATAGTCAACATTGAATAGCTCATTACCGGCAGACGTAGAGGCAGTATGAGAACCGTGGCCATTATAGTCTTCACCATTTTGAGGGCGTTTAGGTTCAAAATCTCCCCAAGACGGTAAATCAGGTTGAAAAGCTGGGTCTTTATAGCTATCAGTGATTGAATCATATGAACGAATACCAATGAGCTTATCATTACACATGCTAGCAAATTCGGCTTTTTCACAATCGCCCAAGTAACTGTTGTAACGATCAGGCATTTGATGCACATATCCGTCACCTGCAGTTGCAGCAAATGATGGGTGATCAGAATTAATACCGGTATCTAGTACACCAATGACGATACCTTCACCTTTGTATTTATCGTCAGCTGCACTGCCTGTCCATAGGCCTTCTGCACCAATGTGTTGCGGTCCATTATCAGTATGAAGCTCATAAATTTTTTCGATACTGACGTTTCTCACGCCAGGTAATTCAGCCACTCTTGCTGCTTGCTCTTGAGTCATTTTAAGAGACATACCATTAAAAGCTAAGGTATAGCGACTTTTGACATTTAATTGACCACCCACATTGGCAGAGATCTGTGATAGCACTTGATCTTGTTTGCTGGACAGATATTGGCTGTAACTTTTAACCGCAGTACTGTTGATATCAAGCTTGTTGTAACCGCGAGGGTTGAGCATAGTTGGAACCGTGCTCATTTTTGGAGAAGTGGCTTGAAATTGCGAATTGTCTCCACGATATAGAGACACAGGTTTATCACTTAGCTCAATAATATAAGTTTGCTCACCTTGAAGGTTTGCTTGGTATTGAAAAGGAACTTTACTGTTTTGGGTTGTTGCAATTGCTCGATGAACATTTTTCCCGTTACTGGTTGGACGTGAAAGGCTGTTGCCAGCTCTACTTTTGCCACTTCTTAAATCTTCATTATATTTTATAATCGCATCGGTAATTTCGATACTACGCATGTTGTTATTGTCATTAACAGAAGCAGCAACGGAACCTGCCCCAGCTGCATATATTGCAGCCATAGTCATCAGACTTATTTTTTTTAGTTTCATGAAACCTTCCCTATTATTGTTGTTTGAGCAGGTCAAGCACAATCCTGTCTTTCCCTTTTTATCTTTCAGAACAATCGACATCCAATGTCTTTGAGCTATGCATAAATGCTCAAATGGAATGCATAAAGAGAAATTTTGATGCAAAAAATCATTTGTTAAGGGTGTGTTAACGTATGGTGTTAATGTTTAACGTATTGTTTTGTTTGTTTTTAATTTTATTTGTATTGCTTGATGTTTGATTGTTACATTTAGGTTGCCAATGTTAATTTGTGGCTAAAAGTGTTCTTTGGGATATAAATGGTCACAGAATGGAGGCTTGTTTGTGATTGATTAGTTATTTGCTTTTGCTAAGGTCTTGTTACCCAAATAACAAGAGAATTAATGTGTTTTGCATTTTGAAAATTAGAGCCGAATTTAATAATTTTTAAATGTTCAACATCGGGGAGGATAAGCATATGGAGCTGAGGCATATTAAGCATTTTGTGTTGCTTGCAGAGGTGAAACATTTCAATAAAGCGGCTGAAGTACTCAATATTACCCAACCTTCATTATCTAAGAGTATTCAGCGACTCGAAATGCTGATTGGTGGGCAATTATTAAATCGAGACTCAAAATCGGTTTCGGTCACGGCGCTAGGGCAAGTTTTACTTAAGCATGGTCAAAAAATTCTTAAAGAGTTTGAAGAAATGGAGCAAGAGGTAACTTTGTTCCAAGGTTTTGATAACAAAGAACTGCGTGTGGGAGCGAGTCCAATACCGTCAAATAGTCTTGTTGGTCCAATTGTCGGTCAGTTTTTACGCCATTATGCTGATATGAGTGTTGAGTTAAAAGTCGCCCCTTGGGAGGACTTATATCAACAGTTGATATACGGCGATATTGATTTTTTTGTTGCTGAAACAAAAATCACTGAACTTGAGAAAAGTGAATTATTAAAGGTGACCGAATTACCGCCATTTAAAGTGATATTTTGCTGTCGCCCCGATCATCCGTTAACGCAACTACAACGGTTATTTTTGCCTTCATTTAGAGATTACCCATTAGCTATTCCGCGTCATATGCCGAAATCCATTGCCGATGCGTTTGAGGATTTGTTTAAGCAACAACGGGAAGACTTTTCTGGTATGGTGCGTTTTGATCAATTTCATCCTATTAAAGAGTCCATAATTAATGGTGATTTAGTTGCTTTAACTCCTGAGATTTCGGTGAGAAACCAGCTTGAAAAAGGAGTTCTGGTTGAATTGTCACCCTATATCATGCCACTGATTTATGCACGATTTAGCGTGGTGTCGTTAAAAGAAAAATCTCACTCTAATGCCGCTGAGGGTTTTATTGATTTTCTGGTTAAGCGTGCAGAGGATGTTAAATTGGAGTCACCAATGCAAAATGAAAAGCAAGAAACTGTGCAGGCTTGATTTCATGCATTGTGTGACTGAGTTGCTTACAACAGGTTATATAATGTGTTTGCATAACGAAAAAGGCCTTCATATGAAGGCCTTTTGATTTTATCGATATCGCATTGACATATTATGTGAAGGTATTGAGCTTAATGACGTTTTTGACGACGGATGGTCGTTAATCCCAACATCAATAACAAACTCCACAAACCTAAGCTACCGCCAGAATCAGATTTGGGTGCTTCTGGCTCAATTGGGTTTTCTGCTGCTGGTGGCGTTGGCTCAATACCATCTGAGTTTACCGTCAGCATGAAGCTTGTGGAGCTCATGTCATTAGGGAAAATATTGTCAGATACTGTAACTGTGACCATTGTTTCACCCCAAAAGTCAGCTGCAGGCGTAATGTCAAAGCTTGAGCCCGAAGTATGACCGTTCACGACCGCGGTAATATTGTCACCCGTAACTGTAATGGTGTTGGCAGAAACGCCACCATCGTTATCAGCATAAGTCACTTTAATACCTTCGAGTGTGGTGTTTTCATTAGTCATTTTATCGCTAATATCAGACATAATGATATTTGAGGCGACATTAATCATTTGCTCTGCATTGGCATTAGCAATACCTTCGATATCACCAGTAACGGTGACGCTTTGATTAACGCCAAGGGCGTCTGTTGTGACTTCAGCTTGCATATTCACAACCACAATACTGTCACTTGGGCCGGTAATGTCATAACACACCACTAGGTTGTTAGACACTTTGTCTTCAAGATCATTGAAGGCATAGCTCACACCAGTGTGGCCTTTTAATGGGCCATACGTGCCACGAGGGCCATTATAACCACGCACACCAATTGAGCCTTCACCCGCTTCACCTGCAAAATCGATGTTGTTATATGCCATAACAATTTCATATTCACCTGGCGCATGACCGGTATTATTTTTCAGAAATACTTGGTAATCATAGCTATCATTTCTTGGGGTTATCACTGTATTCCAGTTTTCATCCCAGCTCTTGTCATGAGTTGCTGCTTTATTCCATTCAATGATGGTGAAATCATCCGCAAAGGCTAGTGTCACGCCTTTTTCTTGGCTGATATCCCAGCTTTGCTCATACATCGCCAATGTCCACTTTTGTGGACCAAACATGGCCATAGGGTCTGTAGCATCTAAGCCGCCCCATAAAGGCGCAATGATAAAATCTGGTGGAGTTGAATAATCATTAGTTGGAAGCTCTAAGTACATATTCATAGGGACAAAATCCCAAGGGTTATAGTTGCCCGTATCTAATTGCAACCAACCTTTAGAACTTAGAATCATAGAGTCAGTACTAAAGTAATCCTGATTATCAAATGGAGTCAATGTACCTGCGTTTAATGGCATTTCAACATCATGAACCCAGTTTCCGCCCCACTCAGTGGTTTCAAAGAAGCTACCCCACGACACGTTAATGCCAAATTTTGCCAAGTCTAGGTATCCACCATCTACTGGTGTTCCGTCAGGATAGTCAATATCCAATGGCGTACGACACATGGCATCTTCAAGGTTTGTAGTAATGGTGTAATTGGTTTCACGTGCTGAGGTATCAAGCTGACTACGGAGTAAGCTAAAGCCGTTTCCAGTTTCAGTCAGCCCTTCAATTGCAGCGATGCTTCCTGGTACTAACTTAAGACCTGCCGACAATGTTGCATCGAGCTCTAAAGAACGGTCATTACCAGATAAGTTAGGCTGAACCACAACACTCACATCAATAATGTCACCTACTCTAGCAGCATCTTGAGAGCTATTAATTGAAACACTATTCACATCGCGCTTAATGTTTAACGGAACGATTGCTAAAGAACCTGGTGCATTATCACCTGCTGAAATAGCAGCTGCTGAGTAGTAATGCTTTCCTTGTTCCATCTCCATATTCCAGTCGATAGTTAATGAAGAATTTAGCTCGCTAGTATCTTCAAAATTAAGGTTAATAGCTGATGAAGCTTCTTTAGGAATGACCACATGAGCCATTTCAATCGTATCGACATTATCGTATGGGAATAATGGGTAGGCACTCATTACTAAGATAGTGTATTCACCCGCTTCAGGCTCTTCTAAAGCACAGAATTGACCTTTGGTTGTTTGCCCAAGCATTGAACCACAAATGGCTTCAGATTGGTGTAAACGCCCATCATTGTTGAAATCTCTAAAGATATAAACATCTGATTGAAGGTACTGGTTAAATGGATGGTCAGTCTCAGAGGCAACGCGACCTAGTAATTCAGCACGTAATACTGCGCTGTTTTCAGGTACGTCGACAGTGAAGGTTTTGATGTTAGGTAATGTGGTATCCCAATAAAATTCTTCATCAATGGTTATCGCACTAAACTGACGGCGAGGTAGATCAAAGGTTTCGGTTGTCGCTTCAACGGGAGTATAAGCAACACCAGTTAAACTCGAACTAGGTGCGCCAAACGGGACATCAGCTATCACGTGCTGAGATTGGTCATCGTTTGCGGTGATATTGATGGTATTCGGCAGTGTTTTTCCGTTGTACGTTGCCAAAAATGGCCAATGTGCAGCAGGAATGGTTTGATCTTGAGGTGTGAATTGAATTTCACCCGCAGCCGTTTGCACTGTACCATCGTACCAAGCCATGTCTGACTCTTTAAATAGGCTAGTGACAGTTAAGTCTATCGTTTCGCCAGCTTTAAGGGTAAAGGTTGATGGAGTCACGTTAACTTTTGCGGTTGGATCTAAGGTAAAATCCCAAAACAGAGGCGAGCGATCAGAATATTGTGCTTCAGCACTCCATGTTCCATCGCGGGTTGCTTTAACTGTACGGATCCAGCTACAGCTTAAACCACAATCTTTATTAATAAGTTGCGGTAAATTAAGCTCACGCACCTGACCACCATTTTGTGGGTTGGCTCTGCGAAAGTTTTCTGCAGTCTCATCCATGACTAGACCACTATTAATTGCGTGTTCAACATTGACTAGGCCATGTCCTGCTCTATATGGACCTGCTATTTCGACTTTTCGATCATAAGGGTGAACGGTTTTAATCGCTTGGCTATCGGCGGTCATTTGTAATGCCGATTGCACTTCTGATGCTGTCCAACTTGGGTTTGCTTGACGCACTAAAGCCATAACACCTGCAACATGTGGACTTGCCATTGAAGTGCCGCTAATGGCGTTATAGTTACGGGTATCTGCTTGCGGGTTTAATGGATTTTCATCATTCCATGGGGCAAATATATCGACGCCTGGCGCCGCAATTCCAGGTGAGAATAGCTCTTCAATAGTGCTTGATGGGCCACGAGATGAGAAGCTCGCAAGTTGATCGGCATTTTCTGGAGTGATAACGCGCGTAGCTGTCGATGCGGTAATGGTGCCTTGTAATTCACTGCCTGATTGAAGCCAAGGTTGAAGGCCTTTCGTTTGCCAATTGCCATACCACTGATTTGCCGTGATATGTACACCTGGTATTGCATAAGTGTCATTAGCGACGTCATCGGCTTCGTTCCAAGTGTTATAAAGTACAAATCCGCCAGCGCCACCTGCTGCAGCATTTAAAGCTTTTTCAACGCGTGCAATATCACCACGTTCACAAATAACAATGTCTGACGCTTGGAAAGTATCGGCAGGGAAAGGTGAATTACAACGTGCATCACCAAAATCAGCGGCGATAACAAAGTTACCGGTAAACGACTCTGAAATACCAGCGGCATCCAGCCTATCTGGAACTAGCGTTTCGTCGCCACCGACAAAATTATCTAGTGCTTTATCTTCAATCGCAATTGAGCGTGCATGCGTCGTTGCTGCAACGTTCAACACCCAAGGTGATGTGTGGTCGACGGTATAAAGTGAGTCTTCACCATTTGCCGCGCCAGAATTACCTGCAGATAGTGCAACAGCGACACCCGCTTCTCGGGCCGAAAGAAACGCCATTTCAAACGCATCATCCCACGGGAAGCTTTCACTGCCACCAATAGACATGTTGATGACATCAACACCGTCTTTAATCGCTTGCTCGATAGCAAATAACATGGCATCGCCAGAACAGCCGCCACTTACCATACACACTTGGTATGAGATGATATTTGCATGTGGTGCAACGCCTGAAATTGATGGCATTTGCACGCCAATGGGATTACCAGGACCACCGCCAAGTTGTGAACCAACGACATCTACATCATATAAAACATTACCCGCAACTGTGCCTGCTACATGGCTACCATGGCCTTGAAAATCTTCACCAAAATCTGGTGCTAATGGGTTTCCCCATTCATCTTTAAATTCAGCTGTAATGTCTTTGTGAGTATATACACCAATTAATTTATCATTACAGCGGACTGCAAACTCCTCAAGACTACAATCCCCGAGATAATTTCCTTGCCCTAATGGATTGGTGTGTTCAAAACCATCACCGCCAACGGCAGCAAAAGAAGGGTGATCAGTATTGATGCCTGTATCGATAATACCGACTATCATGCCTTCACCTTGGTAGGCTGTACCATCTGCAGTGGAGGTACCATCCCAAACTCCAGTTGCGCCTATATGCTCAGGACCAACATCGGTATGTAATTGATAGATTTTTGAACGTTGAATGTAAGCAATTTCTGACATGGTAGACAGTTGCATTGCTTCTTCTTGGGTCATTTCAACTGTAAAAGCGTTCGCAGCTAAGGTAAATTGTTGCTTTACCTCTAAGCCCGCTTTTTGAATAAGACTTTGCTGTTTTGATAGTAAGTGATTGGTATAAGCATCAATGGCATTAACACTTGCGCCAGTGGCGACTCCCGCCGTGAATAGTTTGGTATTTTTATTATTGATTGTAGCCTGAGTTGCTTGTAAACCTGGAATATCACCTTTGTAAGTTGCTACAGAATTGCCATGCATTCTTACTATGTAGGTCTGTTTGCCAACAATTCCTTGTTCAATTTGAAACTTGTCTTTTGCTTGCTTAGCTTGGAAATGAATATTGCGCATGTCACCACGTCGTAGCGGCGCAGTTGTATCGGTACCCATTCTTGCCTGAGTTTCCTTCTGGGCGAGGTACATTTCCATTAAGTTAACGCCTTGCAATTGCACATTATCATTTGCAGATGAAGGGCTACTTGCAGCAACACTACCAACACCGCCCGCATATATTGCAGCCAATGTCATGAGTGATAATTTTTTTAATTTCATGATGCTTCCCTATTAATTATTATTTTAATAACTGCAAATGAATATATTTGACAGTTAAATAGAGTTTGCAAAATTGTTAATTAATAATCCAATGAGAAATTAAGCATTTAATGATGCATGAAAACTATTAATTGATGTTTTGTTTTTTATTTTATTAATACATTTTTTGAATCGGACTAATGTTTATAGGTAATCGATTAATTTAATATTAACTGATACATTTTGATACGTATTAATTTTAAGTTATTTCCTTTTTAAACAGTGGTTTATGTTAATTTTGGTTTGATTGTTATTTATATTGATTTGTTATTGTGTTTGTAGTTAATATTCAATTAATAAATTAATTTTTTAATTTTTTAGTTTGTTTTTATAAATTGTTTTTTAATAGTAAGTTGACGTGAATGCTATTAATTATTTATGTTCTTATTTAAATTGGGGTTATTATGGAATTGCGTCATTTAAAACATTTTCTTGTTGTTGCTGATTTAAAGCATTTTCATCGAGCAGCATTGGAATTAAATTTAGCTCAACCTTCGTTATCTCGAAGTATCCAAAAGATGGAAGACTTATTGGGAGCTAAATTATTAGAGCGAACTTCTCGGTCTGTGAGATTAACGCCATTTGGTGAGATTGTTGTTGAACATGGCAGCCGAATAATACGCGATGTCGACTTTTTAAAGCGCGAAATACAAGCAGTTCAGGGGCTTGAAACGGGTGAGTTAATTATTGGCGCCAGTGCTATCCCATTAAACAGCATCGTCGGGCCAAGTATTGGTCAGTTTATTCATACTTTCCCCAATGTTAACGTAGAATTAAAAGTGGGCAATTGGTTATCGCTTTATCAGCAGCTATGCAAAGCTGAGGTCTCACTATTTATTGCAGAAACTAAAGCGACAGAGTTAGAGCACAGAGATGATATTGAGGTGGTGCCGCTGCCGAGTTTTCAAGCTATTTTTTGCTGTCGTAAAGCGCATCCATTAACACGAATAAATCCACTGAATTTAGCTGATATTAAGCAGTATCCCATTGCTATTCCATCAGCCTTACCTAAGACCCTATATGATCAATTTGGCGACCTGTTCAATAAGTATCGTAAAGGATTTTCTGGTTTGGTTAAATTTGAGCAGTTTCAAGCAATTAAAGAGTCATTGAGCGAATGTGACTTAGTTTCTTTAGCACCAGATGTTTCGGTCAAAAAAGAGCTCGTTAATGGCTCGTTAGTCGCATTGCCGATAACCGATATGCCAGATATCAGAGCATCGTTCAGCATAGTGTATTTAAAAAGCCGCAAACTGACACCGGCAGCTAAAGCTTTTATCGATTTTATTCATCCAGCAGAGTGCTAATTTTACAGGTTTCTCTCAGATAAATGTTGTTGCTTAACTATTGCCTCAATCGTGTCGAATAGCCACTGAAACAACGGTTTGTTTCTATGGCGATAGTGATGACAAAAATAGCTATTCAGCTCGACAGGTTTCTCTCTGAAAAATGTTGTTGCTTAACTATTGCCTCAATCGTGTCGAATAGCCACTGAAATAACGGTTTGTTTCTATGGCGATAGTGATGACAATAATAGCTATTCAGCTCGACAGGTTTCTCTCTGATAAATGTTGTTGCTTAACTATTGCCTCAATCGTGTCGAATAGCCACTGAAATAACGGTTTGTTTCTATGGCGATAGTGATGACAAAAATAGCTATTCAGCTCGACAGGTTTGTTATTGATATGAATAATTTTACTACACACTTTATCAGTATTAATGCCGTGGTATTGCGCACCTGCTGCATGAATTAAATGAGTTTGCGAAACCACACTTAATACTGAATCAGGATGCGGACTTCGATAAGCTATCTTCGGTGTTAATCCAGCATTTCTAAGATACTTTTCAACATAGGTTGTATTTTCGTTCCACCCTGTCACATGTAAAACAGCTAGTGGATAATCGGCAAATGATTGTTCATTAATGACATGCCTCGCTAAAGGATGTTGCTTGTTTAAATAAGCTTTGGCAAATAACTTTGGTAATGTCCTAACTGTCATTTCTTTGGAAAAATCAGGTTCAACCATTGTGACGGCGATATCTTGCTTACCTGATAGTAACTCTTGCTCTGTGTTACTACTCCACACCGAAACCACTAATTCAATTTTTGGTGCTAATTGATGCAAGGCTAAAAATAATTGGTCACTAATTAATCCTATGAGAGCAGGGTGCAGAGTGACATTAATTTTACCCGTGAGCGCCTTAAGCTCAAACTCTTCCATGTGGTTAATAATATCGGTCAGCTCTTGCCAAGTATTAGGCAACTTTTGCGCTAAATAATGGGCTTTATCGGTTGCAGTTAAGCCGTGTCTGGTTTTAACAAATATGGGGTCGTTAAAAGCATCACGTAACTTCTGTAATGCTCTACTCACAGCAGGTTGGCTGATGTGGAGCCTTTCGGCTGCTTTATGGGTGTTTAGCTCTTCATATAAAATGAAAAAAACATTGATCAAATTAAGATCGAGAGCTTCAAATGGCGTTTTATTCATTAAATTTAATAGCAATGCCGAAACAAGGTGTATTCAGTGTATTGCCATTGAGCTTAAATGTCGAAAGTGAGTAATTGATACATTGAATTGATAGTAAAAAAGGGCGCAAATATTGTTTGGAGCTAAATGCCCTTAATCAAATAGAGTTTAATTAAGGGCTAAGTTAGCTAAGTATTTATGACTACTTCTCTAGTTTTACTTTGCCACTAATTGTGCTGGCATTAAAGCTACCGTCACCTTGTTGAGTTTTAAACTGAATAGACTGTCTTGAAGAATATTTAGTTTTCATTGGTTTATCGCTGGTTAAGCGGTTTTCAATTTTGCCACCTGGGCCACCATCAATTTCAAATGTTAAATTAGGCATATTGGTAAACTTGACTTCAATGTCGCCACTAACGGTATCCAATAACACTTTAGATACCGCGTTACTAAGCTTAACTTCGATATCACCGCTTACTGTGACGACTTTGACTTTTTCTGCCGCAATAAAACTGCCTTCGACATCACCAGAAACTTGATCAATGCTTAAATCAGTGACTAAATTATTTTCAGACTCAAGTTCACCACTAACTAAGCGATATTTTGCTTTACCTTGAATATCCTTATCTTTGATGTCACCAGAAACTGTTTCTAGCTCAATTTTACCATTTAGTCCTTCTGCTTTGATGTTACCTGATACGCTAGCAAGGCTGATTTTTCCTTCAATATCTTCGACTTTCATATTGCCGCTGACTAAAGATAGCTCGACTTTACCGGTGAGTTTCTCCATCGCATAATCAGCAGAGACCCCTTCAGCAGCGATCTTTAGTTCTGATGGCACGTAAATCACCAAATTAGAACCTTGTTTATTATTGCCTCGGTAGCTACTTGGTAGTTTATCTTCGATAATGACCTCATCGCCTTTCTGTTCAAAAATAAACCCTTCAGATAACTCATCTAAATGACCTTTTACACTTATGAGACCTTTATCCCAGCCAATAATTTCTACTTTCCCACGCTGAACTTTTAATTCAATCTGCGGGTTAGCTGAAACCGAAATTTCACGGTCAACTTGCTCTACCGCTTGGGCCATGAGTGAGGTGAATAACACACTAGAGCCGATAATAATGCGGCCTAGCAGTTGGCTAAATTTTGCGTTCATATTAGATTTCCTTGAGTCGGTGGAGTCGTATTAATTGGCGTACGTTGCTGCTGTTGTAACAATTCGATTTCTCGCTTCATGATCCAAAGCCATAAATCCCATACCTGCTTGTTATTTGGATCATTTTTTAAGGCTTGTTGGATCTGTTTTGATGCAAGCTCTAGTTCTGAAAACCCTTTATTGAAAGGATTCGCTTGATTATCAAGCTGCATACCTACGGTATATTTGTTGTCATCAAAGGCGGCTATTTGTTGCTGGTGGGTCTGAGCAATTTGATCCACCAATGCGATTAAATCTTCAGTTGACTGATTCGATAAGGCATTGTTAACCGTCAAAGGCTCTTGAATGGGTGTTACGGCTGAAGTTGATAGTTTCCAACCTAAGACCATCACAAAAGCGAGACTTGCAGCCATAGCGAGCATTTTCCAATGCTGTTGATGACTGGCGCTATTTGAATGGCTGATATCATGAGTCGTTTTAGCACTGATTCGTTCGTCAATGTTTTGCCATAAATCAACAGGGGGCGTTATCTCTTTTGGCAAGCTTGCAATGAGCTCATCAAGTTGATTCTGGTTATTATCTTGCTGCTCTAGAAGCTTAGACTGTGTTCTTTTCATGACAGCATCTCCTGTAACATCTGTTTTGCTCTGTGGTACTGGGCTTTGCTGGTACCCACTGCAATATTTAATATTTGTGCAATTTCCTGATGCTGATAGCCTTCAATGGCGCTTAATACAAAAACCACTCTGGTTCTTTCTGGTAACTTCATAATCAATTTATCTAAACGGTGGTACTCGTATTGTTGACTTGAGTCTTGCTCATTTTCTTCAGCAATATTGCTGTCAGGTAAAAAACGATGCCAAAAACGTTGTTTGGCTTTCATGCTGTTGATGGCTTGATGAACCGACAATTTATGCAGCCAAGTCGTAAACTGACTTTCACCGTTAAATTGATCCAACTTTTGCCATAATCTGACGAAGCAGTCTTGGCAAATTTCGTCAGCATGGTCATGACTGCCACTTAAGCGAAAACTAATCGCATATACCCGACCTTGGTGACGCTGATAGAGGGCTTTAAATGCGGCCTTATTCCCCGATTTTGCTTGGTTCACTAATGCCTCGTCAGACATAGGTCCGTCGATGTGATCATGGCTAGTTTCAGCTGTAAGCGTTTGCTGCTGAAGTGGCTGATCATGTTCAGTGATGTTGCTGGAATTCAGGTTCACCGTTTTATCCGTTTGAGTGCGAGTTACTAGATTAGACATTAGCAAGTACTTAAAAGGTTTACTCGTATTTAAAAAATATATGAAGATAATTGTTACTTGGTCGATAAATATACAGTGTTAAGGTTGTACTAATAAAGTAATAGCTTGTATTTCCAGCACAAATTTAGTTTGCTTAAAAATTGTCTAATACTGAGTTAAGCATCTATATTTTTAATGTACCTGAAGGATATTAGGGATTTATATGTTAATTCGTACCAAATTAATACTTAGTGTAGCCGTGTCTCTGGTGGCTTTTACTGCCATGTTTGGTTTGCAGTTATATACCAGTGACGTGAAGTCAAAATTAGCCAGCGCGGCTAATCATGTAACTGAAATTGAGCGTGAAGTATTACAACTTAGAGTGATTGAAAAAGATTTTTTTGCGCGCTTAGATACAAAATACACGCAGCAGCATGACAGTACTTTTGCTGAAATAAATACGATTATTCAGGTGCTCGATGAAGTGCTTATTGAACGTGGATTGCCTAATCAAAGTTTGACCAGTTTTAGTCAAAGTTTACGGATCTATAAAGGGCTGTTTAGTGAATTAGTTACGCTGCAAACAGAAATAGGCTTAACACCCAAAACAGGTTTGTATGGTGATTTACGTCAATCGGTACATAACGTTGAATCTATCCTTAAGCAGCAAAATCAAAACTTACTATCGGTAACTATGCTACAACTGCGCCGAAACGAGAAAGACTTTATGTTGCGCCGCACCCAAAGTTATTTAGATAGATTTGATAAAAATATCGACTTATTTAAATCTCAATTGAGTGCCTCAACGCTCGATTATCAAATTAAAAAACAATTAAATTCTTTAGTGGATTCTTATCAAAAAAGCTTTGATTTACTGACAAACAAAGAAAAAGAATTCGGTTTAACTGCTTACGATGGTGATATGCTCAAATTAAGAGAAGCCATTAAAAAAACTGATATAGATTTAACCACCTTACAGCAACAAACCCATCAAGAAATCAGTGCCGCTGAGAATAACGCCCTCATCTTAGGTGCCAGTATATTTATTTTAATCACCTTCATTTTATGTGTTTTCGCTTACATGATATTACGCAGTATTGTGGTGCCAATTAATGATATTAATAAAGTGATTTCTGAAGTCGAAAAAAACAAAGATCTGACCCTTAGATGTGACGAAACTAGAAATGATGAACTCGCTAGAATAGCTAAACATTTTAATGCCATGGTGGTTAGCTTTCAGACCTTGATTGAGCAAGTTAATGAATCTGTCGATGCGATGAATATCTCTTGCGAAGAGTTAACCCAAAATGCAGTTGTGGCCTCAGAAGGGGTGTCAAGACAGCTGAGTGAAACCGACATGGTCGCAACTGCCATTACTGAGATGGGCGCGACAATTGAAGAGATTGCCAGTAATACTGAGCAAGCCGCGCTGAAAGCTAACGAAACCAACGATCATGCTCAGCAAGGCTTAGTCAGCGTTGAGCAAACCATTGAGAAAATTCAAACCTTAGCTAGCCAATTAAGTGATTCATCTGAAGTGGTTGGAGATTTAGAACGTGATAGTGAAACCATAGGTAGTGTGTTAGATGTTATTAGAGGCATTGCCGAGCAAACTAATCTACTGGCATTAAATGCCGCCATTGAAGCTGCCAGAGCAGGCGAACAAGGGCGTGGTTTTGCGGTTGTGGCCGATGAAGTGAGAAGCCTTGCTATGCGCACTCAAGAGTCAACTGAGGAAATATCCAAAATTATTACTACATTGCAATCTAGAACCCACTCAATAGTGCAATTAATGGAAGCGAGTCAGCAACAAGGTAGTGACAGTGTCGATCAGGCTGCAGGGGCAGGGAATTTATTGCAATCTATTACTCAAGATGTGCAAACTATTTCTGATATGAGCACTCAAATCGCAACAGCCATTGAAGAGCAAAGTATGGTCGCGGCCGAAGTGAATAAGAATGTCGTGATTATTCGAGATATTGCTGATGAGACAGCCAATGCCACCGAAGAGAACTCAGCAGCTACCCAAGATGTAAGACAGAGAGCTGAGACATTACACGAAGCTGTGAGCTTATTTAAAGTGGGTTAATTCCGCTTATTAAAGCCAATAAAAAAGCCCAATCAATGATTGGGCTTTTTGTTTAATAAACGTATTTGTTTAATAAACGTATTTGTTTAAACTGTTGCTTTCAGACGACTTATTCTGGCAAAACGGTTTTAACACCATCTGGTGAACCAACAAGCAATACGTCAGCGCCACGGTTTGCGAACAAGCCGTTAGTCACCACACCTACAATAGCGTTTAGCTGAGTTTCAAGTGCTTTAGGGTCAAGAATTTTGTAGTTGTACATATCTAGAATAACGTTGCCGTTATCTGTTACTACACCTTCACGGTAAACAGGATCACCGCCAAGTTTAACCAGTTCTCGGGCAACATAAGAACGTGCCATAGGGATCACTTCAATTGGAAGTGGGAACTCGCCTAATACGTCAACTTGCTTGGTATTATCAACGATACAAACAAATTTCTTTGCTACTGCAGCAACAATTTTTTCGCGAGTTAATGCCGCGCCGCCACCTTTAATCATATCCATGTGAGCGTTGATTTCGTCAGCGCCATCAACATACACAGATAAGTCTGCAACACTGTTCATGTCGAACACTTCAATACCTAATTGCTTCAGTTTTTCTGTTGACGCTTCAGAGCTTGAAACTGCCCCTTGAATGTCATGCTTCATCGTTGCTAATGCATCAATAAAGTGATTTACCGTTGAACCCGTGCCAACACCAACAATACTGTTTTCTTCAACGTATTTAAGCGCAGCCCAGCCGGCAGCTTTTTTCATTTCATCTTGGGTCATATCAACATCCTAAGGTGGCAAATTTGCAATGGTAAGTATTAAATTTGGCAAGAGTATAGCAAATGCCGTGCTGTTCAAGATATGGCAGTAATTTAATTAATTGCCTCAGCGGTCTCAGAAGTTGACATAGAATAAAGTTCTGCCTGTTTAAAGGCATTTAAAACTCGAAAATTAATATCGCTGGCAAACTTTCGTTCTAGCCTGATATCCATCACATAGGCCTTAATCGTTAACTGAATAAGATGTTCGCCATACTGGTAATCGGTAGCAATATTGACAGTAATGGGTTTATCTAAAAAAGTATAAGGTGAGCATTGAGTTGCCTCTTTTGCGAGCTGTATTGCTTTTAAGTGATCTGCTTTAATGGGGAGATTGAATGTCACCACCACCATTTCATCTAATGCACCACTGTTAGCATTCGACACCGCAGTTTTAAGCGCCTCAGCGTTAGGTATCATTACAGTATTATCATCAAAAGTCCGCAGCCAAGTGACACTCCAGTCAAGTTGAATTACTTCACCGTAGTGACCAGACAGCGTCACCATGTCGCCCACTCGATAAGGGGGGGTAATCATAATGATTAGGCCAGCAATCATATTTTTGGCGGGCTCTTGGGTAGCTAAACCCAATACAATACCGATTGAACCAATAACGGCTAAAACCAGATTTTCGTGGGGGTTTATGATCTCAGTGATGGTGTAAATTATCACTGTCGCCCATACAAACAGGCGTACAAAAGGGTATAACCGGCTCCAGAGTAATCGGTACTTAGGCAGCTTTATGGTTAACTGCTTCAGAGCAAATTGTACAATAACCATGATTATCCAAGCGAAAAAACACACCAAGGCAAAGGCAAATAGTTTATCAAATGAGATGATATCCAATATGGCTTGTAAGGCTTTACGAGAGTCTTCCATGTTGCGCTCCTACAAATAAAGCTTGTTGTGGTTGACTAAATGGGTCGCAATAAGTCGAGTTAACGTGGGGGTGATAACATAATTATGCTGGGCAAAATCTTGTTTCGAATAATGTGCCTTCAGCAATCCTTGCCGTGATAGGTACTCAAGTTTTAAAGAGCTTTGTTCAACACTGGTGGCAAATATCTCGGCGTGCTGGAATATACGCAAACCGCCATGGACGTATAGCTCCGCTAAACTAAATAAGTCTTCATCTGAACATTGTTTAAGTGTGGTGGTATCGGGCGTGCAAATAGGTTCAATGCTTAACGGGTGGTTTGGGTCTTCAGTTAACGCATTAAACAGTAACACACAGGCCAATTTACTATGACCGCCACTGACTTGATGTAGCTGCTTAGTGAGTTGTTCAAATGCTGTTTTTTCAGCATCTTCATTGCCATCGTGGGTTAATATCAGGCCAATATTAGTGGTTTTACATTGAATTACATCCCTAAGCTCTAGCAAAGAAAAATAGTCTAATCTGATGATCGTTTTGACAAAGTTAGTGATGGAGTATTGCGACGATAAACGATGCCATACATAAGTTTCGCAACCTAATATCCAGCAATGCTGTTGCCTCGTTTCCATAATCACAGTGGCGAACGTCACTAAGGCTTGGTAATTTCCCATCATTCTCAACATCAGTTTGTGAAGATCATCAATAATAATGATATGTGAGTCTTGCTGGTTAATCAGTGAAATAGCCGCAGTGATCGATTTAGGTTCATCGGTTATGTTGAAGCAATAGCACAGGTTTGCGATGGCCTCTTTAGTGGATAGTGCTGCATGATAGAAGCTTAAATAAGTGACAGGCTCTGTTAAATGGTACTGGTAATGAAATTGATTCAGAAATGAGCTCACACCAGATCCAAATGGGCCTATGACTGCGGTTAACTCACCTTTGTTGTTTTGCCAGCGCGTTATCGCATCAATGACTTTTTGTCGTTGAATATCTCGGCCAATAAAAAGACTGTCATATGCCAATGATCTTGTAACCAAATTCTGGTTCGTTTGCTCTGATAATTTTTGAAGGTGTTGATCTGAGCCTATGTCTGCGCTTAATTCTGAGCTTAATTCTGAGCTTAGTTCTGCAGTTGGCTCAGTACTGGATATGAAAGTCGAGTCTGTTCGAAACTGGCGATCGGGTCTTATTGGATTATAAAGCAGACTTTTTTCTACTTCTGATGCGATTGGTTTATTACGAGGATAAAGTTGAGTGATTTCTTTGAGTGATAGTTTTCCTTCAATACTATCACTATCTGAGCTTATAGGAGCTTGCCCTGATAGTAAGCTTTTGATCGTTTGCCATGCTTTAGCAACGAGAGGAAATTGAACATCCATTTAGTGGCAGCCTTCCTGTCGGCCTCCTGACGACTAATGTCTTCAAAAAGCTCATTATTCCATTGGTATCACTTAACTCTAGCATAGTTATTCACATAGTTAATTGTGGTTAAATTAATCGCTTTTTTCAATTCGAGTGTACACAACACAAATAACTTCTGCTTGTATAGATAGGAACTGGACATTTACAGGGAAGAGTGTAACTGGAAAAGACGATTTTTTGATACAAAATAGTGTGATCTATTCTGGTTGTAATCGGTATTTTTGATGTGGAGCTGATGGCTAATCTGTTATGTGGTTAACCTATCTTATTTGCTAAAAATAACAGTGATTTAAGTCTCGTTTTTATCATCCAAATCTGCGATGGAGTCAATCGGATTTTGTCATTTTATCTCTTAAAAAAGCGAGGATAAGATAGCTGCAATTAAACCACAAACTTTAAAAGGTTATTCGTTATGTTCAAGCTAACCTCTGTTGCTTTTATTATTGCTTCAATTTGTTCAATTTCTACAGCTCAAGCAAGTGAGCCAATTGAGGTGATTAAACCTGCTGTTATCACCGAACCTGAAAAAGTAGAATTGGGTAAAATGTTGTTCTTTGAACCACGTTTATCTATGTCTGGTTTTATTTCTTGTAACTCTTGCCATAACTTATCGTTAGGTGGTGTGGATGCATTGCCAACGTCTATCGGTCATGAGTGGCAAGAAGGCCCAATTAACTCGCCTACAGTATTAAATGCTGATTACATGTTGGCGCAGTTTTGGGATGGTCGAGCGGCAACTTTAAAAGAGCAAGCTGCGGGTCCTATCGATAACCCTAAAGAAATGGGTTATACCCATGAACTCGCTGTTGGTACTATTGCTTCAATGCCTGGCTATGTTGAACGTTTTAAAGCAATTTATGGTTCTGAAGAAGTTAATATCGACAGAATTACAGACGCCATTGCGGTATTTGAAAAAACGTTAGTAACACCAAACAGCCCATTTGATAAGTATTTAGAAGGCGATAAGAAAGCCATTACAGCCGACGTTCAAGCGGGTTATCAATTATTTAAAGATAAAGGCTGTGTAGCTTGTCATAACGGTCCTGCTGTTGGTGGTACTATGTACATGAAAATGGGCTTAGTTAAACCATTCCATACCGATAACCCAGCCGTTGGCCGTAAAGGCGTAACAGGTAAAGAAGCGGATAAGTTCGTCTTTAAAGTACCAACACTACGTAATATTGAGCTGACCTATCCATACTTCCACGACGGTAGTGTTTGGACACTTGAAGAAGCGGTTAACACCATGGCTGATATCCAATTAGGTCAGGAAATGAGCGAAAAAGAAACCAAGCAAATGGTTGATTTCTTAAAGAGCTTAACCGGTGACCAGCCGCAAATCATGTTACCGATTTTACCGCCTTCAAATGAAAATACGCCACGCCCAGTGCCGTTCAAGTAAGGTATTTTCAATTAGTTTCATCGCTTAATTGATGATTGTTGTACTTCCCCTAGCAAAGCCTGTTCAACTTATTGAACAGGCTTTTTATTTTTTATCTTATGAATCACTAAATAGTACCAAAAAGTACCTAGTGTACGGTTTTGTGCCCACTAGGTTTTAGCGGTGTTTCAGCCTATGATGTTGCCATTAAGCAATAACGAAGAGTCGTGGTGCAATGGATACTATCAATATGGATTTCACTCAAAGGGTGGTGGTAAATACTCATGAGCTGAATTGGGATAAAAGCCCAGCTAAAGGCGTATGGCGTAAACGTTTGGCTCGCGAGGAAGCCGAGCGCGGTCATGCTACCAGTGTGGTTAAGTATGATGCTGGCGCAAATTTCAAATCTCACCCACACCCATTAGGTGAAGAAATCTTTGTATTGTCAGGGATATTTTCAGATGAAACAGGTGACTATCCTGCTGGCACGTATATTCGTAATCCTGAAGGTTTTAGTCATGCCCCTTTTAGCGAGCAAGGCTGTGAGTTATTAGTAAAGTTACATCAATTTTTACCAAGTGATAAAGAGCAAGTCAGAGTTGATACCCGTAATACAGATTGGTTACCTGGCCAAGGCGAATTACAGGTCATGCGGTTGCATCAACATTTAACTGAATCTACCGCTTTAGTCTTTTGGCCTGCGGGGTGTCAATTTCAGTCCCACCGTCATTTTGGCGGAGAAGAAGTATACGTGATTAGCGGTGAATTTATCGATGAGCATGGACGGTATCCAGCTGGAAGTTGGATTAGAAGCCCGCATTTAAGCCAGCATAATCCGTATGTTGAGCAAGACACCGTTATCCTAGTTAAAGTTGGTCATTTAAACACTGATGAATAAGAAAATGTTTCAATTGACCTTGTTATTGCCTCCTTTTAAGCTGCAGTTAATTCAATGACGAATACAATGAAGTTAACCAACTTTATAAGGAAGCGTTAATGCATCAAGCAGAGTTAGTCCGTTTTATTAGCGGTATTGATCGCCAAGGCGAGCGCCGTTTTGAAGATACAATGGCGATCATCGACATGTATTATGAGTTTACTCCGACTGCATTTAGTAATGGCCAGCAGCAAAACAGTGCAGAACAAAACTTAGGATCTTGCAAAGTGTTTTCATTTGCAATGCGACATCAATTGTCGGAATCGCAAACGCTTAAGCTTTTCGGCCAATACTACCAAGATGTGTTAGCCACGCCTCAAGGTGCGGACCATCAGAATATTCGCCAGTTTATGCAACATGGATGGGCTGGTATTCGTTTTACTGGAACGCCGCTGCTTTTGAAAAGCTAATCATAGAAAAGCTAATTACTGAAAAGCTTGTTAGTTGAAAAACTAATTATGTTGACTCAATTAGGCTTTGACTATTTAAGGCTTTAACTATTTAAGGCTTTGAAAGTTAAAGCCTTAATAGATTAACGTTAAAGTAACGCAAGATAATGCCAGTTATTTATACCAGTCATTTTATATAAGTCATTTTATGACTGCTCAACCTATTTAAAAGCCTTCAACTCCAGCCATGTCAGGCAGATGATGCGCAATCCCTTTATGACAATCAATACAGGTCTGCTCACCACTTTCTAAGTAGGTTGAATGCATTTTTGCTGCCCGCTCAGATTGTCGGGTGAAATCCATATAATCAAATTCATGACAATTTCTGCATTCTAATGAATTATTTGCTTTTAAACGGCGCCACTCATGTTCGGCAAGCTCACGTCGTTTAGCTTCAAACTTCTCTGGCGTATTAATCGAGCCGACAAGGTGTGCCCAAATCTCTTTAGACGCTTGCATTTTACGGGCAATTTTATCGGTCCATTTATGGGGAACATGGCAGTCATGACAAGTGGCTCGCACGCCGCTACGATTGGTGTAATGAATCGTGGGCTTCATTTCTTCATAAACATTTTGATGACAACTACTGCAAAACTCTTCGGTACTCGACATTTCAAGAGCGGTATTAAATGCCCCCCAAAATACGATCCCCGCAATAAAACCACCAATGACCAAAAAACCTAAGCTGTAATGCACACTGGGCTTTTTGATTACTTGCCAAACTGTATTTAATAATGCTTTTAATTTTTCCATTGTTTGTCCGTAATCTAGGTTAATGGAGTGGCTTTTTAAATCTTTCTGTTAGGTTGATGAGTTAAATAGTTAGCCTGTTGTTGCGCTGAAAAAACGTATTAATGTAATGAGTATAAGAGGTATTTAAATCATTGCTTAAATAATGATAAGTGTAAGCATGAGCTTTTAGCATTATTTAACTTCAGTAGATGCTTGAGTCGGCTTGAGCACTCTTTTAATAAACCGCTTAATTACAATAGTGTTATTCAGGCCAAATAGATCACTTTGAGGTGGAAGTGAAGGCAAAGGGAAAAATAAAAGGGAACAGCTATTTGAATACAGCAAGGGCAGCGCCCTTGCTGATTATTATTGCTTAAATGTCTAATGCAGATAACTTAATTTGATATAAATTACCTCTGCCATTTTCAATTCGAGTAAAGAACAAATATTCGCCGTTAGGGGAGATAATCGGCGTAAACTCATGATCTGCTGTATTTACTTTATCGCCTAAACTATTCGCTATAGTCCATTTACCGTTAACACGATTTGAGATGTATAAATCGCCTTTACCTCGGCTGTCCTCGCGATCTTTGATACTAAAAACAATGGTGTTTCCGTCTCGAGATACTGCTGAGTCGCCAATATTACCGTTCACTCCATAAATATGACTTGATAAAGGTTCTGGTGTCGCAAATCCATTGCCTTTGGGTTGGGCAACAAACATATGTCTGCCATTGTCTCTAAATGAAGGGAAGTAGAGCTCGCCTTTGTCTGTCAGTGATGGATATAGATCGGCGGCATCTGAATTAATATCAAGATACTCAGGTTGCTGCCATTGATCATTTTTCCACGTTGAGCGCCATATATTGACTTCTTTTGCTTCCTCTTGCTCACCCTCTAATGGCCTTTTAGACACAAAGTATAGCTGTGAGTAATCAGCACTGTAATAAGGGTCTGCATCTAAGTATTCACCTGATATTGCAAGTGCAGTTGGTTGCTGCCATTCACCTGATACAAACGATGACTGCATCATAGTGCAGTGGCTAAAATCATCTTTACATCTTGCAAAAATGACATTATCACCGGCCTTGTTGAACACTGTATTAATTTCAAAATTGGCTTTAGTTGAAATAATGCCTGGCGCGAACTCTACCACTTTATCTTTTGCTAACGCAGAGTGATAAGGCGCAGCGTATAAATCCTGTTGCGGAAAAAAGCTTGAAGTAACTGCTATGCAAGTTATTAATATAACGATACTTTTCATCTTTTATTAAACTCCCTTTATATGCTTAATCGTCACTGATTAACGTTAAGTAACTTATTTTTTGAGTAGAAATTTTGGCAATGGTATTATAAAAATAATTAAATGTGAATTTGGATTTACATTTAATTGTTTATAACTTATGCATTTGGCTTATTTATTGAATTTAAAATCAGCAGAAAGGGGTTAAAACGGAAAATAACATTTCGCTTTACGCGGACATCTAACGCTTAATTAACTGTAAACAAACTGTCATAATAGTTAGCATTGTTTTGTTAAGAGAATAATGTCGGTTACGCGATGTTTTACCTTTGATAAACATAACTATTCGATATTGCAAAATATTATATTTACAAGGACTTAATATGAAACGCTTGCTCGCCCTGATACTGCTTTGTCAGGCTCCTTTTGTTGCAGCAAATGACACGACTTCTAATGAGATACTGCATTGGCAAGACAATAGCCTGTCTTATCTTTATGGCGATAACTTTAAAGTTAATCCTCAAACACAACAAACAATCACTTATGAACATGCCAGCGGCTGGAATATCGGTGACTTGTTCATGTTTGTGGACTTTACTAAATATAATGGTGAAGAAGACTTTTTAAATGGTGAGACAACCTATTACGGTGAATTCGCCCCACGTTTTAGCTTTAGTAAAATGTTAGATAAACCTGTAGAAATGGGTTTTGTAAAAGACGTATTAATTGCGACTACCGTGGAGTTTGGTGAAGGCGATGTTGAATCATTCTTAATTGGCGCAGGCGTTGATTTAGCGATTCCAGGTTTCGATTTTTTCCAATTAAATATGTATAAGCGTTTACCTGATGGCCGTGATGGCGATACATGGCAAATTACTCCAGTGTGGAAAATGAGCTGGCCTGTTGGCGAATCTACTATTGTGTTTGATGGATTTATTGATTGGGTAATAGATTCAGACGGCAGTTACGAGAAAAACTTCCATTTTAACCCACAGCTTAAATATGATTTGGGTAAACAAGTCGGCATGCGAGAAAGCGCGTTATACGTGGGTATTGAGTATGACTACTGGAAGAATAAATACGGCATTAAAAGCAGCTCAGGCTTTAATACCGATCAAAGCGTGACTAACTTACTGGTGAAATATCACTTTTAATCAGGTCTGTTTTAATGACAAAAGTATATTGAGTTGAAATATGGATATCGTTTATGCACAAATACGAGCCAAGTGCGGCATAAACGATATTCAGTCTAGCGCTTATCGCTTATATATTTTGGATCGCGTAAATAGGTTTTACGATGGGAAAATTGCTGATTAAGTTTACTCACATCAGCTCGAGTCGGATCCAATACCTCAGTAGTACCATCATCATTAATCATATACTTATCAACGGTTTTATTAACAAAATCCACCACAAAAACAGAGCCAGTCTCTAGTTGAGCGATAGAAGAATCTCGCTGCTCAGCAGAGCAATCATTACATTCGATAACCGCTGCAGAAGCGCTTGATGCTAAGAAAATCGAAGCAACTAAAACACATGTAGCAAAAGATAAGTTCATCAAGACTTTTTTATTGATAGAAAGGTTATTCATAGAAAGGTCATTAGTTGCAACCTGACTTTTCTCTCCATGACGAGTAGCACCCTGACTATTAGAGAAATGCTTCATAAAAACTCCTATCATCGATTTTCTTTGAACTGATTAATGCCCAATAAAGTGTGATCTAAGTCACATTTAAATCCTATTGGATAATCTTCAAGCTGTCTAGCTTTAACAGAAAATTAACGATTGATGGTTCAATGATTTAGGTTATTCATTTTAATATGTTTATTCCTTACTAGCAGGTCTGTTCAAACTCGGAAAACTACCTGCTAGCTGCTCTTCAAGTTTATTTATCTTTTTACTTGCATCAGAAGGTGATAATCCTTGATCTCGCATCTCTCTATGAATTGAAATGAGTCTTCTCCGATAATCCCAGTGCCATTCAGATCGCTGTTCCCATTTAAATGTTTTTTGTAATAAAAGTATAAAAGCCGGAATTGATGCAATCGCAGCTATTACTGCTGAGTTTTTATATTCGAAAACCTGTGAGAATCCAGCAAAAGAACTTGCTATAACTGTAATAAAAACAAGTATATTATTTAGGATATAATCAAATCGTGAATATACTTTCCTTCTCTTTATTTCACTCTCAATTTCTACTGAAATATCAGAACCTTCCATTTTAAACTCTCCATGTTTTTCTCAATTTTATAAGTATTTAACGCTCTATCTAGGTGATTATTTGATTAATGAAATTTCTATAGTAATAACATTTTCATTATTACGTGCACATTAATAAGGCTACTTTATGAACCTTGTTTGAACAAAATTATTGCTAAACAAATATCGATATTAGGAAAGTGAGCATCTGTTATGGATAGCTATTTCGTTTCCAAACTCTGTTTGGATTAAGGTCAACGTCGTGGCGCTTCGCCCACACCAGACTAAAAGGGAGTGAACTGCGACTCCCTCTTAGAACACCCCGCAGCTCCGGCGAAATTTAAACAGCAAAATTTCCAACGGAGAATCATTCAGCTTTAGCCTATATATTGAGTCCGCTTCACTAAGCTACAAAAATCACTAACGCTTCCGATGGGGCGTCCCTTCCCCTCGAAAGCTAGCTGGCCATCCATGGCCAGACTCACGTAATTTTCTTGCTTACCTCAATTCAAATTGAGTACTTAAAGAAGGCCAAAAGAGTCATTAATCAAGGTTTCATTGCACTTATAGTGAGATTATGGAATTACAAACGAAGTTGCAGACTAGATAATCCCCATTGAAATTGCTGAAAAACGTTGAAGAAAATAGCGTAAGCCTGACAGGACGTCAGGCTAGCTTTAGTTGGCCATGGATGGCCTTTCTAAAGCGTTAGCTATATTCGAATAAGTATGAGGTTTGCTCGCTTTTAAGAGCAATTTCGTAGGGGCGGCAAGGGATATCGAAAAGGGAAATGCTGTTGTTTCCCTTTCGTCTGGTGTGGGCGAAGCGCCACGACCTTAATCAGCCGTTAGGCTGAAATGGCAGCGCCATCATCCAAACGAAGTTTGGAACCCCAAAGAGTAACCTAGTGATTACTCAACATCACTCCTTACTCTGGATCGCTCTTACTCAGGGTCATAGTCTAAAACCGGTGCCAACCATCTTTCCGTTTCTGCCAAGCTCATTCCCTTACGAGCAGCATAATCTTCGACCTGATCTTTACCTACATTAGTGACACCAAAGTAGCGTGATTTCGGGTGGGCAAAGTACCAGCCAGATACCGCTGCAGTTGGGAACATGGCATAGCTTTCGGTGATGTTTAAGCCGATGGTTTCATCTGGCTTGAGCAAATCCCACAATAAACCTTTTTCAGTATGATCAGGACAGGCTGGGTAACCAGGGGCTGGGCGAATGCCTTTGTATTTTTCACGAATAAGCGCTTCGTTATCTAACACTTCATCTGCCGCATAGCCCCAAAACTCTTTACGTACGCGTTCATGCATGCGCTCGGCAAACGCTTCGGCTAATCGATCTGCAAGGCATTTAAGCATAATAGCGTTGTAGTCATCATGGTTGGCTTCAAAGCGCTCGACATGCTCATCAATACCATGACCTGCTGTGACCGCAAAGCCGCCCATGTAATCGGCTACACCTGAGTCTTTTGGCGCAACAAAGTCTGATAAACAGAAGTTGTCATTGCCTACACGCTCTAACTGCATGCGCAGGTGATGGGTGGTCATTTCAACGCTGTTGCGGCTTTCATCAGTATAAATTTCAATATCATCGTGATTAACAGTGTTAGCAGGGAAGAGTCCCATTACCGCTTTAGCGGTTAGCCACTTTTCACTGATGATGGTTTTTAGCATGGCTTTACCGTCAGCGTAGAGTTTACGGGCTTCTTCACCGACGACTTTGTCATCTAAAATATCAGGAAAACGACCGTGTAATTCCCAGCTTCTGAAAAACGGTGTCCAGTCGATACGATCCACTAGGTCTTCTAATGGATAGTCATCAAACACTTGGCGGCCAAGTTTGTTCGGTTTAAATGGGGTGTAATTGTCCCAATCGTGTTTACAGCGATTTTCGCGAGCCGCTTCAATAGGCACGATGGTTTTACGTTTGGTTTGCGATAAACGTTTTTCACGCATCACATCGTATTCGGCATAAGCTTCATCGATAGTGGCTTGGCGGGTGTCGTTATTAATTAATTTTGACACCATAGGTACTGCGCGTGAGGCATCGGCAATATAAATGGCGCCATGGGGATAATGGGGCGCAATTTTCACCGCGGTGTGAATTTTTGAACAAGTTGCACCGCCAATAATGGCTGGAATGGTTAAACCTTCACGGTGGAAAGTTTTCACGTTATGTACCATTTCATCAAGGCTTGGCGTGATAAGGCCTGACATACCGATAATATCGATATCGTGCTCTTTTACCGCTTCAAGGATTTTATCAACGGCGACCATGACACCTAAATCAACCACTTCATAACCGTTACAAGCAAGTACGACGCCGACGATGTTTTTGCCGATATCATGCACATCGCCTTTTACCGTGACCATCAAAATACGGCCATTAGACTGGCCTTCTACTTTTTCGGCTTCAATGTATGGATTAAGGTAAGCCACGGCTTTTTTCATGACTCGGGCTGATTTAACCACTTGTGGCAAAAACATTTTACCAGCGCCAAATAAGTCGCCAACCACGTTCATGCCATTCATTAATGGCCCTTCAATCACATCTAATGGGCGAGTGGCTTGCAGCCTTGCTTCTTCGGTATCGTCATCAATAAATTCTGTAATACCTTTTACCAGCGCGTGGGATAAACGTTCTTCTACTGGCCAGCTGCGCCATGCTAAATCTTCTTTTTTAGCGGCTTGCTTGCCGTCGCCGCGGAATTTCTCAGCAACATCAAGCAGCTGCTCAGTATTGGTTGAATCTGCAACTGGACAAGGTAAGTTTTGAACCACGTTCTCAACTTTTTCTTTAAGCTCTGGGTCGATATCGTCATAAATCGCCAATTGCCCAGCGTTAACAATACCCATGTCCATACCAGCTTGAATCGCATGATATAAAAACACCGCATGAATGGCTTCACGTACAGGGTTATTGCCACGGAACGAGAACGATACGTTAGACACACCACCTGAAATCATTGCATAGGGTAGCGTTGATTTGATGTCTTTAATCGATTCAATAAAGTCGACGGCATAGTTATCATGTTCATCAATACCTGTAGCAATGGCAAAAATATTGGGGTCGAAAATAATGTCTTCTGGTGGAAAGCCGACAACATCAACAAGCACTCGGTATGCGCGAGTACAAATCTCGGTTTTACGGGCACGAGTGTCGGCTTGGCCGTCTTCATCAAACGCCATCACAATGGCTGCAGCGCCATAGCGTTTAACTAAAGTCGCTTGCTTAATAAAGGCTTCTTCACCTTCTTTCATCGAAATTGAGTTAACGATGGACTTACCTTGAACGCACTTAAGGCCAGCTTCAATCACGTCCCATTTTGATGAGTCAATCATGATAGGCACACGTGAGATATCAGGCTCTGAGGCGATTAAGTTCAAAAACTTTTTCATCGACTCAGCGCCATCGAGCATGCCTTCATCCATGTTGACGTCGATGATTTGGGCGCCGTTTTCGACTTGCTCGCGCACCACATCTAGTGCTTCTTCAAATTTCTCTTCTTTGATTAATCTAAGGAACTTGGCAGAACCTGTCACGTTAGCGCGTTCGCCGACGTTAACAAACAACGAGTCGCCATCAATGGTTAATGGCTCTAATCCTGAAAGGCGACAAGCCACTGGAATATCAGGAATTTGACGAGGTTGGTGATTAATCACTGATTCGCGAATGGTATTGATATGATCTGGTGTACTACCACAACAGCCACCAACGATATTAAGCATGCCTTCGCGCGCCCACTCGCTAATGACTTCAGCCATTTCTTCAGGAGTTTCATCATAGCCACCAAATTCGTTTGGCAGGCCTGCGTTAGGGTGAGCAGAAACAAAACATTCTGAGATACGTGATAATTCTTCAACGTATGGACGCAGCTCTTTTGGACCTAACGCACAGTTAAGGCCAATCGACAGCGGTTTAATGTGACGTAGTGAGTTGTAAAAACCTTCGGTAGTTTGTCCGGTAAGGGTTCGGCCAGAGGCATCGGTAATGGTGCCAGAAATCATCACGGGTAGGCGATCGCCCAAGTCATCAAAGACTTTTTCGATAGCAAATAAAGCGGCTTTAGCGTTAAGGGTATCAAAGATGGTTTCAACCATAATGATATCTGCGCCGCCTTCGATTAACGCATTAGTAGACTCAACATAGGCATCAACTAACTCATCAAAGCTAACATTACGAAAACTGGGATCATTTACATCAGGGCTAATTGAACAAGTACGGTTGGTTGGGCCCAAAACACCGGCAACATAACGTGGGCTACCCGTTTGTGCAGCCACTTCATCAGCAGCTTCACGGGCAACGCGAGCACCTTCAAGATTAATTTCGGCAGATAACGATTGCATGTCGTAATCGGCCATAGCGATAGTGGTGGCGTTAAAGGTATTGGTTTCGATAATATCGGCGCCAGACAGCATGTACTTGGTATGAATGTCCTTAATAATTTGACGTTGGCTTAACACCAACATGTCATTGTTACCTTTAACATCGCAATGCCAATCTTTAAAACGTTCACCGCGGTAATCTGCTTCTTCCAATTTGTAGTCTTGGATCATGGTGCCCATAGCGCCATCAAGAATCACAATACGTTCATTTAGCGTATTGGTAAGTTGTTCTAGAACCTGACTGTAGGAAGTCGACTTCGTCATATCGGATTACCTTTATTGCAATATTTAATTGGTGCTATTGGCCAATCAATTGAGTGATGAAGCAGTGCGATTAATAAAAATAGCATACCTTTATTTGGTAAATAAAAGGCGGCTTATAATGAAAATCCCTGCAAAAATATTCAGCCTCAATCTCATCTCTAATCTTATCTTTATGATGGATTAGATATTTGTTTGGACATTTAAACGTATAGACGTCCATAATACGTTTAAATAGATTGTAAGAGCAAGGGCATAACAGAAGTAAGCGGACTACAAATTTGAATTCTGTGTCTTTGAAATCTTTATAATCGCTGATTTTACCAAGTAGACTGTATTATTACGAAGGTGAAATGTCGGCAAGCTGCTGATGATAATAGTGATTTTTCTTGTCACTTTGGTTGCAATAGTTACTGCTATTGCTGATAGCTAATGCTGTGAGAACAATACAGCGAGCTAATACTTACAGCTATTACTTATAGCTAATGCTTAACGTTAAGTGTTTCCAAGAGAATGTTTGAAAAGGTGAGTCGTTAAGATGAAACAGGCCAAATTGATATTACTTCGCCATGGTCAGTGCGAGGGCGGTAATATTCTACGGGGAAAAACAGATGTTACCTTATCGCCGCTAGGTTGGGCGAATATGGAAACTGCTCTTAAAAATCTGGATTTGGTTCGCCAAGCTCCTTCTCTTTCAATCTATAGCTCACCTTTATTGCGCTGTCGTCAATTTGCCGAAGAAACGGTCGCTGACATTAATCAGTCAGGTTTGTTCGCGCTTAACTTATCTGAGCAAGTTGCTAAATCAACTACTGTAACCCCCGTGGAAATAAAGCTCATGCCAGAGTTTCAAGAAATTGATTTTGGTGATTGGGATGGGCAAACCTTTGATGCTTTATATCAAAATGATCCGAAGGCGTTAGATTTATACTGGGACAATCCGTGGGGAAATACGCCGCCTAAGGGTGAGCCAATGACGGAATTTGAAGCCAGAGTCACAAGCGGACTTACTGAAGTGACTCAGCAGCTGGAGTCTAAGTTGTTGCTGAATCAAAAGCAGCAAGAGTCGATTAAGCTCTCGCAAGAGAATATCGCTACAGCGTTAATCGTCACCCATGGTGGCGTGATAAGGCATATTATTGGTCATATACTTGGTCTTGAGCGCTGCAAAGGCCTATATGCGCAATTAGCCATTGATTATGCTGCTAGTGTGGTCATTGATGTGTATTGGCCTGAAGCTCAATCATTAAGTCATAACAGCATTGATGGTAATAGTGTTAATGCTGATAAAAAAGTAGCTAGCGACAAAGTTAAACCAGTGTATCGTCTGAATTGGCCAAGTTAAAAAGTTACTTAAAAGGTCATTAACTCAGTGAGATATGTCGTACAATAGTGCGATAAGATTGTCAGCCTGAAATCAGGTTATTTATACAAACAAAATTGCGTTAATTTGTTGCTAAAATCTATCTGTATTAACTCGCAGCAAATGAATAGGGAATCATGGTTCACGTAAGTTCACTTACGATGATTAGCATGAACTGTACCCGCAACTGTAATGTGAAATACACTTAGCTTAAACAGCGTGTTATTTCATAAAGTCAGATACCTAGCGCTATTTTTCTAGCTGTAATCAGCGTTATACAACCTGTGCGGGTGACTCAGGCGGAGTGTGAATGTTTTTAATAAGTACGTCCCTCTTAACGGGCAGAGCTGCATATTTAATGGCTAAGGCGATTAATCTATGAGCTCAAAACTTTCTTCAGCGTTAAGCGTTGAACATCTCAGCTGGTCTGTTGATGATAATCAAATCCTCTCTCGGGTGAACTTTGCCTTACAACAAGGTGAAATGCTCGGGCTTATTGGGCCTAATGGCGCAGGTAAATCTAGCTTACTGCGTTGTTTCTATCGTTATATAACCCCAGAACAAGGCCAAGTTAAGTTGTTTGGGCAAAATATTAGCGACTTTACTCAAAAGCAACTCGCTACCAAAGTGGCAGTGGTCCAGCAAGAAACACCGCATTATTTTGAAATGACTACTGAGCAAATTGTTGCTATGGGGTTAACGCCCCATAAAGGCTTGTTCGAATCAGACTCCCAAGCAGACAAACGTCATATTGTCGATGCACTTGAAAAGGTGGGGTTGCAACTAAAAGCCAAACAACAATATGAACAGTTATCGGGTGGTGAAAAACAGCGGGCGTTAATTGCGCGCGCTATTGTGCAACAGCCGCAACTATTGATCCTTGATGAGCCGACAAATCATTTGGATATTCGTTATCAAATTCAAATATTAGAGTTAGTGAGGCAATTAGGTATTAGCGTTATTACCTCGATTCATGATCTGAATTTGGCTAGTGCGGTATGTGACCGTTTGTTGCTATTAGATAAAGGCCAATGCGTGGCGCAGGGGTTACCTGATGAGGTGTTAACCGAAGCGATAATCGGTGATGTTTTTGGTGTTTGCTGTCAGGTATCTAAACATCCTCAACATGGTAAGCCTTTGATTACTTATTTTTATGGCTATCAAAGCGAACATTCCCATGACATGGAGAATGGTTCATGACATTGGCAGCCTCATCCATAAAATATAAAGCGTTGATAGTGACAACGGCTTTATTAACCCTGATAACCCCTATAGCCGCTGCGAGTTTCGGTGCAGCTAATATTAGTTTCGAGCAAGTGTTCAGTTTGTTTACTTCATCTATTTTGGGCGTAGACCCAATAAACTCTGACGGCACGAGTGCGATAACTCAGCGAATTGTGTTTGAACTGCGCTTACCACGGATAATGCTGGCCTTTATCGCCGGTGCAGGTTTAGCGTTAGCGGGCAGTGTGTTGCAAACTGTCACCCGAAATCCATTAGCAGATCCCTATTTATTTGGTATAAGTTCTGGTGCCTCTTTTGGCGCTGTTTTAGTGTTGAGCTTTTTTGGTAGCCAAGGATTAGTGCAGCAATGGCTTGCTAAGTCAGGCAGTCATTTGGCCGACGCCATTTTGCGTTCAGGCTGGTTTAATAATGATGCTTGGTGGTCTTGGTCTTCCTTAAGTTTACCTGTTGGCGCCTTTATCGGGGCGTGCTTCTCGGTATTGCTGGTATTGTCATTATCGGGCTTTGGCCGCGCAAGCCAAGTGGAGAGAATGCTGTTATCTGGGGTGGCAACTTCATTTATGTTTGGTGCGCTCACCAGTTTAGTCTTGTATTTTTCAAGCCCTCAAGCGGCGGCATCTGTATTGTTTTGGAGTCTAGGCAGTTTTGCGAAAGCGAGCTGGCAAGGGCTGGTTATACCTGCTGTAGTCGTAAGCAGTAGTATATTGATTATTCTGGCATTTAAGCGTCAAGTTATCGCCATACAAGCAGGAGATGAAACTGCACATTCCTTAGGTGTTAACGTCTCGAAATTACGTTTATATATGTTAATTTTGTGCTCGTTAATTACTGCGGTATTAGTCGCAAGTTGTGGCGGTATTGGCTTTGTGGGGCTAATGATCCCTCATACCGTAAGGTTACTGTTTCCTGGGCAACAACCCATTTTAACCACCGCACTCGTCGGTGGATTATTTATGGTGTGGATTGATGTACTCGCCCGTTGTTTACTTGCCAATCA
This sequence comes from Shewanella sp. KT0246, assembly GCF_019654955.1. Lineage (GTDB taxonomy): Bacteria > Pseudomonadota > Gammaproteobacteria > Enterobacterales > Shewanellaceae > Shewanella > Shewanella goraebulensis. Next base: position 100,513 of record NZ_BPEV01000002.1, on the reverse strand, counting down.
AGAATTACCAGTGGGGATAATCACAGCTGCAATTGGTAGTGTGTTCTTCTTATTTGTTTTACGCCATCGTCGATAAGACGCTGTTTTGGAGTATAAAAATGTTTGCAGTAGATCCTATTAACCATCATATCGATGAACAGATCCAACATAAAATAAACCAAAAAACTAAGCCTCTAGGGGCTTTAGGCCTATTAGAAACACTGGCAACGCAAATTGCTAAAGTGCAGTTTGCTAAACAATTTAATGGCAGACACAAATTGTTTATTAAGCAGCCTGCCATGTTGGTATTTGCTGGTGACCATGGAATTGCTGCTCACGGTGTGTCTATCGCACCAAGTGAAGTTACCAAACAAATGGTGGCAAACTTTGCATCTGGCGGTGCGGCAATTAATGTCTTTTGTCGTCAAATGGGCTTAAACCTTGAAGTGATTGACTGCGGAATGTTAACTCCAAGCGATCATCCAAGTGTCACTAATCATCGATTGGGTTCAGGCACACAAGCTATTCACCAAAAGCCTGCCATGAGTTTATTGTCGGTTAAAGATGGTTTTAGTTATGCCAATGAAGTGGTGCAACGTCATTATGACTCTGGCTGTAATTTAATTGCCCTTGGCGAGATGGGGATTGGTAATACGTCTTCAGCCGCTGCTGTTATGGCTGCATTATTAAAGCTTGATGTGAAAGACTGCGTTGGCCGCGGCACTGGTATTAACGATGAAGCTTTTGCGTTGAAAACTGAATTATTAACCGTAGCGATGAACTTACATCGAAGTAAACTCAATGATCCAGTAAATATCTTGGCGTGTTTGGGGGGCTTTGAAATTGTGCAAATGACCGGTGCAATTTTAGCTGCTGCCGAGAAAAGAATGTTAGTGGTGATTGATGGCTTTATTGCAACTGCTGCCGCTTTAGCTGCCGTTGCATTGCACCCAGATGCACGTGGATATTTGATTTTTGCTCATCAGTCTGATGAGCAAGGCCATGTAAAAATGCTTGAAGCATTAGATGCCAAGCCAGTTCTATCACTTGGTTTAAGACTAGGTGAGGGCACAGGCGCAGCGCTTGCACTGCCGATTATTGAAGCTTCGGTAAATTTCTACAATGAAATGGCCAGCTTTGAAAATGCTGGTGTGAGCAATGTGGTTTAGAAATAACATTTTTAAGCTTACCCGCTAGCGATAAGTAAACTCATCAAGGATTAACACATGTCTCATGATCCGCAAACTGGCGCATTTTTAAATCTGGGCTGGCTCAGAAAACAGTTAAACCTGCTGTTAATCGCGGTTAGTTTTTTTACGCGGATCCCAATTCCTGCTTGGGTTGAATTTGATAGCGATAAACTTAATAAAGCCAGTCGCTATTTTGGCGTTGTTGGAGTTATTGTTGGCGCTGCTAGTGCTTTGGTATTTTGGTTAACTCAGTTTATTTTCCCCAACAGTGTGGCAGTGATCTTAGCCATTATCACTGGCGTATTAATAACTGGTGGCTTTCATGAAGATGGTTTAGCTGACACCGCCGACGGTTTTGGTGGTGGCTGGAAAGTCGCAGATAAATTGAAAATCATGAAAGATTCTCGCATTGGTACTTATGGCACCTTAGCGGTGGGATTAACCTTACTATTAAAGTGGCAACTATTGGTTGAAATTGCACTTTATAGCCCATTAAAAGCAGCAATAGCCTTGATAGTATCGCATCCTTTAAGTCGAGTTGTTGCGGCGAGTATGATTTTTTCTGAGCAATATGTCACTGAAGATGACGGCAGTAAATCTAAGCCTTTAGCTCAGCACCAACATATCAATGACTTATTGATCTTATGCTTGAGTGGCTTTGCTGTTTTAGCCTGCTTAAATGGGCTTGTCGCATTTGTCTTATTACTGGCTTTGGTCGCGTTAAGGCAATTATTGATTTGGGGATTCAATCGCCAAATTGGTGGCTATACAGGTGACACTTTAGGGGCAGCACAACAAATTAGTGAACTGATGTGTTATTGCATCTTTTTAACCATAGGTTTGAATTAATGATCCATCTTGTTTTAGGCGGAGCTCGTTCTGGCAAAAGTCGTTATGGCGAGTCGCTTGTTGAAAATTATGCTGCAGAGCAGATTGCAAAGCATCTCAAGCAATCTGTTGAGCACTATGGCGAAAATAATGTCGAGAACAGTGCCGAACAGCATGTTGAAAAAGATTCTAAGGCAAGCATTCGTTGCGTTTATATTGCTACGGCCACCGCCTTAGATGAGGAAATGAGCCAGCGCATCGCAAAGCATAAACAAGATAGAGTAGACGCGAATATAAGTTGGGAGCTAATTGAAACTCCACTTGCCTTAGCCTCAACTTTAATAGAGCAAAGCGCCGATGATACAGTCATTTTGGTTGACTGCTTAACCCTGTATTTAACCAACCATTTAATTGCCAGTGAAGAAACTCATCGCAATGGCGTCGACGATTTGTGGCAACAACAAAAACAAGCCCTGCTTTTATGCTTACCAAATCTTAAAGGGCAGATTATTTTTATCAGTAACGAAGTCGGCTCTGGCATAGTGCCATTAGGTGAGCTCACTCGACGTTTTGCTGATGAGGCAGGTTGGCTCAATCAAGCTATTGCGAAACAAGCTGATAAAGTCACTTTAGTGATTGCAGGCTTGCCTTTAGCGCTTAAGTAAATCACTCAGTTTTGTACTGTGGTTTATTAAATCCATTTTCATATACCTATTCAAGCTTAAGGGTGATTGGCGTTAATGAGCAATCAAGATAATTTAATTCCTGCAATGAAAAATGCAGTTGTGAAAAATACTGTTGTGAAAAGTGCTGCTGAGATAAAGCACGATACTAATTCAGATCCTAATTCAGATCCTAATTCAGATCCTAATTCCGATTCTAATTTCGCCACTAAATCCGTCATTAAACACGTTTATCAAGCTGGCGATGCTAAAACCTTGATGGTGCAAGGCACCACATCTGATGCGGGTAAAAGCACCCTAGTCGCTGGTTTGTGTCGTTTATTTGCCAGAAAAGCAATCAAGGTTGCACCATTTAAACCACAAAATATGGCGCTCAATAGTGCTGTAACCAGTGATGGTGGTGAAATTGGCCGCGCCCAAGCCTTACAAGCAGTAGGATGTAAGCTTGAACCTCATACTGACTTTAACCCTGTTTTATTAAAGCCAAGTTCAGATACTGGCTCGCAAGTTATTATTCATGGCAAAGCGTTAACCACACTTGAGGCGCAAGCTTTTTTTGGACCCGAAAGCCAGAACTACAAGTCCGTTGCCATGAATGCAGTACTGCAATCTTTTGAGCGCTTAACTGCGCAATATGAAATGGTCATTATTGAAGGTGCTGGCAGTCCTGCCGAGATAAACCTACGTGAAGGTGATATTGCCAATATGGGCTTTGCTGAAGCGGTAGGTTGCCCAGTGATCATTATTGCCGACATTGATAAAGGCGGCGTGTTTGCTCATTTGGTCGGCACGTTAGCTCTACTCAGTGTATCAGAGCAAAACCGCGTAAAAGGCTTTGTGATTAATCGTTTTCGAGGTGATATTAGTTTATTGCAGCCGGGCATCGACTGGCTTGAAAACTATACTAATAAACCTGTGTTAGGAGTGCTGCCTTACTTACATGATTTACACCTTGATGCGGAAGATGCGCTGGTGGATAGCCCGCAAACAGTAGCGCAAACTAAGACAGAAAAACTAAAAGTATTAGTATTGGTATTTCCGCGTATCAGCAACCACACTGACTTCGATCCATTAAGGCTTAATCCTAATGTGGAGTTCAATTATGTCAGTATGCAAACTCAAGCCGCGAACGCCGCTTTCCCTCAAGCTGATGTGATTATTCTGCCAGGCAGTAAAAATGTCAGGGCTGATCTAGCATTTATGCGCGAGCAAGGCTGGGATATTGAACTGAGTCGACACCTTCGCTATGGCGGTAAAGTGATTGGTATTTGTGGGGGGTATCAAATGTTAGGTAACGCCATACACGACCCCAATGGAGTTGAAGACAACGCAGGTTCATCCAAAGGCTTAGGATTGATTGATACCGAAACATTGCTAACGGATGATAAGCGGCTTCAACAAGTGCAAGGGGTGATTTCTCTTAACAATCAGCAAGCTCAAGTGGCTGGATATGAAATCCATTGCGGCGAAACACAATTTAATCGCCCCGAAACACGCTTACCTCAGCCTTTGACGCTTCGTCACCATGTCCTAAATAGCGCTGAAACTATGATTAAAAGTGACCAAGCCACTAGTGAATTTGCCGAAGGTTTTATCACTGCAGATAATCAGATTTTAGGCACTTATGTTCATGGCCTATTTGATAGCCCACAAGCTTGCCAGTTAATATTGAACTGGGCAGGTATACAATATGTTGATGCCATCGATATTAATCAACTTAGAGAGCAACAACTTGAACGATTAGCCGATGTGCTTGAAGCGCATTTAGATATGGACAAACTAACAGGAAGTCTTGCATGACACAGTCTGATAGCAACGCTAACAATGGTGCTAATAATGACACTAAAAATAGCGCTCACGAAAATGAAACCACACAAATAGACGCCAACGAAGCGACAACCTCAGACACCAAAGCTGAGCGTCATAAAGCGCGCCAACAAAAGCTCAAAGAAGGTGTCGATGCTAAAATTGCAGCAGCTCAAGAAGAGAAAGGCATTTTATTGGTGTTGACAGGCAACGGTAAGGGCAAATCAACTTCAGGGTTTGGTGCAGTAACTCGCTGTGTAGGTCATGGTCAAAAAGCGGCGGTTGTGCAGTTTATCAAAGGCGGCTGGGAATGTGGTGAACGTAACCTACTTGAAAAAGTCGGCGTTGATTTTTACGTGATGGGTACTGGTTTTACTTGGGAAACTCAAGACCGTGAAAAAGACGTTGCAGCTGCTGAATCAGCTTGGCAGGATGCCGAGAAGTTACTCAAAGATGATTCGCTTAACTTAGTGTTATTAGATGAGCTAACTTACATGGTGACCTATAAATACATTGCATTAGAGCGGGTTATCGAAGCCCTTAAAAACCGTCCACCAATGCAACATGTCATTATTACTGGCCGCGCTTGTCATCGAGAAATAGTAGAGCTTGCAGATACCGTCAGTGAAGTACAACCCATCAAACATGCTTTTAATGATGGCGTGAAAGCGCAGCTCGGATTTGATTATTAATCTAATGCTTGTGCTTAGAGCTTATGTTTAGAGTTTGTTTTTCAAGCCTAACTAAGCTTTAGCGAATTTCTAACAAAGAAATATTAAACTTCGAGTCAGCGGCTTCAACGCTGACTCATTTTTGCCCCTTTCCTTGTTTACTATTTTGAAAACTCTACGTCATGGTACTTAGTAAGAATCAGGTTTAGACATGTGGATTTCACACTGGATTTCCAAACTCCGTTTGGATTAACGTCGTGGCGCTTCGCCCACACCAGAGCAAGAAAGGTGAAACTGCTCACCCCTCTTGCATCTCCCCAGCAGCTCCGGCGAAATTTAAACAGCAAAATTTCCAACGGAGAATCATCCAGCTTTAAACTTCGTTTGTATTCCGCTTCGATCATCTTCAAAAATCACTAACGCTTCCGATGGGGGCGTCCCTTCGCCTCGAAAACTAGCCAGAATCTTAAGTGCAGGATGCACTAAATGCCTTAAAGCACATGGATGTGCGAGAAAGGCCATGTCAGGACTCACGCGATTCTCTTGTGATGCTCTCAAGCCTACTGGATACACAAATAAAGCCAAATCGAAGAAGTAATAATCCCAGTGTAGATGCAGCAGCGAGCTTCAAAAACATGGATGTTTTGACAGAGCTTACAGGGACCCTGCTTTAAATAAAGAATGCAGCGTCTCGCAGTTGTATCTGCACATAAGGTAGCTCTTTCACATCTGAACCATAGGGATATGGTAAATGTCTTTATGATGTATGGAACATCATTGACCATGTGATCGCGACATTTCGTTCGTCTTGTACATCCCAGCGGCAGGCAATGGATTAGATTGAAGTAGTGATCTTCTTTAACCAACCCAATATAAATGAAGTGAAAAGTTAGTGGTTATAACACGTTTATGCACCGTTATGGTTTACGCTTCAAGTCCGCAAAATTATGTTCAAGTCTCTTTAATATAGAAAACTAATGAGTGGTAACTAGCAAGAACGACCTCATTTGTCTCATTCATAGTACTATGCCTGCAAAAGGTTCTATCAAGTCGATAGCTATACAGATGCATTTATTCGGTTTTACATCTTCGGTGCACACGTCATGGACAACATCGGTACTAAACTGTTAGAAATTGATTGATGACAGTGTTAGCGTTGTTTTGTGCTGATTGGCTACCTATAATTTCAGGCCAGTGGTCTACCTGATTCGCCAGTGCACCTGTCAGCCCTTTCTTACTTCCCCACCAAGCGCCTGTCTTAAATTCATCGCTGTTTAATAGCACATCGACATAACGTTTAGCACCAACATCTACAGAGTGTGCCTTTCCAAGCTTCTGCATCACCCACATAGCGGAATCCATGACCCACTTTTGGTGCCAAGGTAGTGACGCCGTACCAGAAGTGCCACGAGCCATACCTGGATCAACCGTGATAAATCTTTTATCTGTATGCTCTCGCGCCATGCTCATCGTCCATAATGCGCCCATGAGTTTCACCGAACCATAAATATCCGTATAGTTTTTGTTTTCAGCAAATTTTTCACCATTAACCACGCTCGTCCACTCTTCAATTGACCCCTTTTGAATTGGAGGACGACCTGCCCGAACTTCAGGGGCACCTCTTGCGGCAAAGCTTGCGACGTACATAACTGAACCACCAGTTGAGAGTTTATTTTTTTTAATCAGGTGATTGGTAAATTGAACATGTCCTAAAACATTGATCGCAAATATAAACATTACGCCATCTTTAGTTAGCTGAGTTGGGGTTGTTCCTCCGCCACCTCCTGCGTTTAAGATAATGGCATCCACTGGCGTATCAAGGTTATCGACTGCTTGACGGCATGATTCGACGTCGCCAACATCAACAAGTAAAATCTCAAAAATATCCTTACCTGTTGAATCTTCTAATTGGTGAAGCGCCTCTTCAGCGCGTTTTTTATCTCGGCATGCCAATACGATTCTCGAAATGCTGTCTTTTTCAGCGAATTGTCGTGCTGCTTCAAACCCAAGTCCTGAGTTTGCACCTGTAATTAAAACTGATGAATAGTTCATAGTGTTTACCATTATTAAAAAGTGTAAAGGCGGCGCAAGGCCATGAATTAATTGTTACGACGTTCTAAAAATCAGTCTTCAATTTTTACGCAACGAACAGAAAACATGTAGTCCTTGGTGCTTGTCGCTCGGCGGATCTCGCCTTTATGAGCATTCCACCAAGAGTAAGCAAGGGTTCGTATAATCGCTTTATTGTCAGTTGAAGCACTAGCTGTCCAAAATTCAGTGTAAGCACCTTGAGTGATGTAGAATCCATTCCACTTCACTCCGGCAGGTCGTGCAAAAAATCGATGTTTATTTACTATTGATGGATCGAATTCTTTAAACAGACCATCGTTTTGGGATTCTTTCAGTTGTACGCCAATGTTTTGCTCACCTCCACGCCAACCATTTTGGTTAATTTCTTCTTCGGACATGCCTATATTGCGCTCTAATTGCTTCCAATCATCATCGGTTGCTACGCGCCAACCCACAGGGCAAAGCTTTCGCTCATCAGAGACATCATGCCAATCGTATAGCCTGCCATACTTCAATAGGTTATCTGGTTCATCTTCAGGGATTACCCCTGTTCTTACCGCAGAGCCGTCTTGAAATGTTGTACTTCTAAGCCCTTCAGCTAACCAAGTTTGATCGCCTATTGTGACGGTACGGTAGCTATTTTCTTCTACATCTTGAACCGTGTCCTCTAGTTGATATAGCTCTTTATTCATGTCGTTGGCTAATGAAGCTGTTGCTGAAATCATGCAGACCCCTATGGATAATATGTACTTTTTCATTAATGAGTCCCTCAGTATCAACCTTGTACTTTAGGCTGCTGTAAAGATGTCGAAATTATAGCCGCTTACCTTTTCATAAACTTATACATTTCCACGATTATTGGTGCTTGCTTGTAAGTCCAATTTAATCAAGAGTTTAATGGGTTTCTTTCTATTGAAAGGCTCATAACTTTTTAAGATATGAATAAGTTTCGGTTGGATATTTCAATTAGAATTCCCTTATACATTGTAACTAAGGCCTACAGAGGAACACCTAGCAATGAAAGCGAACAAATCTTCATTGATATTAATTTTAGCGACTTTATTCATGATTATCGGTGGTTGTTCCAGCAACGACATCTCCCGTGTACCAATGTATGAGTCAAAGCAGTACTTCAATTACTTACAGCCGACTTTTGACCAATATGTGGAAACGACAACGGAGTGGTTAAAGGAAAATCGAGCTTTTATCACTGAACATGAGCAGCACACAATAGAGTTAGCAATGAACGCACCTTACACTAAGGGGAATCCAAGCTCAGAAAAAGCGATCTTGCTTGCACATGGTCTTGGTGACTCGCCTTTTAGTTTTACTGATATTTCAGATTCTCTTGCTGAGCAGGGCTTTTATGTGCAAGTGGTACTTTTGCCAGGTCACGGCAGTAACCCTAGACACATGGAAATGGCGAACTATCAAGATTGGCAAATAATGGTTGATCATTATGCCCAGAAGTTAAAACAACAATACGATGAAGTTTGGCTAGGAGGCTTCTCCACGGGCGGTAACTTAGTATCTATTCATGCATTAGAAAATCAGGGAGTGGATGGTTTAATGCTATTTTCACCTGGGTTTCAAACGATGACGCCAATACTAGAAAAATTAACGCCATTGGCAGCCATCTTTACTGAAGGCTGGTTCACAGAAGAGAGTAACCTTGCTAAGTACAATTCTGGGCTTCTTGCCAGTGCATTAGCTTATTCAGAAAGTGCTAAGGTGTTCCGCAATAAAATCGCTGGTCGAAAACTGGATATTCCCGTGATGTTAGTTATATCAGAGGCGGATAGTGTGATTGATGCGAATGCTCTAAATAAATACTTTGATCAACATTTTACTCACTCTAAAAGTAAGTTGGTTTGGTATGGGGAGAACACCGAATTTAACCTGCCGAAAAAAGTAGAATACTACTCAATGCAAAGAGATGATCTTAGAATTAGCACAGCTTCTCACATGAGCCCTTTATTTGCACCCGGCAATAGCTACTATGGACAGTATGGAGAAAAAATAATCTGTGAAAACAGTTTGAGCTCTTCTGCTGTAAAGGCGTGCAATCAGGGGGAGCAAACTTGGTTTTCAGCATGGGGTTACACTGAGGCTGATCGTATTCATGCTCGACTAACTTGGAACCCTTATTACACCGAATTGGAAAAAACGATGAAAGCAGTCGTCCTTTAGGCCGATTAGATAAATTATTTGAGAGTAGACAAATGACCAACACACTGCACATAAATTCAATTTCTGACCTACATGCTGCGTTAGGGCTAGGTGCTCCTACTCATCCGTTAGTGAGTTTTTTCAAACCATCTCAGGTCAAACAGGGAGTAAAGGAAGATGTCAAAATCTGTTTTGATCTCTTTTTAATTTCTTTGAAGGATTCCGCTCATTGCACGGTTGGCTATGGTCATACAACCTATGATTTCGATAAAGGAACGATGACGTTTATGGCTCCCGGTCAAGAAGTGTTAATTGCAGCAACGGAGCCACTTGAAGATTCGTTGGGTTGGACTATTGCCTTTCACCCTAAACTGATAGCAAGGTCTGACCTTTATAACAAAATGTCTGATTATTCTTTCTTCGAGTACCAGACTAACGAGGGTTTACACCTTTCAGAACGTGAGCGTGTGATGGCCACTGATATTGCTTCTAGTATCGCAAATGAAGCCGAAATGAATATGGATAAGCATACTCAATCGTTGATCTCCTCGAATCTTGAATTGTTACTTAAGTATTGTACTCGATTTTATGACCGCCAATTTATTGTGCGTTCTGATTTAAATCACGATTACATAAGACGCTTTAATCAGCTTTTAGACTCATATTACCAAAGCGACAAACCTTTTGAAGAAGGCATACCTACGGTTCAATACTGCGGTAAAGAGATTGGTTTGTCGCCTTACTACTTAAGTGATTTACTGAAAAAAGAGACAGGTAAAAATGCTTTAGAGCATATTCATCTGTTTTTAATTGAGCGAGCTAAGAGTCTGATTTTGAAAACCAATGACAGCATTACTCAAATAGCCTATGAGCTAGGTTTTGAATACCCACAACATTTTTCAAAGCTCTTTAAAGCAAAAACAGGAGTAAGCCCACGGCAATATCGAAATGATCCAACTGCAACAGGCTAGCAATGTTAAGGTTGTACTAGGGTAAGTGAAACACTCAATTAATCCGTTGAGTGGTAATTTAGTGAAATCTCTAGCAAGGTGTGGTTAGCCACTCTGATAGCAGATGTGTTTTCAATGATTCTAACCTTGTTGTTTCTGGTAAGTAGTGACAAGCAACCCAAATTGATAGACTAATCACACAACCTTGTTGGCGTCAGACAAGGTTCAAATCAACGATTACTGCTGGAATGAAGGTTTGCTAGTCAAACAACTGCCCCCGACGATTCAATGGCTAGGGGCTAGGGCAAGCTCTCTGTGGCAAGAGCATCATTAATCAGGGCTGGTCGTATTTTTTACCACCTCCTTTCATGTGACCAGCACCGCGTTCAACGCTGTTAGGTTACGTTTTGCAATACTGAAACTAATCAATATCGTTCTAATTTAGAAAGACATATAACACGCAATTGTCCAAAAGTTAGCTAGGTAAGAGATAGCAACCCATCTATTTTTTCAGTTAATGCTAAGCTGAATACTCAGAATAAGTGAAGGTGTTGTCGTTAAGGAGTGACAGATGAAAACAATGACTTGTAAACAACTCGGTGGTGCTTGCGACGAGAGGTTTAAGGCTGATACATTTGAAGACATGGCGCAGTTAAGCAAGCTACATGGTATGGCGATGTTTCAGCAGCAAGAGCCTGCTCACATGAAGGTGATGGCTGAGATGTCGCACTTAATGCAAGATCCTGCAGCTATGCAAGCCTTTATGGACGACAAACGAAAACAGTTTGATGCATTACCAAATGACTAAGATTACGATAAAGCCATTAGGTTGTGACAAAACAAGATAGGGATATTAATATTTAATGAATTTGGTTTTACTCAACAGTACTGACTCACACGTCGCCGAAGCGGCAATTTCACACTTGATTAAGCATATGCCGAATGACTTTCATCAGCAGCCTGTGGTGTATCTTGCCTCTGAACCAGATCCGCACGGTGAGTATTTTGCGCCAATTAAGAAAATGTACCAAGCGTTAGGGTTTGAAGAGGTTATTTACCTTGAGCTTGAGCAGGGCTTTGAACCGAGTACCAGTACAGCATTAAAGCAAAGTTCATTGGTGCACCTGTCTGGCGGAGATACTTATCGGTTTTTACATTGGCTGAAACATCGCGGAGTAGATAAGGTATTACGATACCTAGCTGATGAGGGTAAACCTATTGTTGGCGTAAGTGCGGGTGCGATGATAATGACGCCAAGCATTGATTCTGCAGTGTTGTGTGGCGATGAAAATAATGTGGGCTTAATCGATACTAAAGGTTTGAACTTAGTCAGTTATTGCATAGTGCCTCATGTGACTAAACCCATAGTGACTAAACCTATAGTGACTAACTCTACAGTGACTAACTCTACAGGGGCTAGCCCCATAAAAGACTTAACAACATTTGAACTGTTTCAGCTGAGCAGTGAGCATGAATTGTTATTGTTGAGCGACAATGATGCGGTAACCGTGTTAGGTAACAAGCAGCAGTTTTTTGGTGAGCCGCAGCTATTGCGAACTAATTCTAATTAATACCGATATACAAAAACGGGGCATAGTGCCCCGTTTCGTTATTTAAAGGTATTCGTACTAGAACTTATATTAGAATTTGGGCGTATATTCAAAAGCGGCTTGTGCTTTACTATCAGTGAATACTTCAATCACTTGCTTCTTGTTGAACATTGAATTGACGATGTTGTTCGGGAAAGATTGAATGCACGAATTAAAGTTAGCTACATTTTGGTTAAAAATTCGCACTGCAGCACCGACATTTTCTTCTTGCTCGGTGATCTCATTCATAAACTTAGAAAAAGACTCAGAGGCTTTAAGTTCTGGGTAGGCTTCAACGGCAACGTTAATACCCTTAATTAAATCCTGTGAAGCCCTATCTACATCACTTTGCAGTTTGGTATCAATATTATTGTCTTGCAGTGCATTAATCCCTTGACGCAACGCGGTGATTTTAGGCAGCAACTCTTTCTCATAATCTTTGTGCTCTTGAAGCACTCTATCAAGCTCAGGAATAATTCGACTGCGCTGTCTTTCTTGGGTTAACACATCAGCCCAACCACGCTGAACGGCGTTGTGCTCTTTGACTATGGCGTTGTAAATCATAAAACCTGCAATAGCAGCGATGACAACGATTGCGAGTATAATATAAGACATTTCCATGGTGCTTCCTTGAGTGTGACTGTCTGTAATTATCAGAGAATATATCTGTAATTATCAGAGAATATAGTTAAAAAGCGAGCTTAATTTGTGTGGCGTATAATTTGGTTCACAAAGCCAAAAATGCTGTTTACGGTAAACAATGAGGTGTCATTGAGTAACTCTTCTTTAAACTCAGCAGGATTGGTGATGTCGTGATCCATTGCTGGATTCAATAAATTAGTATTATGCTGATTGATCAATACACTGCCATCGTGGGCAAATTCGATAGTGAGGTTTTTAAGTTTATTACCCAATTGCTCACACGCTACCACCACAGCTGGCTCAAGAAACTTTGCAGCATCAAACTGTGAGTTTGCTTGGACTCTAAAGTTCTTTTCAAACTCTCTAGATGCAGGCATAAAGCTTTGCGACCATTGTTTTGATAAACGCGACTCACTAATGACAAGATGGGTGGTTTTATTCAGCGGTGGCAGTATGACTCCCTGGCGGTAATAATGGTCGTATACCGTGCGAGTACGGGTGCGTGTTCCACCTTTGCCATCTGACTCTGTATAAGTTTCGGTTCTTCTATCAACGTAATGATGATACACCACGCTGGCACGAATTAACCCTAAGTCGGAATGAAAGTCGATCTCTTTACCCCACTCAAGATCTTGTGAGTAATTACCACGTTTAAAGTCGACAAATTTATTTTCAGCGTTATTTAAAAACTGTTGCTGACAATCGGTCATATTATAAAGGTGTTTGAGGGTTTCATCACGAAGCAGCCGTGATACTTTATCGACTTTTTTACGCCGTGCTACAAATATGTATATAGCGACCACTAGGCTAATGATACAGAAGATAAACACACCAAAATCTATATCAGAGTATCTATAATAACGGCCTTGCTGCTCTAGATAGAACCAGTAGCCAATCGCTGCAAATATAGCTGCTGCCATACCAATATATAAATTAGTATTTTTATACCGTAATTGATTTGGGTAGTCGATGGCTTTATCTAACGCCGACTTCACGACATCAATTGACTCTGAACGAGACACTTGTGACTTAAGTTGAGTGAGAAATTGGCTCAGTGCTTTATTATTTGCTGGTTTGTCGGTTGCGACGAGTTCAGGCTCTGGCGATTGAACTTGAGACATGTTTATCCTTGTCTACATCTTTACCTCAATGAGTAGTGATATATTACAAGGCGAATAAAAAGTGTAAAGCATTGTTTTTAATGTATTTGAGATACAATATGATACGAGCAATACTTGACGGTATTCAACTAAAGAATACAGTTCAAACATTTGAACTGTATTAAGGGGTTTTTATGGCAACGTTAGCGTGTTTTGATCATATTCATATTTATGTAAAAGACCGGAAAGCTGCTGAGGTTTGGTATCGAGAAGTGCTTGGGTTTAATGCTGTTGAAACATTAGCATTTTGGGCTGTAGGTAATGGCCCATTAGTGCTTGCTCATCAACATTTGCATCTCGCATTATTTGAATCTCAGGCCGACAAAAGAACGACAGTGGCGTTTGGTGTTGATGCGACTAATTTCTTTTTATGGCAACAAAAATTAACTGACCACAGGGTGAGCTTTACCGTGAGTGACCATGAAATTACTTGGTCGATCTACTTTTGCGATCCCGATGGTAATCCTTTTGAAATCACCAGCTTTGATTATGATGCTATTCGTGAATTAGCGAAAAATTAAACAAAGAAGAGTAACTAATGACTCCCGCGATTAACCTAGTTAAAAAGCATAGAATAGAGCATGAAGTACTTGCCTACGAGCATGATGCGAATGCTGAGTCTTTTGGTGATGAAGCTGTGGCAAAACTGGGTCTACCTGCTGAACAAGTTTTTAAAACATTAGTGGTGATGCTGGACACTAAAGAGCTGGTGGTTGCTGTGATACCTGTAAACAAAAAGCTAAACCTTAAGCTGATCGCAAAAGCCGCTTTTGCGAAAAAGTCAGTTATGGCTGATAAGCTTTTAGTTGAGAAAACAACAGGGTATGTTTTAGGTGGCGTGAGTCCATTGGGGCAAAAGAAGCGTTTACGGACAATAATTGATCTCTCCGCTCAAGGATTTATGACCATGTATGTTAGTGCGGGAAAAAGAGGGTTAGATATCGGTTTATCGCCAGTTGCTCTTTGCTCGCTAACCCAAGGTCGTTTTGCAGATGTTGCGGTATAACGATTTTTGTAAGCACTAATTCAAAGGGCTAATTCCTAGGGCTATCTCATAGGGCTATCTCATTGTAACCAAAACCGATAAGATACTTGGACCCTTTATTGGTAATAATAGAATAAGCGCCTTATAGTATCTTGCGCCGAATGATGTAAACCACATTAAGCTGTATCTCAGGAATCGAAAATGAATCTAGACAAATCAAAGAAGAGAATTGCTAAGAAAGTGAAAGCAGGTTTTAAAGGCTACCCGCTAATTAATATTATTTACCAAGGTGACAGCGCCGATATCGCTCAGCAAGTTGTGGTTGAGTTTGTCTTTGAAGAAGGTGCAGAAGCGCAGCAGGAAGTATTTAAAAGTACGGCAGACGCTAGACAAGATGAAGTAATTCAAACGGCATTGATTAAAATCATTGATAGAGCAGATGCTAAAACGGTTACTGAGTCAGAGTCTGTGGTCGTTGTTTAATTGATACTGCTCAGCTGTCGTGTTTGCAGAGATTAAATCAGAAATAATAAAGCCCGCTTAAAACGAATAAAAAAAGGCTTATCGCAAGATAAGCCTTTTTATTTAATCTATACATCAGTTTGACTTTCAAACACAGATCTCTGCACGAGTACGATTATTAGAATGTCTTAAGAGGTCATGCCATACAATGCCAATCTATTAAGAGGCAATGTAATGAGTACGTCTTCTTCGGCGTCTCATACGACCTTCTTTCTCTTCTTCACTTTCCTCTGCTGTTCCATCATTTGCTGAATCTGCAGACTTTTCAGTTTTAGCTTTTGCTTCGGTACTCGCCGCCAGTTGATTTACATCATCCGGCGTTTCGGACTTTTTTTCATTTCTCTTAGTGTCCCCCTTGAAGACGGACTTGATGATGCTAGTAACACCTGTTACACCAGTTTCATCAGCTTGCTTGTCTTCAGAGATATCTTCAGAGAATTCAATTTTATCAATTTTCGGCTTAGGCTTTTTAGGCGCTACTGCCACAGGGTCAAGGCTTTTGGTCGCGCTGACTGTTTTCGTTGCTGTTAGTTCAGCAACTGCGCTGTCTTCTTCAGCTGATTTAAGCATGCTTTCAGCAAGTGCTTTTTGGATCTGGTTGCTGATTTCTGACACGTTATCTGGCGAAATGCTCGCGCTTTCTGCTTTTGCTGCTGGTGCAGCTACTGAAGCAACAGTTGGAGCACTGATGCTATTAGTATTTTCAGCTACTTGCTTGGCAACACGTTGATTAAAGTCTGTTGTGACTTCATTCACTTCTGTTTTCGCAATTGATAATGCCGAAATTAACTCATCAAATGAGCCTTTGAATGAGTTGTATTTGCTCTCAAAAGGGTCAATGTTTGATTTAACTTCATCAGTTAAATTGATGGTGAGCTTTTTGTATTGATTAATTTCTTGTTCAAACTCAACCAGCACACTTTTAGTCGTTGAGACGCTTTCTTCCATGCTAGCGACTTTGACTTGTAGTGCTTTTTCTTTAGCTGCAAATTCTTCAATTAATGCTTGAGGGATCAGCGCTGGCGGAACCATTGCAGGCACTATATGAGCGAACTCTTTAATGCAACTTACTGGTTTCCATTGTGTAAATGAAGGGTGCCAACCGTAACAGTCGCCATCTTTCAATAGAAATTCTTTTGCTTCAACTTCGTTTAACGGCCCTGTTACTTGACCATTTTTCGAAAAATACCATTTTTTCATAGTCGTATTCTTTTTATTTAGTTAACAACAATTGTTATATGCCACTCAGATTATCTAGTGTTTTAAGTCGGGTAAAACTTAATTAACCTACACCTGAAAGTGTTTTCTGTAGTGCAGCATATTGTTCATTAACGCTACGAAGCGTCGCTTCAACTTTTTCGTTCAATTCTTTTGTCGTTACTTTGTAACGGCTAGAATCTCGTCCGATATCTGACATTGAAGAATTAATCGTCTTAAGGGTGGTATCAATTCGACCTAACGCAGAATTGAGTTCACGCTCTTTAGCAGTAAAACGTTCGATTAACTGCTGTGGAATCTCCGCAGGAGGCGGTGGCGGAGATACATTGATGTCAAACTCTTCAACATGACTTACTGGTACCCACTGTGCATAAGACGGGTGCCAAGCATAGACATCAGGATTTGATGCAATAAATTTATTGGAATCAGCTAAGCCTAAAGGTCCACTGATTTCACCATTATTTGAGAAATACCACTCTTTCATAGTCCACTCTTATCCTTAATCGTGTAGTAAGCTAATGTTTTTATGAATACAATCAACAGCTTTTGGTGATTTCAAAAATACAACGAAGGAAAACGTCAGCTCGCAGGGTTATTGTTTATAAAACCGCATATCATACGAACTGGTTACATTAACCCATATTGATTAACATATCCACTTCGAAATAGGTAATTTAACAAGTTTTTACAGGGCAGTAGACTAGCCATTTTTTTGACTATTTAAATGTTCGTTTCAAACGGTTGTTTTATTCGAAATCAGCATTCACTTCGAACGTCATAGACTGGTTGGTGTGAGGGTGATGCAGTGATAACAGTTGTGCGTGTAAATGTAAGCGCTTTTCTGTTTTACCATACAAATCATCACCTAAAATTGGCATATGTAATCCATCATGATGCGCGCTGTGAACTCTCAATTGATGAGTTCGTCCTGTTTTTGGGTAAAGGTGTACTAAAGTGTTGCCATTTTTTACCGCAACTTTCTGCCAAAAAGTCTCTGCATGCTTTCCATATTCATAGCATACAAGCTGTTTGGGTCTGTCATCTAGATCTACCCTAAGAGGTAAGCTGATAGTGCCACTTTCAGTACTCAGTTCACCGTCTATTTTGGCAATATAACGCTTGGTAACAGTTCGATTGATAAACTGCTGTACTAGATGTTTATTCACCTCTTTTGAAAGTGCGATTACCATTAGTCCTGATGTCGACATATCTAATCTATGTACGATTAACGGTCCTGTCGCATTAGGGAATTTTTGCTTCATACGGCTAAATACCGAGTCGGTTATGTTTTTCCCTGGCACTGATAAAAATTCTGCAGGTTTATTAATGATAACGATGTAATCGTCTTGATAAATAATAGGCAGCTCGACACCTTCTGCTGGATTAGTCAGTAAGGGGTTTTCGTCTACCTTCATCCCATCAAGCATATGGCCTAAAATAGGGCGGCATTTACCATGACAAGCAGGGTAGTAATTTTGATGCTGCTTTATCTCAGATTTTGGCGACTCGCCCCACCAAAATTCAGCCATGACCACTGGAGTTAACCGATTTTTAAATGCGTACTGAAGTAACTTAGGTGCTGCACATTCGCCTGCTGCTGCAGGAGGTTGATGGTTAGGAGCATCATGGAAAATATCACTAAGATCTCGAGATTCACCTTTGATGTTTAAAAAATTGTACTGGGCAAATAGCTTTTGTTGCAGCGCATTAGAAAGCTGTTTTCTGGCTTGTTTAACTTCATCTATTTGGTCGGCAATACTGTCAAGTTGCTGCTTAGATTGCTTAATCTGAGCATCCCAGTCTCGTTTTAATGCGTTTAATTGGTGCTTGTCTTCTACGCTCTGTCTGCTCATCTCAATAGAGATAGATTTTTGCTCAGCCTCTGATAAACCCGCTAAGTTATTACGTTTGGCTTTACGGCTTTTTCTGTTTTCAATCATCTGCTGACGATGCAGGGCAATAGCTTGTTCGGCAGCTTGTGTAACCGCATTCAAATCTTGCTCGAATTCAGTGAGTCTAGGGTCTGATTCTAGTTTTTTAAGTTGATGACTTAACTGATTTATTTGCTCGTATTCTGATTTAAAGAAGCTGTCTTTACTGAGCATGTCAAATACTGGCGGTACAAAGTGTGGCAGGATGTTTTGCTCGGCAATTTTGCCAGAGAAAGCTGCTAAGTAACCTAATTCGCCCTGTAAATTTTTTACCACCAATACCCCAAACATTTTACCTATGGGTTTAAGCAGCTGTGCTTGCTGGCAAGGGTTAGTTTTGTCTTCTAATCCAAAGTTATGATGCCAGTCCGTTTGTTGCAGCAGATGTAGTTGCAGTTGCTCAGACGCAATAACGGCTAAAGGGTGAGGCTGATAATAAAATGGGAAAGTAAAATTTTCAGGCAAGCTTATGTCTGCAATCGACTCATTGAATTGATTAAAAAGGGGATCGAATTGTGACATGAAGGAAAGCCTTAAACGTTTAGCTGAAATCGGAACTGAAAATAGACATTGGCGTTAATCTAAAATGGTAACGGCAAGTGACGCTTGAGTATGCAAACTCATTAGTGTCGACTTTGCTTACATCATAAAAATTTGCTGGCTAAGTTTACCTTGATTGCCGATAAAAGCCATGTGCTTGAATTAAAAAAGCTGAGCGAACTCAGCTTTTTTTGAATAGCTTGATTTACTGCTTACTCATTATTTGCCGATTACTTTGGGCGGTAAAGTACGCAAATCTTGTTACCAGCAGGGTCGCGTAAATAGCCTAAAAATAATGGCCCCATTGGTGATTCGCGGTAACCAGGTAACTCTTCACAAGTCACTCCACCATTAGCAAGTCCAGCAGCATGCCAAGCCAAAGCTTGCTCTTCACTTGATGCTGCAAAACCTACGGTAGTGCCGTTACCATGACTTGATTCTTCGCCATTTATCGGTTTTGTTAATGCAAACACACCAGTGTCTGTAACGTAGAAGCAGCGGCCTTTAGGGTCAATATTACCAGGGGCATGACCTAAAGTGGCTAAGGTGGCATCGTAAAAGGTTTTTGATGTATCGATGTCATTTGCACCAATCATAATATGGCTGAACATAGCTAACTCTCCTTGAGTGTATTTATATCTGAATCATTTAGCGTTTATTCAGATAGGTATGTGATCCGTTAAGTTGATATTTCGCTGTAGGTAGACAGCGATTGATAGGTTTTTATTACATTTATTTTTCTGCGCTTGTTAATGCATGCTGCTTTAGCAGTGAAATGGTATGAGTCAATAACTGCTTATCGCCCATGCTTCCATGGCCCGGAAGCACTTGATTACTTTGAGCGAATTGGCTTTGTAGATTAGCGATTGATTGAGGCCAAGCATTTAAATCTGCTTCACCGTAATAACCTAGGCTTTTACTCCCTAAGCTTTTAACTAAGCAGCCACCATAAAGCAATTTTGATTGCGGAAACCAGACTACAAGGTTATCTATTGTGTGGCCTGCACCGACAAAATGGACTTCAATTTTCGATTCAACAAAATCAAATTGGCCCTCTTTAAAGCTATGACTTGTGGTAGGTTTACCTGCTTGTTGCAGTAATTTATTGGTATGGTCTGATGCGTAAGTCGCGACACCAATGCGGTTTAAATAATCGACACCTGCAGTGCGATCATCATGGGAGTGGGTCGATACGCTTGCAACGAGTTTATAGCCTTGACTTGATATCCATTTAACGAGTTTTATCGTGTCAGTCTCACTCCATGGGGTATCAACTAAGTATGCACTTTTGCCATCGACTAAAATGAGACCGTTAGAGCCAACAAAGCCATATTGCTGAGTTTGCATAAATGATTCGTGCACAAACAAGCTCTTAGATAATGGAGTAATGGTTAATTCTCCTTTAACTGGCTGTTCCTGTGTTTGGATTAACTTTGAATCTGAACTTGAATCCGTAGCTGCTTGAGCAGGCATTAAAGATGCAACTGTTACGATACTAATACACACTAACGTAGCTAATAACTGAGTGGGCTTAATATTGAAAAATGTAAACATTTTAGAGTCTCGAAAGATTAACCACTGCCGAAGATGCGCATTAGTATTTGGGTTAGATTACTTAATTGAAATTCTATACTGCCACAACTTAGCCCGATATGAACAATTACCGATATTCGTACAGATTAATATTTGTTGATATAGCAAAGGTTGGCCTTTATTGGTGGCTTAAAAAAAGTTTTTTAACATCGACCTTGGCTTTAATACGCGAGGCTAGTAGGTATATCCCCGCCAATTTTCGATGTACAAAAATTGCATCGGTTGGTGGAGTATGCCATTCGTCTGGTTTAGTACTCATTGATTTAGCAGAATCGGTGATACGCTTAGCGAGGTTACTGCTGGCAAAATCGTATTCAGCTTCACTTCGAAGCGGTTCACATGCTTGATAGAAAATATCGACAATTAACTGCTGCTGTTCAATGGTGATGTCTTTTTGAAAGAAGCCAATTTCTGATGCGGCTTGAGTCATCAAGGCTTTATCGTTGGTCATTGCACCTTGCATGAGCTTTCTGTATCCAGCAGAGAGTGGTTCGGAAATTTGACGAGTTGCACCGAAGTCCAATAATACAATTTTGCCACTGTTGGCTTGATACATAAAATTGGCAAAGTTCGGATCGGTTTGTACTAATTTAAATTCGAAAAGTTCATCAAGAAACAGTGCTAGTAAGTTAGTGGCAATATTGTCTCGGGTTTGTTGGTCGAGACGAGCAACATTTTCAATGGCTTCACCTTCAATAAACTCCATGACTAAAATACTGTCGGTGCTAAGAGATTCATATACTTTAGGTACGATAAACCTTTCATCGCCAGCGACCCATTGTTGGTATTGCTTTAAAAGATTTGCTTCATACTCATAATCGGCTTCATGGTGAAGCTGCGCTTTTGCCTCGGTGAGTAACTTATCAAACTGGACATGATCAGGTACTAGCTGAGCCACTTTTAATAATGTAGCGACGTTATCGATATCGCTATTAATGCTGTCTTTAATGCCAGGGTATTGGATTTTTACTGCAAGCTTTTCACCAGAACCTAAATAGGCTAAATGCACTTGACCAATGGATGCAGCGGCAAAAGGACGTAGCTCAAACTGCGCAAAAGGCATTAGCCAGTCGTTACCCCATTGTTGCTTGAGTATCTCGACCAATTGTTTGTGAGGCATGGCTTTAGCGTCATCACGTAATCTTGCCATGATTTCACTTAACTCTGCGGGCAATAAATCCCCTGTATCCATTGATATCATTTGGCCAACTTTCATTGCAGCACCGCGAAGCTGGGCGAGCTTTTCAGCTACTTGGGAGATATTTCTAGGAGTAAGCACTAACTCTTGAAGTTTAGGTGATTGACCTTTACTCAGCTGTTTAGCACCTTCGACCAGTACATTGCCAGCTAAACGAGAGGCGAGGCCACCGATTTTACTCAGCCTTGATAAGCGACTACTTGGAACTTTGGCAACGTCTTTAGTCATAGTGAAAACTCATTTAATGAAGGAGTCAGGTACTGCTGAAGGATAATTTGCCATCAATCTGCTTCAATAATACGGTCTATTAAGAATACGTGTTTAATCAAATTTAGATCAATCAGTTAATTGAGCATAATAAATATATCTGCAGAGGTAGCCTAGTGTAGAGTGATAGGTCTATAGGCATAAAAAAAGGCAGCAAAGTCAGCCTTTGTTGCCCTTAGTCATTATTGAGTTCTGCTTGAGGCTAGAATTCAATTGTATCCTGCCAACCTAACAATACACTTTGCAGACCATGTTTTTGCTCATAACGTTCAAGCTTTTCAGGGCTCGCATCATCAAGAGCCAGTTCGCGATACTTTTTGGCAAACTTGAGAGTACGCAATAACTCTTGATAAAAATGCTTACCTAAATCTTCACGAATGGTGTCAGCAAGTGTTGCTGGCAAATGGCTCAATGCGCGTTCAGTATGAATGGTAATAGCATCAATGCTGAACCACTTTTCATCTAGCTCAATCTTGCGTAAGCGCTTTTTCATGTCTTCACGCACTCTAGCGTCGTCA
Source organism: Shewanella sp. KT0246 (assembly GCF_019654955.1). Classification (GTDB taxonomy): domain Bacteria; phylum Pseudomonadota; class Gammaproteobacteria; order Enterobacterales; family Shewanellaceae; genus Shewanella; species Shewanella goraebulensis. The sequence goes on along the minus strand of NZ_BPEV01000002.1, from coordinate 78,004 downwards.
AACATGATGCGATACAACACCGCCTCTGCTAATACGCTTTCAAGCCCAAGACTAAATAATGGGTCTAGTTCGACTTTAGCGTAAAAAGTTTCAAGTAAAACTTTAGTGGCTTCTTGATTGTGGTGATCTTTCAGTGCTGTTTGATAATCTTGCCAACCTAGCCAAATTTCACTATCGGGTGGTGTTGATATTTTTTCTAACAGTAGCTGGTTAATATCACCATATAGCGAGTTTTCATTGCCGTGCATATGCTTGCTGACAATGGTCAACATGTTCCAGCCTTTCTGGAAACACTTAAGCACACCATCTGGAGTTTGCAATAAAGCAACAGAGCCAGCGGGCTCCTCACCGGTAAGTGCAACCAGCCCTAAACTCACAACGCCAATAACATCGTGAGCAGCATGCTCAAGCAAATGCATTTTGTGTTTGTTATAAAACTTATCTGCTAACTTTAAACTCATTAAAATCGCTTTGGATTTTATCTGAGCGACATGTTCGTCGGTTAATAGTGCTTCTGTGCGTCCATATTCAAGTACACGGCTAAAATATGGACCTTGGTTATTATCACGTAATGCTAATTGCATTAAGTCGATTCCTTAATCAAGAAAAGTAAACATGTCATCGACTTCAGCGTATTCATCAGCCACTTCGTTTTTCTCTTTAGCTTGCAGTACAAGCTCGTTAACGAATTTACCAATGATTTGCTCCCAGCCAGAACTTTCATTACGCAGCAAGTTTTTAATTGAAGAAGCGACATCAGGGGTTAGCTGTTTAACCAAAGCGTATAAACTGCGTGGGTCGTCAATGGCTAAGCTGTGAGCTTCTTCATCGGCTTGCCAGTTACTATAACCCACAGTTTCACCGTCATCTTCGTCATCGAAACTTTCATAGATGGTATTGCCATCTTGCTCACCTGAAGGGGCTAGAATGAGTTCAATAAACGGAATTGATAGGTAGAATAAGCCCGCAGGATCTTCTGCGATACACTCTAAAATAGCAGCCTGCTTTTCTTCGGTTCCTTGAATACGAATAAGGTAAGTTAGGAACTCAAAAGTATGATGCATTAACTCATCTGCATTGGTTTTGATTTGCTCTTCCCAATACAGAGGTTGCTGACAGACGATGTCACGAATTTGCTCAGGAGACATCAGTTCTGACATGATTGATGGACACGAAATATCGTGATGACTGTTAATTTGCGTCAGGGTCACAATATCCATATGTTCAATGACATCAACAAGTTGATCGTCTGACATAGTATTAGCAATAATTTCGAAGCGCTTACTGGCTTGTTGCGGCTCTACATCAGCTAGATCTTTTATCTCTGCTGCGGTGAGTTCAATAAGATTGTTCATTATCGCTCCTCGTCATCATATTGGTCGTAATAACCTTCTTCATCGCTGTCATCATAGTCCCCATCATCATTGTAGGGATCATAGCCGTCATCATTAGTGTCACTTGCTTCATTGGCACTAAAAGATTTACTTGGCGCCACCACGTTATCTTGAGTGTTAAGCAAGTAAACGACCGCACAGCTTTCGATGAGTAATTCTTCAGAGTACTTACGTACTGCAAGTACTAAAGGAACATCATCATTATTAAATTGAATCGTAACTTTAAACTCATCCCACGACGGCAAGGTCGCAGTATCAATCCATGTCGCCCACTTGGTTTTAGCGGCATCTGAAAAGCGAACTCGATTGAATAGTGCCACTGGCAAATATTCAGGCACAGCTGCCAACATCGAAGGATCGGCTAACAAAATCGCTTTCATTGAGTCAGTGAATTTGGCTAATGCTTCTGGGCTATCGGGATCGTTATACGACTCGATATTGTCATAGGCATTATTTTTTAACTCATTAATACGTGAGATATTAAGTGGTTTGCTCATGGGTTTCTCAAGAATAAAATTGATCCCACAGTTCGGTCATAGCCGCTGTAGGATTGGTTACGATGACATTATTAAAATCTTTAATAAACGCAGTTCTTAACTTTTTATCAGACAAAACATCGTAGGCATCTTTAACGCGTTGCAACTGCTGTGCTGCGAGATGTTTTTCTTCTTCTGAAGCATTAATCAGTTTATCGGGGTGAAACTTATTTGATAAACGTTTATAGGCTTTTTTTATTTCGTCTTCTTTGGCACTGGCTTTAACACCGAGGACAGTGAAGTGGTTAATCATATTTTTACCTATGGTATATGAACTTGGATAGACTGCTGCTAATCCATTAAATTATGATTATTTGGTTGTAAATAATAACAGAAATACAATCATTTCCATAAAACTATCAACTAGTTTAGCTTATTACAAAATTCAGATGTTCAAATTGAATAAAAATAATACAAATTTAATATTCTGATTGTCCACTTTGGCTGACACTTGCTTTATTAAAGCTCATTTTTTCACTAAAAATAAAAAAGAGCACCCGAGGCGCTCTAAGTTAAAAAATGTGTCTTAGTTAATAAAGTGTTCTTAGTAAAAAATAGGAGAGTAACTCCGTATAATTTGCTCTGATGTTAGCTTTTTTCTTTCTCGATTAAGGCTAAAATTACTGGCACCACCTGATTAATAGCTCCAATACATAGACTTAATATTGCAATATGTTCCCATCCCATGACGTGCTCCTTTAATTTACTGTAATGATGAAAGTTTTCAAACCGATGTGTTATGTCGATGGAATAAGTCTATTAAACTTGCCTTTTTGCGGTAAGTGAATATTGTCATTAGAGTCGATGACATTTGTCATGGTAAGTTAAGCTATTAAATTAATTACTTTATTAACTTTAGAAGAGACTTGAAGCGTTCCCCACTGGCTTGATGTTGAAGCTCGAACAAACAAGATTCAGTGTTGGTTACCTTCGCGCCTAATTGAGTCATCATTTGGATCCCTAGCTGCTTATTTTCGCTGGTGCGTGACGATACAGCGTCGGCAACTAAGTGAACGTTATAACGATTAGCCAGTAAGTCTTGGCAAGTTTGATAGACGCAAACATGGGTTTCAATGCCCGCAAGGATAATATCAGTACGATTGAGTCTAGCTAGTTGTTGTTGGAATTCAGAGTTTTGCCAAGCACTAAAATATGACTTGGGAATAACCTGTGTGGTTTTACTGAGTAGAGCTGCTAATTCCTCACTGGTTCCGCCGAGTTTATCGGGCAGTTGTTCAACCCATAAAATAGGTATATCAAACAATTGCGCCCCTTGGATTAAAATGCCGAGTTGTTTATGTAATTCGGGCGATTGCTGCATCACTTGGGCAAGCTTACCTTGGACGTCAATGATCACCAAAACTGACTGTTGAGTCGTTAACATAGGGATTCCTTTACTGCTAGAAGTAAGTCGTTAATGAGTAAACGATACTTTTGCAGGAATGACTATTGTCTAAAAGTCGAACAAGGTATGATTTATCACACGTTAATTGTGTCAATAGTGTCTACTTAAATAAGGCGTTGTAACTTTCTTCTTTAGAAAAGTGATGCAGTAACATTACCCCGTGCAATGGCCTAATTTGATTCAAATCATAAGCGAACAAGGAAGAGTGATGAATAAACGGATTGTTATTTGTGCTGATGGTACTTGGAATCGCCCTGAAGAAGACATTAATCAAGATCAGGCGACCAATGTACTTAGGCTTGCCAGAGCCATTAGTCCTGTTGCGCAGGATGGTAAACCTCAACAAGTTTTTTATGACTGGGGAGTTGGCTCTTACTACGACAACCTCATTGGTGGAGCGACAGGAAGAGGGCTGCATAAAAACATTCTTGATGGTTATCGCTACATTGTGCAGAACTACCAAGCAGGTGATGAGATTTACTTGTTTGGCTTTAGCCGTGGCTCATACACCATGCGCAGCCTTTGCGGCTTGATAAACAATTGCGGCATAGTAAAACGCCCTGACGCCAAGCTTATTCAACAAGCCTTTGAACATTATAAAACCCAAGCGAAAGCTTATGCACCTGAAGGTGAGAAGTCACTGCTCTTTAGGCAACAGCATTCACACCCATCACGGGAGATTGAATTTGTTGGCGTGTGGGATACCGTTGGTGCGATGGGGATCCCCAGCTCATTTTTAGGTTTATTTGAAGATAAAGATGAGTTCTATGACACTAAAATTGGCAGTAATGTCAAAGTCGCTCGTCATGCTTTAGCGATAGATGAACATCGACAGGATTTTGAACCGACTATTTGGCGACCAAGAGACACGATGGATATGAAGCAAGTTTGGTTTGCTGGTGCTCACAGTAATATTGGTGGCAGTTATCAACCTGACAACCAAGGATTAATGCTGTCAGACAATGCCTTACACTGGATGCTAGAAGAAGCTCAAGCTTATAAGCTATCAGTTGAATCACATTTAATTAATCAGGTTTCACCGGCGCCTATGGCTAAACTGCATAATTCTCGTCGTAATTTCTATCGAGTTAAACGTAAGCTTTATAGAGACATGGCACCTATGGGTGAACCAATGCTCATTCATCAATCAGTTAAACAGCGTTGGGATAATGACGTAAATTATCGTCCTAAAAACCTACAAGCTTTAGTCGATAAGTTTGGTTGGCCAACAGAGTTAGTTTTATAAGGCTTTAAATTAATTCTTTAACTCGTTAAATCACTTATTCGTTAATCCTGTGCGAAAATTGCTAGAATGAGCACGATGCGGTTTTAAGTATTTCGTGCTCATAACTATTAGCTTGCTACTCAAACTTATTAAAGGTATTTCAGTGACTCATTCCGTTAATCGCTCTTTTTTATTCACTTTCACTTTCACTTTCACTTTTACCTTGTTACTCACTTTATTTAGTTCTGATGTTGTTGCAACAAATGTTAAACCTGCAAAGAGGGTGATTGCGTTATCACCTCATGCCGTTGAAATGCTCTATGCCATTGGTGCTGGCGAAACAATTGTTGCCACCACAGATCATGCAGACTTTCCTGAGCAAGCTAAAACTATTCCAAGTATTGGTGGCTATTATGGTATTCAGATGGAGCGAGTTATTGAGTTAAATCCTGATCTCATTGTGGTCTGGCAAAGTGGTAATAAAATGGAAGATATTAGCCAGTTAACTCAGTTAGGTTTTAAGGTTTTCAATAGCGATCCTAAAAGTTTAGATGATGTGGCCAAAGAGCTTGAGCAATTAGGCGAGTTAACTGGCCGCCAGCAACAAGCTGAGCAAGTCGCGAACGATTATCGCCAACAGCTGGCCAATATTCGCAGTCAGAATCAGCAAAAATCTGCGGTAAAAGTCTTTTATCAATTATGGTCTACACCGTTAATGACGGTCTCTAAAGGCAGTTGGATTGAACATATCATCAGCGCTTGTCATGGTGATAATGTGTTTATTGATGCAGCAAGTGAATACCCGCAAATCAGTGTTGAAAATGTCTTACTGACTGGGGCTGAGGTGATATTACAGAGCCAAGATGAAGGTAATGTTATTGGCGTAGATTGGTCGAAATGGCCAGAATTACCAGCGGTTAAGAATAATCATATTTATCAGCTTAATGCTGATTTGCTGCACAGGGCTTCGCCAAGAGCAATATTAGGCGTACAAACTTTGTGTGAGTCGTTAGATAAAGTTAGGTCCACACAGTAGCAGCCTCGGAGTAAACAGCTTCACCGTACAGATTTTTACACCTAAACCAATCAAAGTGTCCACTCGGACACTTTTTTATTGTTCGGACACTTTTCTTTTTTACGGACACTTTAAATCAGTGTCCGCGGACACATTCGTATATTCTAATAAATGCAATTGCACCTATCCTTATGATATTTAAAGTTTTGTTATTATTGGCATAGCCTGTGCTTTATCACGGGAACAATATCGAAATAGCACACTAGGTTTTCTAGAACGGTCACTATTTGTAAGCGGATAGCTTGTAAACGGACTGCCAGCAAACAGAAAGCCCCTAGTGAGAGTCAAGGAACCGAGATGATTAAAGATACCAGCGGACAAGATACGGTCATTAAAGCAGGCGCTTCTCAAAAGCTACGTATGCCCATCATTATTGGCACAATCTGTGTGTTAATGAGTGCGCTAGTGTGGGCAAGCATTGGTCATGACTCTTCTATTCGCTCCATCGAAGGTAAAGACCTACGTTTAGCCACAATCACTCGAGGTACTTTAGTACGTGATATCGCGACAACAGGTAAAATTGTGGCAGCCAATGCTCCCATTTTATACAGCACTGAACAAGGTGTGGTGACGTTACTTAGCCAGCCAGGTGATGAGGTCGAACAAGATCAAGTCGTTGCACAAATCGACAGCCCTAAATTACGCAGTAGCTTTCAACAAGAGCAGTCAGTATTTGCCGCAATGGAAAGTGATTTGGAGCGCGCCAAGTTAGATGCCCGTCGCGAACAGTTACGAGTGAGCCAAGTACTGGATATGGCCAAGGTCGATTTAGAAGCTGCCGATAGAGAAAGTCGCCGTGGCGATCAATTGATTCAAAATAGTCTCATTAGCCGCATCGATTATGAAAAAAGTAAAGACGATTTACACAAAGCTAAGTTGTTGCACAAACATGCCATTCAAGAAGTGGAATTGATGCGCGATACCTTAACGTTTGAACTTAAAAACCGTGCCCTAGAAGTCGACAGACAAGCATTGGTGGTGACCGAGTTAGCTCGTCAGATTGCTGCGCTAGATATTAAGGCGCCGGTAAAAGGGATTATTGGTAATTGGTTGGTTGAACAAAAAGCCCGTATCGGCGCAAGTCAGCCAATACTTACCGTCGTGGATTTGAGCGCCTTTGAAGCTGAGCTTGCAGTGCCTGAATCTTATGCCGATGACTTAGGCATAGGCATGGATGTTGAGTTAAGTTTTGGCAGTCTTAAAGTGATGGGGCATTTATCTTCTATTTCACCAGAAGTAAGAAACCGTGAAGTGACAGCTCGAGTGCGTTTTAACGCTGAAACCAGTTTATCGCTTCGTCAAAATCAGCGTTTATCAGCGCGAGTATTACTCGAAAATCGCCCTAATGTATTAATGGTAAAACGCGGTGACTTTTTAAATCGCGGCGGTTCAACAGCATTTGTTATGAACGATGATATAGCTGTTAAAACTCCAGTGACACTCGGCGCAAGGAGTATGAGTCAAGTCGAAGTCGTTGATGGAGGTAAGGAGGGTGATGTGTGGGTGGTTTCAGGCACTGAAGCGTTTAAAAACGATGAACAAATTCAAATTAGATAAACAAATTAAACCGATTGGATTGCGACAATAAGTAAGGACACAAAAATGAAATCATCTCAAACCAAACCGATGGCAGGCTTTGTTGCGTTGATGCTATTGAGCCTAGCGGTGAGTTACAGAATTGATGAAAGCTTTAACTGGTTGTCATTTAGCTTTCAAATTATTGACCTAACAGATCAACTCGCAGATCAGGTTAGTTATGGATTAAGCAGCGATATGGTGCAGGTGTTATTTGAATTAGATTTTGCCACTGCACTGCAAATCATAGTGCATTTTTAAGCGCGAATTCACCGATTAATTGAATAAACAAAAATTGGCAAAACACAGAGCCAATAAGACAAGGACAGACTCATGTTATCAATGAAGAATATTAGCAAAGTATTTAAAACGGACTTAGTAGAAACTCATGCGCTACGTGATTTTAATCTTGAAGTTGAAGAGGGCGAGTTTGTGGCAGTTACAGGGCCATCTGGTTCAGGTAAAACGACCTTTTTGAACATTGCTGGTTTACTTGAAGGATTTACTTCAGGCGAGTTTAGTCTTGATGGCGTCAACGTTTCAAACCTTAGTGATAATCATAGCGCGAAAGTTAGAAATGAAAAAATCGGCTTCATCTTTCAAGGGTTTAATCTTATTCCTGATTTAAACCTCGCTGAGAATGTTGAAGTGCCATTACGTTATCGCGGTTTTAATCGGGCAGAGCGTAATCGCCGTGTGGAGTCAGCATTAGAGCAAGTCGGTTTAGCTGCAAGGATGAAGCATTTACCGTCACAATTATCAGGTGGTCAACAGCAGCGCGTTGCGATTGCTAGAGCTTTAGCGGGTGAGCCGCGATTTTTATTAGCCGATGAGCCAACGGGTAATTTAGACAGCCTAATGGCGCGCCAAGTCATGGAGTTATTAGAGAATATTAACCAAACGGGAACCACCATCATCATGGTAACCCATGATGCTGAACTTGCGCGTCGTGCTCAACGCAATATTCAAATTGTCGATGGTCAAGTGTGTGACTTCTCGATGTATCAAAAAGCAGACCAAACGCTTGTATCTGATTTAAAACAAGCCACCGACTTACAACAAGTGGCTGATTTGCAAAAAGTTGCCAGCAGCAACGGATAACACAAGTAGGAGATAAGCTTATGTTTTTATATTATTGCGATCTTGCTTGGCGCAGCATCAAGAAAACCCCCATGTTATCCATGCTTATGGTATTAGCGATTTCAATTGGTATCGGCATTACGATTACCACTTTGAATGTCTATAAAACCATGTCTTATAACCCCGCTGAGGAGCGAAGTGATCAGATCAATTCAATCCAGTTGTGGAGCCAAGGGTTAGATACTTGGGATGAATACCAGTCAAATATTACCTACAAGGATGTGGTGAATCTTCGTAATAACAATGAACTGTCGGTGAAAGCAGCCTCATATCGTACAGGGCTTGCAATGCAATCTGATAATCAGGATATCGAACCTGTTTTAGAAAGCGTACGTGTCACAGATAGAGATTTTTTCACCATTTTTGAAGTGCCATTTTTATATGGTGATCGCTGGGGGAAAAGCGTTGATAGCCACCCCGCATATCAGGTGGTGATTGGTGAGAAGCTTAATCAAACTTTTTTTGACGGTCAAAATAGTGTGGGTAAAACTATTTACCTCAACCGCAAGCCTTATCAGGTGGTGGGTGTGATCAAAGATTGGAATCCGCAGCCTAAATATTACGACCCGCTTAATGGCGCATTCAATGATGCAGAAGAGATTTTTATTCCTTTTTCGCTGACTGAGCAAGAAGAGTTTGATGTATGGGGCAACACCAGTGGCTGGAAGTTTGAGCCGATGCTGACACATCAAGATCGCTTAAATTCGGAAAAGACCTGGATTCAGTTTTGGACTTTCCTTGAAACCCCAGAGCAGAAATCACAATTACAGAGCTGGCTAGGGCGTTATGTAGAAGAGCAAAGAAGTTTTGGGCGCTACACCGATACAGCTAAGTCACCACAAGAATCAGCTCAAATTAGCGATGTTGCGCTATGGCTTGAAAATAACGATGTGGTGCCAAGAGATAACAAAATTTTAGTTGGCCTCAGTGTGCTGTTCTTGAGTGTATGTTTGGTGAATATTCTCGGTTTACTGCTGACTAAGTTCTTAAAACGTGCTCCAGAAGTTGGGGTTCGCCGCGCCATTGGCGCAAGTCGTGCACAAATATTCAGCCAATACATGGTCGAAGTTGGGATTATCGGCTTTATTGGAGGCATTGTTGGACTACTGTGGGCTTGGGGAGCGCTATCGATACTGCATGCAGAGTTTAGTATGAAGCAAAGCGTGACTGGACTTGATGCAAGTATGTGGTTTATTACGCCTTTAATTGCTATTTCGACGGCTATTATTGCGGGTATTTATCCTGCTTGGGTCGTGTGCCGCACTAAACCCAGTGTGTATTTAAAAGCGCAATAACGACTAAAGAAAGGAATTCGACATGTTACATATCAAACCTATTTTATCGAGTTTAATGCGCAGCAAAAGTGCCCCAATATTATTGCTACTGCAGATTATTTTATCGGTTGCCATAGTGGCGAATGCGAGCTTTATTATTCATGAACGTTTAACCATGATGCAGCGAAGTTCGGGCTTAATGGAAGAGCAGATATTGAGCTTTAATGTTTATAATTTTGACCCTGCGATCGACAACATTCAGCAAAATATCATTGACCAACAAATACTGCGCGGTTTACCGAACGTGATTCATGCCAGTTCAACTAATATGATGCCACTGAGCGGCAGTGGTTGGATGGACCGTTATGTTGATAATGCAGATGAAGAAATAGCTGAGAGCATGCCTGGTTTTGCATTGTATTTAGGCAATGAGCATTTACTGAATGTAATGGGCGCGAAGTTAATAGAAGGGCGCAACTTTCGCCCTGAAGAAATTAATACCCAGTTAGATCAAAGCGGCATGGTGGCGATGGTGTCACAACCCTTAGCTAAAGCGTTTTGGGGGGATGAGTCACCCGTGGGTAAAACCATGTATCAAGGCAAGCAAACCATTGAAATTATTGGCGTGATAGAAAAACTTCAAGGTGCTTGGGTGAATCATGAAAACTTTGAATACAGTGTGATTCAAAATATTGATTTTGGTGGTGGTTTAAAAAATAAAACCTACATGGTTCGCGCGTTACCTGAGCATATTCCGGCATTGGAAGAAGCGATTGTAAAGGCGTTCCATGCAGAAAACCCAAATCGGGTGATTGATGGATTCTCGTCATTGCTTGATATGAAAAAAGAGTCGTACAGCAACCATCGTTTAATGGCGACATTATTAAGCATGATGGTAATTTTATTACTATTAATAACGGCATTAGGACTGACTGGTATGGTGATGTTTAATATTCAACGCCGCACTAAACAGATTGGTACTCGCCGTGCGTTGGGTGCTAAGAAGCGTGATATCGTTCATTACTTTATGGTAGAAAACTATCTCATTTGTATCGTTGGTGGACTGATTGGAGGCTTACTGTCATTGCAATTAGGCCAACAATTGATGAGCTTATATAGCCTACCTATGTTGCCAATAACGTATCCAATAGCTGCTATTGTAGGTTTGTTAGTGGTGACTACCCTAGCTGTGATTATGCCTGCGATGAAAGCCGCAAAAATATCACCAGCAATGGCGACACGCAGTGTATAACAAGCAGTTTTAAAATCACGATATGATATAAATCAGCCGATGAAAGCATGTTACAAGTTACAGGCTTTCATTGGTAAGTATTTAATTTATAGTAATATATTTAATTGCTAAATTAGGTTTTATCTGTCGTGTTAGTTAACAGATTATCTGCCACTGAAATTACTGTAAATAATCATCGCAACTCGTAAATCTAGCCGTTTTACAGTAACGTTACCCAGATAACATTACCCTAATACATAAACCTAGGGTATAAACCCTATATAAAGAGAGAAAAAATAATACACATGGATAGTATTTTAGTGGTTGATGACAACCATGCTATATGTAGTGCACTGACGCTGATGCTAGATATCCATGGTTATCGAGCATTGAGCTGTGAAACGCCTGAACAAGCGTTAGATATTGTCTCAAAACACGATATTAGCCTTGTTATTCAAGATATGAACTTCACCCGCGATACGACATCAGGCGAAGAGGGCAAGCAACTGTTTTATACCTTGCGTCAGCAGCAGCCGAATTTACCAATCATTCTGATGACGGCGTGGACCCAATTAGAAACGGCAGTTGAGTTAGTTAAAGCTGGCGCAGCTGATTACATGGGTAAACCATGGGATGATGCTAAGTTACTCACCAGTATCAATAACCTGCTATCTATTTATCACCTTTCTAAGCAAAATAATCAGCTTACCCGAATGGACTCTGATCGCATGAGTGCGATTAATGATGCCGATTTATGTGGCATGGTATTTGGAAGCGGTGCGATGCAGCGCTGTATTGATTTAGCCCTACAAGTCGCCAAGTCTGATGTATCAGTCATGATCACCGGTCCTAATGGTGCCGGCAAAGATAAAATTGCCGATATTGTCCAAGCTAACTCGTTATTGAACAAGAAACCGTTTATCAAAGTGAATATTGGCGCCTTGCCAATGGACTTACTGGAAGCCGAATTATTTGGCGCTGAGGCTGGCGCGTTTACTGGCGCAAATAAAGTGCGCATAGGCCGTTTTGAAGCTGCTGATGGTGGCACATTATTTTTAGATGAAATTGGCAACTTGCCATTATCTGGCCAAGTAAAGTTACTGCGAGTGTTGCAAACCGGTGAGTTTGAACGACTTGGGAGTCATCAAACCCGTAAAGTGAATGTGCGAGTAATAAGCGCGACTAATGCGGACTTAGCCGATGATATTGCCAAAGGTCATTTTAGAGAGGATTTATTTTACCGTCTCAACGTCATTGAATTGCCATTAGCACCACTTAATCAACGCGTTGATGACATTTTGCCTTTGGCGCAGCACTTTGTCGGCGAAGGCTTTAGTTTTGATAAGCCTGCGCAACAAGCGCTGCTGACTCATGCTTGGTCAGGTAATGTTCGCGAGCTTGAAAATGTTTGTAAAAGAGCAGTGTTATTAACAACGAATGCCGTTTTGACCATGACAGATTTGGGCTTATTACAGACTGCAGAACAAGGGCTGAATTCTGCGGGAACAGTAGCTCCTACTCCCTATTCTGCGATGCCTTTGACTTCAAATAAAGTGACTTCAAATAAAGTGACTTCAAATAAAGTGACTTCAAGTACAGCAAGCGCAGTTAAAAACGAAGCTACTGAAACTAACAGAGCTGCCATGGTTGAGCCCGATAAACAGGATATTGAGCAAGCATTAGTGACTCATAATGGGGTCATTGCTAGAGTGGCAAAGTCGTTAGGCTTAAGCCGCCAAGCATTGTATCGCCGTATGGATAAATATGGCATTTCGAGCAAATAGCACGCTAAATAAACGTCGACTCAAATAACACCGATAAAAGTGAATATCAATGATGAGAAAAACGCTTCCACTACGTAGTAAGTTAGTGCTTGGTAATCTGTTAAGCCTTGCTGTCAGCGGACTATGTGGTTGGGGTATTTGGTTTTCATTTGGGCCAGAGCAATTATGGCTCGCCATTGTGGTCAGTGCAGGTATTTGTTTCTTAATCAGTATGCGACTGACTAGTACTTTAAGTGACAGTTTAAGTGCATTAGAAGTAGGCTTGCTCAACTTTAAAGATAATGAATTTAGTGTGTCTTTGCATGGCTATGGTGAGCCACAATTAGATTCAATTGCTGACTTGTATAACCAAGCATCCGAAAAACTACGTAATGAACGACAGTTCATTTATCAGCGAGAGTTGATGTTAGATAAAGTCATTCAAAACTCGCCAAACATCATGTTGCTGGTGGATGATCAGCAACGAATTATTTATGCCAATGATGCTGCAAGGCATTTATTTAACCAAGGTGTCCGAATTGAAGGCATGTTGCTAGCGGAGTTAATTGCAGAATTACCTCGTGCACTCAGACAAGCTTTAGACAGTGAGCATGAAGGGCTGTTTTCAATTAATGCTGACTCAGCTTCTGAGACGTCTGACGATAGTAATAATGATGATATCAATAATGACGATATTGAAACCTGGCATATTTCGCGGGGGAAATTCAGTCAGAACAATCAGCAACATCATTTAATTCTACTCAAGCAACTGACTAAAGAACTTAACCGCCAAGAAGTGGCTGTATGGAAAAAGGTCATTCGCATTATCAGCCATGAGTTGAACAACTCAGTGGCGCCAATCGCCTCTATGGTTAACTCAGGGAGAGTATTAACCAAAAATCTAGAGAACGATAAGTTGGCGTTGATATTCGATACCATTGAAAATCGCACCGCGCATTTAAGCCAATTTATTTCTCATTATGCCGAATTTGCCAAACTGCCTTTACCTCGCAAAGCATTAATAAATTGGGATAATTTTATTGAGCAATTAGCTGCTCAATATCCTTTTGATCTGTTGTCAAAGTTACCGACATTGGCCATTGAATTAGATGGTGTTCAGCTTGAACAAGTATTAATTAATTTATTGAAAAATGCCCATGAGTCAGGTGCTGATAGAGATAAGGTCAGTTTACTGATACAAGAGATAAAACATCCAGCAGAAGGGATTATTATTACTGTTGAAGATAACGGCAGCGGTATGTCTAGTGAAGTATTATCCCAAGCATTATTGCCGTTTTACTCGACGAAACAATCTGGCACCGGCATTGGTTTACCTTTGTGTCGAGAAATTGTTGAAGCTCATGGTGGCCATATTACCATGCAGAACCGAACGGAAGGCGGGCTTAGCGTTAAGCTATGGTTACCGAAGGAATAAGGAATAAGATGCAACTGGCACAACTGAATATCGCAAAGTGTAAATTTGCCTTAGATACTCCAGAAATGAAAGACTTTGTTGATAATCTGGATGAGGTTAACGGGATCGCTGAAATCAGTGCTGGCTTTGTTTGGCGCCTAAAAGATGAGTCTGGCGACGCCACTCAAATCCAAGCATTTGATGCCCCAAGCCTGATTGTAAATATGTCAGTTTGGGATAATGTTGAAGCCTTAAAAAATTTTATGTTTCGCACCCATCACCGTGACTTTATGCGCCGAAAAAACGAGTGGTTTGAGCGCTTATCAGAAGACAGCTATGTTTTGTGGTGGGTTGCAGAAGGACATATCCCAGATATTAAAGAAGCAAAAGAGAGGTTATTACACTTAAGAGAAAATGGTGACTCGGCATACGCTTTTACGTTTAAAAGTAACTTTACTGAAAACGATTTAACCTAATTTTTTATTGTTATAGTTAAAACTAACTTTTGCACTAGCATCTAACGATAAGCACTAAGAAATAACTAACTCACGAATAATACCTTTAGCAAACCAAGATTGTAATGTTTGCAGCACCATCATAGGTGCGGTTTGTTCATCATACCATTCGAGCATTAACTCACATTGCTCGGCAAAGTTATTGCCTTCAATAAACCCTGTTAACAACACATATTGGCTGTGATTTAAGGATTCAAATTGAGTGAGCCTTTCTTCATTACGCCATAGCATCCAATATTTTTGCTGCTGATAATAAGGTGCGTCAGGGGAAGTCTCAGCCTTTAATGCTTGCCAACTTTCAACTGCATTACTTTTACAGCTAAACAATTGCAGGCTGGGGTGGAAGCGTAGACAGCAGTTAGGCCAGTTCTCAGGTGGTAAATTTTGCAATGTACTGAACTCTGCGCGTGATGACTCCGCAGCATCAAATGCAGCTAATAAAAGTCGCTCAAACTGTGCTAAATCAGCCAATATTGGATATTGACTAAAAAATTTATCGTTAAGTAAAAATCCGGCTAAGTTATCGCCAAACCTCCGCAGCGACTTTGCCGATGAAGGATGAGCATCAAGGTACTCAGCAGCTAATTTATCAAATAATTCATCACCTAAATATAAGCCGAGAATTTGATGGTCTGTTTCCATGGTTTCTTTAAGACGAATTCGATAGGCATTAGCATAAATCTGTAAACGATGTTCGGCTGAGATGCCACTTTGTTCAGACACTCGTGATCTAATATCGACAAAACGACGATCGCTCGTTATTACACTAGAATCCGCACTTTTGTTGGCATTAGCGTCAGCTAAAAGATATTGCATGAACTCTTGTTGAATCTGCTTCAGTTGACTCATACCGCAACCTTTTTAGTGGGTAACTGATGATGAGTTTGAATAATTGATTGACGACTTGAAACAGATTCGCTAATAAGTGGCTGAGCTTTTGACTGTGTCATAGGCGTCAATATTGAGCGTTCAAGGTCGGGATGGCCTGGTAAGGTTATTTCAGCAATATTTTGCGCTTCTAATAACTCTTGATATAACACCGGAAAGTCAGGAATGTTGGCATCCCGTTCAATCATAGTGCTCACGGGGCCAAAGCGTTCAAGGGCTGCTTGATATAAGGTCCACACACTAGGTGGCACATCATGGTCGTGGGTATCAATCACGTATTCACCATAATCTGAGTGACCCGCTAAGTGAAACTGCTGTACTCGACGTGGGTCAATCTTGTTTAAGTAATCTAGTGGATTAAAGAAGTGGTTGCGCGCGCTAACATAAATATTATTAATATCTAACAAGATGAGGCAATCAGCCTCTTCGGCAACTTGCGATAAAAACTCCCATTCATCCATAGTGGAGTCTTTATATGAAAGGTAACTGGATACATTTTCAAGTAATAGTCTGCGACCAAGTACATCTTGGGCTACTTTCACACGCTCAGCGACATGCTTAACGGTTTCTTCTGTATATGGCAGCGGTAATAAATCGTGACTGTTAACCCCGTGTATCGAAGTCCAGCAAATATGATCTGAAATCCATTTAGGATTTATGTTATTACTGAGTGTTTTAAGTGACTTTAAGTAATCCATGTCTAATGGGTCCGTGCTACCAATTGACATAGAAACCCCATGCATCACAACAGGGTATTGTTCAGCTATGGCTTCTAGATAATAACGGGGTTTACCACCTGCAACTAAATAATTTTCAGAAAGCACCTCAAACCAGTCAATAGCAGGTTGATGCTGCAAGATATATTCAAAATGGTCGGTACGTAGCCCCAAGCCAAAACCAATAAAGTCTTGAGTAATCTTTGAGTCTGACATGGGCTTTCCTTAGGTTAATACAAACCTTCATACTGGTGGAAGACAGCTGTTGAAATGTTTGTTATCGAATGAATTTAAGCAAAATAAACGGCTTGGTAATAAGGAGATGAATCTTACCAAGCCATTGTTACAACTCGTGTTGTCGATTATCTGTAAACGCTGTTTAGGCTTGAACGTTAGCCCGTTTTACCACCGATATCAGCGCAAGATTTTGCTGTAGTACTGACAAAACCTGAACCTTTACAACTTGCCATTCCACCACAAGCGTGGTCTGCACCTTTACAATCGTTGTGACCTTTACATACGTTCACTCCATAACAATGGACCAAATCTGCTTTAGTTATTTTGCCTACCCAATCATCTTTAACTTTACCGCCTACGTCACCACAGGCTTTTGAAGGCATAGCAACAAAGCCGGTACCTTCACAACTTGCTTGGCCCTTACAGGCATTATCTGCTGTACCGCAATCGTTATGGCCTTTACAAACATTAACGTCATAACAGTGGACTAAGTCAGTTTCACCTGCGGCTAAAGGCGCGGTGTTGGATTCTCCAGCGACTGCTTGACCTGATAACCCCGCCATTGCCATCGCAAGTGCTGCACCTGAAAGTGCCGTTTGTGCTTTCGTATTCATGTTAATTCCTTGAAAATCACTTGATGATTTTTGAGTAATAGTTCCGTACTTACTTGCTTAAATTTGAAGGTTTTGATTAGACAGTTACGTTCAAATAAGTTGTAAGCTCAATTAGTGAGTAAGTAGACATTTCTATGCCATGCTTAACTTGCTCCTACTGATTAATAGATACTATCCGCGGTTATCTGTTTTAATAGCAGGTACCTATATTGACCGTGGCCCTTGGTGAGATATTTCAAAATAGTTACTTAAAGTTAGCGGTATGTTAATCGTCTTACTGTAAAAAGCTGTGCTTTATAGCTGATTTAAAACAAGTTTATGGCAAATGGAATTAGCTGAAATATACTTTAATATTGGAGTGAAACTCTCAGATAAAATGCTATTTATTGAATGGTAAAAGGTTGGGGCTTACTGAGATATAGGCTAAAAATTGAATTGATCTTTAAGAGGCTGAGCGATAAAAGTGCTTTTTAATATCATTAAAAGATGATTTACTGTCGGCTAATTGTCCTCTGCAAGCTGGGAAGCATCAATGCAAACTCTACTCATTTGTTTATTCATCGCAATGTTATTACCTTATTTAGCTAAAGGGCCAGTGGCTGTGGCAATGGCGAAGCTGGGCGGTTATGACAATGCTCACCCTCGAACTCAGCAAGCGCAATTAACTGGCTTTGGTGCAAGGGCTTTAGCAGGTCATCAAAATGCGTTCGAATCTTTGATTATTTTTGGCATTAGCTGTTTAGCTGTAATCGCCACAGACAAGGTCTCTTCGTTAGTTTCTACCTTGGCGATTGTGCATATTATTGCCAGAGTGAGTTATCATTTACTTTACCTAAAAGGGAGCGCGACCATGCGTTCGCTTTCTTGGTTTGTAGGTATTTTTAGCGCCTTCGGTATTTTCTTTCAAGCTTTTTGAGCTAATATTTGAGCCAGCATTAAAGCCTACTTTTAAGTGAGCTTTTTAGCGAGTAAATATACGTTTTATATATAAAAAGCGCTTATTGTGGATACTCACAGTAAGCGCTTTTTTGTTGCCGTTTTTATGTCTGATGCTCTATGACAATCTAGTTGGCTGCTGGGTAATCGGTATAACCTGTTTCGTCGCCGCCATATAAGGTTAATCTTGCGTCAGCATCAAACTCAGTGAGTTCTATATTGTGCTTAAATCTTCGCACTAAATCAGGGTTACTGACATAGGGCGTTCCAAACGCAACTAAGTCTGCATAACCTTTATCAAGTATGGTTTGTGCACTTTGTTTAGTTAACTTGCCAGCCACCATGATCGGGTTTGGATATATCTGGCGGATTTTTTGTCTAAAGCTATCTGTGGCTTCAGTGTATTCGCCAATATTTTCTGAAAAATGCACATAAGCAAGACTCATCGGTGCAAGTTGCTTTAATAACAGTTCAGTGAGTTCAATAATATCGCTGTCGGTTTCTTTAAACCCTTCACCGACAAGTGGTGATAAGCGAATCGCGACTTTGTCTGCACCAATGGCATCATTCACAGCTTTAATCACTTCAAGTGGAAAACGTAATCTATTTTGTTGACTACCGCCATAGTTATCAAGGCGTTGATTACTGGCACTTCGCATAAATTGGTCCAGTAAATAACCATGAGCACCATGGAGTTCTACTCCATCAAATCCTGCTTCAATTGCATTAAGCGCCGCTTGAACAAAATCAGCGGTGGTTTGTTGAATATCTTCGGTGGTCATGGCGCGAGGGATTGAGGTTTCAACCATACCGAATCCGCCTT
Organism: Shewanella sp. KT0246; assembly: GCF_019654955.1. Lineage (GTDB taxonomy): Bacteria > Pseudomonadota > Gammaproteobacteria > Enterobacterales > Shewanellaceae > Shewanella > Shewanella goraebulensis. The sequence goes on along the minus strand of NZ_BPEV01000002.1, from coordinate 59,243 downwards.
CTGCTAATGGGCCGTATACTTGATCGGGTTGCTTAATCGCTGAAGGTGCAACAGGTTGTTCACCTGCAATATCAGTATGTGAACGTCTGCCAACATGCCATAGCTGTAAGAAGATTTTACCGCCTTGTTGGTGTACTGCTTCAGTGGTTTTCTTCCAGCCTTCAATGTGAGCTTTGCTGTATATTCCAGGTGTTAATGAGTAACCACGTGCAACAGCCGAAATAGGTGTACCTTCAGCAATAATAAGTCCTGCTGTGGCGCGCTGTTGATAATAGGTCGCCATTAGGTCATTTGGAACATCACCAGGCTGCGAGGTGCGAGAACGGGTCATTGGTGCCATGATGATGCGATTAGCAAGTGTGCCACCTGCCAATGGAAATTTTGAAAATAACATATTACTTCCTGCTTTTGCTGAGCTCACTTTGCTTTAAAAGCCATATTGAACACAAAAATAAAAATATTGATTTGAGATGCTTAATTATGAAAAAACTGGGTAATCCGTTAAGCCCTTTTCACCACCGCCAAATAATGTTTCAGGGTTATGGGGAGCCCATGGTTGGCCAAGCTTAATTCGCGCTGGTAAGTCTGGGTTTGCTACGAAAGGGCGCCCAAAAGCGATCATATCGGCGAGCCCTGACTCGATTGCATCAACCGCTCTTTGGCTGGTGTATTTACCGGCATAAATTAAGACTCCTTTAAAAGCTGCTCTTAATGCTTGTTTAAACTCCACACTCATAACAGGAGCATCATCCCAGTCAGCTTCAGCAATATGGATATAAGCAATATTGTGCTTATTTAATAAGCTTGCGGCTGCGGTATAGGTTAACTCAGGCGTTGCATCGACAGTGCCGTTTAGGGTCGTTAATGGCGCTAAACGTACGCCAATTTTATCTGCGCCAATTGCTTCAACCATTGCGCCAATCACTTGGTCTAAAAAGCGTAAACGATTAGTAAGTGAGCCACCGTATTCATCCGCACGAAGATTTGATTCAGAATCAATAAACTGATTAATCAGGTAACCGTTGGCGGCATGTAATTCAATGCCATCGAAACCTGCTTTAATGGCATTGAGTGCAGCTTGCCTAAATTGCTCAACGACTTGTTGAATATCGGCTTTAGTCATTTCCCGTGGTTTTACTACATCAACAAAACCTGGGCCATTCTCGCCATCATCTATGAAGACTTTAACGTTCTCGGCTTTGATTGCTGATGATGATATGGGTTGTTGGCCATTAATATTCTCTGGGTGCGTGACGCGGCCTACATGCCAAAGTTGCGCAAACATGACCCCATTATTTGCATGGACGGCAGAAGTAACTTTTCTCCAGCCTGTGAGTTGGTTATCTGAATAAATGCCAGGGGTCCAAGCATAACCTTTACCCATGGCTGAAACTTGAGTACCTTCGCCGATAATTAGCCCTGCAGTACTTCGCTGAGCATAATAAGTGGCCATCATATCGTTGGCGCTATCATCTGGTTGACTGGCACGTGAGCGGGTCATTGGCGGCATTACGATACGGTTAGCCAAAGTGAGTTGGCCAAGTTGAATAGGATTAAAAAGTGCAGCAGTCATGATATTTCCTCAATGATTTGCGAATTGAAATCATCTTAACGGGAAAGCTAACGTTCAAAAACTACAATTATTACAAATAACTTTTGTTAAAATCACAAAAATGCTGTTGATTTAGACTTATATCTTCATTGAACGCCAAAACATTTCAAAACTCGCGTCACGATGAGTTTTATCATGACCCCATTGGGGGTTGTCAGTGAAATATCGAATTGCGGCAAGGTATTGACCGTGGCAATTTTCTAACATTAAGGCTAAAGGGAAGTTGGCAATAATATTAAGCTGCTGGCCTTTGGCAATAAGCTCAATAATAAAATGTAAAATGCTGCTCATGGCTTGGGAGCGGATTTCAGCGTCGATCTCAGATGACAGTGAAAACTGTAAGAAAAATCGCTGTTTTATAGGGTAAAGTAATGCCCAGTCGATGGCATGTTGCCACAAACTATTAGCGCTATGTTTAAGCGTTGCAGCATTGTTGACATCAGCAGACAGTGACTGACTTGGATTTAACTCTGTAGAGCCTGTAATGGTGTCGTCGTTCAGCTGAATAGCTACTTCGTCAGCAGATAATTTTGCCATAGATGACGTAATTGAGTCAGCAAATTCTTGCTTGACGGCTACGAAGAGGTGATTCAATAAAGCTTCTTTAGTCGGAAAGTGATGAAATAAAGTACCTGTGGCTACGCCAGACTTTCTAGCGATAGAGGCAGTTGAAGTTCCATGGAAACCTTGTTCAACAAAAAGAATTAATGCGGCATCTAAAATCGCCTGTTTTTTGTCAGTTTTGGCCAACTTCACTGAATTTTCCATTGGTTACCTATTTATTATGTTTGAAGTGCTCAAGAGTCAGAAGAAGTCTATTTAGAATAGTATTCTCCACAATTTTGAGCTGTTGAGCCAGATATCAATCGATTAAATGGCTCATCTAGCTTGATAGAGGCTTATCGCAAAAACATCTTCATTAGTAGTGCTTGGATTTTTGTACCATATGGCGGATGCACAAATATGCCTGAATTGAACTTTCCGCTTTTTAGTACTGTTTTAGCATGGCTAAAGGTCAAGAAGCCTTCTTTGCCATGATAATGTCCCATTCCAGAAGGACCAATACCACCAAATGGTGCATCATCGGCAGCAACATGGAATACGGTTTCGTTGATACAAACACCGCCAGAATGAGTATGTTGAATAATGCGTTGCTGAGTGGCACTGTCGAAACTCATGATATAAAGCGCTAATGGGCGTTCATTTTCATTAATGTAACCAATGGCTTTGTCGATATTTTGGTAACTAATGATAGGCAATAATGGGCCAAATATTTCTTCTTGCATAACAGTCATATCATCGCTTGTTGCGGTGATAAGTTGAGTCGGTAGTTTACGAATATTAGCGTCAATTTCGTAATCAGCAGCAGGGTGAATGTCAGCACCTTTTTGTTTTGCATCTTCTATTACGGCTAATAAACGCGAGTATTGACGTTCATTGATGACATTACCGTAATCAGGATTGCTGGCAAAGTCAGGGTACATTTTGTTGAAGCGTTTTTTATATTCACTAATGAATTCATTGACTTTATCTTCAGGACATAAAATGTAATCCGGTGCAACGCAGATTTGACCTGCATTTAAACACTTACCATAAATTAATCGCTCAACAGCGGTTGGAATGTCAATGTCTGGAGCAATAACTACCGGCGACTTACCACCAAGTTCTAAGGTGACGGGAGTGAGGTTGTCAGCCGCTGAGCGCATCACATGACGACCTACGGTAGTTGAGCCAGTAAATAATAAATGGTCAAACGGCAGAGCAGAAAATTGAGCGGCAATATCGGCTTCGCCTTCTACAACAGCAACTTCATTTTGATCAAATATACCAGCCAATAAAGAAATTAATACTTGGTTAGTGGCAGGGGTAAATTCTGACATTTTCAGCATTGCGCGATTCCCCGCAGCAATGGCGGTAATCAATGGGCCCACAGCTAACATTACTGGAAAATTCCATGGAACGATAATGCCGACAACACCTAGTGGTTGATAGTGAACCGTTACAGAAGAAGGAGCGAGTAACAATCCAGCATGTCGCTTATTTGGTTTCATCCAAGACTTCAGATTCTTTAGCGAGTAATTAATATTGTTAATACACGGCATGATATCGGAAATCATGGTGTCGTTACTTGAACGGTGGCCGTAATCAGTTGCCAACGCAGTAACTAACTGCTCACTGTGGTCGAGTAAAGCTTGTTTAAGCTTTTTTAACTTATCAACACGAGTTTGATAGCTAGGAGCGGGCATAGAAAGGTAGGCACTACGCTGCAATTCAAGTAACTGCTGCAAAGGTGTTAGTTGATTGTCATTGACTGCCATATTCATAAATACTCCTAGCATTATTTGTGAGTGGGTAATTTTCGTAGATAAATGCAAATGGATTAGTTTCGTAATTAACGGTTTATAATTCACTCGACTGATTAGTCGGTTTACTATGGCTTAGTATTAAGTAAATGGCAAGTAGTTTGAAAGTTTGCGCTGTATCAAGGAGGATTTTTTCTATTTGCACTACACTTTTATTAGGGGAATATTAGCGAGTCGAAAGTAAGTTTATAGTAGGTTATTAGGGGATAAATTCACTAAATCAATACAATAGTTTTATCGTGTCATCAGTGTAATTATTAAGCATAAATTAAAAAAAGCTTGGTATATTAACTCTTAGTATGTGCAAACGTTGGTACATTCAAAAAGAGTACCGTTAGCCTGATAAAGGTTAAGCAGTATCGGTAACAACGAATTATCTGAATAAAATAGATGAATCATTTGTTTTTCAAACTGCAGGAGGAAACCACTATGCGTACACGTAATATTTTATGGCCGACAGACTTTTCTGAAACAGCATCTCACGCCTTACGCTATGCCATCGAAATGGCCAATTTATATCAAGTTGGGATCCGCATATTACATGTTGTCGATCAGCCTTTGGGAGATGAGAACTACATGATTTTAGCCATCACTCCAGAAGAGCTGGCTAAAAGTATGGAAGATGCTGCAGCAGATAAAATGCGCAGTTTATTAGCAGAGCTGAAAACAGAACTTCCAATTGAAACCTTGATTAGGCGCGGCGATGCTATTGAAGAAATTGTTGCAGAAGCGAACAGTGGTGATATTGGTATGGTAGTCATTGCCAGCCATGGCAGAACTGGATTGGCTCATTTTTTACATGATAATGTTGCAGAAGAAGTGGCTAACCAAGCTGATTGCCCAGTATTAGTTGTTAAATAACCTACAAAGCAGTAAATCATGCTCAATTGGATTGAGCTATCAACAGTGATATCACGATAGCTCAATAGCCATTCTTTGTAAGCATGCGCACTACATTTGCCTATTACATTTGCCTATTACATTTGCTTATTACATTTGCTTATGACGTTAGCTTATCGACTATCAAATTTGAACACTTCTTGTGACGACCTTTGCTAAAGAACACTGTTCACGCACTTAACTTTGAGCAGTCACCTTATTGAAATCAGTTTTACAAATTATTTGAATACCGTCGGTTAAATCCAGTTATTTGGATCAATTTTAGTCCGAGCCATAGCTTGTTCAGCAATAAAGTGGGCATCTTGCTGCTTAATGTAGGGTAAGGTTAAGCTACCACTTGCAAGCCCCAGTGTTATGTAAGCAAAGCCTTTTTCTTTTTGGGCCAGTGTTTGAGTTATAGAGACATGCTGCACTTTGCTAAATGGGACTCTTTTCCAATTACGGCTGAACAAACCACAGTGTTGCCACACAACATCATTTTCGATGACATAACCCCATTGCTTATATCTTAAAAAAGTTAATCCCATAACAGCCAAGGCAATTAACCACGTTATTTCAGTTAGAACGGTAATACCTTCGATTGCTGTTAATATTATGGCGGGTAGAAAAGCAATAAACCCACGACGAGTAAACCAAGCTAAAGCAATATTTTGGTAACGTTTGGGGATACTTGTGCTACCACCTGCGAGTTCAGGTATCTTATCTAAAACAGGCGCTATTTCAGCTGCTTTTATGCTGGGTATTAGCATGTGCTGTGCCGTTTTTTGTTCGACTTCCTGACCCTTTACTTGTTTAAGGTAAAGTGTCCAAACGCCAAAGATTCTAGCAAGTACGGGTTGGCTAAAATGTAATAGTTGCACGCGTTTAGTCGCTAATGCATCTTGCTGGTGGGATATAACTCCGCCACTTCGTTGTAGGGTTTGCTGCCTTTTATCTAAGCGGTAAGGGTAATATTTTAGCACTGCAGCTAAAATGGATATAAGTGAAAACAAGCAATAAATCGTTATGAATATTAGTACTCCACTGGCGACTTGTAGTGCGATACTTTCACCACTAAAGCTTACTACCGAGTTCCAAAACTGCTGAATAAGAGGCATTTCAGCTATATCTTCCCAATTAACTTGCCCTAAAATTGGCCCTGCAATGACAGCTAACCAAATTAAATTGTTTTGATAAAAACCAAATTGAATCAATTGTTTTAAATTGCGCTTAATTACAGGCTTATTTTTGGATGAAGTTAGCTGAGCATTAGTGTCAGCGCTATCAATATTAACAATATGTTTATCATTAAAACTCGCTTCATTATTTGGATTTATGCTCCGAGGTGAAGTGTTTGTCAGTTGTAATAATTGTTGCTTAATCAGCTCGGCATCATCAGCATTTAGCGCTGCTAAGTGGGCTTCGTCATCTTTTGAACCTGCGGTTTCAATGACCAGAGTGCCTAACTTTAATGGTTTAAAATAAAAGGGCTGCTCAAAACGAATATTCTGGATTTTGTTAAATGGGATTTCGTCTTTGCGGGTAAACAGCAGGCCACGTTTGATATTAAGCTGCTGTTCATTCAGTTTAAATCGATATTTTCGCCATTGAATAAATGCAAACACACTTAACAATGTCATCATGATTATGGCTGCAATTAAACCTAATTGTAGATTAAAACCATTTTTCCAGCCGGCAAATACTATCGGAATGATGGCATAGCCATTGGATAAAATGGCTTTTGCTGTACCAAAACTAAAGCTTAGCATTGACCATGGGGAAAGTGATTGCCATTGACTGAATTTTTGATTTTTTTCTAATATTTCAGAAGCTTGAGTCTCATCATGTTCAATCATTTTGTATATCACCGCTAGTGGCGTTATCGACAACTTGCTTTGTTTGATGTGAAGTCGCTTTATTTAACAAGTGCTGCCTTAGATGTTCAGCTGTTGTATAAAGTAACCCTGGTAGATAAATCTCTGCGGCGCCACTGCCAGCACTAAAGCACTTTAATGTTGCCAATGAAAATCTTCTCTGCAGTGGGTTTTGAGACAAACTCACGTGCTGCAGTCGAGTAAAAGGTAATGTTGTCGTTGTAATCCACCATAGGCCTTTTCGTACGATTATTTCATGTTCAAGTACACCGTAGCTAAGGTTCTTTGCGGCTTTAAATTGAATATAAACAGCTATAAAACCAAGCAATCCCAGTACTGAAGATACTTTTAATGACACTAATAAACCTGCTTGCTCTTTAATGTTCATGATAAACATAACAGCGGCAATAACGATGCACACTAAACCAGCTGTTTGTATGGCTATTTGCTTAGGATATTTTTTATCGACAGGCGTTAAAGATAGCTCAGTATAAGGTGTCCATTGAGGCTTCATTTGCAAGGTTTTTTCATTGGGTGTACTAATGTGTTCAGCGTGCATGGCATCAACTTGTAGTTGGTCAACTTCGGTGGGTTCAGCTTCTTCATCTGTTTCACTTTTAATCGTTTCAGTTCCAACATTTTCAGAAATAGAACCCAAAGATTTATTGTTTTGCGAAACCTCAGGCGTTGATGTCCCTGGTATATCAGACTTTGAAGTCATTGGTTATCCTTATTACGATATTGAGCCATTAAGCTTAATTTCTTGTATGAAAGTAAAGCCGTTAATAGAAGCAATTAAGTCCAAAAGTGCTTTCTAATCAATGTTCAATCTATTACTTTGTTTATATCTAAGCATGGAAAGTGTAAAAATGGAAAGTGTAACTATGGAATCTTCAAGTCATTCAGCCGTTAATGATACTGCGATATCACAACCTATCACTAAAGCGCATAAAGCTTTTTTGCGTAAGTTGCTGCTGTGTTATTTAATCCATCACCAGCAGCACAATTTATTATCTTTACATCAATTAACTAAAATGCCGCGAAGAACCATTCAAGATACGTTAGTTGCCATGTTAGATATCGGTGTTCAGATCAAGTTCGTACAAAACGGAGAAAGACATAATGCTGGCTATTATCAATTGGTAGATTGGGGACCCATTCATCATCAGTGGATTGAATCCAATATTAATGACATTTACCGCAACTTAGAAATTGACTTGGGTTAGCACTCATTAGCCAGTTACTCTATTGGCATCAGGCGATAGACCACCGCAAATCTGGTTACGGCCCGAGCGTTTAGCTTGATATAAATGTTTGTCAGCCACTTCGATGAGCGTGGGCAGTTGGTTAATGGCACTGCAGCTGGTCACAATGCCAATACTGGCAGTAACTGTAACTTTGCGCTGCATTTGAGTGAATTGTAACTTGCCAATATTTTCGCACAGTCTTGCTGCTAGAGTATTAGCTTCTTGCTCTTGTGTATGGGGTAAGAAAATTATGAATTCCTCACCGCCCCAGCGGGCTAATACATCATCTTTTCGAAGAGTGTCCCTGATTAATGCCCCAACTTTAACCAATACCTCATCGCCAAAATTGTGCCCGTAAGTATCGTTAATGCCTTTAAATCGGTCTATGTCGATCATTAATATAGAAGCAGACTTTTGAATCCGCTCTTCAGTAAACATAGGTTCAACCAATTGATAAAAAGCACGGCGATTATTGAGGCGAGTGAGCGGATCCATATTGGCCATCTTTTCTGCAATGATTTTTTCGTTTTCAACTCGTCTGAATCGTTCGGTCAATGCAAGAGCCAGTAATAGCACATCAATAAATACTCCCACTTCAGCAGCCCGATAAGTGAAATGATTAAATGGAATATAATTCCACACCGCTAAACAAGTTATTGCGACACCTACCATTGATGAGATAGAAGCAATTAAGAAAAACCTTGCAGAAATATTGCCAAAGTTAAGCGAAAGTATGCCTAATACAATCATCAAACCGCTAAATAGCAGCATAAGGTCGAAAGCTAATATCAATCCTAATACTCTATCTTGCAGCAACACAGCCAATAGCATTAGAGCAGGGAAGATGACACACAAGCTTTTTAAAATGCGGTTGAGGGTTGGAAGCTGATATTTGAGCCGTAAAAAATGGCAGGCGAATAAGATACCACTGGTACAAAAAGTCACCATAAGCAGTGGGATCGACCATTGTTGCCATAGTGGTGAGTTAGGCCATAACCATAATAAGCCATGGCCACTGTAGGCAAAATTAACGAGTAAAAAATTGAATAAATATAGGCTATAGAATAAATAACTTTTGATTCTTAATCCTAAAAAGAGAATGAAGTTATAAATTAGTAATGCGGTTATCGCGCCATAAAGAAAACCGTAGCTATAATGATTAAATACACTTTTTTGTACCATTTCTGTTTGATCCAATAAGTACAAGGGAATAACCATAGGGTCTGGCGTTTGCACTCTTATAAGCACGTGAGTTTTACCGGGTGGATACAGGTAATTAAAATTAAAACTCGGTTGCATAGAGGTTTGTTGATAGAAAAGTGATAAGTCGCCTTGGTGTTCAAAGTGGACTATTTTGCCTTCTTTGAGCCAGAATGTGCTGACTTCATCGAGCCAAAAGTTATCAACATGCAGAATTCTAGTAACGGACGCTAAGGTGTCGTTGTCTATAGTTAGACTAAGCCAAACGGGATTCGCATTGATTCCGTAATTACTGATGCTTTGGTTGACGGGGGTAAACTGGCCATTTTTTAATAACTCATAAGCTTGCGTAGCATTAAGTCTGTCTTGTTCTACATAATGTAAGAGGGAATATCCAATGGGGTCGGGATGTTTTTCAGATACGTACAACACTTCTGCCTGAGCTGGATTACAGCTCAACCAAAAAAGTAAACTAACAGCGAGTGGCAATATCCATTTCATAAGTTCGATAAAATACCGTTATTTATCTTATTAAGGCTGTAAATCCATATTCTAGCAAGAGCAACGTTTTGAAGCTGAAGTTAGAGTAGGTAAGTTAGCACCGGAGCAAATAGGTGTGTTACCCAATTTAAGATTCTCATAATATAAAGAATCTGAATATGATGAATATGTAAAAATACTTGTTTATATTCTAAAGAATTAGCCACAAAGATGAGGTTGTCAAAGATTAAAGGCATTATAAATCAAAGGGTAAATCTTCAATGAAACAATTAGGCTTGGAGTTAATAACAGAAAAGGAGGCAATAAATGTCAGTCGTAGTACTGAGCAGCTTAATGCGCCAGTGACGTTTATTAAAGGCTTTTTAACTAATGGACAGCAGAAGTTATTGTTAAAAGAGTCATTAACGTACCCTTTTGAACAGCCTGTCATCACGGTATTTGGTAAGCAGCATCCTATTCCGCGAAGTCAAGTTTGGTTTGCTGATTCTGGTTGCGCTTATCGATACTCTTCACTCTTGATTACCCCAACACCTTGGCCACAGGGCTTAATGTCATTAAGAAAGCTGTTATATCAGCAATTTAATATTGAGACTAATGGGGTGTTGGTTAATCGCTATCAAAATGGTTTTGACAGTATGGGCTGGCATAGTGATGATGAGCCAGAAATTGAGACTAACAGTGATATTGTATCTATTAGTTTGGGGGCAACACGAAGTTTTGTATTGAGGCACAAACTCACGCAAGCAAAGCAAGTATTTGAGCTACAGTCAGGCGATATGTTAATCATGCATGGCGATATGCAGCAAAAATGGCAACACAGTGTGCCAAAAAGAGTGAAAGTATTAGAGCCTAGAATCAATTTGACCTTTCGCAAGTTAATTGTTGGTTTTCATGAATAATTTTCACCTTGATACAATAGGATGAAAAGTGAGCTGGTTTGCGCTGTAACAATTTTTTGCCAAACAGATCTTATTGAGTCGAAGTCGGTTTGATTTTTAAAACATTAAACAGTAGTCTTCAGACTTTCAGATGTCGATAAAAAGAGTTCGTTATGTCAGTTGAACAAGTGATAACCCAAAAACTGAACCAGTCTTTTAGCCCCATCCATCTAGACGTGCTTAATGAAAGCAATCGTCACCATGTGCCACCAAACTCAGAGACCCATTTTAAAGTCGTTGTCGTTAGTGACGAGTTTGAATCACAACGTCTAATCTCACGCCACCGCGCTGTCAATGGTGTTTTGGCTGAAGAATTGGCTAATGGTGTTCACGCATTATCGATTAATGCTTACACTCAAGAAGAGTGGAAAGCCCTTGATGCAGTGCCTAAAACGCCAAACTGTAAAGGTTAATTTTTCTCTTTTAAAGTTAGAGTAGATATTAATTTTTGATTGCTTAAACCTTATCTAAAACCTCATATCTGTATGGGGTTTTTTATTGCCTAAAACTCCTTTCTGTTTCCTTGTTAACTTGGTCTTAAATATACTTCAGCCCTTAGAATTAGTGCGACGACTTATCCCAGATTTTGCTTGTGTCATCAACTTGTCATTTTGTACTGGTAACCATGAGTATCTTCAGCCTTAGTGCATAGCTGTTCACAGTTAATTTTGATGCTATGATGCCAAGCAGATTATTTACCAACCTTAAGGAATGAGTAATGCCTTTACTTGATAGTTTTACCGTTGACCATACACGCATGGAAGCACCAGCAGTTCGTGTCGCTAAGCATATGAGTACACCTAAAGGTGACACCATCACAGTATTTGACTTACGCTTTTGTGCACCTAATAAAGACATTTTAAGTGAACGTGGTATTCATACATTAGAGCATTTGTTTGCAGGCTTTATGCGTGATCATTTAAATGGTGACAGTGTTGAGATTATTGATATTTCACCAATGGGTTGTCGTACCGGCTTTTATATGAGCCTAATTGGTGTGCCATCTGAGCGCATTGTAGCTGACGCTTGGTTAGCTGCGATGGAAGATGTACTCAATGTTGTTGAGCAAACTGAAATTCCTGAGTTAAATGAGTATCAATGTGGCACCTTTGAAATGCACTCGCTTGAACAAGCCCAAGATATTGCACGTGCGATAATTGCTGCAGGCGTTAGCGTTAATCGTAATGACGACTTGAAACTGAGTGATGACATTTTACGTACACTCTAAGTATTATTTTTGATTTAATTTAGATTGTATTTTTTACGGTGATTTTTTTTATAAAAAGCGGCTTTTGCCGCTTTGTTTTTAAGTGGTTAATTTTTTATTAAAATACTGTTCTTATTTGTTTGAAGACGTTATTGTTATCAGTTGATAATAGGATGTTATTCATAACAATAAAGCATCGAAATATACGATGCTGGTGATGTATTTTGGGAGTTAATCATGTCTAAAAGTCAATTCAGCTTGTCTGTAATTGCTTCTGCTGTGCTTTTTGTTTGTCATTCAGGTTCAAGCTTTGCAGCAACCTCAGTTACTGCTTCAATGGATGAGTCAAACAATACTGTTGTACTAAATCAGCCGCAGACGGCTCCGTTACATTATCGAGATAGTACAATTCCGTTAGCGTTTTCAGGCATGACTGTTTTACCAAATAGTCATGGTCAAGCGACAGACGTGACCCATCGCGGCGCGATGAATGGTATTGCTATCACTCAAGATCGTGTGAGCTTTTCTCCCTCTCCTTATGCAGCACCTCAACTGGTACTTCAGCCCAATTTAGCTCTGCAAAGTAAAATATCGACCTTGAGTTTAAGCGATGTCACTAAAGGTGGGATGGGCGCATTTGGCCATGTCAATTACACCAGTGCGCAAATTAGTTCTGCAGAACTTGGTGGCCGAGCTAATATCGAGATCAATGAAAATGGCGATGGCCATGTAGGAGCTATTGCCAGCGGTTTAAATAAAGAATACGGCATGATGCTAGCGGTGGACTATCAAAACACTGCTCAAGAAATTGGCTTCGTCAGTGGCTTTGATGACGAACAAACCCAAACTGACATTATGTTTAAGATTAATGCCGACAGCTTAGTGGGCGCTCGTAATCCACAACAAACTGAGTTTATGTATCAATATACAAATTCAGATAGTGGCTTCTCGAATATTGGCCTAACGGCGCAGGACTGGGCGACTAATCCTGGCACTCGCTATTCAGCGACTCAAAACGACAAACAAGAAGGCCAGCGCCATAAATATCAAGTTAGTCATATCGTCGACTTAACGGGTGGCACTCAAATGGTGTCAGACTTTTACTATCAATCTTATGATGAACAAAAATCTCAACTTAATTCATTGGACGGCACCTTTATTGGTCTTAGTGAATTACAAACCATTGCTGATTTTGATATGAACCCTGTTGGCAGCAATAATCTTTCTTCAATGTTAGAAGATAACCACTATGCGGGTTATGGACTGCAAACTGAAGGAACGAGCCAATACGGTGAACATCAAGTAACTTACGGCGCGCTTTATCATTCCGATAAAGCTGAAATGAAATTTGGTCAGCAAGATTGGTTATGGAGTGACGATAGAAGCCTTTCTAGCATTAATGTTGATAAAGCTGTGCTTGCGTATGTTGATGATGTCAACGTACTCACTACCACAGCGGATGCAAAGTTAAATTATGGCGCCTTGTCATTTAATTTAGGCCTTGCCTTTGAAAATGTCAGCACCACTCGTGAAGTGAGTACTGAAGCTTACGGAATTGAAGCTGCTGACTTTTCTGATGATGGTTGGATCCCATCAATTGAAATTGCTTATGCTACAGGTGCTTGGAAAGCAGCAATTGCTGCTAAACAAGCTTGGAGCGCTGCAGCTGCTGGTAATGCTACTCAACAAGCTCAAGAGTCAATGCAGTATCAATTAGGGCTAACTTATCAGACTGACACGCTTAATCTTGGTGTGAACATATATATGCAAGATTTTGATAATCAGCATATTAGCTGTATGTGGAGTATGGCGTGTGATTATTCGCAGCGCTACGTTCAAGAGAACATTGAGGACGTTAGTGTTAACGGTGTTGATGTATCCGCTGACTATCAGTTTGCATTCGACAGCTTTGCAATTCCAATTTCAATTCAGTACCAATACAGTCAAGCTGAATTTGGTGAGTCAGGGACTAATGACTTAATTGGGCTTTATGTGGAAGGCGAGCAATTGCCTTGGGTGCCTGAGCAACAATTAGCGTTAAGTAGTGGCATTATCGTCGGTAAATTCAGTTTTATGGCGCAAGGTCTTTATCAGTCAGAGCTAGGCTATGCGACAGCCTTTAATGGTGGTCAGCAAATAGATGAGCAATGGAAAGTAGATATTGCTGCCAATTATCATATCTCAGAAGTGCATGAAATTTATTTACGCGTAGAAAATGTACTGGATGAAGATTTAGTGAGCCAACAATCTTCCCTGGGAATAAGTTCTCAAGGTGAAATGTTGAGTTACTTAGGCTATCAAGCGCGTTTCTAAAAAAATACAATCACCTCAATATTACCTACCTAACTGTTTTAAAAGTGCTTTAGTATGGGCGGTTTAAGCCCATACTAACTGCTACATTTGTTAAAAAATAGATAAACCACTTCTTGTATTAATTCTTTTAAAATTAATGCTATAGTGCTCTTGTTACTGAATTATTGCATCGGATCGCTTGATATCAGTCTTTTCCACACCCTAAATAGGTGTAATTGTTTAAAAATGAACAATCATAAATTTCAATCACCTATTATTTTCGTGGCGATAGCGCACATTTTGGGGTAAAATGCGCGCGACCAGCGTGATTGCGATCGCATTTCCGTGATAAATCTGCGCTAGCTCAACACTGAAGTGTTTGTTAACACTTTGTTTTTTTTGGGTAGGAACGCGGCGCATTGTCTTTCCTTCAAACGTAGTGCTTGTGGATATGATTACAATAAAGAAAGGATTGGAACTACCTCTAGCAGGTGGCCCAGAGCAAGTTATCCATAATGGCCCAGCCATTAAGAATGTCGCCACTTTGGGTGAAGAGTATATTGGCTTACGTCCAACGATGAAAATCAAGGTTGGCGAAAAAGTTAAGAAAGGCCAGGTTATTTTTGAAGATAAAAAAAACCTAGGCGTAAAATATACTGCTTTAGCTAGTGGGACTGTATTAGAAATTAACCGGGGTGCGAAACGTGTACTTCAGTCAGTTGTAATTGAAGTGGAAGGTGACGATAAAGTCAGCTTTACTCAATACAGCGCTGACGCTTTAAACACGTTAGATGCAGCTGTTGTCAAAGAGAACTTGATTGAATCAGGTCTATGGACAGCTTTGCGTACTCGCCCTTTCAGTAAAGTACCTGCAGTCGACTCTGTCGCCGCTGGTATTTTCGTCACCGCAATAGATACCCAACCACTAGCTGCAGACCCTGCAATTGTGATTGCTGAGCACAAAGAAGATTTTGCAAACGGTTTAACCCTCCTTGCTAAATTGACTGAAGGCAAAGTGTTCCTTGCTAAAGCACCTGGTGCAGATATTCCTTCAGGGAATGCTCAAGTTGAAGAGTTTGCTGGTAAACATCCAGCTGGCTTAGCGGGTACTCATATTCATCACTTACTTCCTGCATCTGCAACACGCACTGTGTGGCATGTTGGCTATCAAGATGTGATTGCAATCGGTCAGCTTTTTACTCAAGGCGAACTTAACACTCAACGTGTTATCGCTATTGGTGGCCCAGAAGCTAAGAACCCACGTTTAATTCGTACGGTTCTAGGTGCAAGCACGACTGAAATCACTGCTGGTGAAGTTGAAGGTAATACGGTTCGTGTTATCTCAGGTTCAGTATTAAGTGGTCGTCAAGCAGCAGGTCCTCACGCTTACCTTGGTCGTTATCATCAACAAATTAGTTTGTTGCTTGAAGGGACTGAAAAAGAATTATTCGGTTGGGCAATGCCTGGCAGCGATAAGTTCTCTATCACTCGTGCTTTCTTAGGTCACTTAAACCGTACTGGTCTGTTCAATATGACCACCAGTACTGGTGGTTCTGACCGTGCAATGGTGCCGATTGGTAACTATGAACGTGTTGTTCCGTTAGACATCTTACCGACAATGTTACTTCGCGATTTAGTTTCTGGTGATTATGACGGTGCAGCTGCACTGGGCGCATTAGAACTAGACGAAGAAGACTTGGCATTATGTACCTTCGTATGTCCAGGCAAGTATGACTACGGTACATACCTGCGTGATTGTTTAGATACGATCGAGAGGGAAGGCTAATGAGCTTGAAAGATTTTATCGAGCGTATTGAACCGCAATTTGAAAAAGGCGGTAAGTACGAAAAGTGGTATGCCCTTTATGAAGCGGCAGCTACTGTGTTTTATACTCCAGGTAAAGTAAACAAAGGTAGCACGCACGTGCGTGATAACCTTGACCTTAAGCGTATGATGATTACGGTTTGGGCCTGTACTTTCCCTGCGATGTTCTTTGGTATGTACAACGTTGGCTTACAAGCTCAAGATGCGCTTATTGCTGGTTTTGCTACTCCTGATGTATGGCAAGTCAGCCTATTTAGCTTATTCGGTACTGAGCTAACAGCAGACTCTGGCATAGCTGCCTTAATGTGGTACGGCGCCTGTTGGTTCTTACCTATCTATGCAGTGACCTTTGCAGTTGGTGGTTTTTGGGAAGTATTATTCGCTTCTGTACGTGGCCACGAAGTTAACGAAGGTTTCTTTGTAACATCGATTCTTTTTGCTCTGACGCTGCCAGCAACAATTCCATTATGGATGGTTGCACTAGGTATTACCTTCGGTGTCGTTGTTGCTAAAGAAGTGTTTGGTGGTACAGGTCGTAACTTCCTAAACCCTGCATTAGCCGGTCGTGCTTTCCTATTCTTTGCTTACCCACTAAACATGTCTGGTGACACGTCTTGGGTTGTGGCTGACGGTTACTCTGGTGCAACTGCACTGAGCCAAGCTGCACAGGGCACACTAGAATACGGTATCACTCAAGATTGGTGGGATGCATTCTTTGGCTTCATTCCGGGTTCTGTCGGTGAAGTGTCTACTTTCGCTATCCTATTAGGCGGCGCGGTTATCGTTTATACCCGTATTGCTTCTTGGCGCATTATTGCTGGTGTGTTACTGGGTATGATTGCAGTTTCAACTCTGCTTAATCTTATCGGTAGTGATACTAATGCAATGTTTGCTACGCCTTGGTATTGGCATCTAGTTTTAGGTGGCTTTGCATTCGGTATGATGTTTATGGCGACTGACCCAGTTTCTGCGTCATTCACTAATAATGCGAAATGGGCTTACGGTCTTCTGATTGGTGCCATGGCAGTGTTTATTCGTGTTATTAACCCAGCATTCCCAGAAGGCATGATGTTAGCAATTCTATTCGCTAACTTATTCGCACCTTTATTTGACCATTTTGTGGTTCAAGCAAATGTTAAGCGGAGGATTTCACGTGGCCAGTAATAAAGAATCAATCGGCAAAACATTATTTGTTGTTGTTGGTCTTTGCTTTGTTTGCTCAATGTTTGTTTCGACAGCAGCAGTGTTATTAAAGCCGACTCAACAGCAAAATAAATTGCTAGATAAGCAAAAGTACATTCTTGAAGCAGCAGGCTTAGTGGATACTAAAGCCGGTAAAGTAGAGAAAGAAGTTATCATCGAAACATACAACAAGTATGTTGAAGCACGCCTAGTTGATTTAAAATCAGGTGACTTCGTAGAAGGTGATGCTGATACTTTTGATGTTGAAAAAGCAGCACGTACTCCAGCAACATCTTTCAAGCCTGAAAATGATATTGCATCAGTGAAGCGCGTAGCAAACCAAGGTGTTGTTTATCTTGTTAAAGATGATAGCAATGAACTGCAAACCGTTATTATTCCTGTTAAAGGATACGGTTTATGGTCAACCATGTTTGCATTCTTAGCCGTTGAACCTGATATGAATACTATTCGTAGCTTAGTGTATTACGACTTCACCGGTTCTGGTGAAACGCCAGGTCTAGGTGGTGAAGTTCAGAACCCACAATGGGTTGCTAAGTGGCAAGGTAAGAAACTTTATGATGACAATGGCGAGTTAGCTATTCAAGTCACTAAGATCCCAACTGTTGCTTCTTCAGTTCATGGCGTAGATGCTTTATCTGGCGCAACACTAACAAGTAATGGTGTTCAGCATTCACTTACGTTCTGGTTAGGTGAAGAAGGTTTTGCACGCTTTATCGAAAAAGCACGCAATGGAGGACTGAGCTAATGGCTGATGCTAAAGAACTTAAACAGGTTCTAACTGGACCTATCATTAACAACAACCCAATTGCTTTGCAAATTTTGGGTGTATGTAGTGCGCTAGCTGTAACCGCTAAAATGGAAACAGCCATCGTAATGACATTAGCGTTGACTGCGGTGACGGCATTTTCGAACTTATTTATTTCGATTTTACGTAATCACATTCCAAGTAGTGTTCGTATTATTGTGCAAATGACCATTATTGCTTCATTAGTAATCGTGGTAGACCAAGTGCTGCAAGCTTACGCCTATGACGTCGCTAAGCAGTTATCAGTATTTGTTGGTTTGATTATTACTAACTGTATTGTAATGGGTCGTGCAGAAGCCTATGCGATGAAAACTCCTCCTTTAATGAGCTTCATGGATGGTATCGGTAACGGCTTAGGCTACGGTGCAATCCTATTATCAGTTGGCTTCTTCCGTGAGCTATTTGGTAACGGTTCGTTATTTGGCGTTGAAATCCTAAGCAAAGTCTCTGACGGTGGTTGGTACCAGCCAAATGGTTTGTTACTTCTTCCTCCTAGTGCGTTCTTCTTGATCGGTATGTTGATCTGGATTATTCGTACTTATAAGCCAGAGCAAGTAGAAGCAAAAGGGTAAGCGCAATGGAACATTATATTAGTCTGTTAATTCGTTCGATATTCATTGAGAACATGGCATTAGCCTTCTTCTTGGGTATGTGTACTTTCTTAGCTGTGTCTAAGAAAGTCACCACAGCGATGGGCCTTGGTGTAGCAGTAATTGTGGTTCTTGCCATTGCTGTACCAGTTAACCAAATCATCTACCAAGGATTATTAGCACCAGGCGCGCTTGCTTGGGCTGGTGTTCCTGATGCAGATTTGAGCTTCTTGAAGTTCATTACCTTCATCGGTGTTATCGCTGCTTTAGTACAAATTTTGGAAATGGCGTTAGATAAGTATTTTCCACCTTTGTATAACGCGTTAGGTATTTTCTTACCATTGATCACCGTAAACTGTGCGATTTTTGGTGCAGTTTCATTCATGGTTGAGCGTGATTACAACCTTGGCGAGAGTTTAGTATTCGGTATTGGCTCTGGTATTGGTTGGGCTTTAGCAATCGTATTGCTAGCAGGTCTTCGCGAGAAAATGAAGTATTCTGATGTGCCAAAAGGCTTACGTGGTTTAGGTATTACCTTCATCACTTCAGGCTTAATGGCGCTAGGTTTCATGTCGTTCTCAGGTGTATCTCTTTAAGAGAAACCTTACGACGTATTAATTTGAACCTTAAAGGATAAAGTTAATGGATATTCTTAACGCTACTCCAATAGATGTTTATCTAGGTGTGAGTATGTTTACCGCTATCGTACTGATTTTAGTTTTAGTGATTTTATTCGCTAAATCTAAGTTAGTCGCTAGCGGTGATATCACTATCTCAATCAATGATGATAGCGATAAAGCAATTAAAACAGGTGCGGGTAATAAACTATTAGGTGCGTTAGCAGATAATGGTATTTTCGTATCAAGTGCCTGTGGTGGCGGTGGCTCATGTGGTCAGTGTCGCGTTAACATTAAGTCTGGTGGTGGTGATATTCTACCTACAGAACTTGATCATATTAGCAAAGGTGAAGCTCGTCAGGGTTGTCGATTAGCCTGTCAGGTTAACGTTAAAACTGATATGGACATCGAACTTGATGAAGAAATTTTCGGCATCAAGAAATGGGAATGTGAAGTTATCTCAAACGATAACAAAGCAACGTTCATTAAAGAACTTAAGCTGCAAATTCCTGGTGATGAATCTGTACCTTTCCGCGCCGGTGGTTACATTCAGATTGAAGCACCAGCTCACCATGTTAAATATGCAGATTTTGATGTTCCTGCTGAATACCGTGGCGACTGGGAGCACTTTGGCTTCTTCAACTTAGAATCAAAAGTTGATGAAGAGACCATTCGTGCATATTCAATGGCAAACTATCCAGAAGAATTTGGTATCATTATGTTGAACGTGCGTATTGCTACGCCGCCGCCACGTAATTTGACCTTACCTTGTGGTAAAATGTCATCGTACATCTGGAGCCTAAAAGAAGGTGACAAAGTCACTATCTCTGGTCCATTTGGTGAGTTCTTCGCTAAAGAAACAGATGCTGAAATGGTGTTTGTTGGTGGTGGTGCTGGTATGGCGCCAATGCGTTCACACATCTTCGACCAGCTTAAGCGTCTTAACTCTAAGCGTAAGATGAGTTTCTGGTATGGTGCTCGTTCTAAGCGTGAAATGTTCTATGTTGAAGATTTTGACGGTTTAGCATCAACCAATGAAAACTTTGAGTGGCACGTTGCATTATCTGATCCGCAAGAAGAAGATAACTGGGATGGCTACACTGGTTTCATTCATAACGTATTGTACGAAAACTACTTACGTGACCATGATGCACCAGAAGATTGTGAGTTTTACATGTGTGGACCTCCAATGATGAATGCTGCCGTAATCGGTATGCTTAAAGACTTAGGTGTTGAAGATGAAAACATCTTGCTCGATGACTTTGGTGGCTAATGCGTTAATCCTTAAAGATTAGCAATTAACCAAAAGACATTGAACGTCATAAATTGCAGCTCGCTGACACGGAGGTCACTCTAGTTAGTAAGCTGCAATTTTTTATTTTAGATATTACTAATTTGAAGTTTGAAATGATAAAGATTGCTATAAAATCGATTGCTGTATCCCTTGTTTTATTATTCCTAACAGCTTGTGGAACTGAAGATAAAATCGTGTCACTTGCTGGAAAAACGATGGGCACTACTTACCATATTAAAGTGGTACGTAATGACCGTTTACCAACGACACAATTACTGCAAGCTGAAATCGATATTGCGCTTGAATTGGTGAATGATCAAATGTCGACTTATAGGCCGAGATCTGAATTATCAAAATTTAATCAGCTTGGAATTAATCAAAGTATTACCGTTTCAGAAGATACGATAGAAGTCTTCAAAGAAGGGTTACGACTCTATGATGTTACTGATGGCGCACTTGATATTACCCTAGGCCCATTAGTCAATTTATGGGGTTTTGGGCCAGATAAACGTCCAACTGAAATACCAAGCGCAGAAACCATTGAAAGAGTGAAAGCCAAAGCCGATATTAACGGTTTTACTATTAATGGATTAAAACTGACTAAAACTAACCCTGATTTATATGTCGATTTATCATCATTAGCCAAAGGCTATGGTGTCGATAAAATAGCGAACTTACTAGATAAGTACCAAGTAGAAGGTTACTTAGTCGAAATCGGTGGTGAAATCAGCGTTAAAGGCGTTAAAGATGATGGTGCGCCTTGGCGTATCGCTGTTGAAAAACCTTCAACAGAAGGGGCGTCGGTTCAACAAGTTGTTGAACCAGGAAACATGGCACTGGCAACATCTGGTGACTACCGAATTTATTACGAAGAAAATGGCGAACGCTTTTCGCATTTAATCGATCCTCGCACAGGGTATCCAATTAAGCATAAGCTAGCCTCTGTTACTGTCTTGCACCCTAGCAGTATGACTGCAGATGCATATGCGACTGCTATGATGGTGTTAGGTACTGAGGCTTCATTAGCTTTGGCACACGATCAGCACTTACCAGTGATGCTGATTGAAAAAGATGGTGAAGATTATGATGTGTTTTACAGTGAAGCATTTGCACCGTACATTCAATAAATGCGGCAAAATTAAGACGATGAGTTTCACTATGCGATATTTCCAGATCAGAAGAAAAAGTTGGAGAACATTATGAGTACCTTTATTGCAGCGTTCGTTGTGTTGTTATTATTTTTTCTATTGATGTCTGTTGGCTATATCATCAAGAGAAAAGCAGTTGAAGGAAGCTGCGGTGGTTTAGGTGTATTAGGTATTGAAAAAGCTTGTGACTGCGATGACCCATGTGATAAACGTAAACGCCGTATGGCTGAGTCTGAGCGAGAAGCAAAGTTAAATCAAAATCGCATCATTTAATCACTTTTAGCCATGTTATTGGCACAGTGGACTAGTGAAAAATTCTATTGGCATTTTCTTTAACAAGAAGGTGTCAAAAATAAAATCCAGATGAGCTTTTGCTTATCTGGATTTTTTTTCAGGAAATAACTATGCAGTGAGATACAAACTTTACAAAACTATTTTGAGGTGTTTTCAATTAACAATTTCACTGATTTTTGTGATTTTACGCATGTTTGATAATTGACGTTTTTCCATAGAGGCGTGATTCTATTGAAGATAGTTAGCATCGGGAATTTATGAACCTAGTTAATAACCTAAGTTATAATGATAATGATTATCAATAATTAAGTTTATGATTTTAAAGGGTATTTGTGTTTTGTGAACGTATGTACTATTCTGTTGGAAATTGATCCAGATCAATCTTGCATTTAAAGGACAAAATCATGAAAGGCCATCCAAAAGTAATTAGTCAGCTAAACCGTGTGCTGACTTGTGAGTTAACTGCAATTAACCAATATTTCTTGCATGCGCGCATGTTTAAGCATTGGGGATTAGAAAACCTCAATGAAAAAGAATACAAAAAGTCGATTCAAGACATGAAACATGCTGACAAGTTAATTGAGCGTGTATTGTTTTTGGAAGGCCTGCCTAACTTACAACAGTTAGACAAATTACGTATTGGTGAGCACTGTGAAGAAATGCTTGATTGTGATGAGCAAGCGCTAACTGAACAATTAGTGGTATTGCGTGAAACTATCAAGTTGTGTGAAGCAGAGCGCGATTATGTTAGCCGCGACTTATTAGAAGATTTACTCGAAGATGAAGAAGAACATCTAGATTGGATTGAATCTCAAAAAGAATTGATCAATCAAACAGGTATTCAAAACTACCTTCAATCACAAATTAAAGATTAATAGGAAATTAACATGAAAGGTAATCCAGAAGTCATTGCAGCGCTTAACGCACTATTAACCGGTGAATTGTCGGCTATGGACCAGTACTTTGTACATGCTCACATGTATGAAGATTGGGGATTTGACGAACTATACACGCGTATTCTTCATGAGTCTGATGATGAAAAAGCCCATGCTGCTAAGCTTGTTCAGCGCATCTTGTTCCTTGAAGGCACACCTGATGTTGCAAGCCGTGAAGCATTAAACATCGGTAAAGACGTTGAAGAAATGCTGAAGAACGACCTAAACTATGAATACGCAGTTGCAGATCATTTACGTGAAGTGATAGCGCTATGTGAAGCCAAAGAAGACTTCCAAACTCGCGAAATCTTAGAAGTATTACTTGATGATACTGAATCAGATCACATGTACTGGTTAGAAAAACAAATTAGATTGATTGATCGCGTTGGTTTACAGAATTACCTACAGACAAAAATGTAGTTTTCTATCAGGCAGCTAATTAAAAACTAGCTTGCCGCGCGAAGTCATCATACTTAGCCCAACGATGTTGGGCTTTTTTGTGTCTATTTTTCAGTTTGGCTTTTTTGTAGATATTTTTTGAGGGGTAATAACTGATACCGACTAAAACAGAAACTTATAATTAACTCATTGAACAATAAATAGTGGTACTGTTTTTATATACAGTGTTTTATGTACAAACTTCTATGTTTTGGCTATTATCTTCTTTTAGTCGCTTAGTGGGCACTAGTATCCAGTTATTAACTAAGCCAGACATTACACAAGATACTACAGCGCTAATGACCAATAAGCTGCATCGGATAAGTCAGCCACACCAATAGCTGATGGAACAACACTCAAACTAATGATGACTCAGCAACAGATATAGATTAACGATGACAAACTCAGTACGAAAAATTATTCATATCGACATGGATTGTTATTTCGCCGCAGTGGAAATGCGCGACTTTCCTGAGCTTCGAGGTAAGCCCTTAGCAGTAGGTGGGAGAAGTGATCGTAGAGGTGTCATCAGTACCTGCAATTATGAAGCGCGTGAATTTGGAGTGCGCTCTGCCATGTCGAGTTACCAGGCACTTAAATTGTGTCCAAATCTTACATTAGTGCCTGGGCGTATGAATGTATACAAATCTGTTTCTGTGCAAATTCGTGAAATTTTTCATCGTTACACTGACTTAGTTGAACCACTGTCGTTAGATGAGGCTTATCTTGATGTCACTGATTGTAAGGAGTGTAAGGGCAGTGCTACATTGATTGCAGAGGCCATTCGTAAAGAAATTTTTGACGTGACTGGCTTAACAGCATCGGCAGGTGTTGCTCCGATTAAGTTCTTAGCTAAGATAGCGTCTGATTTAAATAAACCCAATGGCCAGTATGTGATCCCGCCTGATGCCATCGCAGATTTTGTTAAGCCTCTGACATTAAATAAAATTCCAGGAGTAGGTAAAGTTACCTCGGCTAAGTTGGCCGCATTAGGCCTGAATACATGTGCCGATGTGCAGCAGTACCCAAGTGATAAGTTAATTACGGCATTTGGTAAGTTTGGTGGTGTTTTAATAGAGCGTTCTCAAGGTATTGATAATCGATTGATTAGTCCAAATAGAATTCGAAAATCAGTAGGGGTTGAAACGACACTTGCGCAAGATATTTTCACTCTTGAGCAATGTAATAACGTCATGCCACAACTTATTCAAGAGTTGATTGCTAGGGTGCACCGAAGTGCTAAAGACAGACAGATCCATAAACAAGTGGTGAAGCTTAAGTTTAATGATTTTAAACAAACCACGATTGAGCATAGAAGTGATGAGATTTCGGTTAATTTATTTCAAGAGCTACTGACACAAGCATTAGAGCGAGCTAATGGCAGGGGGATCCGTTTGGTGGGCGTCTCCGTTGGACTTGCTGATATTGTAATTGAAACTGCTGAACAATCACGTAGTAGTGAGCAATTAGATTTAAACTTTTAAGATTAAGGTGACTGAAAACTTGCTAATAAAAAAGGCTGTCAAATGGCAGCCTTTTAATTGAATTCTAATTCGAAACCTAGTCTTTAGCTGGAATACGTTCTAGTACAGCTAATAGTAGCTCCCAGTATTGACCCACTGTGGTGATGTTAACCATTTCATCTGGGCTGTGTGGGTAGCGAATCGTAGGACCAATCGAGACCATATCCATTGTTGGGTAAGGCTCTTTAAATAGTCCACATTCAAGACCTGCATGGATGACCATGATAGTAGGATCTTTTTTGTAGATGTCATTGTAAGTATCACGAACAATGGCCATAACAGGGGAGTTATTATCAGGCTTCCAACCAGGGTAAGCGCCAGATAGCCCAATACTTGCACCTGAAAGATTGGCAAGTGCAGTTAATTGAGTTTCAATTTCAACGCGACCTGAATCAATTAATGAGCGGATTAGACATAACACTTCAACAGATTCATTTTCAGTGTTGATAACACCAACATTTAATGAAGTTTCAGTTACGCCTTCAACTTCATCACTCATGCGCATTACGCCGTTAGGGCATGCGTGGAGTAAATCAATTAAGGTGTTTTGCGCATCTTCACTCATGACTTTTTCTGGCGCATCCACTGTTGCAAGTGTTAGCAGCATATCTGGATCGGCAATTGATAATTCTGCGCGTACAATTGCTTGGAACTCACTTATCGCTTGTTCAAGGTTTGCTTGGTTGTCACTTGGTAACATAAAGCTAATGCTGGCTTCACGAGGGATGGCATTACGTAGTGATCCGCCAGTGAAATTAACCAGCTCTAGAGCAAGGTCATCAGCGTAGCTAAATAAGAAGCGGGCAAGTAACTTATTGGCATTACCGCGACCTAAATGGATGTTCACGCCAGAGTGACCACCTTTAAGCCCTGATAAGGTCAAGCTAAAGCTTGCGTTGGTTTGCTCAGGGGCTTGCCAAGACATTGGCACGCTTAATTGAGCGTCAACACCGCCTGCGCAACCCATGTAAATTTCGCCTTCTTGTTCAGAATCGGTATTAATTAAAATATCCGCATCCAACATGCCTGCTTCAAGACCGAAAGCGCCAGTCATACCGGCTTCTTCATCAATGGTCAGTAACACTTCTAATGGGCCGTGTTTGATATCATCTGCGCCAAGCACTGCTAAAGCTGATGCCATACCAATACCATTATCTGAACCTAAGGTCGTGCCATTGGCTTTAACCCATTCGCCATCAACGTATGCTTCAATGGGATCTTTCTCGAAGTCATGTTCTTTGTCGGCGTTTTTTTGCGGCACCATATCTATGTGGGCTTGAAGTACCACAACTTTACGATCTTCCATACCTGGAAAAGCAGGCTTTTTAATGATGAGGTTTCCCACTTTGTCTTCGACAACACTTAAGCTTTTTGACTTAGCCCATTGCTGAATATGTTCACTTAATGCTTGTTCGAATTTTGAAGGATGCGGAATTGAACAAATCTGTTCAAACCATTGCCATAGAGGCTGAGGATATAATTGATTGATCGCTGTCACGAAGACTCCCTTATTTGTTTTTGAGGTGGGAATAGATGGTCAACAGTCTAGCATATCAAGCAAGTTTGACTGTGATCTGTGGCCATTTGATTGTTTGCTCTTTATCAAATATATGTAAATAAATATTAACCCTCGTAAGGTTTTAAATTTATATACTTTGATGATGGTTACTCGCTATTATTTATTGTTCAAAGCAGACTGTTCATACCTTAATAAAAAATACTAAAAAGGAAGGCTCATGTTTCAAGTGGATCTAGTAGACGTTCAGAGTGATGAAGCAATTTTTGAAGGACATGGCTGGGATGCCGTGATTGTTGTCGCTTCTAATTTAGACAATGTAGCGCAGGATGAAATCAAGCTACTCGCCAATCATGCTAAACAAATTGATCAACGTATTGGACGCAGCGCAACATTATTATTAGCCCCAGGACTTGCTGGCGGTCGTTTAATTGTATCGCCGGTTATCAATGCTGAAAACGAATATAGTGACGTGACCGTATTTGCTAAAGCTGCCCGAGAAGGTATTGCCATAGCTAAAGCCGCTGGTTCAGTTAAACCTTTACTTGTGGTCAGTGAACATAGTGATACTCGTTATCAATATGCCAAGCAAGTTTCGGCTTTAGCTTGCGGCCAAGAGTTATGGCAATCACTTGAGTATCGCGAAGCTGAACAAAGCTCACCAGCAATGATTAATATAGGATTATTGGTGACTCAATCTTGCAGTGAGTTACTCAATGCAGTTGAAAGCGGCAAAGTACTTGCTCGTGACTTATGCGGAACTGAACCAGAAAGAATGGCTGCACCAGCATTTGCTGACTATTGCGTTGATGCTTTTGAAGGCAGCGGCTTGAGTGTATCAGTTGTTGAGGAACAAGAGGAGCTTGAGCGTGATTACCCTCTGTTGTGCGCAGTAGGACGAGCGTCATTTTGTGTTCCAAGACATCAACCTCGAGTCGTTAAAATTGAATATGCATCAGAAGGCGAAATTGAAAAAACCTTCTTATTTGCAGGAAAAGGCGTGATTTACGATACCGGTGGTGCAGATATTAAGGTCGCTGGCGGGATGGCTGGCATGAGCCGAGATAAAGGCGGCGCAGCAGCCGTTGCTGGACTTATGAAAACCTTATCGATTTTAAAGCCTAAAGGTATTCGTGTTATTGCTGAGCTTGGTTTGGTTAGAAACAGTATTGGCAGTGATGCTTTTGTACCTGATGAAATTATCAATAGTCATGCAGGTGTTCGAGTCAGAATTGGTAACACTGATGCTGAAGGGCGTTTAGTGTTAGCAGACTTATTATCACATTTAAGATTAAAGGCGGTAACAGCTGTGAACCCGCAACTATTTTCAGTTGCTACATTAACAGGTCATGTAGTGCGCTGTTATGGCGGTTATACTGCAGTAGTTGAAAATGCGGTGTCAAAGCAGATGGGCATTGGTGAAGGTATTGCGGCAATTGCAGATCAATGGGGGGAGTCGGTTGAGCTTTCTCGTCTTCGTCATGATGATTTTGCTAAAGTAAACAATATATCAGGGCAAGGTGAATTGTTGTCATCGAATAACGGACCATCTGCTATAACAGCCCGCGGACATCAATATCCTGCTGCTTTTTTGATTAATGCATCGGGTTTAGCTGAACATGGGACTCAATCGCAAACCCCTCTGCCTTTTGCACATATTGATATTGCGGGTAGTGCCACAGAAGGTCACCCTTTATACGGTAAACCTACTGCTTCACCGTTGGTAACTTTATTACATAAGGTTACAATCTAACCTGTGGTAGCTTAAAGTTTAATCAAACACTATATATAGTGGCTCTGTTGCGTAAGTAACAAAGCCGCTGGTATTTTTACAGTCCTTTAAATGTAATTTAGTTTCTTTTTTGGCTGTTTTTAAATTATTTTTAAATAATACTTGTAATAAAATTACATTTTGGTATTATTACTCTCGTTGAAGAGCACGGTGCTTTTCAATTCTAGTTCATCCAGGAAGGATAAAGTCTCCAAGGAATCGAGTAAGTAAGTTGTCTCAATGGATTGAGAAAAGTAAGTTCCAAGGAACCGAGCCCAGCAAGACTAGGTTTTAAACAACTTTATTTGGAGTATTTACTATGTCTTATACAGGCAATCAATATATTTATTGGCAAAACACTTGGTTAAGTTCTGATGCTTTAGCTGGTGGTTTATATGCCATGACCTTCAAGGGCTAACCCATCCTTGATTGTAAGTTTTACCCGTATCAACCCTTTTTTCTGTCGCCTCACGGCGATCTTAGACAACAGTAAGCTAGTTCTCTATTGCTAGTTTATTTTGAAGTTTTATCACTTTATTGTGATTCAGTTTTCCCATCCCCATACCGGAAAACTTGTTAACTTGTCAGCCTACTCATTGAGTAGGCTTTTTTTTTGCCTGTCTATCACGAACTCAAGCGAATCAAACGATTAAATTGTCTTGCTAGCAAATATGAGTGTTTATATTGTGAATATGGCTATACGGCATATAAATACCTATAATCCTCGTCATTAAAATGTCATCTTTTTATTCTTTAGTATTTTGAAGAGGCTAAATAAGGTTGACCCCAATTCGTTCAATTCCCTTTTCAAGGATTTAAGTTTCATGTTAGAGAAACTGTTCAAACTCAAAGAAAACCAGTCAAATTTAAAACAAGAAGTGATCGCGGGTATTACAACTTTTTTAACCATGGCATATATTATTTTTGTAAATCCGATGATGTTAGCGGATGCAGGCATGGATCAAGGTGCAGTATTTGTTGCGACTTGTTTAGCTGCGGCGGTGGGTTGTTTAGTCATGGGGTTTGTGGCCAATTATCCAATTGCATTAGCACCAGGTATGGGATTAAACGCATTCTTTACCTATACCGTTGTTGGTGAAATGGGTTATAGCTGGGAAACTGCGTTAGGTGCGGTTTTCATGTCTGGTATTTGTTTTTTAATCTTGTCTTTGGTCAAAATTAGAGAATGGATAGTTAATAGCATTCCAATGAGTCTGCGTTTGGGTATTGCTGCTGGTATTGGTTTGTTTCTTGCCTTTATAGGCTTAAAAGCAGCGGGCATTGTCGTTGCTAGCCCTGCAACATTAGTTACCATGGGTGACATTACTTCGTTCCCCGCAGTAATGGCAGCATTAGGTTTCTTCTTAATTATTGCTATGGTACAACGTGGGCTTAAAGCTGCTGTTATTTTAAGTATCTTTATTGTGACTGCATTAGGACTGATATTTGGTGATGTCGCCTACAACGGTGTGGTGTCGATGCCGCCTTCTATAGCGCCGACATTTATGAAAATGGACTTATCGAGTGTATTAGAAATCAGTATGATTTCGGTGATATTTGCCTTTTTGTTTGTTGATTTATTCGATACCTCAGGCACCTTGGTTGCTGTGGCTCAGCGTGGTGGATTTCTTGATGAGCAAGGTCGCTTACCAAGAGTGAAGCGTGCGTTAAGTGCGGACAGTTTAGCAACAATTGCAGGGGCAAGCTTAGGTACTTCTACAACAACCAGTTATATCGAAAGTACAGCTGGTGTCAGTGCCGGTGGCAGAACGGGTTTAACGGCAGTGGTTGTAGGAGTTTTATTTCTGCTAGCATTATTTTTCGCCCCGCTTGCGGGAATGGTGCCAGCTTACGCAACCAGCGGCGCGCTGTTTTATGTGGCAATCTTAATGATGTCTGGTTTAGTTAACGTTGAATGGGAAGATTTAACAGAAGCCGCACCGGTAGTGATTGTTTGTTTACTGATGCCATTAACCTTTTCAATTGCCAATGCAATTGGCTTTGGTTTTATTTCTTATGCTGTGATTAAATTGCTTACTGGGCGTTTCAAAGACCTTAACCTTGGCATTGTATTTATTGCAGCATTATTTTTAATCAAATTCGTATACGGTTAATGATATGACTTGTTTGTTTTTGGTTAATGTTTAGTGTTTTGCTTGCAGTGGTATATTGAGGCTTTATTTATAAAGCCTGCCTTTTAAAGGTTTTGTTAATTGAAAGGTGTAAGCTAAAATAAAGTGGTTAGTTAAGTATTTGTTAAGGGTTATGCATTGCATAGCCCTTTTTTGTGCAGAATCATAAATTAAGTCATGAATTTCATTTAACAATACCAAGGATAGCTATTATTCTTTGGTCTAATTAGGTATAAAAATCTTCCATTAAAATGTTTGTTTGGAAAGGTACCAAATGTCTTACCAGCGGGTAGTAATAAAATTAGGCACCAGCGTGCTCACATCAGGCAGTAATAAGCTTGATAAAGCACATATGGTTGAGCTAGCAAGACAAATGTCTTTGTTAGTGCGTTCAGGTTTTGAAGTTGTTCTTTGTACTTCTGGTGCAATTGCAGCTGGGCGTGAGCACCTGCAGCACCCCGAGCTCCCCGATGACGTACCTCACAAACAACTCCTTGCTGCAGTAGGTCAAAGTCAGTTAATTCTTGCTTGGAGTGAAGTCTTTAGTATTTATGGTTTGCATGTAGGGCAGCTGTTATTAACTGGTGCTGACTTGCATGATCTTGAGCGTTACATGAATGCTGGCGATACGATTAATGTCTTGTTGCAAAACAACATAATTCCAATCATTAATGAAAATGATGCTGTCGCCACTAATGAGATTAAAGTGGGTGATAATGATAATTTATCAGCCAGAGCTGCATTGCTATGTGAAGCTGACCTGCTAATGTTGCTGACGGATCAAAAAGGCTTATTCGATGCCGACCCGAGATCGAACCCAAATGCCAAATTAATCACTACCGTAGCCACCATCGATGACAACTTACGTCAGTTAGCTGGAGGCGCTGTATCAGGGCTGGGCACTGGTGGCATGGCTACAAAATTAGAAGCTGCTGACATTGCTAAAAGAGCTGGGGTAGAGGTGGTGATAGCTTCAGGTCATCACCCAGATGTCATAACAAAAATTGCCAATAATGAATCAATAGGCACGCATTTTAGCGCGATTAAGAATCCACTAAGTTATCGCAAACAGTGGATTTTAGTAGGACCTGCAACAGAAGGGCGATTTGTACTCGATGACGGTGCATGTCATGCGGTTGTCGAAACAGGCAGTAGTCTGTTGTCAAAAGGCATAGTAAGCATTGAAGGCGAATTCGAACGTGGTGCGATTGTGTTATTGACCGATCAATCTGGCAATGTGATAGCAAAAGGTCTAAGCCGCTATTGTTCACGTGCCATGGTGATAATTGCTGGCAAGCATTCTAATGAAATAGAAGAATTGATTGGTTATGATTATGGCGCTTCTATAGTCCACCGTAACGATATGGTGTTATTAGACTGCGAACAATTTAAGGGAAGCAAACATGCCTCATAAAGAGTATTTACAAACATTAGGCAAGCAGGCAAAAACTGCAAGCTTTGCCTTGGCTAATCTATCTAGTCAAAAAAAATCTGAATTATTACATTGTATTAGTGAGCAGCTATCACTTAACAGTGATTCCATCCTTGCTGCAAATGCTAAAGATGTCGCAGCAGCGAAAGTCAATGGCTTAACTGATGCCATGATTGATCGCTTGTTACTGGATAATGAAAGGTTAAACGGCATTATTGCTGATATCGATAATGTGATTAACCTTGCCGATCCAGTAGGTAGTGAATCTGGTAGTCAGTTATTAGACAATGGTTTGCGATTAACTCAGCGCCGTGTGCCATTAGGTGTCGTAGGGGTGATTTATGAAGCACGTCCAAATGTAACTGTTGATATTGCGGTTCTTGCATTAAAAACCGGTAACGCGGTTATTTTACGTGGCGGTAAAGAAACACTGACTTCTAACCAAGTATTAAGTGATGTCATTCGTAAAGCATTAACCCTTCAAGGTTTGCCTGAAAATGCAGTTCAGTTAATCAATTCAACAGATAGAGAGCTGGTAACTGGATTACTTACCTTAGATCAGTATGTTGATATGATTATTCCACGTGGTGGGCAAACGCTGCAACGTTTATGTGCAGAAAAAGCCAGTATTCCTGTGATTTTAGGCGGCATCGGGATCTGTCATTTGTACCTTGATAAAATGGCTGATCTTAGCCGCAGCGCTGAAGTGATTATCAATGCTAAAGTGCAGCGTCCTACAGTATGTAATGCGCTTGATACTTTGTTAATACATCAAGATGTTGCAGCTGAATTTCTACCAGTATTGTTTAAGCAGATGTCAGCTTTAGGAGTGAGTTTCTATACGTGTGATAAAACCAAAGTTTTGGTTGATACTCAAGAATTTGAAATTCATTCAGCTACTGATGAAAGCTATTCGACTGAATGGTTGTCATTAACCCTAGGTGTAAAAGTGGTATCTGATATTGATACCGCCATCGAGCATATTCGTAAGCACTCTAGTGGTCACTCTGAAGCGATTTTGTCTGATGATATTAATGCAACGTGTCACTTTATGAATCAAGTGGATTCAGCTGCCGTTTATGTTAACGCCAGTACTCGTTTTACCGATGGTTCTCAATTTGGTTTAGGGGCGGAGGTTGCTGTAAGTACCCAAAAACTTCATGCTCGCGGGCCAATGGCACTGGATGCATTAACGACCTATAAGTGGTTGGCTACGGGTGATTATACTGCTCGCAGTTAATGTATATTGAGTTAATGATTAAGCTCGTATAGCACCTGACTCAAAGCTGTCACAATAAAAAGCATTTCGGTGCTTTTTTCTTTTACGGTTTAAGGGTTGGAAATAGCAGGCAAGGTTTTGCCTATCTTGGTTACTTTACGACGGACTATTGAGTATAAATAAGGTGGCTCGGCATGGCTGGAATTGTTAAACGTAAATAGGTGGCATAACACCAAACTCCAAAACTGCTTAATGTCATGATGATCGCGGCAATACGAGTAGCTTGCACATACTCTTTCATGAATGGAAAGTATTTAGATTGAATGCGGTTAGTAAAATAGACAGCAGGAAAAATAAAAACGCAGATATACATAGCAGGGTATTGAGTTGAGCTATCACCATAACAATACTCAAATACCATGATGCATACCGTTATTAATAAACTGGTAATACGGATCCTTGTTTCGACAGTGTCACTAAAATTCCACCGCGGCATTCCCATTGCCAATATCTCCATTATTTACATGTAACATATTAATAACAACTAATAAGCTAGCTGACAACCAGCTTATTAAGGTTAGTACTAAATATAGTCAGGTATTAATAAGATCAGTTACTAAATAGCGTTAAGTACAAACATCGTGAAGTTACCAATTAGCTACTGTACTGATAGAACTATCTCGCGTATTTATTTTTAAATAGTCGACTGATTCTATTGTTTAACTTTAGACATAAGCTTATGTACTAGCATAGGCATAGGTTTTTGAATTAATTTTGGTAATGCTTTTTGCAGTATTAGCCCTGTTAGAATGAAACATAATCCTATGTATGTACTTACGGTGATTTGCTCTTTTAATATCACTGAAATTAAAGCAACAGATAATACCGGCGTTAAGAATACCAGTGTGGTGATATTCGAAGTTTTATTGGTGGTTTTTAGTGCCATTAACCATAGTACGAAAGTTAAGCCCATTTCAAAAAGCCCAACATACATACCAGCTGCCAGTGCTGACCAGCTTATTGCTTCAATGGGTTGATGCAGCATCATTGCAGCTGTAACAAATGGTAAGCCAATGAGAAAGCTCAGTAATAGACTGACAATCGCATCGCCATCATCTTTAGTATTAATCACCCAATACAAACACCAGATCACCGTACTGCTTAATACAAACGCGATGCCTGTTGGGCTATCAAAGTTAAAACTGGTGAGATTACCGCCGCTAGCAATAACGTAAACGCCGCTATAAGCAATAAATGCCGCCATTACATCGACTTTAGTCAGTTTATGGCCTAGTAAAGGCACCGCTAAAATTGGCAGTAATATTGCCCAAGTGTAATTAAGTGACAATGCTTGCTGGGCGGGCAACAAGTCATAGGCTTCAAATAAAACGTAATAGTATAAAAATGGATTCAATAGACCAGTGAATAAATAAAATAGCGGTCGTTTGATAAATTGTTTAGCGATTAAACCAAAATGACCTTGGGCTATTACGATCATACTTAACGCAAAAATAGAGGTAATGACTGCCACAAAAACCAGTTGCAGTGGGGTGAAATAACCTAGTGCAATTTTAAATGCAGTCGCGACAGTCGACCACAGTAATACGGCCAAAAGGCCATAAATGTAAGCAAGAGTAGTGTTCGACAATGTCTTTCCTATTTGAGAATAATAAGCAGGTGAGATATTTTTCAAGATTGTATGCAATATGCAAAATGAGTGCACTATTTAATTTCTATTTGCTCAAGATATTTTAAATAAATTTACGATCTAGCCCTTGTAATTCTGATCGCTGTCCCAATATATGCAGTAAGGCTGATATGAGAGGCAAAAATTAGGACTTGAAATTACAAATCCTGACCCCATATCAACAACCATAAGCAAATTTAGAAACACTAAAATTTTATATTTCGGAGATCCTCATGGGCAAAATTATTGGTATTGACTTAGGCACAACAAACTCTTGTGTTGCTGTCCTTGATGGCGACAAAGCTCGCGTAATTGAGAACGCTGAAGGCGAACGTACTACATCATCTATCATCGCATACACTGAAGATGAAACATTGGTGGGTTCACCAGCTAAACGTCAAGCGGTTACCAACCCAACTAACACTTTCTTCGCGATTAAGCGTTTAATCGGTCGTCGTTTTAAAGATGACGAAGTTCAACGTGATGTTGACATCATGCCTTTCAAAATCATTGGTACTGACAATGGTGATGCATGGGTTGAAGCACACGGTAAGAAAATGGCTCCACCACAAGTTTCTGCTGAAATCTTGAAAAAGATGAAAAAAACTGCAGAAGACTTTTTAGGTGAAGAAGTAACTGAAGCAGTTATTACTGTTCCTGCTTACTTTAACGATTCACAACGTCAAGCAACTAAAGATGCTGGTCGTATTGCTGGTCTTGATGTTAAACGTATCATCAACGAACCAACTGCTGCAGCATTAGCTTACGGTATCGATAAGAAGCAAGGCGACAATGTTGTTGCTGTTTACGATTTAGGTGGTGGTACTTTCGATATCTCTATCATTGAAATCGATAGCAACGATGGCGACCAAACTTTCGAAGTACTGGCGACTAACGGCGACACTCACTTAGGTGGTGAAGATTTCGATAACCGTCTAATCAACTATTTAGCTGATGAGTTCAAAAAAGAGCAAGGTCTAGACCTACGTAACGACCCGCTAGCAATGCAACGTGTTAAAGAAGCTGCAGAAAAAGCGAAAATTGAACTTTCAAGCACAACTCAAACTGAAGTTAACCTGCCTTACATCACTGCAGATGCAACAGGTCCTAAGCATTTAGTGGTTAAAATCACTCGTGCTAAGTTAGAGTCTTTAGTAGATGACTTAATTCAACGTTCTTTAGAGCCACTAAAAGTTGCTCTAGCTGATGCTGACTTATCAGTTTCTGATATCAACGAAGTTATTCTTGTTGGTGGTCAAACTCGTATGCCTAAAGTACAGGCTGCAGTAACTGATTTCTTCGGTAAAGAGCCACGTAAAGACGTTAACCCTGATGAAGCTGTAGCGGTAGGCGCGGCAATTCAAGCAGGTGTACTTTCTGGTGACGTTAAAGATGTATTGTTACTTGACGTAACACCGCTTTCTTTCGGTATCGAAACTATGGGTAGCGTGATGACTCGTCTAATCGAGAAAAACACTACTATCCCTACTAAAGCACAGCAAGTTTTCTCAACTGCTGACGACAACCAAAGTGCTGTGACTATTCACGTACTTCAAGGTGAGCGTAAGCAAGCGAGCTACAATAAGTCTTTAGGTCAGTTCAACCTTGAAGGTATTGAGCCTGCTCCACGTGGCCAACCTCAAATTGAAGTTGCATTTGATATCGATGCCGATGGTATCTTAAACGTATCAGCAACTGATAAGAAAACAGGTAAAGCGCAAAACATCACTATTAAAGCTAACTCTGGTCTAAGCGACGAAGAAGTAGAGCAAATGGTACGTGATGCTGAAGCTCATGCTGATGAAGATGCTAAATTCGAAGAGCTAGTTCAAGCTCGTAACCAAGCTGATGGCATGGTTCACGCGACTAAGAAGCAAATCGAAGAAGCTGGCGAAGCATTACCTGCTGAAGAAAAAGAGAAGATTGAAGCTGCAATGGCTGAAGTTGATACTGCTACTAAAGGTAACGACAAAGAAGCAATTGATAAAGCAACTCAAGCATTAATGGAAGCGTCAGCTAAATTAATGGAAATTGCTCAAGCTAATGCACAAGCACAACAAGGTGAAGCTCCAGCACAAGATGCTCAAGAAGCTAAGCCTGAAGATGATGTTGTTGATGCTGAGTTTGAAGAAGTAAAAGACGACAAAAAGTAAGCTAAATAGTTAGTTAACTTTCAGGCGGGCGTTGAGAGAAATCTCTAACGCCCGTTCGTACAATACCTGCTTGAGAAAACTGAGATTATGTCAAAGCGAGATTATTACGAAGTTCTTGGTGTCGGTCGTGACGCTAGTGAACGAGAAGTCAAAAAAGCCTATAAACGTTTGGCGATGAAGTTTCACCCGGATCGCAACCCTGGTGATCAAGAAGCTGAAGCAAGCTTTAAAGAAGTTAAAGAAGCTTACGAAATTCTAACGGATCCCAATAAAAAAGCAGCTTATGATCAATTTGGTCATGCTGGTGTTGATCCTAACCGTGGCGGCGGTGGTCATGGTGGCGCTGGCGATTTCGGTGATATCTTCGGTGACGTGTTCGGTGATATTTTTGGCGGTGGACGTCGTGGCGGTGGGCAACGTCAAGCGGCTCGTGGTAGTGACTTACGTTACAACCTTGAGTTATCGCTTGAAGAAGCTGTTCGTGGCTTATCAAAAGAGTTACGCATTCCAACACTAGCAGCTTGTGATACCTGTGATGGAAGTGGCGCTAAGAAGGGCACTTCAGCAACTACTTGTGGCACCTGTCATGGTCAAGGCCAGGTACAGATGCGTCAAGGCTTCTTTGCTGTTCAACAAGCCTGTCCGACTTGTCATGGCCGCGGTAAGATCATTAAAGATCCATGTAACAAATGTCATGGTGAAGGTCGCGTTGAGAAGAGCAAAACATTATCAGTTAAAATTCCTGCTGGTGTTGATACGGGTGACCGTATTCGCTTATCTGGTGAAGGTGAAGCTGGTGAATTTGGCGCACCTCCTGGTGATTTATATGTTCAAGTC
This sequence comes from Shewanella sp. KT0246, assembly GCF_019654955.1. GTDB lineage: Bacteria > Pseudomonadota > Gammaproteobacteria > Enterobacterales > Shewanellaceae > Shewanella > Shewanella goraebulensis. The sequence continues at coordinate 21,712 of NZ_BPEV01000002.1, read as the reverse complement.
AGCGTTCGTGAACACGCCATCTTTACTCGTGACGGTAATAACCTGTACTGCGAAGTACCTATCTCGTTCAGCAAAGCTGCACTTGGTGGTGAAATCGAAGTACCAACACTTGATGGTAAAGTGAACCTGAAAATTCCTGCTGAAACACAAACTGGACGTATGTTCCGTATGCGTGGCAAAGGGGTTAAATCAGTTCGCAGTCATGCTGTAGGTGATTTGCTTTGTAAGGTTGTTATGGAAACTCCGGTTAACCTAAACGACAAGCAAAAAGAGTTATTACGCGAATTTGAAGCGACACTGACTGGTCAATCTAAGAAGCATAGCCCTAAGGCTGAAGGTTTCTTCGATGGCGTTAAAAAATTCTTTCACGATTTAAATAGCTAATCGTCGAAAAGGTCTAAGTTATCGACACATTGATAACTTCTGACACATATAAAGGCTGCTTACACTAAGTAAACAGCCTTTTTTATTGCAAAAAAATCATTCTACTGAATACTATTGCAAAACAGTCCTCCATATTAAATCCCTTCAATTAGGTGCAAATTGCATGTCGTTTTCGTCGTTTTTGCTTAACCCAATGCTAGTAGGTGCTTTGCCTGCTTCAGTCGTTAAACCAACTGAAGTACAAAGAAAAGCGATTCCCGAAGTGTTAAATGGACGAGATGTCATAGCGCTGGCACAAACCGGTAGCGGGAAGACCTATGCTTTTGGCTTACCCATTTTGCACAGTATTAATCAAAATCAGTCAATGGGGTTATCTGCCGTCATTATCGTGCCGACGAGGGAACTGGCTAAGCAAGTTGCTGATGGATTATCGCAAGTTTCAGCAGTGATAAATGTTCGGGTTGAGCTTGTATGTGGCGGAGAAGACATTGAACTGCAAAAAGAGCGTTTATCAACTAATGCCGATGTCATTGTGGCAACACCCGGTAGATTACTTGCCTTGGTCACGCAAGGTGTAGTGCAGTTTGATGATTTAAAGTATTTGGTTTTAGATGAAGCCGACCGACTTTTAGAAATGGGTTTTATCGCAGATATTAAGGCACTTATTGCTCAGATGCCAAAAAGGCAAACATTGTTATTTTCCGCAACCATGCCTGATGAATTAAATGTATTAACTCAGCAAATATTGAGCAATAAGTCAGTTCGTGTAGAGGCTGATGTGGTAAACACCATAGTTGAAGATATCACTCAAACGATTTATCACATCAATAAAGGCAGCAAAGCGAAAGCGATAATTGAACTGATTAAGCATAACGATTGGGCTCAGGTAATCGTGTTCGTAAATGCCAAAGACGATGCGGATGCCTTATGTAAAAAACTGCTAAAAGCGAAAATAAATGCTGCATCGTTACATAGTAACAAAGAGCAAGCTCAGCGCAGTCAGATCCTTGAAAAATTCAAAGCCAAGCAATTAACTGCATTAGTCGCGACCGATGTATTAGCACGTGGGATCCATATTGAAGCATTACCGGTAGTGATTAACTTTGAATTACCTGAGCAGGCTTCAGTGTATGTTCATCGTATTGGCCGAACTGCTCGCGCTGGATTAAGTGGTAAAGCAATCTCGTTTATCAGCCATGCAGAAATGCAAAGGTTAGCAGCCATTAGGGAACTCACGACTCAGGCATTACCTCTGAGTGAGTTAGAAGGTTACCCTGTTACTGATAAACAGGTGGATCCCAATAGCACACGCCCTGCTAAAGATAAGCAGGCAAATAGACGAACGGCCAAAAAACGCAGCAGTCGTGACTTTACTAAAAAGCGCAGCACTCGCTGATTCTGTATTCATAAACTTACCTTAATCAAGTCATCTGTTTCATTGTATTGAATAACTGAAACGGTTTAAAATATTGTAAATAGATAGAGTTACTCCGTTAACAAGTCATTATTTAAAGGGATGTAAAATGAAGAAATTAGCGCTGACATTAATGATCCCAGTGTTATTGGCAGGTTGTGCAACGACAAAGTCACCTACAGGCCGTAGCCAAGTGCTGTTATTTGATAAAAATCAAATGACTGAAATGGGGGAGCAATCATTTACTGCGATGAAAAAAGAACAAAAAATCAGTAATGATAAGCAAAAAACAACCTATGTGAACTGTGTAGCTAACCGCATTACAGCAGTACTACCAGATCAATCCTTACAGTGGGAAGTTGTGTTGTTTGATTCTGGGCAGGTGAATGCATTTGCACTGCCAGGTGGTCACATTGGGGTGTATACCGGCTTGTTAGAAGTGGCAAATGATCCTGACCAGCTTGCTACTGTTATTGGCCATGAAGTCGCACATGTATTAGCAAGGCATGGTAACGAGCAAGTGTCACGGGCTCAAATGACCAACACTGGCATGCAACTGGCTGATGTGGCATTAGGCGCTGGCGGCGTTTCTAATAAAGATTTGTATATGGCAGGTTTAGGCCTTGGTACTCAGGTAGGGATTTTACTGCCTTTTGGCCGAGACCAAGAAAGTGAAGCTGATGAGTTAGGTTTAGAGTTAATGGCAAAAGCGGGTTTTAACCCTGCAATGAGCGTGACATTATGGCAAAACATGGCGAAAGCTGGCGGCGAACAAGGACCTGAGTTGTTCTCTACTCATCCATCGCATTCGACTCGTATTTCTGATTTAAAAGCGCTGCAGGCGAAGACAGCCCCTTTATATGAGTCTGCAAAAAAACAGTCACTGACACAATGTAAAAATGGCTAATGAAAAATAGTCAATATCACCGCAGATTAGCGCCCATCACGCTTTAAAGTGTGCTAAACTGCCCCGCAAATTTTAACTGATGAATTGAGAGTAAATAAGTTATGTCAGAGTTCAACACAATGGAACAGCAAGCAAGTTACGGTGTAGGTCGTCAAATGGGTGAGCAACTAGCTGCTAACTCTTTCGAAGGTATCGATATCCCTGCAGTACAAGCTGGTCTAGCGGATGCGTTTGCAGGTAAAGAAAGCGCTGTTGCAATGGAAGACTTACAAGTGGCTTTCACTGAAATCAGCCGTCGTTTACAAGCTGCTCAAGAAGAAGCTGCTGCAGCAGCTTCTGCTGAAGGCGAAAACTTCTTAGCTGAAAATGCTAAGCGTGAAGGTATTACAGTTACTGATTCTGGTCTTCAATACGAAGTTATTGCACAAGGCGAAGGCGAAAAGCCAACACTTGATTCAACTATTCGTGCTCACTACCACGGTACTTTCATCAACGGTGAAGTATTCGATAGCTCTGTAGCTCGTGGCGAGCCAGCTGAATTCCCTGTTTCTGGTGTTATCGCTGGTTGGACTGAAGCATTACAACTAATGCCAGTTGGTACTAAGCTTAAATTATTCGTTCCACAACACTTAGCTTATGGCGAACGTGGTGCTGGTGCTTCAATCCCGCCATTCTCGGCGTTAGTGTTTGAAGTAGAATTATTAGAAATCGTTTAATGATTAACGCCTAAGTCTAACTTAGGCGTTTTTGTATCACTGGGAGAAAGACATGACTGCAAAAGTAAGAATCGCTGTTGTTGGTGCCAGTGGCCGAATGGGTCGCACATTGATTGAAGCTGCTAAGCAACATGAAATGATTTATTTAGGTGCAGCTGTTGAGCGAACTGGTTCTACCCTTATTGGTGTAGATGCGGGTGAGCTTGCTGGCGTTGGCACTATGAATGTCGCGATTACAGATTCATTAGATATTGCATCAGAACACTTTGATGTATTAATTGATTTTACCTCTCCAGAATCGTCGCTTGTTCATCTTGATTGGTGTTCAAAAAATAATAAGGCGATTGTGATTGGTACAACAGGTTTTAATCATGCTCAAAAAGAGATGATTAATGCATTTGCTGAACTGACACCTGTTGTGTTTGCTCCTAATATGTCTGTTGGCGTTAACTTAACCCTAAAGCTATTAGAGTTGACTGCTAAAGTCATGGGCGATTACACAGATATTGAGATTACTGAAGGCCATCATCGTTACAAGAAAGATGCGCCATCTGGTACGGCATTAAAAATGGGTGAAGTGATTGCTGATACCCTCGGCCGAGATCTTGAAGAGTGCGCTGTTTATGGTCGTGAAGGTATGACGGGTGAACGAGATAGGAATACCATTGGCTTTTCTACTATACGTGCCGGTGATATTGTTGGCGATCATACCGTGATGTTTGCCGATATCGGTGAAAGAGTTGAAATAACTCACAAAGCGACCAGTCGAATGACATTTGCTAACGGTGCAATGCGTGCAGCCTATTGGTTATCCGATCAGGATTCAGGCTTATACGACATGCAGCAAGTGTTAGGACTCAATTAATATTTTAAAAAAACCACCTTCGGTGGTTTTTTTTTGGGAATAATTGTTCCCAAAATAAAATAACAAAGCATAGACGCTTTTACTTAATTCATATAAAATCGCTGGAATTTGCCAAAATTTCGTAAATTGGTAGGTTTGTAAAAATAAAACAGCCATAATTTCAGTGGCTTGGCTCTTTTTTTTGGAGGTCGCGTTGACACAGTCTGCCTTACTCGTACTCGAAGATGGAACCGTATTCTCTGGCACAGCAATTGGTGCCGATGGACTCACTGTTGGTGAAGTAGTTTTTAATACTTCAATGACAGGCTATCAAGAGATTTTAACGGATCCGTCATATTCTCGCCAGATCGTAACTTTAACTTACCCTCATATTGGTAATACCGGCACTAATGATGAAGATACAGAATCTGATTCAGTTCATGCTTGTGGTCTTATCATTCGAGACTTACCTCTATTAGCCAGCAACTTTCGTAACCAACAATCATTAAGCGATTACTTAAAATCGAATAATGTTGTGGGTATCGCGGATATTGATACACGTAAACTAACTCGTATTTTACGTGAAAAAGGTTCGCAAGCCGGCTGTATTATGGTTGGCGATATCGACGAAGCTAAAGCATTAGCGGCAGCGAAGGCATTCCCTGGTTTAAAAGGTATGGACTTAGCAAAAGAAGTCACTACCGAGTCTACTTATCAATGGCGTAAAGCTAGCTGGCGTTTAGTTGGCGGTTTACCTGATGAGACGCCTGAGTCAGAACTTAAATATAAAGTGGTTGCTTTCGATTACGGCATCAAACGTAACATCTTACGTATGTTAGTTGACCGTGGTTGTGATGTGACTGTAGTACCTGCGCAAACTTCTGCTGCAGAAGTATTAGCGATGAATCCAGATGGGATATTCCTATCAAATGGCCCAGGGGATCCAGAGCCATGTGATTACGCTATTACTGCTATTCAAGAAATCCTAAAAACTGATATTCCAGTATTTGGTATTTGTCTTGGTCACCAGTTGCTAGCACTAGCATCAGGGGCTAAAACCTTGAAGATGAAGTTTGGTCATCATGGTGCAAACCATCCTGTGAGCGATATCGAAAAAGGTAATGTAATGATCACCAGCCAAAACCACGGTTTTGCTGCTGATGAAGCGACATTACCAGAGAACATTAAAGTAACACATAAGTCGTTATTTGATGGTTCACTGCAAGGTATTCACCTTACTGATAAGCCAGCGTTTAGTTTCCAAGGCCACCCTGAAGCGAGCCCTGGACCGACAGATGCGTCACCGCTGTTTGATCATTTCATTGAATTGATTGAGCAATTTCGTCAAAACGCTAAATAGTTAGGTCACTCGGAGAAGATAGAAGCAATGCCAAAACGTACTGATATTAAAAGTATTCTAATCCTAGGCGCTGGCCCAATCGTAATTGGTCAGGCATGTGAATTTGACTATTCTGGCGCGCAAGCCTGTAAAGCGCTGCGTGAAGAAGGGTACCGAGTTATTCTAGTTAACTCTAACCCTGCAACGATCATGACTGACCCAGAAATGGCTGATGCGACATACATCGAGCCGATTCATTGGGAAGTGGTTCGTAACATTATCGCTAAGGAAAAACCTGATGCGATTTTGCCTACCATGGGCGGTCAGACTGCGCTTAACTGTGCTCTTCAACTTGAAGCTGAAGGCGTACTAAAAGAATTTAACGTTGAAATGATTGGTGCAACAGCTGACGCAATTGATAAAGCTGAAGACCGTAGTCGTTTTGATACTGCAATGAAAGCCATTGGTCTTGAATGTCCACGTGCTGGTATTGCTCATACAATGGAAGAAGCTCATGGCGTTTTAGAGCAAGTAGGCTTCCCATGTATTATCCGTCCTTCTTTCACCATGGGTGGCAGTGGCGGTGGTATCGCATACAACAAAGAAGAGTTTGAAGACATTTGTTCTCAAGGTCTTGAGCTTTCACCGACGAGCGAGTTATTGATTGATGAATCGCTCATTGGTTGGAAAGAGTATGAAATGGAAGTGGTTCGTGACCGCAACGATAACTGTATTATCGTATGTGCAATCGAGAACTTCGATGCAATGGGTGTACATACTGGTGATTCAATCACAGTTGCTCCTGCGCAAACATTAACAGATAAAGAATACCAATTAATGCGTAATGCTTCTTTAGCAGTACTGCGTGAAATTGGTGTGGAAACTGGTGGTTCTAACGTTCAGTTTGGTATTTGTCCAAATACAGGCCGTATGGTTATCATCGAGATGAACCCGCGTGTATCTCGTTCATCTGCATTAGCATCTAAAGCAACGGGTTTCCCAATTGCTAAAGTGGCTGCAAAACTGGCTGTTGGCTTTACTCTAGATGAGCTAATGAATGATATTACTGGTGGCCGTACTCCAGCATCATTCGAGCCTGCTATTGACTACGTTGTGACTAAAGTTCCTCGCTTCAACTTCGAGAAATTTGCTGGTGCCAATGATCGTCTGACGACTCAAATGAAGTCAGTAGGTGAAGTAATGGCGATTGGCCGTACTTTCCAAGAGTCACTGCAAAAAGCATTACGTGGCTTAGAAGTCGGTCGTAATGGTTTTGATTCTGTTATCGACATTACGCTTCCAGAAAGCATGCAGCAAATTCGTCATGAATTAAAAGAGCCGGGTGCTGATCGTATTTGGTACATCGCTGATGCATTCCGTGCAGGTCTTAGCCGTGATGAAATTTTCAGACTGACAAACGTTGACCATTGGTTCTTAGTTCAAATTGAAGATCTCATTGCTCAAGAAGCTAAAGTTTCAGAAGTAGGGATGTCTGGTCTAAATCAAGAATTCTTACTTAAGCTTAAACGTAAAGGTTTTGCTGATTCACGTTTAGCTGAAATCTTAGGTGTAAGCGAAACCGAAGTTCGTAAGATCCGTGATAGCTATGGTATGCACCCTGTTTACAAGCGTGTTGATACTTGTGCTGCAGAATTTGCGACTGATACGGCTTACATGTATTCAACTTACGAAGAAGAATGTGAAGCTGCGCCATCAACGCGCGATAAAATCATGATTCTTGGTGGTGGTCCTAACCGTATTGGTCAAGGTATTGAGTTTGATTACTGTTGTGTACACGCGGCACTAGCATTGCGTGAAGACGGTTACGAGACCATTATGGTTAACTGTAACCCTGAAACAGTTTCAACTGATTACGATACATCTGACCGTTTATACTTTGAGCCTGTTACGTTTGAAGACGTACTTGAGATTGTTCGTATTGAAAAGCCAAAAGGCGTTATCGTTCAATATGGTGGTCAAACTCCACTTAAACTTGCTCGCGCTCTTGAAGCTGCTGGCGTACCTATTATTGGTACTAGCCCAGACTCTATTGACCGCGCAGAAGACAGAGAACGCTTCCAACAAGCGATTCAACGTCTTGAAATGAAGCAACCTGAAAATGATACTGTTACGACAGTAGAAGGTGCGGTTATTTCAGCTGAGCGTATCGGTTATCCGTTAGTTGTTCGTCCATCATATGTACTAGGTGGCCGCGCAATGGAAATCGTTTATGACGAGCAAGACTTACGTCGTTACTTTAACGAAGCTGTTAGCGTATCTAACTCATCTCCAGTATTGCTTGATCGCTTCTTAGATAATGCGATTGAAATTGATATTGATGCAGTTTGTGATGGCGAAATTGTGGTTGTAGGTTCTATCATGGAACACATTGAACAAGCGGGTGTTCACTCAGGTGACTCAGGTTGTTCATTGCCACCTTACAGTTTAAGCGAAGACGTACAAAACCGTATGCGTGAGCAAGTTGCTAAATTAGCAATGGAATTACGTGTAATTGGTTTGATGAACGTTCAGTTTGCGGTTAAAGATGACGAAATCTACATGATTGAAGTTAACCCGCGTGCTGCTCGTACTGTCCCGTTTGTGTCTAAAGCGACTGGTATTCCATTAGCGAAGATTGCAGCGCGTGTTATGGCAGGTCAAAGCTTAGCATCACAGAACTTTACTAAAGAAGTTATCCCTCCTTATTTCTCAGTGAAAGAAGTGGTATTGCCATTTAACAAGTTCCCAGGTGTTGACCCAATGCTTGGCCCTGAAATGCGCTCAACAGGTGAAGTAATGGGTGTGGGTGACACATTCGCTGAAGCCTACGCTAAAGCGCAACTTGGTGCTACCTCAGAAGTGCCTAAGTCAGGTCGTGCATTAATCTCAGTACGTAACAGTGATAAAGCACGTGTAGCTGAACTGGCTGCTAAGCTAATTTCACTAGGTTATGAAATCGATGCTAGTCATGGTACCGCAGTAGTACTTGGCGAAGCGGGTATTAACCCTCGCCTAGTGAATAAGGTACATGAAGGTCGTCCGCATATTCTCGACCGTATTAAAAATGGTGAATACACTTACATCATTAATACGACAGAAGGGCGTCAAGCGATTGAAGATTCACGTCAAATTCGTCGTGGAGCACTTCGTTACAAAGTGAATTACACGACAACATTGAATGCAGCTTTCGCAACGTGTATGGCACATTCAGCTGACGACAGAAATAATGTGAGTTCAGTTCAAGAATTACATGAAAGAATCGCAAAAAATTAATATTGTTTAATTATTTGCTTATTTGATTAAAAAGGCTGCATTCGTGCAGTCTTTTTTATTACTATTTTTTGACAGTCAGTAGTAAGTAATCTCAAGTTTATGTAAGCTTAGAGCATCATCATTAGATGCATCCTCAACGCAAGACACCGCATCATTAAAACGTTTTTGTTGTAAAGATCGTGCGCTATGCGAATTAACCAGATTTAACTGTGTTGACTAAACGTCGACACGGGGTGCTTTTGTTTTTAAAGGAGACATAAGACATTATGAATACCGTCCCTATGACGATTATTGGAGCTGAGCAGCTTCGCAAAGAATTAGATGAATTAAAATTTGAACGTCGCCCAAGTATTACTTCTGCTATTGCTGAAGCGCGTGAATTAGGCGACTTAAAAGAAAATGCTGAGTACCACGCAGCACGTGAAGAACAAGGTATTTGTGAAGCGCGTATTCGTGATATTGAAGGCAAATTATCTAATGCCCAAATTATTGATGTAACAGCTATGCCAAATACCGGACGGGTAATTTTTGGTACAACTGTGACAATTTTAAATGTTGATACTGATGCTGAGTCAACTTACCGCATTGTTGGTGATGATGAAGCAAACATCAAGGAGAACTTAATTTCAGTTAATTCTCCAATCGCTCGCGGCTTAATTGGTAAGAGTATTGATGATGAAGTTGCTATCACAACACCAGGTGGCACAGCTGAGTATGAAATTACTGCGGTTGAATATATCTAGTCATATTTGATATCAATATTAATTACTACTTAAGATTGATATTTTATAGTGATAAAAAAACCACTGCATGGCAGTGGTTTTTTTAGGTCAGAATGAATATTTGAATCGTATTGACTGCAAGATGAACATTAGACCTTAAGTTGTTTGACGAAATTATTTTGCTTTTGGAATGGCAACTTTCATTTCAGCAGACTGACGGAAAATAACTAAGGTGTGTCCGATAAGCTGTATCTTGGTTGATTGTGTTTCGCGAATAATCGCGTCAACGACAGCATTTTTAAGCTCTCTATCAGAAGAGCCTACTTTCACTTTTATTAGTTCATGATGAGTGAGTGCACTATCAATTTCAGCCAGCACACCTTCGGTCAAACCATTAGCACCAAGCAGCACTACTGGCTTTAAGTTATGCGCCAGGCCTTTTAAATGCTGTTTTTGTTTGGTTGTTAAGTTCATTTGTACCAACTTTTTGAATGTTACTGTTGAAAAACGGCTATTCTACCCTTATATAAGCTTTATGTAACTCCAAATCGTTACGGAATTTAAATGGCAACGAAAAAACGTTCGGCTAGTTCGAGCCGATGGATGCAAGAACATTTTGACGATCACTACGTTAAATTGTCTCAAAAGCGAGGTTTACGTTCTCGCGCAGCATTTAAGTTGGAAGAAATCCAACAAAAAGATAAACTCATTAAACAAGGTATGACAGTTGTTGATTTAGGTGCTGCGCCTGGCGGCTGGTCACAAATTGCTGTTAAATTGGTTGGTGAAAAAGGTAAATTGGTCGCGTGTGACATTTTACCAATGGATCCAATTGTGGGAGTTGACTTTTTACAAGGCGATTTCCGTGAAGAGAAAGTGCTTGACGCTTTACTTGACCGTGTTGGTGAGGATAAAGTGGATGTAGTGCTTTCTGATATGGCGCCAAACATGAGTGGTTCAGATGGAGTGGACCAACCTAGGGCGATGTATCTTGTAGAATTAGCATTAGATATGTGCCATCAAGTATTGGCGTCTAATGGGAGTTTTGCAGTAAAAGTCTTTCAGGGGGAGGGCTTTGACGAGTACATGAAAGCAGTTCGACAAGCTTTCACTACCGTTAAAACACGAAAACCAGATTCATCGCGACCACGTTCACGTGAAGTGTATATAGTGGCGACTGGTTACAAGTTATAGTAGTCTAACGATTAATTATCGTGGGTCTTCAAGAGGTCTAGAAATTTGAGTGACATGGCAAAAAATTTAATTCTCTGGGTTGTCATCGCCGTTGTGCTGATGTCAGTTTTTCAGGGTTACTCCCCCTCTTCTTCGTCATCGCAGAAGATGGACTATTCCGTATTTTTAGATAGTGTCCGTAATGGCAATATCAATTCGGTTGAAATCAAAAGTGACCAGCGAACTATTGAAGGAATCAAACGTTCTGGAGAGAAGTTCACCACAATTATGCCTATGTATGACCAAGATTTAATTAATGATCTTGATCGCAAAGGGATTTCAATGAAAGGGCAGGAAGCTGAAGAATCTAGTTTCTTAACCCAAATATTCATCTCTTGGTTCCCAATGTTACTGCTTATCGGTGTATGGATTTTCTTCATGCGTCAAATGCAAGGCGGTGGCGGTAAAGGCGCTATGTCATTTGGTAAGAGTAAAGCCAAATTGATGAGCGAAGACCAAATTAAGACCACTTTTGCTGATGTTGCAGGTTGTGATGAAGCAAAAGAAGACGTTAAAGAATTAGTTGATTACTTAAAAGAACCAACTCGATTCCAAAAGTTAGGTGGTCGTATTCCTACTGGTGTGTTGCTAGTGGGTCCTCCTGGTACAGGTAAAACTCTGATTGCTAAAGCGATTGCCGGTGAAGCTAAAGTACCATTCTTTACTATTTCAGGATCTGACTTTGTTGAAATGTTTGTTGGTGTCGGCGCATCTCGTGTGCGTGACATGTTTGAACAAGCTAAAAAATCTGCACCTTGTATCATCTTTATCGATGAAATTGATGCTGTAGGTCGTCAACGTGGCGCCGGTGTTGGTGGTGGTCACGATGAACGTGAGCAAACATTGAACCAAATGTTGGTTGAAATGGATGGTTTTGAAGGTAATGAAGGTGTCATCGTCATTGCTGCAACAAACAGACCTGACGTATTAGATGCTGCATTACTTCGTCCTGGTCGTTTTGACCGTCAAGTGGTTGTTGGCTTGCCAGACGTACGTGGTCGTGAACAAATTCTTAAAGTACATATGCGTAAAGTACCATTAGGTGACGGTGTTAAAGCCAGTGTTATCGCTCGTGGTACGCCAGGTTTCTCTGGTGCTGACTTAGCTAACTTAGTTAACGAAGCGGCTTTATTCGCTGCTCGTGGTAATCGCCGCGTAGTAGGAATGGAAGAGTTCGAAAGTGCTAAAGATAAAATCATGATGGGTGCAGAACGCCGTACCATGGTGATGTCTGAGGAAGAAAAAGAAATGACGGCTTATCATGAAGCCGGTCATGCTATTGTGGGTTGTTTGGTGCCTGAGCACGATCCAGTTCATAAGGTAACGATTATTCCTCGTGGTCGTGCATTAGGTGTGACTTTCTTCCTACCGGAAGCTGATGCTATTAGCCAAAGCCGACGTAAACTTGAAAGCCAAATTTCTGTTGCTTATGGCGGCCGTTTAGCTGAAGAGCTAATTTATGGTGGCGAAAAAGTGTCAACTGGTGCATCTCAAGATATTAAGTATGCTACGTCTATTGCACGTAACATGGTTACCCAATGGGGCTTCTCAGAGAAGTTGGGTCCTGTTTTGTACGCTGAAGATGAAGGCGAAGTGTTCTTAGGTCGCAGCATGGCTAAATCTAAGAATATGTCTGACGAAACAGCAGGCATGATCGATCAAGAAGTGAAACACTTGATCGACAGTAACTATGAGCGTGCTAATCAATACTTGACTGACAATATGGATATTCTTCATTCAATGAAAGATGCATTGATGAAGTATGAAACTATTGATGCTGAGCAAATTGATGACTTGATGAATCGCCGTGAAGTGCGTCAACCTGCCGATTGGCAAGCTGATGATTCAATGGACGACCAAGATAAAGGTACACCAGTAACACCTGAAGCAAATTCAACAGAAGAACCTGCTGAAGAACCTGCAGCTGAGAAGCCAGATACCGAACCAAAAACTGATGAGTCACCTGCAAAATAAGCTGTTGATTTGAAGTTTCAAAAAAGCCCCGAAAGGGGTTTTTTTATATTTGTTGTACTAGTGTCATATTTAAGTCATATTTCTATAAAGATACTTTTTATAAGTTCTATTTAAGTGAGGTTGTGTGTTTGAAATTAAGTCTGGCGATAAAATATTGTCGCTAACTAGTCCTGTTGTGATGGCAATTATCAATGTAACTCCTGATTCTTTTTCTGATGGTGGTCAACATGCGACGGTTAAACAAGCCTGTGAACATGCAGATAAAGTCATAGCTGAAGGCGCGTTAATTATCGATATCGGTGGAGAGTCGACTAGGCCTGGCGCCGATACTGTATCCGTTGACCAAGAATTATCAAGAGTCATTCCTGTCATTGAATATGTCGCTAAGAATCACGATGTGTGGATTTCAATTGACACCAGCAAACCTGAAGTGATGGAAAAAGCTGTCGCTGCTGGGGCTCATATCATTAATGATGTGCGTGCATTACAAGAGCCAGGCGCAGTTGCTATGGCGACGAGTCTAGATGTCCCAGTTTGCTTAATGCACATGCAAGGTCAGCCAAAAGATATGCAAGATTCACCAGAGTATGAAAATGTGATGGATCAGGTGAGTGAGTTTTTATCTTTGCGTCTCGATTACTGCGTTGCTGCAGGTATGCCGCGAGAAAACATCATCCTTGATCCTGGCTTTGGCTTTGGCAAAACCTTAGAGCATAACTATGAGTTATTGGCTAAGTTACCAGAACTTCATAGCCTACATCTACCCGTTTTAGTAGGGCTTTCTAGAAAGAGCATGATTGGCGATTTACTGCAGCGAAGTGTAGATGAACGGCTCGCTGGTAGTCTTGCTGGCGCAATGATTGCCGCCCAGCAAGGAGCACAGATTTTACGAGTGCATGATGTAAAAGAAACCGTTGATGCATTAACGGTCATGTCGGCAACAATGGCGAGTTTACATCAGTAAAATTTTAGTAATTTGTTAGTTTGGCTGATTGAGTTAGTGTGAATTCACTTAATGTGAGGTACTAATGCAGAAACAAAACTTGCAACACCGAACCCTTTTTGGCACCGATGGCATTCGAGGCAAAGTCGGTGCAGGGGTCATGACGCCTGAACTGGCTTTGAAGTTAGGTTGGGCCGCTGGTCGAGTACTATCGCGAAGTGGTACTAGAAAAGTGATCATTGGTAAAGACACTCGTATTTCAGGATATCTATTTGAATCAGCTTTGGAGGCGGGCTTGTCTGCTGCAGGGCTGGATGTTTTATTAGTCGGTCCTATGCCAACCCCTGCCATTGCTTATCTCACTCGTACCTTTAGAGCCGAAGCGGGTATTGTCATTAGCGCATCCCACAACCCTTATTACGATAACGGCATTAAATTCTTTTCTGCAGACGGCAGTAAACTTGATGATGAGTTGGAGCTCGAGATTGAAAATGAGCTTGCCAAACCACTTATTTGTGTTGAGTCCCATTTACTTGGTAAGGCTGCACGAATCGACGATGCTGCGGGTCGCTATATTGAATATTGTAAAGGGCATTTTCCTGCTGAATTAACACTTAATGGCATGAAATTGGTTGTCGATTGTGCCCATGGGGCTACCTATCATATTGCACCGAGTGTTTTTAAAGAGCTAGGAGCTGAGGTAATTACTATTGGTGATAAACCCAATGGTCTTAATATCAATGAAGATGTCGGTGCAACATCAATGGATGCTATTTGTGCCGAAGTCATTAAGCATCAAGCTGATGCGGGCATTGCATTAGATGGTGATGGCGACCGTATTATGATGGTCGATAAGTATGGGCATGTCATCGATGGCGACCAAATTTTATATATTCTAGCGTGCAATGCCATAAAGAATGATGAGCTTAAAGGCGGTGTAGTGGGCACTTTGATGTCAAATCTTGGTTTAGAGCTGGCTTTAACAAAACTTAATGTACCTTTCATGCGTTCTAATGTTGGCGACCGTTATGTAATGGAGTTAATGCGTCAAAATGATTGGCGGATTGGCGGTGAAAATTCAGGGCACATTTTAAATCTTGATCACGGCACAACAGGTGATGGTATTGTTGCAGCTATATTGGTGCTCGCTGCAATGCAAAATCAACAGACTGAACTTGACGTGTTAGTTGCACCATTAAAAATGTTACCGCAAATTTTGGTTAATGTTCGTTTTGAAGGTGAGTTAAACCCACTTGAGTCGGTAGCTGTTCAAACGATAAAAGACCAGGTTGAAATAAAGCTCGGTAAAACAGGTCGGGTTTTATTAAGAAAATCAGGTACTGAGCCATTGATTAGAGTTATGGTGGAAGGGCAAGATATTGACCTTGTCACAACCTTTGCAAACCAAATCGCTGATGTGGTTAAAAAGGTAGGTTTGTCGCAAAGTTGATTATACAATCAACAACAGTTTTATTTAATATTTGGTTATTTATTAATATCTAAAGTCAGAGAGTAAAAAAACAACATTCTGTCATGTTATGACAAATATTCCTGACTTAGCTATTGTAACTTGTTTGGCGGTTCGTTATTATTCACGCCGCTTTCAAAGGAGACAGTAATGGCACTCAGACGTCCTATGGTAGCTGGCAACTGGAAAATGAATGGCAATGCGCCTTTAGCGCAAGAGTTATTCAGCAAGTTTGCTACTAAGCTCCAAAATGATTCTGCAGAAGTAGTTTTATGTCCACCTTCAATTTATCTTGAAAGTGTTAGACAGCTACTTGAAGCAAATAAGCAAACCTTAGATGGTGCGCTTGTAAGAATGGGCGCACAGAACCTCAGTCAACATGACTTTGGTGCCTATACTGGTGAAATTTCCGGTAAAATGCTAAAAGATTCAGGATGTCGATATGTCATTATCGGCCATTCCGAGCGTCGTCGTATGTACGGCGAAACAAGTAATATCGTTGCAGAGAAATTCGCTGCAGCACAAAAACATGGTTTGACGCCGATTCTTTGTGTTGGAGAATCAGGTCCAGCTCGTGAAGCAAGACGAACTTTTGAAGTGATTGCTGAAGAGTTAGACATTGTGATCGAAAAGAATGGCACCATGGCTTTTGATAATGCCATTATCGCTTACGAGCCTTTATGGGCTGTAGGTACTGGTAAAAGTGCAACTCCAGAGCAAGCGCAAGAAGTTCATGCGTTTATTCGTAATAGACTCTCTGAAGTGTCTCCATTTATTGGAGAAAATATTCGCATTCTTTATGGTGGTAGTGTTACTCCATCAAATGCTGCAGATATATTTGCCCAACCAGATGTCGATGGTGGATTGATTGGCGGAGCTAGCTTAAACTCTAGCGAGTTTTTAAGTTTATGTTCCATTGCGATGAGCGCTTAATATTATGTATGAAGTTTTAATTGTAGTTTACTTGGTTGTAGCAATTGGTCTTGTTGGACTGATTTTGATTCAACAAGGTAAAGGGGCTGACATGGGGTCTTCATTTGGTGCTGGCGCATCAGGGACGCTATTCGGTTCAGACGGTGCAGGTAATTTCCTGACCCGAAGCACAGCTGTTTTAGCAATTGCTTTTTTTGCTTTAAGTCTTACTTTAGGTAACTTAAGTGCAAACCATTCTAAAAAAGATGATGCTTGGAACGATTTAGGTTCTGCAGTAGAGCAAGTTGAACAAGCTCCTACTCAGGCTGAAACATCAGAGACTAAAATCCCTGATTAATTTGCCTCTTTAATAGAAGCAAATAAAGTAAGACCACAGTCATTGAGTTATCTTAATTTCCTCAATTAAATATGATAACGACTGGTAAAAATTTAGTAGTAAGCGGATGTGGCGGAATTGGTAGACGCGCCAGCTTGAGGGGTTGGTGACTTAGGTCGTGTGGGTTCAAGTCCCACCATCCGCACCACTAAATTTAATTAATCATTTTAAAGTTAAATTGATTAATTATTGCAAGCAAAGACGTAAGTTAATATAATTGCGCAAGTTGTCGCGGGGTGGAGCAGTTTGGTAGCTCGTCGGGCTCATAACCCGAAGGTCGTCGGTTCAAATCCGGCCCCCGCAACCAGCTTATTGTTTTTACTTATTTGCAGTGCTGCAATGTAAATTCAATTAAAAGGTTCTATATTTAAGACCTCGTTATTACGGGGTTTTCTGTTATATGGAGCTTAGTAACTCCGTGATTTTACGGACTTTTCGAGGGCTATTTGCCCTTTTTTTCGTTTTTGGGGGTCATTTTTGGCAACATTAGAAACTAAACTGACAGAAATGCTGACAGTACCTGTTGAAGCGTTAGGTTTTCAACTTTGGGGTATTGAGTTTGTCCATGCAGGGCGTCATTCAATATTACGTGTATTTATTGATGGTGAAAGTGGGATCAATATTGAAGATTGTGCTGAAGCCAGCCGCCAAGTTAGTGCTGTTCTAGATGTTGAAGACCCAATCTCGACAGAATACACACTAGAAGTTTCATCGCCAGGTGTAGATAGACCATTATTTACGGCTGAGCAATACGCTGCTTATATCGGCGAAGATGCAAAAGTACAGTTAACGATGCCTGTTGCAGGTAGTCGTAATTTAAAAGGTGCTATCACTGCTATCGAAGGGCAAATGCTAACGATAACTGTAGATGGTGAAGATTTGATTGTGGCTTTAGATAATGTCCGTAAAGGCAACGTTATTGCAAAGTTTTGATAGTTTCAAGGTGAACGAGGCAACACAATGAATAAAGAGATTCTGCTAGTCGCAGAGGCGGTATCAAATGAAAAAGCCGTCCCACGCGAAAAAATATTCGAAGCGCTAGAAATTGCTCTAGCCACAGCAACTAAGAAAAAATACGAAGGCGAAATTGAAGTTCGCGTAGCTATCGACCGTAAAACAGGCCACTACGACACATTCCGTCGTTGGATGGTTGTCGATGATAAAGGCGAAGCTTTAGAAAATCCTTATAGCGAAATTACGCTTGAAGCTGCTCAATTTGAAAACCCAGAGATTCAACCTGGTGAGTTCATTGAAGATGAAATTGATTCAGTTGTTTTTGACCGTATTACGACGCAAACAGCTAAGCAAGTTATCGTACAAAAAGTACGTGAAGCTGAACGTGCTCAAATCGTAGAACAGTTCATCGAACGTGAAGGTGAGATTGTTACTGGTGTTGTCAAGAAGAGCACTCGCGAAAGTGTTGTCGTTGATTTAGGTAACAATGCAGATGGTGTTATCTACAAAGAAGACATCATTAGCCGTGAATCTTTCCGCCCTGGCGATCGTGTTCGTGCATTACTTTATGCCGTACGTCCTGAAGCAAAAGGCGCACAGTTATTTTTAACTCGTAGCAAGCCAGAGATGATCATCGAATTATTCAGAGTAGAAGTACCTGAAATTTTAGATGAAATGATTGAAATCATGGGCGCAGCTCGTGATCCAGGCGCTCGCGCTAAAATCGCAGTGAAAACAAACGATAAGCGAATTGATCCAATCGGTGCTTGTGTTGGTATGCGTGGTGCACGTGTACAAGCTGTATCTAACGAGTTAAGTGGTGAGCGTGTTGATATCGTAATGTGGGATGATAATCCAGCACAGTACGTGATTAATGCAATGGCTCCTGCTGATGTTGCTTCTATCATCGTTGATGAAGACAACCACTCTATGGATATCGCAGTAGAAGCTGACAGTTTAGCTCAAGCAATTGGTCGTAACGGTCAAAACGTTCGTTTAGCCACTCAGTTAACTGGCTGGGAACTAAACGTAATGACGGTTGAAGAGCTTACTGCTAAGCATCAAGCTGAAAGCGCTAAAGTTGTTAACTTATTTGTTGAAACTTTAGACGTAGATGAAGATTTCGCGACTGTTCTAGCAGAAGAAGGTTTTACTTCGTTAGAAGAGATTGCATATGTACCAGAAGCAGAACTGTTAGAAGTTGACGGTTTTGATGAAGATATTGTTGCTGCATTGCGCGAACGTGCAAAAGCGGCGATTTCGACTAGAGCATTAGCAACAGAAGAAGCACTTGATGGTGCAGAACCTGCTGCTGACTTATTAGCGTTAGATGGTTTAGAAAAGCATTTAGCATATGTTCTTGCAAGTAAAGGTGTGTCGACCTTAGAAGACTTAGCAGAACAAGGTATTGACGATTTAATCGATATTGAAGAATTGACAGAAGAAAAAGCAGGTGAGCTCATCATGGCTGCCCGTAATATCTGTTGGTTTGGCGAAGAAGCATAAGTCGATCAACAGGGGGATTTAATTGATGGCAGATACAAGTATAGATAAATTGGCCGCAGAAGTGGGCAAGAATGTAGACAGACTGATTGAACAGTTTGCCGAAGCAGGAATTAAGAAAAGTAAAGCTGATAGCGTTTCTGAAACAGAGAAACAAACCTTATTAGATCACTTAAAAAAGCAACACGGTGCGGATAAAGAGCCTCAGAAAATGACGCTTCAACGCAAAACAGTGTCTACTTTAAGTGTCAATGCAGGTGGCGGACAATCTAAAGACGTTAAAGTTGAAGTACGTAAAAAACGTACTTTCGTTAAGCGTGATGATAGTGAGTTAGCAGCAGAAGCAGAAGCTCAAGCTAAACAGCAACAAGAAGCAGAAGCGGCAGCTAAGGCTGCAGCAGAAGCAAAAGCTGTTGAAGATAAAGCTAAAGCAGAAGCTAAGGCTAAAGCCGACGCAGAAGCTAAAGCGAAGAAAGAAGCTGACGCGAAAGCAAAAGCCGAAGCTAAGCCTGCTAAAGTTGAAGATGCTGAATCAGCAGCCGCTAAAGCAGAAGCTGATCGCATCAAAGCAGCTCAAGAAGAAGCATTAACCAAGAAGCAAAAAGAAGAAGCAGCAGCTGCAGCAGAAACTGCGCGTAAACTAGCTGAAGAAAACTCAAAGCGTTGGGCTGAAGAAGAGCGTCAACGTATTGAAGCTGAGAAAAACAGTGACCACCATATCACGACTTCTAAAGCCGCTCGTGCTGCAGAAGATACCTCAGATGCTGCTGAAGAAAAACGCGGTCGTCGTACTCGCAACAAAAATGCTAACAAGAAACGTGGTGGCAAAGGCGGTCGTGATAACCGTTCTAGAGGCGCACGTAACCAAAGCACTGCTCCAGAATCAATGGCGCATGGTTTTAACAAACCAGTTGCAGTAGTAAAAGGCGAAATCCGCATCGGCGAAACCGTTTCTGTTGCAGAATTGGCTTCACGTATGTCTATTAAAGCTACTGAAATCATCAAACAAATGATGAAGATGGGCTCAATGGTTACGATTAACCAAATTTTGGACCAAGAAACAGCACAAATGGTTGCTGAAGAAATGGGCCATAAAGTGGTACTACTTCGTGAAAACGAATTAGAGCATCAAGTTCTTGGTGATCGTGATGAAGATGATGTTGTACTAGAAAACCGTGCTCCAGTTGTTACCATTATGGGTCACGTTGACCATGGTAAGACATCATTACTTGATTATATTCGTCGTGCAAAAGTTGCTGATGGTGAAGCGGGTGGTATTACCCAGCACATCGGTGCATACCACGTTGAAACTGATAATGGCATGATCACTTTCTTAGATACTCCTGGTCACGCGGCGTTTACGTCAATGCGTGCTCGTGGTGCTAAGGCTACTGATATCGTTGTATTGGTTGTTGCTGCAGATGATGGCGCGATGCCACAAACAATTGAAGCAATTCAACATGCTAAAGCTGGTAACGTGCCGTTAATCATTGCGGTTAACAAAATGGATAAGCCAGAAGCTGATCCTGAACGTGTTAAGAGTGAATTAGCTCAACACGGTGTTATGTCTGAAGATTGGGGCGGCGAACATATGTTCGTAAACGTTTCAGCTAAAGCAGGTACTGGTATTGATGAGTTACTTGAAGGCATTCTTTTACAAGCTGAAGTATTAGAGCTTCAAGCTGTTCGTGAAGGTATGGCTGCGGGTGTTGTTATTGAATCTAAATTGGATAAAGGTCGTGGCCCAGTTGCTACTGTTCTTGTTCAAGAAGGTACTTTACGCCAAGGTGATATCGTTCTTTGTGGTCTTGAGTACGGTAAAATCCGTGCGATGAAAGATGAGAACGGTAAGAGCATCACTGAAGCGGGTCCATCAATCCCAGTTGAGATTTTAGGTCTTTCTGGTGTGCCATCAGCGGGTGATGAAGCGACAGTTGTACGTGATGAACGTAAAGCTCGTGAAGTTGCACTTTATCGTCAAGGTAAATTCCGTGATGTTAAACTTGCACGTCAGCAGAAGTCTAAACTTGAAAACATGTTTGCCAACATGACTGAAGGCGAAGTACAAGAGCTTAATATTGTACTTAAAGCTGATGTTCAAGGTTCACTTGAAGCAATTTGTGATTCATTAACTAAACTGTCTACTGACGAAGTTAAAGTTAGCATTATTGCTCGTGGCGTTGGTGCACTAACTGAAACTGATGCAACACTGGCTGCAGCATCAAATGCAATCATGGTTGGTTTCAACGTTCGTGCTGATGCACAAGCACGTAAGACTATTGAAGCTGAAAGTGTTGATTTACGTTACTACAGCGTTATCTACGACTTGATTGATGAAGTTAAAGCGGCAATGACGGGCATGCTTGCTCCTGAATTCAAGCAACAAATCATTGGTCTTGCTGAAGTTCGTGATGTATTTAAGTCGCCTAAGATTGGTGCTATTGCGGGTTGTATGGTTACTGAAGGTACCATCAAACGTAGTGCTCCTATCCGTGTTCTACGTGAAAACGTGGTTATTTACGAAGGTGAACTTGAATCGCTACGTCGTTTCAAAGATGACGTTAACGATGTTCGTAACGGCATGGAATGTGGTATCGGTGTGAAGAACTACAATGACGTCAAAGTTGGCGATCAGATTGAGGTCTTTGAGACGGTCGAAGTGGCCAGAACGCTGTAACACAGAAAGGGCGGCGTTAGCCGCCTTTTTTATTTATATAAAGCTATAAGGT
>NZ_BPEV01000001.1 GCF_019654955.1 Shewanella sp. KT0246 | reverse complement strand
ATTTATTTAGCGATAAACTAACAATACGCTAGTTTGTTTTTAGTACAAGATTATTTATCTCATTTATAACTGTTCAAAATTTTAATCGTGAGGTAATCGTAGCAAGTATAAACTGCATAAATATTAAGGAAACTGAATAAATGGTTAAGACATTTTTATCGTTCAATTACGGAATAAACGATGAGAGATCTGCTTAAAATATTCAAGGTAAATCTTTTAATAGTTACACTTGAATTAAAAATGTATTGTGGGCTACTTTTTACGAATTGATGAAAGAGATTGGGTGTTATTTAAGAAGGAATTAGCCTAATTAGTGTTGATATAAATAGAGTAACTAATGAGCTATTTATACATAACCCATTAGCTAACGTTAACTTGCTGTTTTAGTCTCGAACATGCAGAGTTATCGTTTCAAACCACAGAATCAAATTATCTCAATCAGTTAAACTGAAAAAGGGTATTTTATAGCTTCATGGTGCTGATAACCCACCACTTCAAAGTCATCCATAGTGACCCAAGTTTCCAAATCTTTAAGACTTTTAATATCTGGGTTGATTTTTAATTGCGGAGAAGGAAATGGCTCGCGAGTGAGCTGTTCATTCTTCATCAAATCTAATTGATCTTCATAAATATGAGCATTAATAATTTTATGATAAGCCAAACCAGGTTTATTACCCGTGATCTGAGCCATCAAAGCAAGGAAGGTATACACTTGAATTTGATTAAAATTAAGGCCTAAAGGAACATCGCAAGAACGCTGGTAACTGGTCAAATACAGTGTGTCACCTAGTAAAGAAAAGGTATGAGTGTGCATACACGGGCGTAAACAGCCCATGTCAAATTCACCAGGATTATAAAAAGTAATGATTTCACCACGGTCATCAACGCCTTTTGATAAGTTATCCACTATTTTTGCTAACTGATCGACAGTTCCACCAGATGTTTTCTGCCAACGACGGCCTTGAACACCATATACACGCCCCATATCATCAACACCTTTACGATGTGGGTTAGCTAACCAGCTTTGATTATCATTTGAGTTCATGTCCCAAGTCTTCGTTCCTAAAGCACGAAAATCAGCGGCATTATCATATCCTCTTATGTAGCCAATTAGCTCAGCAATAGCGGATTTCCAGTAACTTTTACGCGTAGTAATGATAGGAAATTGGTTATTTTTTACGTCATACTGCAAATCAGCATTAATCACGGTTAAACAACGTTTGCCAGTTCGTTCATTTTCAATCCAATGACCGTTATCGACGATGTTCTGACAAAGATCTAAATACTGGCGCATTATTCATTCCTATTATTATAAGTTTCAACTCACTAACACTGTTTAATAAGTGCTCTTTCAGTCATTGCAAGTCAATAAGATGTGTTCGGGCGATGGTAAAACTATGCTAAATCACCGTTTAAAACCAGATGTTAGCATTCAGGTTGAAGTTCTAGCTGTCATGATACCAAAAAAATATTATACAGATAGGGCCATTTTCAAACCGACAATCATGAGGAGTGCAGCAAATGCACGTCTTAAAACTGGCGTTGGCCAACTGCTAGCAGCTTTAACGCCCAATGGCGCCATGAGCATGGAGCTTACAATAATGCCTGCAAGTGCTGGCAAATAAATAAAACCAATTGTGCCGTCAGGTAAATCGGTCGCGTTTAACCCTGCAATGACGTAACCAATGGTCCCTGAAATAGCAATCAAACAACCTGTCACCGATGCGAAGCCAACAGCTTGTTTCATCTGTAAACCACAAAAAGTTAAAAACGGCACTAGTAAGACTCCTCCACCAATCCCCATAAGCCCTGCAATAATTGCAATTAAAGTAGAAACTCCCAATAAAACCTCAAAACCTGGAATTTGTTCATTCGCTTTGGGCTTAAAAGGAAATGCCATTTGAATTGCCATTAACACCACAAAGGCCGCAAATGCTTGTTGTAAATGATCTGATGCAATTTTTTCTGAAATGAAACCCGATGCCAACGCACCAATGAGGATACCTGGCAACATGGGCTTAAATAACTCCCAAGGTACATTACCCCGCTTGTGGTGCGCAGATGCTGAAGAAAATGAAGTAAGAATGATTGAAGCAAGAGAAGTCGCAATCGCTACATGGGTTATTTGTGTAGATTCCACTCCAACCCACGGCAATAAATATATGAGAGCTGGAACAATGATTAATCCGCCGCCAATCCCTAAAAGCCCAGCCATAAAGCCAACAAAAGCACCAAGCATTAAGCAAATAGAAAAAACCAGTAAAATATTATCCACAGTACAACCTTATCCGTGCGTAGATTTACGACCTTAATGCAAAATTGATATTAAATCGTGTTTATTAAGGTATTCATTTAATAAGTGGCGAACTTGTTCACCATTTGACAGTGTCAGTGCTTTATCTAACAGGTTCTCAAGAGATTGCTTGTCTATCCGTCTTAGCAGATAATTGATTCGAGCAATGCTACCTTGGTTCATACTTAGTTTTTGGTATCCCATGGCAACTAGCAATAATGCTCCCATCGGCTCACCCGCCAATTCACCACAAATACTGGCATCTAACTGGTAGCGATTACAATCGGTAATGGTCCATTTTAACGCTCTCAATACCCCTGGATGAAAACTATCAAACAAAGGACTAACACTAGGGTTGTTTCTATCGACAGCCAGTAAATACTGAGTTAAATCGTTACTTCCCACTGACACAAAATCAACCCGTTTAGCGACATCTTCTAACTGAAATAACAGCGAAGGGACTTCTAACATCACACCAATTTTTGGCTTTGGAATGTTTCGATTTAATTCTTCAATGAGTTCATTATAAGCTTGGTCTAAATACAAAAGAGTGCGATCAATCTCATCAAGGTTACTCACCATAGGCAGTAAGATTTGTAGCTGAGCTGAATCCGCGTTCGCCGTGAGCATCGCCCTTAATTGCATTAAGAATAATTCAGGATGATCTAACGATAACCGTATTCCACGCCATCCTAGAAACGGGTTGTCTTCGTTAATAGGGAAATAAGGTAGTGGTTTATCGCCGCCCACATCTAATGTACGCATAACGACAGGTCTATCGCGCGCAGCAGATAAAACTTGCTTATAAACATGGACCTGTTCTATTTCACTAGGAAAGCGCTGATGTAACATAAAAGGTATTTCTGTTCGATAAAGACCAATACCATCAGCACCTTCTGCCATATCGGTACTCAAACCACTTAATAACCCAGCATTAAGGTACAACTGGATACGGTGACCATCGATGGTTTGAGCAGGTAATGACAGTTCAGCAGAAAACTGACGTTGCTGTGCCTGACTTTCTGATATTAACGTATTATATTCGTGAAGCACTGCATCTGAAGGATCAACCAACAGCTGACCATTGTTGGCATTTAACACTAATTTCTTATCATCAATGTTAGCAGCTAGAACCTGATCTACCCCCACTATTGCAGGAACCCCCAATGCCCTAGCAAGAATGGCAGCGTGTGCATTAACGCCCCCCAGTTCAGTCACAATACCAGCTAGCTTTCCTCGCGGGAATTCAGCGAGTAGAGTTGCATCAACTTCTTTAGCAACTAAAATAACTGGTTTTACAGGGGCTAAATCTAATTTATCTGGCTCGATAAGTTGCCTAAGAACTTTTTGGCCTAATTCACGGATGTCACTCGCACGCTCTTTAAGATATGGATCTTCCATTGCCATAAACTGCTCGATATAACGCATCGATACACGACTTACAGCGGATTCAGAAAGCCAACCTTGTTCGACTTCTCGTAAGTATTCACCACCTAGACTGGCTTCATTTAACAGTAATTGTAAGGCAGAAAAAATAGAGGCAATGTCATCGACTTTTTCACGATCAAACCGTTGCGATAAAGTGCTAATAACATCACTACACCTTTGCATAGCCGTTTTTAATCTAACAATTTCTTCATCGATATCATTGCATTGGCGTTCTTCTTGAACTAATGCTATCTCACCGCCTAAAACAAACGCGTCAGCAATAGCAATGCCCTTAGATGCGCTTGTCCCTTTAAAAACCACTTGTTGCTGAACATTACTAATTGCCGCTTTATTTTTTAAGCTACGAACAACGACTGCAAGTTGCGCAGCAAGCGTCATTAAAAAGGCTTCTTCGTTCTCACTGAATTGTCTCGGCTGTGGTTGCTGAACCACAATAACGCCCACAACTTGCTTTTGAAAAATGATCGGCACCGCAAGAAAAGCCCGATACTCCTCTTCTTCAACTTCGGGGAAAAACTTAAAACGGGGATGTGATTTTGCATCTGCAAGATTAACTGCTTCTTCCTTTTCAGCAGCTAACCCAACTAAGCCTTCAGTCAAAGGCATCTTGACGTTATTAATTGCAGCACTCGCTAGGCCATTTGACGCCGAAAGAACAAGGTGCTGTTGCTCAAGAATATAGATTGAGCAGCATTGTGTTTGCATCGCTAACTTTGTTTGCGATACTAACACATTTAATGCTGAGTCAAGGCTGCTTGCTCCTGCAACAGCCTGGGTTATATCCCTGAGCGTGTTTAACACTTTCCCTGCCCTCTATAAAAACGAGTTAATTACGGTGTCTACCTCTTTTTCGGCTTGGCTCACGCCCTTGAAATGCCAATGTGGTAAATGCAAATTCTTTCATTACTTTTCGATAAACATCTCGCTTAAATGAAACAACCTGCCTAACAGGATACCAATAACTCACCCAACGCCAGTCATCAAACTCTGGATGGCCGCAAGAGTTTAAATTAATACTGTCATCGCTATCTTTTAGCTGTAATAAGTACCACTTTTGTTTTTGTCCGATACACACAGGTTTGCTTTCCTGTCTGATCAGTCTTTTAGGTAAACGATATCTTAACCATGAACGTGTTGACGTTAAAATTTGCACATTTTCAGGTTTCAGACCCACTTCTTCATACAATTCTCGATACATAGCTTGTTCTGGGCTTTCACCATCATCTACGCCACCTTGAGGAAATTGCCATGAATGTTGTCCAAACCGTCTGGCCCACATTACTTGACCATATTTGTTACAGATAATAATGCCCACATTTGCGCGAAAGCCGTCGCTATCAATCACATGGACTCCAATTACACTACAAATTAATGACTAGATTGTTTCACAAAGCTTGCCTACGGGCAAACAAGGATTTAAGGCACTACCTTGGATAAAATATTAAGTTTTAGTCTTTTATCAACAGAAGAAAACTCAAGTCATCCACATTATCCACAAAATCTGTGGATATCTCTGTTCGAAACTCTAAAATAACTATTATCAGAACAGATAAAACAGCTTAAACCTAATTTTTACACGCTTACATTAATCACATAAAAACCTTTATAATCAATACAATAAATATTAATCAAGTAATATGCAAATTTGAAAACCATTAACATGGTTACTTTTTATACAGCCATCATTTTTGTGATTTATGGTTTCGTTTAGGTTTTAAGTTATACACAAAAAACAAGAAAAATATTTTAAAAATATTAAAATAAACCGATTTATAGCCATTGACGAACAATTTTATATCCGCTAAGCATTATTTTTATAAAGTTATTCATCAAATCTGTGGATAAGTGTGTGCGAAAGACGAGAGCAAAACGAGAGTAACTTTACTCAAAGGTAAATATTATTAACCAATTAATCAAAAAACTGTTAATTTTCATAAAATTAATAAAATTTATCCCGGTGAATAACTCCAAGAAAACACTTTGTGTGTTTTTTGAACAGCAACAAAAGCTGCGTATAAATCAATAACCAAGTACACTTTCGTTTCCATTATTATATAAACCACTAGACACTTTATGATGAATAGCCAGCCCAACTCCATTGAAGAATTAATGCAAAGAGCCAATGATATGGCAGGAGTAACCTTGGGCGATATTGCAATGGAGCATCAAGTCACAGTCCCGGATAATCTAAAAAGAGATAAAGGGTGGATTGGTCAACTAATAGAAATGGAGTTAGGTGCAACTGCGGGTTCAAAACCTCAACAAGATTTTTTGCATTTAGGTGTAGAGCTAAAAACGATTCCTATTGATGCTAACGGACGCCCTATTGAAACCACTTACGTAACAGTTGCTCCGTTGACCAATATTCAAGGTTTGACATGGGAAAAGAGCCTAGTCTGTCACAAACTAAGTCGGGTTCTTTGGATACCTATCGAGGGAGACAGAAGAATTCCTGTTAAAGAGAGAAGAATTGGCTCACCTGTTTTATGGCAACCCAATGCTGCTGAGACTAATGCATTGCAACAAGACTGGGAAGAGATAATGGAGTTTATCGCAATAGGTAAAGTAGATAAGGTAACAGCTCGACATGGTGAAGTTTTACAATTAAGGCCCAAAGCTGCAAACAGCAAAGCTCTAACCGAATCTATTGCTGAAGATGGATCAGTAAAACTGTCTAACCCTCGCGGTTTCTATTTAAAGATCAACTTCACCCACCAAATACTAACAAACGCCTTCAATTAGAGTTACATTTACTCAACATATAAATGAGAAATCAAAACTAATTAAAATACCACTATGACAAGTATGGGAATTTTCTATAAACTAGCCTGTCTTCAAATATCAACGGATTAGATATAAACCAGTGAAAGCACGTCGCCAGACGAGAAAATTACTTTTTGCTATCATCGCATGGTGTGCAGCCATGGGAGCATTTGTATTTTTTCGATATTCACAAGCTCCTGAACTACCTCAATGGGCCATTGGAAAATCAGATCTAGCAACGCTAGCGATTTTTATGGGCTTTGTTTTTGGTTGTTTGCACTGGATGTCTAACCTTATTGCTGATTTTAGTGCTATCAGCCGACTCCCCTATATATTCTCCGTCATATTCAAAGGTCTATTTTTATTACTTGGTGCTATGACACTTGCCTATGTCACTCAATTTTTAAATATGTGGGCTATTGAGAATCATCTAGTCACTTTAAGGCAAATGCTCACAGCGCACATATTATATAGTCCCTCTTTTCAAGCTTTAGTGATTTATTTAGTCGCCGTCAGAGTTGGACTCGCATTTGTTGAACAAATGGCATTACTAGTTGGCCCTCGTGTCTTACTTAACATTGGCCTAGGTAAATATCACCAACCTCGCTACGAACACAGACTATTCTTATTTGTTGATATGGTGTCATCAACGTCCCATGCTGAGACATTAGGCGATTACCGATTCAGCCGCTTGATCCAAGATAGCTTTAGTATGCTAGCTGACACTGTAACGAATAATGATGCTGAAATTTATCGTTATATGGGAGATGCAGTCTTAATCCATTGGCCTTTGGAGGAAGGGATTAAGGAAGATCGCTGCATGAATATCTATTATGAATTCAGTCAGCAACTCAATTGGCATCGCCCTTATTTTGAAGAGCACTATGGCTTTGTACCTAAATTCAAAGCCGCTGCTCATTGTGGGCAAGTTGTTGCAGCTGTCGTTGGTGTCCAAAAACAAGAAATTAGTTTCTTCAGTGATGTGATAAATACCCTAGCAAGGCTTCAAGATCAATGTAATCCATTGGGACAACGTATGTTGATCTCAGGTGAGGTTGCACACCGCCTAGAAAGACAAGGTAGTCAGTTCGATTTGGCAGATCTTGGTGCTATGAAGTTAAAAGGAAAACAGCACGAAATTGAAGTATACGGCGTTACACCTAAAAAAGTACCGCCGCTAGGTTAATTAAAAGTCTAGTCCCACATATACTTACCGCTTTATATAAAGTCGTATGGGCTAGTGAACTCCCATATCAATTATTAACAAAAGCTAGCATCTTTTTTCCTATGCTAGCAAAGCTCACAAACAAGAACTTGCAATTAAAAAAGCCTTGTAACAGAGTTTCAAGGCTTTAAACAGCATTTATGAATCAATAGTTTCAGTGTTTTTCACCTGTTACTTAACATCCATGCCAGCGTTAATTACTTTACTACTTTTTATCACTCAGAATCGATTCAAGCATTAAGCCTAATGTTCTAAAGGTGCTGATTCGGCTAGTCGTCTGACGCCAAACTAAGCCAATATCTCGGTATGGTGCTTCACCCGGTGGATTCATAATATTGAGTTCAGTATCATTTAATATACCAGCATCAATGGCCATTTGCGGTAAAAAGGTCGTCCCTAATTTACTATCCACCATCTGTACTAGCGTATGTAAACTCGTGGCGGCAAAAGGGTTGATTTTAGCACTATTACCTAATTGGCAAGCCGTAATTGCATGGCCAGTAATACAATGCTCACTTTGCAGTAAAAAAATACTTTCATCCGGCATTTGTTGGTAATCAATCGGGTTCACAATTCCGCCAGAAAGCTCTTCATGAACTACCATTTTAAATGGATCTATACCCACTTTCATACTGTGGAAACCCGTTGTGTCCACGGGTAAAGCGAGTATAAGCAAATCCAATTCACCTTTTCCAAGTGAATCCAATAAGCTGTCAGTGGTATCTTCTTTTAATAGCAGACTCAATTGAGGGTAATCAAGTTGGCATTGCTTAACGACCCTACTTAATAGAAATGGTGCAATGGTAGGAATACAACCAAGACGTATTTCACCTGTCATTGGTTCACCTTGGTTTTTAACCAACTCAACCAGATCATCTACATCAGTAAGTAATTTTCTCGCTCTTTCAACAACTTCCTCACCAATAGCAGTGAACATGAACGATTTATGATCTCGTTCAATAAGCTGATAACCTAATTGTTCTTCAAGATTCTGTATTCCACTTGATAAGGTGGATTGACTAACAAAGCAAGACTTCGCAGCGCGATTAAAGTTTTGTTCTTGGTGCAAGTTGACCAGATAAAACAGGTTTTTAAGACTCGGCAGGTTTTTCATTTAATCGATTACCGTATTAAGATTTCATTTAAATAATGAATTAAGTAAGTTGAAATAACAATCTCCAGTACATGATCCAAGGCTCAAATTAAACAATAATTAAAAAAAGACCAAAAAAAAGTCCCTTACGGGACTTTTAATACAATTAAAGCGTTTACGCTTTAGCTTCAAGAAATTCTTTTAACTGTTGTAAGTCTGTGCTGGCATGCTTAACAATCTCTGCTAACCAAGAGTTATGCTCAGTTTCCCAACTTGGTTCTTCACCGTGCTGT
The DNA here is from genome assembly GCF_019654955.1 of Shewanella sp. KT0246. Lineage (GTDB taxonomy): Bacteria > Pseudomonadota > Gammaproteobacteria > Enterobacterales > Shewanellaceae > Shewanella > Shewanella goraebulensis. Next base: position 222,538 of record NZ_BPEV01000001.1, on the reverse strand, counting down.
AATAGTTGAGCAAATTGTTGAATACGCTTTAAACCAACAGAACCGGCAGCACCTTTAAACTTGTGTGCTTCTGCGCATAAAGTATCTTTATCATTTACTTCGTTCGCTTTTACTAAGCTACCCACATATTCAGGCATTAACTGCTCGAATAATACGACGCTTTTTAATAAAGTACCTGCACCAATAGCACTACAATATTGCTCTAAAGTATTGAGATCTAAGATAGACTCTAGCTGAACTGTGGCCATTGTGGCACCTCTTTCTAATCATTACTGTTAAATTGGAATTAATAATACTCGCAATAATTGCCTATGCAACAACTCAGCGCTTTTCAAGTCTAAATTTAGAGAAATAACCACAAATAATTAACAAAAAATTAAAATACACCCATATAAAACACTAAGAAACATGCGATACGGTTACTTTTTAAACTGTTCCAGTTGGAACATAATGCCCTTGGCCGCCATTTTCCGCTAAATTTTTGACAATTGATACCAGTCCATCCCAGCGAAATGCGCACCAGTCAGGTGCCAGTAACATTGGTTTTTTAGCGTAAGCTGTTACACGATGAAACACTATCTCTTTCGGTGTATTCCTAATCAACTCACTAGCATAATGGGCATAATCTTCTTGCGACAACAGCTCCATTCCCTTATGTAGCCATATTTTTGCCATCACACTGCCTTCAACAATATGCAACGGATGTAACTTAATTCCATCCACACCTGTTTCAATAACTTGCTTCAGACTATGTAAATAATCATTATAGTTTTCGCCAGGTAAGCCTAAAATCAAATGAGCGCAGACCTTAATACCTTTATCTCTGGCTCTTTTGACGGTGTCTTGATAAGCAAGGAAATCATGTCCGCGATTGATTTTTTTTAATGTGTCGTTATTCGATGTTTGTAATCCGAGCTCTAGCCATACTTCAATTCCTTTGTCCTGATAACTAACAAGTAAGTCGAGTATGTCATCAGGTACGCAATCAGGACGAGTGCCAATATGGAGACCAACGATATCCGCATCTTTAACTGCTTCATCGTATTTTTGCTTTAAAACCTGGTATTCATCATAGGTACTTGTGTAAGCTTGAAAGTAAGCTATATATTTGGAGGTAGACGCGGGTGCGTTCGCTAATACAGAACGGTGCTTACCTTGCACTAATTGATCTGAAATGCTGGCTTCAGTGCCTTGCTCATAGCTAAAAGAAGATACGTTACAAAATGTGCAACCACCTTTACCTAACGTGCCATCTCTATTTGGACAGGTAAATTTAGCATCAATTGTGAGCTTTCTGATCCTGCCACCATATTGCTTCTTACAAACGGCACCGAATGTATTTACGTAATCATCTAAACCCACAATGGATCCTCAAATTTGAAAAAGTGGCAGATATTAATCGTCTTAAGCAAATAAAACTTGGTGCTATATCAATAAATCGATAGATAAATTGATTAAATTATCCACTACTAATGTTTTAAGTCACAAATATGAATATCCTAGTTTCAAACTGGTTCACCATGAGTGAATTTATATTCAAAATAACCAAATAGTTAATTAGCACTGTACTTGAAAATAAATTCACTATTTATAAATCTAAATCAATTAGACTTAAGTGTTAAAAAAAAGTAACAAAGCTTTTTTCGTTTTTTTAAAATTCTTTTTATTCATAAGGTTATACGAAGCAAAACACAGTTTACGTTAACGTAAAGGTGTTTTTTTTTAACAAGTGTAATGACAATAACAATTCATTTTGTTGAGCAATTTAAGTTTGACCTTTATTCATTATCGGGCTAATTTGGGTGGTTCGGGTGCATATCTATGAGAACTTCTCCGCATTATCCGAGTCGTATTAAGTTAGGTTTAGGGAGTTTTTGTATGAGCTTATATCATCCCAGCTTTGAGCGGGACAATTGTGGTTTCGGTTTAATAGCCCAAATGGATGGCGATGCAAGCCATCGCATTGTCCGCACAGCTATACACGGGTTAGACAGAATGAAACACCGTGGTGGTATTGCATCGGATGGTCGCACAGGTGATGGCTGTGGACTGTTAATGTCGATGCCTAAAGATTTTTTTGCAGCCGTTGCAACCGAAAATGATTGGCACCTAAGCCGTAAGTTTGCAGTGGGTATGTTGTTTCTAAGCCAAGATCCAGTAAAAGCAGAAACATCAAAAACAATTTTAGAAAAAGAACTACAACGTGAAACCTTAAGTGTTGCTGGCTGGAGAAAAGTCCCAGTTAATCCTGACGTACTAGGTGAAATCGGTCGTAAAAGTTTACCACAAATTTATCAGGTACTTATTAATGCACCTGTAGGTTGGCGCGAGAAAGACTTAGAACGCCGTCTATATATGGCGAGACGTCGTTTAGAACAGCAAATCGTCGATGACAAAGATTTTTATGTAGCCAGTCTGTCGGGGCAAGTAATTGTCTATAAAGGCTTAATGATGCCTGCAGACTTACCTTCTTTTTATACAGATCTTGCTGATATCCGTTTAAAAAGTACCATTTGTCTGTTCCATCAACGTTTTTCTACTAATACATCACCAAAGTGGCCGTTGGCACAACCGTTTAGATTTTTAGCTCATAATGGTGAAATCAATACTATTACGGGTAACCGTCAGTGGGCTCGTGCCCGTGCATACAAATTTAATTCGCCACTATTACCTGATTTACAACAAGCTGCACCTTTTGTGAATGAAACAGGTTCAGACTCATCATCTTTAGATAATATGCTAGAAATGCTGTTATCGGGTGGTATGGATCTTTACCGTGCTATGCGTTTGCTTATACCACCAGCTTGGCAAAGTAACCCAGAAATGGATGACGAGTTAAAAGCATTTTATGATTTTAACTCCATGCATATGGAGCCGTGGGATGGTCCTGCTGGCATCGTAATGAGTAATGGTCGTCACGCAGCGTGTGCTGTCGACCGTAATGGTCTGCGCCCTTCTCGTTACGTTATCACTAAAGATAGAATCTTAACCTTGGCGTCTGAAGTTGGTATTTGGGATTACTCTGCTGATGAAGTTGTTGAAAAAGGCCGTGTCGGTCCTGGTGAGCTCCTTGTTTTAGATACCATGAATGGTCGTCTTTATTCTTCTTTTGAAATTGATAACGATTTAAAACGTCGTCATCCATATAAAGAGTGGATGTCTAAAAACAGCCGTACACTTGTTCCGGCAAGCAATATTGACTCTGCACAGCAAGGTGCTAGCAACTTTTCTGCTGATGTATTGCTTCAGTATCAAAAGCATTTTGGTTACAGCCGAGAAGAACTTGAACAAGTCATCTGGGCACTAGCAAGTAAAGGCGAAGAAGCGACTGGCTCTATGGGCGACGATACGCCAATGGCTGTATTGTCTAAAAAGTCTCGCTCGCTATACGACTATTTCCGTCAAAAGTTTGCTCAAGTCACTAACCCACCAATCGATCCATTACGTGAAAAACACGTGATGTCATTAACCACTTGTGTGGGGCGTGAACAGAATCTATTTTGTGAAACAACCGGTGTAGCTTATCGTGTAATGTTTGAATCTCCAGTGCTGTTATTCAGTGACTTTAATCAATTGCTTGGGTTGGATAGCACTTACTATCGTGCCAATACTGTTGATCTAAATTACGATGCACATGAAACCTTACAACAAGCAATTGAACGTATCACTGATGATGCAGAGCGTTTAGCTAGAAGTGGCACAACGTTACTGATTTTATCGGATCGCGCAACTGCAAAAAATGTTCAAGTTATTCCAGCAGCTATGGCTGTAGGAGCTGTACAGCAGCGTCTTGTTGATAAGAGTTTACGTTGTGATACCAACATTATTGTTGAAACGGCATCGGCAAGAGATCCACATCATTTTGCTGTATTGCTTGGATTTGGTGCTACCGCGATTTATCCGTACTTAGCCTACGAATCAATTTCAGCCATGGCGAAGAAAAATCTAATCGAAGATGACAGCATATTGATGCTCAACTTCCGCCAAGGTATCGAAAAAGGTCTACGTAAGATCATGTCTAAGATGGGTATCAGCACTGTAGGTTCATACCGTTGTAGCCAACAGTTTGAAGCTGTCGGCTTGTCTTCTGATGTGATTGAACTGTGCTTTAAAGGCGTGATTAGTCGTATTGAAGGTGCTGATTTTGATCATTTGGCAGCAGACCAAAAACGACTCCACACAGCGGCTTACCGTGCTCATGTGCCTTTACCGCAAGGTGGTTTATTAAAATATGTTGAAGGTGGTGAATATCACAGCTTTAATCCTGATGTCGTCAATACCTTACAGCAAAGCCTTGTTGAACAAGATTATCCAAAATACAAAAAATTTGCCGCTTTAGTTGATGATCGCCCAATTGCAACATTACGTGATTTGATTGGTGTTAAAGGCACAAATCCAGCCATTGATGAGTCAAAGGTCGAGGCTGCAGAAAATTTATTCTCTCGTTTCGACAGTGCGGCTATGAGTATCGGTGCATTAAGCCCTGAAGCTCACGAAGCGTTAGCCGTTGCAATGAACCGTATTGGCGGTCGTTCAAATTCAGGTGAAGGTGGAGAAGACGCTAGCCGATTTAACAGCGAGCGTAATTCGGCGATTAAGCAAATTGCTTCAGGCCGTTTTGGTGTTACTGCACATTACCTTGTTAATGCAGATGTATTACAGATTAAAATAGCTCAAGGTGCAAAACCGGGTGAAGGTGGTCAACTACCAGGTCACAAAGTAAGTGTTGAAATTGCTGGTTTGCGTCATGCACGCCCTGGCGTCACATTAATTTCCCCGCCGCCGCATCACGATATTTATTCTATTGAGGATTTATCACAGTTAATTTTCGATTTAAAGCAGGTTAATCCTAAAGCGTTAGTTTCGGTCAAACTGGTTTCAGAACCTGGTGTCGGCACAATTGCTACAGGTGTGGCAAAAGCCTACGCTGACATGATAACGATATCTGGTTATGACGGTGGCACCGCTGCAAGTCCTATAACCTCAGTCAAATACGCAGGTTCTCCTTGGGAACTTGGCCTTGCTGAAGTCCATCAATCATTAGTTGAAAATGGCTTACGTCATAAAATCCGTTTACAAGTGGATGGTGGACTAAAAACTGGGTTAGATATTGTTAAAGCTGCTTTGTTAGGTGCTGAAAGCTTCGGCTTCGGTACTGTGCCTATGATTGCACTTGGGTGTAAATACTTACGTATTTGTCACTTAAATAACTGTGCTACTGGTGTCGCCACACAAGATAAAAACTTACGTGATAATCATTACCACGGTCTGCCAGAGCGTGTCATTACCTATTTCGAGTTCGTCGCTCAAGAAGTACGTGAATCAATGGCAGCGCTGGGTGTGACTAAGTTTGAAGATTTAGTGGGTCGAACTGATTGGTTATATGCCCTTGAAGGTCAAACAGGTAAGCAACTCGGTTTAGATTTTGCGCCAATTCTGTACCAACCAAAAGTGGCAGAAGGCAGTGCAATAACTTGGAAAGAGTTAAATCCACCTTCAGACAAAGGTGAGCTTAACCTGCAGATTGTCACTGACACCGCTCAAGCTGTGCTTGCAGGTAAAGCTTTCACTAAGCAATACGCCATTAACAACACTAACCGTTCAATTGGTGCTTCGCTTTCAGGCTACATTGCCACTAATGTTGGTGTGACTGGCGCTAAAGAACCAATTTCACTGCAATTTAATGGTAGTGCTGGTCAAAGTTTCGGTGTCTGGAATAGCCCTGGTCTTGAAATGAAATTAGTCGGCGATGCAAATGATTACGTCGGCAAAGGGATGTCTGGCGGTCGAATTATCATTAACCCACCTGTTGGTAGCCCTTTCCAAAGCGAACAAAGTGCCATTATGGGTAACACCTGTCTATATGGCGCTACCGGTGGCCGTGTATATGCTGCTGGTCAAGCTGGTGAGCGTTTCGCTGTTCGTAACTCAGGCGCGATTGCTGTCGTTGAGGGTGTGGGTGATAACGGTTGTGAATACATGACTGGTGGCATTGTCGTGGTACTGGGTCAAACTGGTGTTAACTTTGGCGCAGGTATGACTGGTGGCTTTGCTTACATCTTCGATAGATTTAATCACTTTAGTCGTCGTGTAAATACAGAGCTTGTTGATACGCAAAAGTTAGAATCAAAAATTCAGCAACAACACCTTAAGGAACTGATTGAAGCGCATGTTGAAGCGACAGGTAGTGAACATGCCAAAATGATCCTAAGTGATTTTGAAAACTGGTTAGACTGTTTTGTATTAGTTAAGCCTAAAAATATTGCCGTTGCCGACTTGCTCAAGATAGAGCAAAAAAGCCCGGAATTAGCTGTGAAGGCGGGGTAATTTAGATGAGTAATGATTTTCAATTTATCGAAGTGGATCGTAAGGATCCAACCAAGCATTCTGCAGCTGAGCGCTCAACTCAGTTTATCGAAATCTATCAGCCATTTTCTCAACCTCAAGTGGCAGAGCAAGCTGACCGTTGTTTAGATTGTGGTAACCCATATTGTGAGTGGAAGTGTCCACTGCATAACTATATTCCAAACTGGTTAAAGCTAGCTGAACAAGGGCGTATTCTTGAGGCTGCTGATTTAGTTCACGAAACAAACACCCTGCCTGAAATTTGTGGACGCGTTTGTCCACAAGACAGATTATGTGAAGGTGCTTGTACCCTTAATGATGATTTTGGGGCTGTTACTATTGGTAATGTTGAAAAATACATTACTGATACCGCGATTAGCCAAGGATGGCGACCAGACATGAGTACCGTTACTCCTCGAAAAGAAAGAGTAGCGATTATTGGTGCTGGTCCCGCTGGTTTAGGTTGTGCGGACATTCTTAGTCGAAATGGCGTAAAAGCTGTTGTTTATGACAAATACCCACAAATCGGTGGTCTACTGACATACGGTATTCCGTCTTTCAAGCTTGATAAAGATGTGATGCAAACACGTCGCAATGTCCTTGAAGGTATGGGCATTGAATTTAAAATGGGCGTGACTGTCGGTAAAGACATTGCGTTTCAGTCTCTGCTTAATGAATACGACGCTGTGTTCTTAGGTATGGGAACATATACAGCAATGAAAGCCCGTCTTCCTGGTGAGGATAGCCAAGGTGTTATTCAAGCGCTGCCGTACCTTATTGGAAACACCCATGAGTTGATGGGCAGCCAGTGCCAAGACAATCCATATTTAAGCCTTGAAGGTAAAGATGTGGTAGTTTTAGGTGGCGGTGATACTGCTATGGATTGCGTTCGCACAGCTGTAAGACAAGGCGCTAAAAGTGTGACTTGTGCTTATCGTCGTGATGAAGCCAATATGCCAGGTTCACGTCGTGAAGTGCAAAATGCGCGCGAAGAAGGCGTTAACTTCCTATTTAACCGTCAACCTGTAGCGATTAAAGAACTAGATGGCGTTGTAACTGGCATAGAATGCGTTGAAACCCAAATGGGTGAAGCAGATGAATCTGGCCGTAAAAAAGCGGAAGTCATTGCTGGCAGCGAACAAGTGCTAGAAGCTGATGCTATTATCATTGCCTTCGGTTTCCAAGCAAGCCCTGCTCCTTGGTTTGATGACTTTGGTATTGAAACCAACGAATGGGGCTTAGTCAAAGCCAGTAAATTTGACGATAATCCATTTCAAACCACCAATCCTAAAGTGTTTGCAGGTGGCGATATGGTCCGCGGCTCTGACTTAGTGGTTACCGCCATTGCTGAAGGTCGTGATGCAGCCCAAGGAATTTTGAATTCTTTTGAAGATGCTTAATTACTAACGCGAACGTCTTAAAGACTTAGCGTTAAGCAAAGCCTAAAGAGTAAACCAAAAGCGCATTGAAAAATGCGCTTTTTTTGTCGATAAAATTTATCCCCCTCTCAGTTCTGATTTAGCCATCTGTGGTATATTATCCGCCAAATTTGCCACTGAGTTATCATTTGCTTATAGCAAGCAAGTAAAACAATCTAACTTAGTGACATTAATGCCAAGGCTCACAAGCTAGCTTACTAATCAATGAGAATAAGTTTATGAAAATCGCTATTATCGGTGCAATGGAACCTGAAGTTGCTCACCTAATTGAAACCATGAGCAATCCAGTTCATTCAAAAATTGCCGGCATCGAATTTGTTGAAGGCCAGTTATCGGGTCAAGATGTTGTGGTCACTCGCTCAGGTATTGGTAAAGTCGCGGCAAGTATTGCAACTACATTGGTGATCAACAACTTCAAAGTAGATGCAGTTATCAACACAGGTTCAGCTGGCGGTTTTGTCGATAGCTTGAATATTGGTGATATCGTTATCTCATCTGAAGTACGTCATCACGATGTTGATGTGACTGCTTTTGGTTACGAAATTGGCCAAATGGCCTCTCAACCTGCTGCGTTCATCCCTGACACTAAATTAGTTGAAGCTGCAAAAGCGGCTATTTCATCGTTAGGAGAAGCGCAGGTAATTGAAGGCTTAATTGCTACTGGCGACAGCTTCATTTGCGATCCTGAGCGTACTAAAGCAATGCTCAATAACTTCCCTACAATGGCAGCCTGTGAAATGGAAGCGGCTGCAATTGCCCAAGTGTGTCATCAGTTTGAAGTCCCATTCGTGGTTATCCGTTCACTTTCTGATAATGCTAATAATGATTCTGCTGTAGACTTTGACTCTTACATTGTCAAAGCTGGCCATTACTCAGCATTAATGGTGATAGCATTATTAAAGCAGCTATAATTTAGCCTCAATGCAAGAAATTACAACGGAAATGGTCAATAGTGGGATGGTTATTTAAAATTGATTGATAGCACTTTTTACGAACAACTAATTCGAATAGATGGCAACTTATTACAGAGTTGCTTAGTGTTATTTATGGCGTTGCTGATTTCGCGTGTGGCGCCTATTTCAAGAAAATATCATCCCATTGTTTGGTTTCATCAATTAGCTATTCTACTCAGCCAGAAAGTGAACCACTCACAACGCGCCCCAAAACAGCAGCTTACCGCGGGTTTACTCGCAAGCATATTACTCGTTGTTCCAATCTGGTTTACAACTTACTTTATTCTCTCGCTCGCAGCCTACCCTTGGTTTTTCGATTTTGTTTTATTGTACTTTTGCATTAGCGATGCAGGATTCAAACCTGTAGCAAAAGATGTAGTAAGCTCACTTGAACATGGGCAGAAAGGGTTAGCGAAATCCTACTTGTCACCTTGGCTTATACAGCAAACAAATAGTTTATCTGAAATTGGCATCAGCAAAGCAACAATTGAACGGCTGTTAATTTCACCAAGCTATGGCACTGTGGCTACCATTTTATTTTATGCGATTGGCGGCACACCACTGGTATTACTGCTTCAATTACTAAAACAACTAGAACATTGCTGGCCAAACTATGTCCCGCAATATCGCTTTTTTAGTGCACCGATATATTTTCTCAATCGTTTCATTTATGCAATACCTATCTGGTTATGGAACTTTACCTTAGTGCTACAAGGTGGGCTTAAAAACATCGGCATTCTATTCAAACAACCTTCTCATAACAGTGGAATATACGGTTATTCGAGTTTGTTTATCGGCAGTAAAATCTTACAAGTTGAGCTCGGCGGCCCACAGAAATTCACCATTAACCAAAAAGAGCAACGAGTTGATGTAATCAAAATCAATCCTTCTAGAATGCCGGGAATAAACGATATCAATAATGCCATCAGCCTAACCTCTTGGGCTATGACCTTTTGGGTATCCTTTACCATCGCTATTCCTATTTTATGGACAGCGTTAAGGTGGATACAAGCAATGTAACTTTATTTGCAAAAGAGTTATTATAATCAGCTAAATAATGTATACCGTTCCATTTGAGGCAAAGTGTCTTGTTAGATAACATTCAAATTTCATTAACTACACCCGGTTTATTATTTCCTGCAATTTCATTGTTGTTGTTAGCTTATACCAACCGCTTTTTCTCTTTGGCTGCGTTGATAAGGAACTTAAGCGCTTCTGGTAAACCTGTAGATAACGAACAAATCAAAAACTTAAGACAACGTATTAGCATCATAAGGCGCATGCAAGAAGCAGGTGTCGTTAGCTTTGCCATTTGTGTTATCAGTATGATATTCATCTACTTAGGCTTCTTTCATACTGGTTCTGTAGTATTTGGTGTCAGTTTATTATTTTTACTTTATTCACTCATTTTATCTGTCATTGAGATCAGAATTTCAGTCGATGCGCTGAATATTCACATTAAAGAGTTAAGCTCTCAGCAGCATTGCAAAAGAGTTTTAACGGAACAAAGCTTAAGCAGCGATGAGCAAGCCAATGATTAACTTTGAATGGATTTACTTTTTTGATCTCTGTGGTACTGCAGTATTTGCCCTTTCGGGCGCCTTAGCAGCAGGTAAACATCGCATGGACCCATTTGGAGTGATAGTACTTGCGTCAGTTACCGCCGTTGGTGGTGGCAGCATACGTGACGCTCTAACGGGCGCAACCCCGGTATTTTGGATTAGCGATGCTAATTACATTATCGTCATCTTAGCCACGGTGTTTGCTTGTTTTATTCTCGTAAGGAAACCACATAAACTACCAAAGTTGACCTTACCCATTGCCGATGCTCTTGGGCTTGCATTATTTACTGTTATTGGCGCTGAAAAAGCACTGATGTTAGGACTATCCGGTATGTCAGCTGTTATTATGGGCCTCATTACTGGTGTAGGTGGTGGTATAATCCGCGACTTACTTTGTCGCCAAGTTCCAATGGTATTACGAACAGAGATCTATGCCACAGCATCTATTGTCGGCGGTATCTGCTACACCTTAAGTATCGAAGTAGGAATGGATAGCATTAATGCATTATTTTTTGCTATGTTTAGTACCTTGATTATTCGTCTAAGTGCAATACGCTGGCATCTATCTCTACCCGCGTTTGATTTAAAAAGTAAGAGGCCCTAAGTGCGAATTATTGGTTTGTTATGTGGTATTTTTTGCAGTTTATTGAGTGTAAGCAGTAATGCCGCTGTTGGTGATATGCCAAAAGAGCAACAGATGGCAGTCCAATACATGCAAGCATTGACCGATCATGACTATCGCTCTCTCAGACGTTTTTATAACCGAGATAGTGTGTTTTACGATAAAACAGCCAATGTCACCTATCAAGGCGGCAGGCATATTATTGATTTCTTCGAACGCGCTCATGAAGGCGTTTTAGAATACAAGTTCAATATTGAGCACATGTTTAATACGGGCTCATTAGTGGTGATGATTGGTAATTATCACCTTCGTGGCCCAGGTGAGCAATTTGGGAAACCGGGAAAAATTATTGAGATAGCAATCCCCGGTGTCACGACACTTAAATTTGATATGAATACTGAAAGGATGACTGAACAAGTCGACTTGATGGATTATCAAACCATGTCTGACCAACTGCAAACTCAATAGCGCTTTTGCTTAAACGCAATTCCGAAAATAAAAAACGACTCAATTGAGTCGTTTTTTTGTCTATGAATTTAAGCTTTTAGCTAGCATTTAAAGCCAAAATTTTAGATTAAATTAAACCAGAATGATTTTAGCAAACTTACGTTTACCCACTTGGAAGATGGCATTAGTACCAGCTTCAAACACTTGGCGAGTATCGTTAAGCTTTTCGCCATCCATCTTAACTGCACCTTGCTTAATCATACGCATGCCGTCAGATGTAGAACCAACTAAACCCGCAGTCTTAAGTAAGTTAGCAATCGCTAGCCCTTCACCTGCTTCAAACTCCATCTCTTCAATATCATCCGGCATTGCACCTTTTTGGAAACGATTGATGAATTCTTGATGAGCCGCGTCAGCTTGTTCTTGGTCGTGGAATCTTGCAATGATTTCTTTTGCTAAAGCAATTTTCACATCGCGTGGGTTTTGACCATTGGCAATGTCTTCTTTGAATTGCGCAATTTCAGCTAATGGACGGAATGACAATAACTCAAAGTAACTCCACATCAAGTCATCTGAAATTGACATGATTTTACCAAACATTTCGTTAGCAGGCTCACTGACACCAATATAGTTATGAGCAGACTTAGACATTTTCTTCACGCCATCTAAACCTACTAATAAAGGCATCATGATAACCGTTTGTGGTTTCTGACCTTCCGCCTTTTGTAACTCTCGACCCATTAACAAGTTGAACTTTTGGTCAGTACCGCCTAACTCAACATCCGCTTTCAGTGCTACTGAGTCATAGCCTTGTAGTAAAGGATACATGAACTCATGAATCGCAATCGCTTGGCCAGAAGCATAACGCTTTTTAAAATCATCACGCTCCATCATACGCGCAACGGTTTGTTTTGAGCCTAAACGGATCATACCAGCAGCGCCTAAAGGCTCTAACCAGCTTGAGTTGAATTCGATACGAGTTTTAGCTGGATCCAAAATTTTGAAAACTTGCTCTTTATATGTTTCAGCATTGGCCAGTACATCTTCACGAGTCAATGGAGGACGAGTACTGTTTTTACCACTTGGATCACCAACCATGCCAGTGAAATCGCCAATCAAGAAAATAACTTCATGACCTAGCTCTTGAAACGCACGCAGTTTATTTAAAATGACCGTATGGCCTAAATGAATATCTGGAGCGGTTGGATCTGCACCTAGTTTAATTCTTAAAGGACGCCCCTCTTTAAGTTTTTCTAGCAGATCTGACTCGACTAAAATCTCGTCGGTACCACGTTTAATTTCTGCTAACACTTGGTCTAAATCAGCCATTTCGGCACCTACTCCTGAAGCATTGATAAAAAAATAAGAGGCCTATATTACTTGTTAGCCACGGTAATTGAAAGTGTGTACACTAAGGGGATTACAACGAAAAAGAGAAACTGGTACATAGGTCGATGGCAAAGCTAATCACTTTATTTAAATTACTGCCAAAAGTGCATCAAATTGCATTAAGTTTATTAGTTATTTTCACGATGATTATCGTGTTATTCCCCTCTGATGACGCTAAAGCATCCAAACAAACACAAACTGGTACTGTAGATCTTTCTGACCGTATTCAATCGCTGCAAGACAACAGTGATTATGATGACATCAACACTCGCACGGCCAATACACAATCTGAATATTCTGTGCCTTTAGCCTTTCGTACACCAACACCACCAAGTCAATCTAACCAGCAAGTCAATAAGTCAGTACAACAATCACTAACGCCTTCAAGAGACAGCAGCCCTATTGCGGATTTGGACCCATTAACAGTTTCTGACAATACGGTCTTGAGCCCGGCTAAAGATGTAGAAAATGCAGTTCCTTATCGCGAAGCCGATTTGTTGTCCCATAAAACTTATAAAGTGGCCAAGGGCGATACTTTTGGTGGACTGGCAAATAGAGCAGGGTTAAGCCCTAGAGACGTTTACCAAATTACCCTGCTTCCAAAGTCAAAAAAGAATCTGCTTAAAATCATGCCCGGCGAAGAAATCATCGTCACTAAAGATGGCCAGGATGAAATAACCCAGATCAGTTATCAGATGGACAAGATTTCTACTTTGTTGATCAGTAAACATGACGATAAGTTTGAAGAAAAGGTCAATGTTAAAACCATTACCCTCGAAAATAAATTTATAACCGCCAATATCAGTAGCAATTTCTGGAATGCAGCAGCAACGGCAGGTTTATCTGCTAACCATATTATGCAACTGGCTAACATTTTTGGTTGGGACATCGATTTTGCATTAGACATTCGCAAAGATGACAGCTTCTCGCTTATGTTTGAGGAAGAATTTGTTGACGGACACTTTATTGGTACGGGCAACATCTTAGCGGCTGAATTTTATAACCAAGGCGAACGTTATACTGCTGTGCGTTATACCGATGGCGAATACTACTCAGAATCAGGCAACAGTATGCGAAAAGCTTTTTTACGCTCACCTGTTGATTTCAAATACGTCAGTTCAAGCTTTAACCCGCGTCGCTTACACCCGGTAACAGGGCAAGTAAGAGCCCATAGAGGTGTAGATTATGTTGCTGCAATTGGCACTCCAATTAAAGCTGCAGGCCGAGGTAAAGTCATTGAAGCGAGCTACAACAAATACAACGGTAATTATGTTTTCATTAAACACAATGATACCTACACCACCAAATACCTGCACTTAAACAAGCGCAAAGTAAAACGTGGCGACACGGTTAAACAAGGCGAAATTATCGGAACCCTCGGTAAAACAGGACGCGTCACTGGCGCACATTTACATTATGAGTTCATCGTAAATGGCGTTCACCGCAACCCAAGAACCATAAAGCTGCCACAATCGAATCCGATTGATAAAAAAGAAAAGAGCCAATTTACCGCATTGAGTAAACAGCTCATGACTAAAATTGAAAAAAATAAACAACTACAATACGCCAATAATTAAGCAAGAGTTACCCAAACAGGTATGAGTGTTTCATCAACTCGCTCATACCTTTTGTATTTCGTGTTCAATGTGTTTCTACATTTCGTTAATTTGAGCAACCCACTATGACTGCACCTACAAACAAACATCACTATTTCATCGGTTTAATGTCTGGCACCAGCATGGATGGTATTGACGCTGTTTTGGTAAATTTTTCAGACAATAAAAGTCAGTTAGTTGCCAGTCATACCGTTGACATTCCTCAACATATATTGAATCAATTGCACCGTTTATGTTCCCCTAATACCGATGAAATCAATATCATGGGACGAATGGATCGCGCAATGGGTTTGTTGTTTGCTCAAGCTGTTAATGAGTTACTTGCTAAAGCGAAAATTGATAAAACTGATATCATCGCCATTGGTAGCCACGGACAAACAATTAGGCACATGCCGAATCTTGAACATGGTTTTACATTACAAATTGGCGATCCTGAAACCATTGCTGTTGAGACAGGAATTAATGTTATTGCTGATTTTCGCAGAAAAGATGTCGCGTTAGGTGGGCAAGGGGCGCCATTAGTCCCTGCGTTTCATCATGCTATGTTTGCAGATAATAAAGCTCCAAGGGTTATCCTCAATATTGGCGGCATAGCCAATATCACTTACCTGCCAAATAGTTCAGGCTCACAATCTGACAATGCGGTTCAAAACAGCGATGAGCAGGTCATTGGTTTTGATACCGGCCCAGGTAATACCTTAATGGATGCATTTATTCTGCAAGAGCAACAACTCCCATTCGACGAGTCAGGCAAATGGGCTGCTTCTGGCACGACTGACGATGATTTCTTACAGCATCTACTTTCTCACCCATACTTTGCCATGACATACCCAAAAAGCACAGGGCGTGAATTGTTTAACCAAGCTTGGTTAGAACAGCAAAAAGCCAACTTTTCACATTTAAACCTTGCTGATATTCAATCCACTTTGCTTGATCTAACCTGTCATAGTATTGCAAATGACATAAACAGCTTATCTGATAAAGGTAATGTATTTGTTTGTGGCGGCGGTGCGTTTAATAAAACCCTAATGGAGCGCTTAAGCCTATTACTCCCTAATTGGACTCTATCGACCACTAGTAACATTGGCATGGATCCCAAATGGGTAGAAGGAATCGCTTTTGCTTGGTTAGCCATGCGTAACCATCATGGTTTAAGCGGTAACCTGCCAGTAGTTACAGGTGCAAGTCGTTTTGCGGTGCTAGGAAGCTTATATCGCGCTTAAAAGCGTTAATACGCCCCCAATAGCCAACCGAATGACTACGATGCATTAAGTACAGCTATGAGCTACGGCTCTGTAGTCTACATACTTCGACGTAATCCTTTTTTGGCTAATCTTTCTTATTATTCCTGATTATCTCTTCTTTATGAACCTCTATTTAGTCACCTCTTCTTTACTTTCCTTTTATGCAATCCTTGTTGCATCATCTTTCCATATTCGATTCACACCTTAAACCATCTAAAATTCATATTAGCATCATTGAATTAATTCACTTTTACTGCTTAACTCTTTTGAGTGCTATCTTTAAACAATTTCTAAGTGATTTATTTATAAGCGATAGTTGGGAAAACTAATTAGCAATTAACTTAAGCAGTATTCAAATTTAATAAGGACAGTTAAATGAGTATTCAGCAAAAAATGTTAGCAGAGTTTATTGGTACTTTATGGTTGGTTTTAGGAGGTTGTGGTAGTGCAGTAATCGCAGCAGCCTTCCCTGAAGTTGGAATAGGCTTACTCGGTGTCGCTTTAGCATTTGGTTTAACCGTACTAACTATGGCTTTCGCAATAGGTCACATTTCAGGTTGCCATTTAAACCCTGCGGTATCTTTTGGTCTTTGGGCTGGTGGGCGTTTTCCGACCCGTGAGCTAGCCCCATATATCATTGCTCAAGTGGCTGGTGGTATTGCTGGTGCGGGCATTTTGTTTTTAATTGCCAGTGGACAAGACGGCTTCAGTCTCACTGGTGGGTTTGCATCAAATGGCTATGCACAGCACTCACCTGGCGGTTATAGCATGATGTCGGTGTTAATATGTGAAGTCGTAATGACCTTATTCTTTTTATTAATTATTCTTGGCGCGACAGATCAGCGCGCGCCAGCGGGCTTTGCGCCTATTGCTATTGGTTTAGGGCTCACCTTGATTCATTTAATCAGTATTCCGGTATCTAACACATCGGTAAACCCAGCAAGAAGCACAGGTCCCGCTTTGTTTGTTGGAGATTGGGCTATTTCACAATTATGGCTATTCTGGGTCGCTCCCATCGCCGGAGCAATTCTGGCTGGCATGATTTATCGCTTTTTTGATACCCCACCTGAAAGCTAGTCACATATATATGCTTTATCATTAGAGCACGCAAAGTGCTCTTTTCTTTTTTAAAAGTAACAGTCAATGTTATCATGCCATATTCGCGTAATTAAGCGCCAAATCAGTTCCTTTTTGTAATGAGAGTTCACCATGAGCAGTAAACCAAAATCAATCGAAGACCAATTAAACATGACACCTGAAGCACGCTACGATTACCTTGTTGAGCAAGTTAAACAAGAACAATCAATTTGGAGTCTGCAAGACCAAGATGGTTGTGTGATGCTGACCACAGAGGATGAAGACTGCATCCCAATGTGGCCTTCAGAAGAAGCTGCCAAGCTATGGGCTGTTGATGAGTGGAAGGATTGTGAACCCCTTTCAATCCCATTAAATGAGTTTCAAGAACGTTGGGTAAGTGGCATGTCGGAAGATGACTTATTTGTCGCAGTGTTCCCAGTTCAAGAAGACTTAGGTGTGGTTATCCCACCGTATGAGCTTGACTCACGTTTAACTCCAAAGAAACAAGCTAAACATTAATAAAAACAAGATAGCTTATATATTTGCTACATACACTCAAGCTAAAAGTTAAGGCATTATGACTGATAAAAATTTACCGCAGCAAGATGCTGAAAAGATAAATATTGTCGAAGCAGAAAATGAAGCTGTTATTTTACCTAACACTGAAAAAGCAGTATTTCCGAAACGATTAATCGCATTAATGGTAGTGTACGTCATTACTTCTGTAAGTGGATTAATGGCGCAACAAGGCGTCTTATTATGTGCATTAACTTTAATGATGGTATTGGGTGTAGCAGGTAGACAAAAAGCGGCACTTTACATGTTACGGGCGTATGGCATCTTACAATTAGGCTTATACAGCATGCTGCCTATTATCATGTATGACCCTGATAATATTGTTGCAGGACCGACCACGGTAGATTTTGGCTTTATGCAAATGGTGCTACCTGACTGGGTTATTTTCAGTGTGTTAATTGCTTTGGCTTTAGTGCAGGTATGGATTAGCTTTAATAAAGCAGTGTTTAAATGGTTTAAGCCAAGAATGAACTTTAATATCATGAGTTAAACCAATTTTAGATACAAAAAAGCCGTCATTCGACGGCTTTTTTATTTTCTATGTCATCATTCAATAAGCTGAATTAAACAGAGAAGCTTGCACCACAACCACAGGTTGTTGTGGCATTTGGATTCTTAACAAAGAAGCGAGAACCTTCAAGTCCAGAAGTGTAATCTACTTCGCCGCCGACAAGATATTGTAAACTCATAGGGTCAACAACCAATTGAACACCTTGCTTTTCAATAGTGAAATCACCTTCATTAACTTTTTCGTCGAAAGTAAAACCATATTGGAAACCTGAACAACCACCACCTGTGACGTACACACGAAGTTTTAATTCTGGGTTCTGCTCTTCTTCTAGCAGTCCCTTCACTTTGGTTGCCGCAGCATCGGTAAATTGAATTGGCATTGCTGCATCTGTTTGTTCAGTCATTACTACCTCTAACTTCAGTTTCAGGTCGGAATTATCTATTACCTGACTAATTTGTTCAAGTATTACTCTTAGTTCTTTTTTAGCTTTCTAGTAACTCTGAGATCTCGAACGTTTGCTCAATGCGTCCACCTTTAACACCACGACTAGCGCTAACTTGAACAACCGCTTTAATTCTCTGTAAATCAAACCCTTGTGGCAAACTTATTTCAGCATCGAACATTTGAAAGTATCTAAAGCCAAAATTAAACTGCTCAATCTCTAAGTCGCTTAACGAAATCTCCACTTGTTTTTCATTTTGCACTCCTACTAAAACAATGTCGGCGACCCCTTTAACAATGCTTTTTCGTTTTTGCAGTTGGGTTAAAATCAATCGCATTTGGTAGCTATCAGGCAATAAACCTTTCGATAGTTCAAGACCATGAATAGCAACACCATCAATCTCTTTTTCTGGTGACACTAGACTGCGGTAAAATGCTAATTCTTGTTCAAGTGTTTTTTGTTGTTGAATTTGTTTACCAAACATTTGTTTCATGTTGGCATTAGCTTCTTTTTCAATTGAAAGTGCCATATCAAGACGGGAAACAACATGAGATTGTTGCTTAAGTTCAGTCTTAAGCGCGGTTATTTCAGCAGCTTCATGTTCTGGTTCAACGACTTCAGAAATGAAAACAGTATGACTTAAAACCCCAACCACAAAACTGATAATAATTAACGCTGATAAATATAATCCCGATGAACGAAGTTTACGTTCTTGAACT
The DNA here is from genome assembly GCF_019654955.1 of Shewanella sp. KT0246. Lineage (GTDB taxonomy): Bacteria > Pseudomonadota > Gammaproteobacteria > Enterobacterales > Shewanellaceae > Shewanella > Shewanella goraebulensis. Next base: position 203,596 of record NZ_BPEV01000001.1, on the reverse strand, counting down.
TGCAAGCGGTCAAGCATGCGATGATAATTTAGCATTAGGTAACAAGCCCTTAATAAAATACAATGACAACAAATCGCCCAAATATGGATCTTAGGCAATACAGTGCAAATTAAGATAAATAAAGCCGCTATTATTCACACCAAAGCAGCTACACGCAAATATCTTCGTAATGAATTGAGAGATAAACTTTCTCAGTCGAAGATTAGTGTGCAACTTTGCGCTTTAGCACTGTTATTTGCCATAATAGCCTCAAGCGTCATCATCTTATTCAGACTATTACTGAGTTGGGCGCAAGTTCACACCATTCCTGAAGCGACCAATTTTGCCAGTGCCGTCAGCGACTGGCGTACTTACTTGCCAATTGTTGGCGCTATTCTCATTTGGCTGTTTGCAGGCCTCGGTTCCAAACGTTATCGACGCATGGGAATAGCCTATGTCATGCATCGATTTAAGCTGCATTACGGTAAAGTGCCACTGCAGTCCGCACCAGGTCAGTTCTTTCAAGCGTTAATTGCGTTAATCGCTAACTTTTCTGTTGGTAAAGAAGGACCCGCAATTCATCTCGGCGCCGTCAGCGCCAGTTATTTAGCTGAAAAGTTTAAATTACCAGACAATAGTGTCCGCGTTATGTGCGCCAGTGGCATTGCAGCAGGTATTGCAGCGATTTTTAATGCACCACTTGCTGCGGTACTTTTTGTATTTGAAGTTATCGTCCGCGAATACAAAATCCACTACTTTTTCCCGATAATGTTATCGGCTATATGTGGAGCGTTATCGAGTCAATTAGTGTTTGGTAACATTCACGAATATGACTTAATTACCGTAACGCGGATCCCACTGGATCATTACCCTATTCTTGCCATTGGCGGTATTGTGCTGGGCTGCGCTGCTGCAGGGTTTAATCATTCACTGTTAAAAATGACTGCAATAGGCCAACACTGGCCGCTGATTTATCGGCTCATGATAGCTGCAAGCATCACTACCTTAGTGGGGTTATTTTTACCCCAAGCGCTGGGCTCTGGTGATTTAGCGATTCAAGCAACCATTATCGACAGCCCCAGCTTAATGTTCTTGTTGGCATTATTAATCGGCAAAATTATAGCGACCATTGCAGCCATTGGCTTTGGCATTCCAGGTGGATTAATCGGTCCGCTTTATGGTATTGGCGCATTAATCGGCGCAATATTAGCCTTAGTAAGCGCCATGTTTTTCCCGTCTATAGCCCCATATGTAGGTTTGTATACTGTCATAGGTATGACTGCAATGATGGGTGTCTGTTTAAGTGCGCCACTGGCGGCACTGGTAGCTCTACTTGAGTTAACCAATGACGCGTCAATTATACTACCTGCGATGTTTGTTACTATTCCGGCTTTCTTGATTGCCTATCAAGGTTTTAATACCAGCTCAGTCTTTTTAAAACAGCTCGATATTATGGGGCTTGGATACAAGGTGCCACCTGTTAACCAAGGACTGCAAAAGAAAGGCGTTCGAGCCATCATGGATAAGCGCTTTGTCATCGTAAATGATAATGATGAGTTGTTACTTGAAGTGATGAAACGCGCTGAAGGGCGACCAGTAATGGTACGTAACTCTGAATCTCAAATCGAAATGCTCAGTATTGAAATGCAATCATTTGAAAACTCCACAACATTATCACGTCAGCCAATGGAAGGTTTTTCTGATACAGCCACATTAAATGAAGTTTACGAGTTATTGGCGATTAAGCGACGTGGTGAAGTGTATATTTACCGTGGCAATACCAATAATATTGTCGGCGTTATTAGCTGGGCGACATTATGGCAAGAAATACGCTCTGGCCAAGTGTAAGTTTCAATGTTTTTGAGACGATAAAACTCCACTTTTAAGGAATTTAGCATTGTTCTCATTTCGCTAATCAGTGTTATGTCTAAAAAGCGATAAATAATCATTAGCGAGATTTAATATTCATCAACTCTCTGTTAAAATCTCGCCTCAGCCACCCTACATAACCACAGGGTAAATAGCCCTTATTTACTCTCCTAATAATTGGAAATCAGGCTGATGACACAGTTTAGCGGTTCTCACATCCTTTCAGTTAATCAACTGGATCTTGATGCAATTAACACCATTTTTAATGTCGCCGAAGATATGACGCCTTATGCCCTGCGTGAAAAGCGCACTAAGGTACTCGACGGTGCGATTTTAGGTAACCTCTTTTTTGAACCAAGTACACGCACCAGAGTGAGCTTTGGCTGCGCCTTTAATTTGCTAGGCGGTAATGTCAGAGAAACTGTCGGTATGGGGTCATCGTCATTGTCTAAAGGCGAGTCTCTTTATGATACCGCTCGTGTGTTATCGACATATTCAGACGTTATTGCAATGCGTCACCCAGACCCTTTTTCAGTCAAAGAGTTTGCTGAAGGTAGCCGTGTTCCTGTAATCAATGGCGGTGACGGCTCAAACGAGCATCCTACCCAAGCATTACTGGACTTATTTACCATTCAAAAAGAATTGAGTCATCACGGACAAGATATTAGCGGTATGCATATCGCAATGGTAGGCGACCTAAAACATGGTCGTACAGTGCATTCGCTATCTCGTTTATTGTGTATGTATAAAGACATTCAATTTACATTAATTTCACCATCTGACCTAGCAATGCCTGACTATGTGATCAATGACATTGAAAATGCTGGTCATAAGATCACAATAACTGATCAGTTAGAAGGTAATTTACATCAAGCTGATATACTCTATCTGACTCGAATTCAGGAAGAACGATTTGCTTCACAAGATGAAGCAGACAAGTATCGTGGCAAGTTTAGGCTGAACCACAGTATTTATACGCAACATTGCAAATCTAATACTGTGATTATGCATCCACTACCGCGTGATTCACGTGCGCAAGCAAATGAATTGGATAATGATTTAAATAGCCACCCTAGCCTGGCAATCTTCAGACAGGCTGATAATGGCTTACTTATTCGGATGGCACTTTTTGCGTTAACGCTTGGTGTTGAAAACGAGCTACAACAGCATGAGTGCCCTGTTAATTGGTATTCACGAAAAGCTGATAGATAGTCAGCTAACGATTTTTTAGAAGGATTTCACATGACCCGCTCAGAAGCGCTTTTTGAACAAGCAAAACAAACCATTCCTGGTGGCGTAAACTCGCCAGTTCGTGCCTTTAACGGTGTAGGTGGTTCACCACTTTTCATCGAAAAAGCAGATGGTGCTTATATTTACGATGCTGATGGCAAAAAATATATCGATTATGTTGGTTCTTGGGGCCCGATGATTTTAGGTCACAATAATCCACAAATTCGTCAAGCGGTATTAGAAGCGGTTGAGAACGGTTTATCATTTGGTGCGCCAACTGAACTTGAAGTGAAAATGGCTGAGAAAGTCATTGAAATGGTGCCATCAATCGAACAAGTTCGTATGGTTAGTTCTGGTACTGAAGCAACAATGAGTGCAATTCGTTTAGCACGTGGCTTCACTAATCGTGACAAAATCTTAAAGTTTGAAGGTTGTTACCACGGCCATGCTGACTGTTTGTTAGTTAAAGCTGGTTCAGGTGCATTGACTCTTGGGCAACCAAGCTCTCCTGGTATTCCTGAAGATTTTGCTAAGCACACACTGACAGCGGTTTATAACGACCTTGATTCAGTGCGCGCTATCTTCGAAGAGCACCCAGAAGCTATCTCTTGTATCATTCTTGAGCCTGTTGCTGGCAACATGAACTGTATCCCGCCAGTTGAAGGTTTCCTTGAAGGTCTTCGTGCTATCTGTGATGAGTTCGGTGCACTAATGATCATTGATGAAGTAATGACAGGTTTCCGCGTTTCTAAAAGCGGTGCACAAGGCCATTACAATGTTAAGCCTGACTTAACGACATTAGGTAAAGTTATCGGTGGCGGCATGCCAGTAGGTGCTTTTGGTGGTCGTAAAGATGTGATGCAATTTATCGCACCTACAGGTCCTGTATACCAAGCAGGTACGTTATCGGGTAATCCAATTGCTATGACTGCAGGTTTAGCGCAAATGGACGCTTTATGTCAGCCTGGCCTATATGAAGAGCTAACGGCTAAAACTAAGCGTATTGCTGAAGGTTTCAAAGCTGCTGCTGATAAGCACGGCATCCCATTAAGCATTAACCAAGTTGGCGGCATGTTTGGTTTCTTCTTTACCGAAGATACAAATCCAATCACGAGCTTCGACCAAGTGACTCAGTGCAACATGGACCACTTCCGTAACTTCTACCACTTAATGCTTGATGAAGGTGTTTACTTAGCGCCAAGCGCTTATGAAGCAGGCTTCTTATCAATGGCTCATGGTGAAGAAGAACTTGAGCTAACGCTTGCAGCAGCTGATAAAGCATTTGCAGCTTTAAAAGCACTTTAACTTGTTAATGAGTTAGCTGTAAAATAACTCAGTGGCAAGTTAAAATACGAAAATGTAAAAAGGACTGGTTATCATCAGTCCTTTTTATTGCTTGTTTATATAGACAGGCTGCAAAAAGGCGCTCAAAGCGCCTTTTTATATGAAGTTTAATGTATTAATTCAATGTTCTTATCTACTAAAGCTATCCACTGAACCTACTTACTAAATCCATTAGCCAAGCTTTTCACCAAGTCAGGACTCTCAACAAGTTCACGAGTAATTAGGACTTAAAAGTATTTGATTCTGAATATTTATATCGCAGGTACTTTGAATTTTGAACCATCGATTTCCAGCACCACATCTCTTGGCCTAATTTCAATAATCTCAAGTTTACCTTTAATCGTATCTCCCTCTTGAAGCTCTTTACCATCAACATTTAACCAACGGTTTTCGGCTGCAGAAGAATACACATGAGCTTGTATATTAAATTCAGGCACTTGCAGTTGCACACTTGCAGGTAATTGACCGTAAGGTGGTATCTCGTCTTGCTTAGGTGTAGTCGGGATAGGGTCGAGCTTTTCAGCTGTTACTGGCGCATTGGCTGAATTTTCATATTCAACCTCTTTCAAAGCCGCTTCAAATGCTGCCATTAAATTATTAGAGTTATCAACCACTGGTTCATTTGTAGGCTCTATTGGCGCTCGCTGGCTTTGCTGTTCGTAATTTACATCGCTAGCAGCTGCGCTGACTTTCATCCGAAGTGCATCAAGATCTGATGGTTTTCTGTAATTGGAATTGGCCCCCAAAATTATCGCTTCATCTCCATATAAAGCTTGTAGCTCTGCAGCTGTTAACTGTCGCTCGCTAGATGATTTGGGTTCGCTATTATTTGATCTAGAATTACTTGATCCTGTATTAGTTGAATCAAAGTTAGAATAGTCATTTACAGACGCAGTATTTGAGCGAGTTTGTTGATTGCTCGCGTTCCCTGACGAATAGCTTGATTGAGAATAGCTTTGCTCTTTAGGCTGATTATTAGTTGTCACTTCACCACGATTATTATTTAAACGATAATCGTATACCACATCATTAGCTGGTTGCTGCTCAACTCTTGATACAAACTGAGTTGAACCGTTCACCTGTGATAAAGGTTTCGCAATAGGTAAAGCCACTTTGCTTGCAATGCGAACTTCACTTGAAGGCTCAGTATTGATATCTTCAGTTGTGGAGTTTTGATTTGAGTTTTCAGTCCTTGCACTAGTATAAGTAACTTGAGACTCAATGGTATCTTTCACTGAAGAGCTTGGAGCGATTATTTTTGATAATCCCCAAGCTGACGCCACGCCCGCAATAATCACCCCAGCTAACACCAGATACTTAAGCCAAGCATGGCTAGCCACTTGCTGGTAATTAGCTCTAGGAGTGAGCACAGCATCGGGTAGTTCGCCCATTTGCTGCTGCTTTTCTTTGGTCACCGCATCTAACAATATCGACATTAGCTACGACCTGCTTGTTTACTCAATCTAGGACCTTGCTGATTAAGGTATAAATTAATCTGCACTAAGGTTTGATTACCTGCAATCCCATCTGACTTAAGGCCATGTTGACGCTGAAAAGACATCAACTCTTGCTCTAAATCATTATCAAACGAATTAATCAGTCTAGGTGTACGTTGACCAATTATAGCTAAGCTGGTTTCTAACCATTGAATTTGAGACAAGTTAGAAGTACGGCTAACCTCCCTCGGAATATCACCCGATGCTTTCCATAGCAGTTCGAATGTGCCGCTAAAATGGCGATTAAACCAGTCTTTATTTACCCACAGTTGCTGTTCACTTAATTGCAGTAAAATCTGCTCACCTTCTCTTGCAACCACTACGCCGTAAAACTGGTTGGCTTGTTGATCTTCTAAGTACACCACTGCTGGATAGTTTAATCGAGCAATACTGTTCCAGTTTCCTTGTTGTTGATGACATAACAAACCTTGTTGTTTCGCGGCCTGACATGCTGTTAAGCCAATGATTGGTTGTTTATCCCATAAAGCAAAAAGTCCGGCGAATGCATTATCGATACTGCGACTTTGTGCCATCGCCGAGCGAACAATCCCCTGATTTCCATTTGATTTGCTCAAATTGGCTTTTTGCTCTGTTTGAACCGGTAATTGACTTTCTTTCGCTTGTTCAGATTGAGACTCAGGAAAAAATAGATAAAACGACACACCAAAAGCGACAATTAACGACGCCGCAATAGTTAATGGCCATTTATTATTAGACTCAACAGGAATATCACCTAATACTTCTGCAGCTGCTTGCTTAATCATATGATGATCGATTGGCACTTTAGATTGGCCATAACCAGCCATTAATGCTCGCTCACACAATAGGTTGGTTAGTCTTGGAATGCCGCCACTGAATTTGTGTAATGCTTTACAGGCTTTTTTAGTGAATAAAGGCTCGAAACGTCCTGCAACTTGAAGTCGATGCTGAACATATAGTTGAATTTCCTCAACTGTCAGCGGCAGCAAGTGATAACGCGCGGTAATTCGCTGCGCTAGTTGTCTTAACTCTTGGCGCTTCAATAATTGCTGTAGTTCAGGTTGACCAATTAAAATAACTTGCAGTAACTTTTTAGTGTCGGTTTCTAAATTAGTCAATAATCGTAACTGCTCAAGCACTTCAGGACGAAGGTGCTGGGCTTCATCAATGATAAGTACGGTATTACGATCATTCTTATGATTGTTCAGCAGATATTGGCTGATAAGATCGGTGAGCTGTTTAATGGACGGTGACTCGCCATATTCGATACCTAATTCATCACAAAGCGTTGCCAGTAATTCTTGTTCAGTTAAAGAAGGATTAAGAATAAAAGCAGTATCGGTATTATCTGGCAATTGTTTAAGTAAACAACGAGATACTGTAGTTTTACCCGTACCTACCTCACCAGTTAATAGTACAAAGCCGCCCGTTTCACCTAAGCCATAGGTTAAATGAGCTAATGCTTCTCGGTGACGGTCACTGAGAAATAAATAATGCGGGTTGGGCGCGATTGAAAATGGATTATCATTCAATCCATAAAATGCTTTATACATCTGGCCAAAAATCCTTATTTAAAACTGACGGCTCAAGTTATATCTTGCTGTAGTGCTTGTCAAAATTTAGCAGCAGAAATGTTACTCGTGCTAAGATTTACATTAATAAACTTCAATTTGTACTGTAGTTAACCACCTGCAATATTGATTGATACTAAAATATAAACTTTATGAATTAATTCGATCAGGGTAAAGACGTTTATGAAAATCTATCTAGTGGGCGGTGCAGTTCGAGACGCTCTTTTATCTTTACCCATAAAAGATAAAGACTATATGGTCGTAGGTGGCTCAACAGAAGAAATGTTTGATTTGGGCTATAGCCAAGTAGGCAGAGACTTTCCTGTATTTTTACACCCTAAAACACAACAAGAATATGCCCTCGCCCGTACAGAACGAAAAAGCGGTCAAGGATATGGCGGCTTTAGCTGTGAAGCCAACAAAGAAGTCACACTAGAACAAGACCTACTTAGACGAGACCTTACGATTAATGCTATGGCTCAAGATGATGAGGGCACAATTTTTGATCCTTATAATGGCCAGCGAGACCTTAAATTACGTTTGTTGCGTCATGTTTCTGATGCGTTTGTTGAAGATCCGTTAAGGGTATTAAGAGTTGCCCGCTTTGCAGCTCGATTTGCCCATCTTGGCTTTGATATTGCTGATGAAACCATTGAACTAATGAGACAAATAAGTGATTCAGGAGAGCTAGATTACTTAACGCCAGAGCGTGTTTGGCAAGAGCTAGATAAAGCCCTCAGCACAGAAAACCCCGAAGTGTTTTTTCAACAATTGAGAAAGTGCGGCGCATTAAAAGTGCTTTTCCCTGAAATTGATGCGCTATTTGGTGTACCACAGCCAGAGAAATGGCACCCTGAAATCGATTCAGGGATCCACACTATGATGGTGCTGCAGTCTGCAACTCAGCTAACAGATAAAAAAACGATTCGTTTTGCAGCATTAGTTCATGACTTAGGAAAAGCAATCACCCCAAAAGAGTTGTGGCCTAAACACCATGGTCATGGGCAAAAAGGTTTACCTGTAATTAAGAAGCTATGCCAACGAATTAAAGTTCCTAACGAGTTCAAGGAGCTTTCTTTACTCTGTAGCGATCAACATCAGAACATTCATAATGCCCAAGAATTAAGACCTGAAACCATCATAAAAATATTCGATAAAGGCGACTTTTGGCGAAAGCCACAACGTTTAGATGATTTACTTATTTGTTGCCATGCAGATATTCGCGGTAGAACAGGATTTGAAGCAGTTGAATATCCACAAAGTGATTATTTAAAACAGTGTTACCAACTCGCCAAAGATATAGATGTACAGCAAGTTATTTCTGAAGGATTTAGAGGCGCTGAAATAAAACAGCAATTATCAACTCGTAGAGTGGAAGCTATAGGCTTATATAAGCAATCTATAACTAAAGTTTGAGTATTCAATAATCAATGGTCGAAAAAGAGTTTGGCATTATTTAATAGAAATAGTACTAACGGATGTTAATTCTGTTAAACCTCAGACTAATAAATAAACACCTCTTTGAGGATTAATTGATAAATTTATGAAGAAATTTGCTTCAATCTATTAGATTTACGAAGTTTTTTGTCATATTTATTGGTTTTTGGTATAGCAAAATCTAAAAGCTGTGACATAATTAAAGCGCTGCTGAGCAATATGCTTCAGCAATTTATTACAACCTATAATGAAGGGATTTTCCATGAACAAGAAAGTACTAATGATTGCTGGTGTTGCTATGACTGCTCTTTTAGGTGGCTGTGCAAACACTACTGCTTTAGAAGAAAGTGTTGCTAATCTAGGTAACAAAGTAGATCAACTATCTGCTGAAGTTAGCTCTTTAAAGTCTGATCAAAGCAAACTTGCTGCTGATGTTAAAGATACTAAAGCTGCAGCTATGGACGCACAAGCTGAAGCGTCACGTGCTAACGACCGTATCGACAACATGGCTTCTTCTTACAAAAAGTAAGAATACATGAAAATTAGCTTATTTATATAGGTTGATTATTAGGGCTTGATAATAGTAATAGCACTAAGTGTTTATTACCATTTCAAGCCTTAATTGTTTTTAGGCTTTATTAAACTCATTTCTATTACACCCAACCTCTTTTAGCCTAAGCCTTTAAACCAGTCACATTGAACTAAAAGACCAATAACCCACCTTTGCCTTCGATACTGTAATATTTCAGTTAACAAATTTTAGAAGCAACAGTTTCCAATACAACAAACAATACTATTTTACTTTTGCCGTAAGTAACAAGTAATCAAATTCCAAACCTGTCACCGGCTTTTGTTTAATGTCATGTTTGAGTTCGTCATTAATTCGCCAGCCCAGATTATTCATGTCTAATAATGTCATTGCTTGTTCACCTGTGACATCTGCCGTAAAATTAATCGATGTTGATTCTATTAATTCAATATCTTTAGGTAAATTTAATTGCTGAGGTTTTTCAGATAAGTTGTCATAAATTTTTTGCTTTAATTGCCACAAGTGCCTTGGTGCAGGAACCAGCATTAATAAAACACCCTCTTTTTTAAGGATCCTTAAACACTCTTTTCCTTTCAGTTGCGCATCAAATAAGGTAACCACATCTAGTGATTGATCAGAGAAAGGTAGTTTCTTAAACGGACTCAATAATAAATTTGCAGGTGTATTATCTTTACTCGCGGCAAAAAGCGCATTATTTGCTTCTGAAACACCCCAATGAGTGATTTCATCGTTATCAGCACTTTGGGCTATTGAACGTAAATAAAAACCGTCAGCACACTGATAGTTCAGATGGTTCACATCTTTTATACCCTTAATAGCCTTATTAAAAACGGCTGACAGCTGCTCAGTTAAAGGTGCAAAAATACCTGAAGCCATTAAAAAGCGTTTTGAACGTAATTGATCACGACTCTCACTTGAGCCTTTAAACTTTGGTGACGTTACAAACGACCAGTATCCTTGAGCGTTTTTATCAAAATGATGTTTATTATCACAGTAATAGCCCTTTGATGACTCATGAAAGTGAAGCTTTGCAGCGCAGGTTGGGCAATTCAGGATTGAGTTCATAGCGAGCAGACTTCCTTTGGGGTTATTACTATCATCAAAAAAGATAAATTAAACAAAATAAAAAACGGGTAAAATACCCGTTTTTTTTGGTCTGACTGAACGTTTATTTTACAGGAAAATAAAACCACATAATACAGCACCTAGCATTAAGCGATACAGCACAAATGGCGTCATACCAATTTTACTGATGATTTTCAAGAAGAAGAAAATACAGGTATAAGCGGCGACAAATGAAACGGCGATACCAAGTAGAATCTCAGTGTAGTTAAAAACAACATCGCCCGCTAAAGCATCTTTACTCATCAATATTGCCGCGCCTAAAATCACCGGAATCGACATTAAAAACGAAAAACGTGCAGCAGCGTCACGATTAAGCCCTAGCATTAATGCCGCTGTAATGGTGATACCTGAACGTGACGTCCCTGGGATGATTGCCATTGCTTGGGCAAAGCCAATAAGCAAAGCTTTGCGCCAGCCAGTTTGGTACTCTGTTAATTCATTTCGCGCCATTTTATCACCTACCCAAAGCATTAAGCCGAAGATAACAGTGGTGATAGCAATAACACCAGGTCCACGTAAGTATGTTTCGATTAAATCTTTCGCCATAAAACCAAAAAATACCGCTGGCAATGTCGCTAAAATAATCCACCAAGCTAATTTACTGTCTTGGGTATGCACACCTTTAAATATACTGTTAATCCATGCGGTTAACATCGCCCATATTTCTTTTCTAAAATAAATAACTACGGCCAACAACGAACCAATATGCACGGCAACATCAAAAGCTAACCCTTGATCTTCCCAACCTAAAATTTGTGAAGGTAAAATTAAATGTGCTGAGCTTGAAATAGGTAAAAATTCAGTAAGCCCTTGAATAAGAGCTAATATAATGACCTGAAGCGTGTCCATGGTGTTCCTTTAAAAATGTACTTATTATTTAAATAATATATTGAAAGTGAGCTGATTTTTGCTCGCTATCGCGAAATAGGCGTATCCGACTAAGTAATTGACGAGCTATTTAGAAACTAGTTGCGGAAAGGCAAACTCGATCGGCCAGATATTCTGACTCGACTTATCATAGCTATCCCATAGGTCTTGATACGACTGTTGTGTGATAGGGTGTGCCAGCAACGGGGCAATCTCGGATAAAGGCCATAATACAAATGCATTATAAAGAATCTCACCTCGAGGAAGCTCAATAGGCTGATGACAAACCTCATCATCGTAAAGCAGTAAATCTATATCTAAACTCCGAGGGCTAAACTTTTTTTCGCCCCGGATACGTCCATTTTGTTTTTCAATTCGCTTAAATGTGGCAACAACGTCAGTAATACTCATATCAGTATCCGCTGCAGCAACCATATTTAAGAAATTTGTACCTTGAAAACCAACCGCTTCACTTTCGAACATTCTTGATAGCGTAAGCTTGCCAAAATATTGATGTAAATCCACTAACCCTGAATGCATATGTTCCACAGGATCAATGTTGGTTCCCAAACTGATATAAATACGTGCCATTAACTAATCCGGTAATATACAGAGTAAATATGAAAAGTTGATTAATTGAAGCATGGAAACTGTCAATTAAATGTGATGATGGACTTTCAGACCTCACCACGATATAAAACTGTACTAAATATGACCACGTTCAATGACAACGCCAACTGATTTTGCCGTTGGTACCGCTCCAGGTTTCATAACAGCGACCTTAACCCATAAAACATTAAATTCAGACATTAAACACTCAGCAGTCATCTCTGCGACTGTTTCTATGAGTTCTATTGGTTTTTCTGTGATTAATGCCGTTAGCCGATTTGAAACTGTCTCGTAGCAAAGTGCATGTTGATAATCGTCTGACGCAGCAGCAAGCTTATTGTCCCACGCCATATCAAGATCGATAAGTAAGGTTTGATGAATTTGCTTTTCCCATTCATAAATACCAATTACTGTTTCTACTTTTAGCTCGCGAATTAAAACTTTGTCCATGTGAACTCCACGCTTTACACTTCTTATCATAAAAATTTCAGCTTAAAGGGCTGAAAATCACATCAAATAGCAGTTATTATAGTTTTAGCCTTTTTCCTGAGCAATTAAAGCAGTAGGATAGCGGCTGCACTTAGCAATATCAGATAGTTTAAAAGAGCTTATTAACCCTGTAATTACAATTAATCTCTTATGAAATTAATGAATGGGCGATAATACCCTAAGACGAGTAAGGAAACCAATTTGAGCGCTGTTACAATCACGATTCTGATGATTATAACCGCCTACTTAGCCGGTTCAATTTCAAGTGCCATTCTTGTATGCAAATTACGAGGATTGCCGGACCCGCGTTTAGAAGGCTCAGGAAACCCAGGGGCAACTAATGTGCTTAGGATTGGTGGTGCCAGTTCTGCAGGTTTAGTGTTATTTTTTGACATGCTAAAAGGTGCAGCGCCTAGTTATTGTGGCTATCTTTTAGGCCAAGACGCAGTTTCACTTGGCTTAATTGCCATCGCAGCTTGTCTTGGTCACATTTTCCCTATCTTCTTTAATTTTCAAGGTGGTAAAGGTGTCGCTACGGCTTTTGGTGCCATGGCCCCCATTGGTGGAGATTTAGCGCTATCATTAATAGTTACTTGGATTGTGTTTGTCTTAGTGACACGTTATTCATCTCTTGCAGCTATTCTGACCGCAATGCTTGCCCCTATTTATACATGGTGGCTAGATGACAGATTTATCATTCCTGTCGCTATGCTATCTTTGTTAATTGTCATAAGGCACAAAGATAATATTAAACGTTTAAGGATTGGTGAAGAAAGTAAGCTGTCACGCAAAAAGAAGACCAATAATGAACAAAGCTGATTAAGCGATTGATTGAAGATAGTACCTTTACGGTAGTTATCAGCTTAAACGAAAAAACCTAAGCCATGGCTTAGGCTTTTGTCTTTATATCTATCGTTATACCGCTGCTAAGGTATCTAATGGCCAGCGTGGTTGACCTTTAACTTCAAGATCTTCTGTTTGACCCGCCTTTAAGCGCTGTAAACCAGCATAAGCGATCATCGCACCATTATCAGTACAAAACTCACCACGAGGATAAAACACTTCACCATTTAGTTGTTGCATCATTTCAGCAAGGTTTTCTCTTAAACGGCTATTAGCGCTGACTCCACCTGCAACCACTAAACGGTTATAGCCAGTTTGTTTTAATGCACGTTTGCATTTAATCGCTAAGGTATCTACAACGGCTTCTTCAAACGCACGAGCAATATTAGCGCGAGTTTGTTCATCATCAGGTTCTGCGGCAATGGTATTTGCGGTAAATGTTTTCAAACCAGAAAAACTAAAATTAAGCCCTGGTTTGTCAGTCATAGGCCGTGGGAACTTGTAACCTGCTTCTACTCCCTTTGAAGCTAGCTTGGCAAGTCTTGGGCCTCCTGGGTAATCTAAGCCCATTAACTTAGCGGTTTTGTCAAAAGCTTCACCTGCCGCATCATCGACTGACTCACCTAAAACTTCGTATTGGCCAATACCATCCACTTTAACCAACATTGAGTGGCCGCCAGATACTAATAAGGCTAAGAAAGGAAACTCTGGTGAATCATCTTCAAGCATTGGCGCTAATAAATGCCCTTCCATGTGATGCACCCCAATAGCAGGTTTATCCCATGAATATGCTAAAGAACGGCCAACACACGCCCCCACCAATAATGCACCAATTAAACCTGGGCCTTTGGTAAAAGCAATACCATCAATATCATCAACCGTTGAATTCGCTTCTTTTAAAGCTTGCTTAATCAAAGGTACAATTTTTCGAACATGGTCACGAGATGCTAGCTCTGGTACCACGCCACCATAGTCAGCATGTAATTTTACTTGGCTATATAATGCATGTGACAACAACCCTTGCTCATCATCAAAAACGGCAATTCCAGTTTCATCACAAGACGTTTCAATACCTAAAACCCGCATAGCAGCTCATATTCCTAAAATTGTAAGGGCGGCAATTCTACCTGTTGATGCAGCGTTATTCCAGTAAAGCTCGACTATCTGCAAAAATATGACAAGCGAATTACACAAACTCAGTTATAAAGGGGGTTTACAAATGCACATATCTCGGTGTAGAATTCCGCACCATTTTATTAAATAGCCTTGGTTAATCTACCTTTAATGGTAGTGCCAAATTAACTACACCTAAGGGGTGATGGCGTATGCCAATTATTAAAGTACGTGAAAACGAACCATTCGACGTAGCTCTTCGTCGTTTCAAGCGCTCTTGTGAAAAAGCTGGTATCTTAGCTGATGTTCGCGCTCGTGAATTCTACGAGAAGCCAACTTCTGCACGTAAGCGCGCAAAAGCTGCCGCTGTTAAGCGTCTAGCTAAGAAGCTTTCTCGCGAAAACGCACGTCGCGTACGTTTATACTAATCTCATTATGAGCCTAGTTGAACAGCTAAAAGACCAGATGAAAGAAGCCATGCGTGCCAAAGATAAGGCACGTTTGGGGACTATTCGTATGGCATTGTCTGCCGTTAAACAGATTGAAGTGGATACCCGCGAAACTCTGACCGATGAACAGACAATAGCCGTTTTAACCAAAATGGTGAAACAACGTCGCGATTCTATTACTCAATACGAGTCAGCAGGTCGCCCGGAGTTAGCAGCAACTGAAGC
Organism: Shewanella sp. KT0246; assembly: GCF_019654955.1. GTDB lineage: Bacteria > Pseudomonadota > Gammaproteobacteria > Enterobacterales > Shewanellaceae > Shewanella > Shewanella goraebulensis. Next base: position 188,421 of record NZ_BPEV01000001.1, on the reverse strand, counting down.
AGCAGAGATTCAAGTTATTGAAACTTTCTTGCCTTCTCCTTTAACAGAAGAAGAAGTTGCCGCAATCATTGATGAAGCTATCTCTAAGGTAGGAGCATCAACCATGGCGGATATGGGCAAAGTAATGGGAGCATTAAAATCTAAGGTTCAAGGACGTGCAGATATGGGTGCCATTGGCGGCCAAATTCGTGCTAAATTAAACTAATAGATTTTTAGTGTTGAATAAGCCGTGCATTTTGCGCGGCTTGTTTGTTTTATCTACTTGGTAATGCGAGACCTATAGCATATATGGCGATACCTCGTGACTTTATCAATGAGCTTATAGCTCGCACAGACATTGTTGATCTAATTGATCATCGTGTTCCTTTGAAAAAAGCAGGGAAAAATCACTCTGCATGTTGTCCTTTTCATAGCGAAAAATCTCCTTCTTTTACTGTCAGTCGAGATAAACAGTTTTATCACTGCTTTGGTTGTGGTGCCCATGGCAACGCCATCGATTTCATTATGGAATACGATAGGCTTGAATTCGTTGACGCCATCGAAGAACTCGCAGGTAAATTAGGATTAGATGTACCAAGAGAACAAGGTACTGGTCCTAAAAAAGATCAAGGTTTGAGTCGCGACTTATACCAATTGATGGAAGAAGCTAATCTCTTTTATCAAAGCCAGTTACGTCAGCACTCAGACAAACAAAAAGTATTAGATTATTTAGATTTCAGAGGACTTTCAGCCAATGTGGTTGAACACTTTGGAATAGGTTTTGCGCCTGACGGCTGGGACGGATTACTTAGTCGTTACCGCCAAAACCAATCAGCGCAAGACAAGCTACTTACAGCAGGCATGTTAATTGCCAACGATAACGGCAAACGTTACGACCGCTTTCGCGATCGATTAATGTTCCCTATTCGTGACCGTCGTGGTCGTGTAGTTGGCTTCGGTGGTCGAGTTTTAGGCGATGGAACACCGAAATACTTGAATTCTCCAGAAACGCCCATATTTCATAAGGGTAATGAGCTTTACGGCCTTTATGAATTGAAGCAAAGACATAGAGACCCTCAACAAGTATTGATTGTTGAAGGTTATATGGATGTAGTTGCGCTAGCGCAATTCGACGTTGATTACGCAGTTGCATCCTTAGGTACTGCCACTACAGCTGAACAATTCCAGCTATTAGTACGTAGTGCAAAAGAAGTCATTTGTTGTTATGACGGCGATAAAGCTGGCAAAAAGGCGGCATGGCGTGCATTAGAAACTGCCCTGCCTTTATTAAAGCCTGGTGATGTTGTTAGATTTATGTTTTTACCACAAGGTGAAGATCCAGATACTATGGTTCGCCAAGTCGGTAAAGAAGGTTTTGAAAAGTTAATGCTCGATGCGCTTGATTTACCTGCATTTTTATTTGAGACATTAACCAATCAATACGGTACCGACAAAAGTGCTCTGGCTAAAGAAGCCATGTCGCTTATTGAACGAGTACAAGATACTGTTTTACAGAATTTATTGTTAGAAAATCTTGCGCACAAGATCGGTATGAACAGCGCAGATGATTTAAAGAAAAAATTAGGTTTTGCCGTAAAACAACAACAACCTATGAATAAAAAGGGCTTACAAGGCCGCGGAACTCCATTGCGATTAGCCATTGCTTTGTTAGTACAGCGACCTGATTTAGGTTATGGCTTAGGTGCCCAACCTGCATTAGCTCACATACAAATTGCTGGCATTGATTTGCTAATTGATTTGTTAAATTTAACTCGCGAACAACAGTTTAACAGCGCACAACTACTTGAGATATATCGAGAGCACGAGCAAAAAGGTGCCTTGATTAAATTGGCCCAATGGGACCACCAAGTGGCGGATGAAAACTTAGTTCAAGAGTTTAAACAAACCCTGATCTGGTTGAACAATCAATATATTGAGCAGCGTTATCAGGAATTGAGTCTTAAACAAACTCTAACGAAAGCTGAAAAAATTCAGCTAACGAAGCTGATTTCAATAATGAAAGGCATCGCATAACTGCATTTTTTATTTTAAAAATGTTCAGTTAAGCAATGTCATGGACTAGCGTACTTTAGTTCATACAGCTATAATTGACGATTTGCTTGACACTTATGCTTCGGCAGGTGTCCAGTCGTTATTTCAGTTTCCCCAACTTGGATGATATCTATGGAGCATACTCCGCAGTCGCAACTTAAATTGTTGCTTGCTAAAGGTAAAGAGCAAGGTTATTTAACCTATGCTGAAGTCAATGACCACTTGCCAGCTGACATGGTCGATTCAGATCAGATTGAAGATATTGTCCAGATGATCAATGACATGGGCATCCGCGTTTACGAACAAGCGCCAGATGCCGATGATATCATGATGTCTGAGGACAACACCGATGAAGATGCAGCAGAAGAAGCAGCAGCAGCACTTGCAACGGTAGAGAGCGAATTAGGTCGTACAACCGATCCAGTACGTATGTACATGCGTGAAATGGGAACGGTTGAACTATTGACCCGCGAAGGCGAAATCGTCATCGCAAAACGTATTGAAGAAGGTATTAATACGGTTCAAAGTTCTGTTTCAGAATATCCGCAAGCCATTGCGATGATTCTCGAACAGTTTGATAAGTATGAAGCGGATGAGCTTCGTTTAACTGACATCATTGCAGGTTTCGTTAACCCAGATGACGACGATGTAGCCCCTACAGCTACACACGTTGGTTCTGAGTTATCTGAAGAAGAACTTGAAGATGAAGATGATGACGGCGACGAGGACGATGAAGAAGAGGAAGGCCCAAAAGGTCCATGTCCTGAAGAAGCTAAAGAGAAGTTTACTCAATTACGTGAGACTTATGAAAAAGGTCTGTTAGTTATTGAGAAGAAAGGTCGTGACCATCCTGAAGCTATTGGTGCTTTGTTTGTTATCGGCGAACTCTTTAAAGAATTCCGTTTAATTCCAAAACAGTTTGATCGCTTAGTTAAAAGCATGCGCACCATGATGGATCGCGTACGTGTTCAAGAGCGTTTGATTCTTAAATTATGCGTTGAACAAGCTAAAATGCCTAAGAAAAACTTTGTTAAGTTCTTCACTGGCAACGAAACCGATTTAGCTTGGTTCCATGCAGAAAAAGATAGCAATAAGCCTTATGCTGAAGGCTTAAGAATGGTTGAAGAAGACGTTGTTCGTTGCAGCACTAAACTCGCTGCAATCGAAGAAGAAACCGGCTTAATCATCCGTGCAATTAAAGACATCAACCGTCGTATGTCAATCGGTGAGGCAAGAGCTCGTCGTGCGAAGAAAGAAATGGTTGAAGCAAACTTACGTCTAGTAATTTCTATTGCTAAAAAGTACACCAACCGTGGCTTACAGTTCTTGGATTTGATTCAAGAAGGTAACATTGGTTTGATGAAAGCAGTAGATAAGTTTGAATACCGTCGTGGTTATAAGTTCTCGACTTATGCAACATGGTGGATCCGTCAAGCAATTACTCGTTCTATTGCTGACCAAGCACGTACTATCCGTATTCCAGTACATATGATTGAAACGATTAACAAACTAAATCGTATTTCACGTCAAATGCTACAAGAAATGGGTCGCGAACCAACACCAGAAGAGTTATCTGAGCGCATGTTAATGCCTGAAGATAAGATCCTTAAAGTGTTGAAGATCGCTAAAGAGCCGATTTCAATGGAAACACCAATTGGTGATGATGAAGATTCGCACTTAGGTGACTTCATTGAGGATAATACTTTAGAGCTTCCTTTAGACTCAGCTACAAGCGAAAGTTTAAAGAATGCAACTCACGAAGTCTTAGCAGGCCTAACTGCTCGTGAAGCTAAAGTATTGCGTATGCGTTTTGGTATCGATATGAACACCGACCATACTCTTGAAGAAGTAGGCAAGCAGTTTGACGTAACACGTGAACGTATTCGTCAAATTGAAGCGAAAGCGTTACGTAAACTACGTCACCCTTCTCGCTCTGAAATCTTAAAATCGTTCTTAGACGAGTAAGTCCAAAAAAGACGAGTAAGTCAGAAATAGAGTTCAAACAAAAGGCCCGCTAATAGCGGGCTTTTTATTGTTAAAAATCAGAGAACTCTGGCACTAATGAACTCAAGATTGATTAACAGATAACCAAACAGCTCCAAGAAGTGAGTTTCTAGCAAATTCAGTGGTGACAAGCAGTAATAAACTTCGTATACTTCCCTCCGCTTTTGATAGTGACGACTGTCTTAAGTCGGCCCCTTAGCTCAGTTGGTTAGAGCATACGACTCATAATCGTCAGGTCCCCAGTTCGAGTCTGGGAGGGGCCACCAATTTTGATAAGCCGCTTAAAGAAATTTAAGCGGCTTTTTCATATCTAAAAATTGGTTTAATGCTTCAATATTTAGTTCAGCTAAATTAGCTTTGACGTGTAAAACGATATGATTGGATTTGCACCTCTTCACCTTTCGATTGAATAAAACTGTCTACTAGAAAAACATCTTTTCCAACAAATCTTAGCTCAAGTCTCATTGTAGAACGCTCATTACCAGAATAGGTAGAGCCATTGACCCCAACAGGGTAATAGCTATAACGGCCTTGGTCATCGACTTCACCGACAAACCTCATATTTTCGTTACCGTTAAACTCTGTCATAATCTGATAACCGTCTTCTGGACTAAACGCTAAATCGACTTTGCCACTTAAGGACTGTACTTCTCCGTTCATTTGGACATTATCTACACTCAATTGTGTTTTTGTTGTTTTTAATAGTGCACCATTTGCACTCGCTGAGGCTTCGACTCTGTTCCCTTCATCATTTAGCGCCCAAATATTGACTTGCCACTCCCCGCTAAAATGATCAAGTTTGTCCCAAGATTGCGGTGTAGATTTTACAGCCGTTTGGGCGTCACTCACTTTACTTTGAGGGAGTCCATTAATATTGATATTTTTATTACCATTTTCATTGCGGTAATCTTCTCTATCATTAGCATAATCAGCACTTGCCCCAGCCAAACCACCTGCAGCACCTCCTATAGCGGCACCTTTTAACGCTAAGCTCGCATCACCTGCTGCAGCGCCCATAGCAAGTCCTAAAATAGCGCCACCCGCAGCTCCTGTTTTTAAGCCGCGATTATTGCCGCTACCATCTTCATTTACTGCACCACTGCTTGCGCAACCACTCAGGAATGACACACTTGCCACTAACACTAAAACTTTTGCTGATTTGTTCATGGTTTTACCTCAAAAAATGTTGCTGCTTGTTTAATGTTTGTCATTAGAACAAATGCAACATGATTAAATGAGGGCATGATGCGGAAAAAAAATTTACCCAATGCCTAGATAATGAACTCTAGTAGATGATAATTTAATGAGTAGCATTCAAAGGGCTAATTCCAAGGGCTATTTCAAGGGCTTTTTCAAAGCGCTTTCTCAAAGAATTATTTCACTGGGTGATTTCACAAGGCTATAAGCTAACTTAAGGAATACGATGACTGTTCAGAGTTTTAGCGATATTGCAGAATATATCTTGCAGCGACGCAACGAGGCCGGAGATTCACAGGAATCCCTTGCTTTAAAGCTCGCAGAATACGACTCTTTGTTTGAAAATGTCGATGCACTCACAATCAGCCGTTGGGAACGTGCAAAGATAAGCCCTAATCTTAGAAGACAAGTGGCACTAATAGAGTATTTTAACGATCAACCTCAACAATTATTGTGCGACGCAGCTTTTGAGTTAAAGCAACTTCCTTCTTTAGATAGCTTTAATAAAATGATCGAACAGCAATTCCATTACAACCATGTAATGGGTGCCCACCCTTATATCTCACAAGATACTGTCAGTTTCGATAAGCTCTGCAAGCAAGCTGATGAGGCTGAGCAAATGTATGGCTGGATAGCCAATTACCACTCTAACTTGACCAAAGGTCGCGAGTACTGGACTCAAGACTTTATCAAAGCTTTAGCCGAAGTTGAGTCAACTGAAGTATCTTTTTATTTAGTTAACGGAATACTGGCTGGGCATATCTTTATAGTAAAAGTCAGCGAAGATACCTTTGCAAAACTGTCCGATAACTCTCTTAAAGATAGTCAGCTAACACCTGATCACTTAATCGATGAATATCTACCAGGTTGCCTTTATATGCTTAGTACTTACTTGGGAGGCAAACACGTAACCGAAGACTTTCTTTCACAATTACTTGTTACATTGGCAAAGACAGAAACCAACATTGCTTTTGGCTACAAGGCTCGCTCTGATATCGGCGTTAAGTTAATGGACTTTTTAAGCGGTGAAGTTGTTTCTTTAGGTGAAACCCTTACTGAAAAAATGCAAGGCGCAAAGTATCAAGGAAAACGCCGTAGCTTTGTTTCCTATAAACTTAATAGACAAGAATTAATTTCCAGTAGCCTATTCCTCAATTTAACTCGAAGTTGTGTTTAGATTCATACCATCTCACAGCTATGGTTATAAAATTAAAAGCAAAACTAACAGTGATTAATTTTAGCAGTAGTTAATTTAATTTTGATGCTGTTTTTCTTTCAATGATTGAGCAATTTCTAGATGTGTTTGAGCTGCCGTAATCGCTCTTACAGCACGAGATTTAAATTCACGGCGATACAAGGTATATACCACCAGCAAGCTGGCAACAATAAGTAATAATGGATTCCAGAACCAACACAAAGCCGCCATAGAGAAGTAATAGCTTCTAAGGCCATAGTTGTATGAGTGAGCGGCTTGATCGCCCACAGTAGCCATTTGGCGCGAGTAAGCAGCTAAATTTTTATCCATTCCAGTTGGATCAATCGGCGCAGCACCTATCATCACATTTAAAAAACCATATTGACGCATTGACCAAGTAAATTGAAAAAACGCTAATACGAAAATACCCGCAAGCAGTGCTAATTTAACCTGAACTAACGCATGGTTTGGCTCTGCGGCAAATGGGATTGAGCTGATCACATCCTCAAGTCGCTCAACTTGCGCAAAAAGCGTTAATACACCCGCTAAAACCAGTAAGGTAGTTGAAGCAAAAAAGGCAATATTGCGTTCTAAGTTTGCCAGCAGCGATGCTTCACCCACTCGAATTTCTTTTTTCATGACCTCAGACATCCAATGAATGCGATGTTGGTGCAAGCAGCGAGCAATGCAGTTAGTGTTTTTAGCTTTCTTACGGGCAAATATGGTGTAGCCCATCCAGCAAGAAAAAAAGCACGTTAACGCTAAAATATCGAGTAAGGAAAAAAGCATAGTTCTCAATGTATTATTTCAAGTATGGTTAATTATGCATCACATCGCATAAGGCATAAATAGCGATTGAGAAATTAGACGTACTTTTTCAAAAATACACATCTACTCAATCTTTAAATCAAGCCTCTAAATTAAGGGACTAAATTAAGAGCCTAAATCAAGAGTTTAAACCAAGTGCCTAAATCGATAAACAAACGTACTTCATCTCTAAATACTCCTCTAATCCATGCCTTGAACCTTCTCGGCCGATACCAGATGACTTTATTCCGCCAAATGGTGCAACTTCTGTAGAAATTAAGCCAGTGTTCACTCCCACCATGCCAAACTCTAAAGCTTCAGACACTCGATAAACCAAGCCGATATCTCTGCCATAAAAATAAGCCGCTAAACCAAAGTCAGTATCATTGGCCATTTCTATCGCTTGTGCTTCATCATCAAACTCAAAAATAGGCGCTACTGGCCCAAAGGTTTCTTCTGCTGCTAACTTCATTTGCTGATTAGCATTACCAATGATTGTTGGTTCAAAGAAATGTTTACCAAGCTCATGCCTTTTACCACCTAAAAGCACTTCACCACCTAAAGCCACTGCATCTTGAATATGTGAAAGCACTTTATCAACCGCTGCTTGGTTAATTAATGGGCCTATAACACTGTCATCATCGACCCCATTACCTACTCTTAATTTAGTAACCGCATCAACAAACTTCTCGGTAAATTCCTTAATCACACCTGACTGAACATAAATTCGGTTGGCACAAACACAAGTTTGCCCTGCATTTCGATACTTAGCTTGAATAGCACCGATAACCGCCGCATCAATATCGGCATCATTAAAAACAATAAATGGCGCATTGCCACCTAACTCTAAAGACAGCTTTTTGATTGTAGGGGCGCATTGTTGCATTAATTTTACCCCCACAGCTGTTGAGCCAGTAAAAGACAGCTTTCTGACCACTTTACTACTACACAGGACCTCACCAATTAACTTAGCATCACCCGTAATGACATTGAACACACCAGCAGGAATTCCTGCTCTTTGAGCAAGTACCGCTAATGCCAGAGCGGTAAAAGGCGTATCAGGGGCAGGTTTGACTATCATGGTGCAACCTGCGGCCAAAGCAGGTGCTACCTTACGAGTTATCATGGCAAGGGGGAAATTCCATGGCGTAATTGCAGCGGTAACACCAACTGCTTGTTTAATTACCGAAATCCTTTTATCAGGCTGGTGCCCAGGGATAGTTTCACCGTAAACGCGTTTTGCTTCTTCAGCAAACCATTCGATAAACGAGGCGCCATATGCTACCTCGCCTTTAGCTTCGGCAAGCGGTTTACCTTGCTCTAGCGTTATAATCAGTGCGAGCTCTTCAGTGTGAGCTTGGATAAGTGAATGCCATTTCATTAATACAGTTTGGCGTTCTTTAGCCATTAATGCTTGCCAAGGTGCTAATGCAGCTTGAGCTGCTATCACTGCTTGATTCGTTTCTTTAACGCCCATTTGTGGCACCGAGCCAATGACCTCATTGGTCGCGGGATTAATAACTTGTTCAGTCTGCGCTGAATTAGCATCACACCACTCACCATTGATAAAGGCTTGCTGCCGAAAAATCGATATATCTTGTAGTGATGTCATCGCATCTGTCCCTAATGTTAATTCTACTAACGAATGTATATTGGCTAATAATAAGCTCAGCATTAGCTTAAGTTAAGCCTTTTATATTAACCAACATTGCGGTGTTTAACGATTATAAGTCCACCAAACTCGATTTAAGTTTCGAGATAGAATTAACAAGTGTGAACTGGGTTTGAAAGCTACAAATAAAATTGCATTATTGGGATAGCAGAGTATCTTAAATATTGAAGACGTTGTTCTATAGAAGGAATTAAGCATGGTTGAAATGGGTTTTAAAGTATTCTTTGTACTGGTTTTTTTCGTTATCGCCTACAAACTTATTTTTTCAGGTTCTAGAGGGTTAAAAATATTTGAGATGCATTTTAAGGATGGAAAACTCAATAGACATTCAGGAAAAATCCCTGAACGTTTCTCTCGTGAGTGTAAAGCTATCGCCAAAGCGGAAAAGCTAACATGTACTATCAGAGCTGAAAAGTTAGGTGATGTCAGATTACATGTTTCGGCTAACGTGGGTGATAAATTGACCCAGCGTATTAGGAACGTATTCCCGTTTGAGTATTACGATAAAAAACAACCTGATAACTCTAAGTTAAAAGGCTAACTTACAGGCTGGCAACCAAACATCACTCAGATAATCTAGCGCTCGTTACCTCAAGGCTGTTTTTGAATCACTAAGGTAACTTGCGCCACTGTCACACCAAACTTAATGATGTCACTTTTATTAATGATGGTATTGTCATCGACTAAAAACATCCAATCATCGAAATAGACTTCGTATTCTGAATCATCCACGACTAAATTCATCTCGTAAGCCCAGCGAAGTGCACTCCCCTTTGCTTCACCTGTGGCGATGCCAGTAATATCATTGGCCGTACCTTCATACTTACCGTCGCCTAAGTCGGTAATGTGCCAAATACGTGTTTGCTTCTCGCCATCATCGTAAATAAAACGCTCATCGATGATTCCTTTATTGCCTTGCCAACTCGCTTCCATAGTAACCGTAAACTTGCGTGTTACTGTGCCAGAGTAATCCTGTACGATACCTGCAGCCGTTAGATTGCCGTCGAAGAATGTCTGTAGGTTTAATATTGGCGTGGTTTTGTCATAATCCTCTATAGATGCTGAAGAGCAAGACATTAATGTCAATGCAGCTAACGCCACCAAGCAATAGGATTTAATTTGGCTGAATTTTTTCATTATTTAGTGGCTCCAATCAATTCTTGACGAAGTTCCGGTCTGCTTGTTTGCTCAGATAACCAAATATCTAAAAATGCTGCAGCAAAACCCGGCTCTTGGATAATAGGTAGAGCTTGGTCATTGAAATAAAATTGCCCTAAATTTTGGTTGTGCATCATAAAGCTCAACTTATCGCCTTCTTTAACATCAGGCCATGCTTGCTCAATTTGTTGTTGCAATCTTGCTATATCTTGATTATCGATGCCTATGTGTTGCCACTGGTCTACAGTGGCTTCAATTAAATCTTCGGCTTCGATATCACGGTGATACTCGATCTCAAGTTTCAACGGAAATTGGTTCTGCTGATATTCACCATCTACGGACATCAACTTGGCGCTGTAAATTGAAAACCAAAGTAAATCCATATCGGCCTCACCCACCATTTGCATAGTATCGAATGAAGCTTCAATCTGAGTAGAGCTGTGGAGTTGTGTTTGGCTGAGTGTGTCGCTTTTTATTAGTGAATTATTTATTGGAGAACGACTTTCTGATGAAGTGTTAGTTCGTAAATCAATACCTTGCGGTTCGGTTAACGGAGAAATGTCTGCAATATTTTCAGCAAAAGTAATTGGTGTAATAAAAACCATTGAACTAGTCACAACTAGTAATCTTGTTAACTTTAATGAGCTTAACAACCTACTAAAAGATAAATTAACCTTGCTTAGCAACTCATGACTATTCAGCATATCGTTTTCCCCAATTAGAGTAATGTCTTCACTAAAACTCATACTAAATACTCTTTTCAAATACTGTTCTAGAATGCTTCAAACCAATAATGTTGGCTAAGTGTAGAAACATCGGAAATAGTAAGCTCCAAATGATAAATAAACCTAGAGCCGAAACCAGCAACCCATGTGGTAAGTCAACGGCGCCGAGGTTAGCTCCACCAATGTAACTCAAACTGCCAAAAATCCCGCCCAACAAAGACTGTGCAGCGATGGGTAAATGATTAAATAACCCCAAGCTGTAGTTCAATGAAATCGCAAAATAGCCCCAAAGTAGCCCGAGCCATAAAGGGAATACTGCAAACTCAAAAAAGCCTGACATTGTCAGTAAAGAGTCAACAAGTACACCTAGCAAACCACAAATAAACAATACTTTTACGTCATGCCTTTTTTGTTTACTGACAACAAAATGCCAAACAATCAGTAAGGCTGGAATAATAACTAATTGATTTCCAGCAAGCACTCCGGCCCACCAAATCACTTGAAAGGCACAAGCGTTAATGATGTTTGTATGGCCAGATAGAAGCATGATTTAAGCACCGCTTGCTAAAGTTGTGCGATATTGTGGTCGCACCGCAACAAGGTGCACAGTGCTGGTGGTACGTTCTAAGAATCCACCTTCACAGTAACTCAAATAAAATTTCCACATGCGGATGAAATCATCACCATAGCCTAACTGCTTAATCTGTTGTTGCGCCTTATCAAAACGTTCATGCCACTGATTGAGGGTTTGTGCATAATCTTTGCCCATATCGTCAATGGACCAAACCACCATATCGGTCTGCTTGGCGATATGCTTATTCATCTCACTCACCGACGGTAAACAACCACCAGGGAATATATAGCGTTGAATAAAATCAACGCTTTTACGGTAACTGTCGTAGCGTTGATCCGCTATGGTAATAGCTTGAATTAGCATGCGGCCATTTGGTTTTAACAATGTTTCTAGTTTTTTAAAAAATCCAGGTAAGTATTCATGCCCAACCGCTTCAATCATTTCAATTGAAACCACTCTGTCATATTCGCCCGTCAACAAACGGTAATCTTCTTTTAACAGGGTGACTTTATTGCCAAGGCCTTCTTGCTCCACTCTCGCAACAGCATAGTCGTACTGTGCATCTGATATGGTTGTGGTTGTTACATCAACATCAAAATGCTTGGCAGCATATATTGCTAAAGCGCCCCAACCTGTACCGACTTCTAACAAAGTTTGACCGGGTTTTAAATCTAAACGTTCACAAATGGTATGTAGTTTATGCAGCTGCGCTTCTTCTAGGCTTGCTCCGCTGTGCGGATATAGTGCACTTGAATAAAGCATTTCTTTATCTAAAAACTGCTCATACATCGTATTACCCAAATCATAGTGGGCCAAAATGTTGCGCTTAGACCCCGCAGCAGAGTTGCGATTAAAAACATGAGTCAGTCGGTTCATTCCAACGCTAAACCATGAAAAGTAACGCTCAATGTTATCCAGCAAAGCAAGATTACGTGCAAACAACTGCACCACTTTAGTCAAATCAGGACTAGACCAATGACCTTGGATGTAAGCTTCACCTGCTCCAATAGAGCCGCCCCAAATAATCTGTTTATAAAAACTTGGATGAGAGACTTGTATCGTTGCATGTAAATCGGATTCAAAATCACCAAAAGAAAGGCTTTGCTCTGCAGCGGATTTGCCGTCAGAGCTAACTATTGTTAAATAGCCACCAGAGAGATGTTGTAATGCACGTAATAAAATCTTCTTTGCAAAACCGTCTGAGATAGTCGCTTGTACTAAGCTTGCATTCGTTGCTGTATTTTCCATGTATCTCTCCGCTTCCTACTTAATGCTTCTGTATCGATTGGTTTTCAGTACGAAACAAGATGTCTTTTGGTTTAATTTAAGTTTGAGGATGTGCAACAAAAGGAATTTTTTTGACAAATAACTTAAATGCCTGCCAGTAAATACCCCACATAATCTTCATTGTCATCACAGGAAAAGCTGTCAGCATCTGCCTGACATTAGCCGAGCTAAACGGCTTACGCTGTAAATGTAAGCTTGCATCAAACAGCTTTTTATTATCATCATCGCGATTTTGAATAGTGACATTAAGGCGTTTACTAGGGGGGACAATTTTCCATTGATAATGCATATCGAGGTTTAAAAAAGGTGAAACATGAAATACTTTGTCTGTGGTTTGAGTATCTTGAATATCAACTAAATAACAATGGCGTTGATCCCAAGGAGTATTACTGACTTCCGCCAGCATATATATCGGCTGGCCAGCTTGATAACAAAAATAGAAGTTGACAGGACTAAAATAAAAGCCGAAATGCCTAATTTGACCAGCAAATATAACTTCATCGCAATCAAACTTGGCTCCAAGTTGCTTAATGGTCCACATCACCCGTTGCTTAAGCGCTGATGCTGGGGACAATATGCTGTTATCAGTTTCTAATTGTTCAACAGCTTGCTCCTCAAACTGACTAGCTAAGCTATTTAGGTAATCTTGCGGGTTAAATTTAAGTAACGACCATTTTGACATGCCAAATAACCGGCTTACTTTTTCAAGTTGTCTGATTTCATCAAGATTTATCGCCATCAGTGCCATGTCATAGCTAAAGCTATGAGATTTGGGAGTGAAGCGTCTGTGACTCACTTCCCCTTGATAAATGCCACTGCTAAATTGGCTAGAGCAATCACTTAAGTCTGCAATCATAAGCTGATGCCAAAGTTATTACAGACATCTAAGCCACTGCGTACGCCATCCTCATGGAAGCCGTTATACCAATAAGCACCCGCAAAATGTGTGTGCCTCACACCACAAATCCGCGATCGTTCTTTTTGGGCATTCATACTGGCTTCATTGAATACTGGATGGGCATAATTAAATTTACGTAATATCTTGCTGCTATCAATCAGGTCAGTCTGATTAAGGGTGACACAAAATGTAGGCGCGTCTTTTGGCAAACGCTGTAAAATATTCATGTTATAAGTCACGCTAGCAGGTTTATTGGCAATATCTTCTGCGTCAGTACCTTCGAGACGATAATTCCAACTGGCCCAAGCTGCTTTTCTTTTTGGTAATAATCCCACATCGGTGTGTAAAACCACTTCATTGTTTTGATAAGCCATAGCACCTAATACTTGCAGCTCATCTTCTGAGGCATCAGTTAACATGGCTAATGCTTGATCACTGTGACAAGCCAGTACTACCTCGTCAAAATATTGCACTTCACCATTATTTATTCGGATATTAACCCCATCTGCTTTGCGCTCAATGGAAGTCACCCCTGAGTTTAAAAACAGTCGTTCTTTAAACGGCTTGATAAGGGCAGGAATGTAGCTTCGTGAGCCGCCTTCAAGGACATACCATTGCGGGCGGTCGCTAATATTGAGCAAACCATGGTGGTGGAAGAAACGAATAAAGAATCGCAGTGAAAACGCGCGCATATCATTGATGCTGGCAGACCATATTGCTGCGCCCATTGGCAAAATATAATGCTCACTAAAGAAGTCAGAAAACCCTTCTTTATCTAAAAACTCACCCAAGGTTTCAATTTGATAATCTTCAGCTTCATAAATTCCTTTGCATTGATTATTAAATTTAACGATCTCTGCTAAAAAACGATAAAAATCAGGTTTTAATAAGTTACGGCGTTGAGCGAACATGCTCCAAAGAGTGTGGCCATTATACTCAAGCCCCGTTTTAGTGTTTTGTACACTAAAGCTCATTTCAGTCGGTAATGACTTAATATCCAAGCGTGCCATTAGCTTTTGAAATCTTGGATAGGTTCGGTCATTAAACACTATAAACCCGCTATCAATAGCATAAGGTTTTCCTGCAACTTCAACATCAATTGTTGCTGTGTGACCACCAATGTAATCATTAGCTTCAAATACAGTCACCTCATGCAACTCGCTAAGTAAATGGGCGCATGTTAATCCTGAGATCCCTGATCCGACTACGGCAATTTTTTTCATATTAATCCTTCAGGTTGTTATTTTTATAATTATTATCGTTATATTAGCTTCGTTTACGATTTTCACTCTGTTTAATTATTTGGTTTTGGGCTGAGTAAGCTGTTAACTATCACGTTAGGCAAGCAAGATAAAAACTTCAGTATCAAGGTAAAGCGCTTTGGAAAATGTATTTCATTTCGGCCTATCTTCATGCCATAAATGATTTCGTCAGCGGCATTATCGGCACTAATCTGCATCGGCATAGCAAAGTCATTTTTGTCTGTTAATGGTGTTTTCACAAAACCAGGACAAATTACACTTACGCCAATATTGTGAGCTTTCAAGTCTAAACGTAGACTGCTGGCAAGATAGTTAACTGCAGCCTTGGATGCTCCGTAGGCTTCAGCTCTTGGAAAAGGTAAATATGTTGCGCTTGAACTCATTAACCCCACCCTGCCGTTTGTCGCAATTAAGGGTAAAAAGTGCTGTAAGCAATAGCCCATTGAAATGACATTGGTCTGAATTACCCGTTCAAATAAAGCCCCATCGAACTGAACTGGATCATCGATATACTCACAACTGCCAGCATTCAGTACCACAGAGTTTAGGCTGGATTGAGATTTAATCAACGCTGCTTTAAGTAGCTGGGCAGCATTTTCAATTTGAGTTTTATCATTAATATCAAAAACAAGCGGATAAGCTCCTTTGATATTTTGCAGTGATTGCTCATTACGTCCACAAGCAAACACCTGATAGCCTTGATCAACGTACTTCATTGCTAGTGCTAGACCGATACCAGAACTTGCTCCAGTTATTAGTACCGCAATTTTAGAGTTCGATACCTGACTCGTTTTTTTGGTTTTGGCTTGAATATCAGCTGTCATGAGGATGCCTTAGACTTAACCATTTGAATAAGCTTGCCCAATATAGGAAACGGTTCATAAAGCATCTGACCAAGGTCAAAGTAATCACGATGAGAAGTAATTTTGTCATTGAAAATAAGGTGGCTCATACCTTCCACATGAATATCACGCCCGCTATTAAGCTTGCTATGGCTGTAAGTCATTTTCCAGAATATTGAGGCTTGTGACTTTTGTTCTGCTTCTAGTTGCGACTGTGATTTTGCTTGTAATTGGGATTGGGATTGAGACAGTGACTGGGAAACATTCACTTGCTGTATATCAAATGATATCGAATCAACGTTTTCATAGAGATTGGCAAAATAATTCGTCAGATTAGCTAGCCCTTCTACTTTGTGCAAAGGGTCTTGGAACACAATATTATTACTGTATACCTGACTTAAAAGGTGCAGAGTATCCTTGTTAAGCCGCTGGTACATGCTAATGAAGTCATCAATGATTTGTGGCTGCGTATAATCATCGAAGCTCATCGGCTCAGGCATTTCACTAACAAGATTAGTGCTACTGTGCATTTAACTCTCCTTGAACCATCTCTTTAAACATCTTGTTTATTTTTTATCGTTACTCAACAAGCTTGTCACTTTTACTTTTTAACAATAAAAACGAGTAGTTATCTATTAATATTAATCTTAGTTGAGGAATTTGTCTTAAAAATAATCAAACAAAAATTAAATAATGTATTTAACGGTCAATACGCCTATTCGTTAGCTACAGATCAAAAAAAAGCGTATAGATTGCTCTATACGCTTTTTCAAATACTAAACCGCTAATTATTGTTCAATGACAGCATTATCATCTAACAATGTCTTAACTGATAGTTACTTGTAACCTCTTACAGCAATTGGATTCCAGTGTTTTTCAACTTCATCCTTAATGAACATTTGCTTAGCTTCAGACAGTTTTGCTTCATTAATACCCACAGCTGCATGTGCAGACTCTTTAGAGCTAATATCTGGGTATTCAACCTTAGTCACTTTTAAACCTTCTAACACTTGAGCTAACACGGCTCGCGCCATTTTGGCTTGTGATGTGGCTCGAGTGAGTAACATACGACCTTCATCTGGATTATGTGCATATAGTCCGTGAGATGCCATAGCGAAGTCCCAATGCCATTGGCCATGACGAATAGCCATAATTGCACTGTTCATTTGCTCCCAGTTAGCACCTGCATCCCATGCCGCCTTAGCTTCATAGTGAGCTTTAACCAATAAGCCTTCAACTTCACGTGCCATTGTTTCAATTTCATGCTTGTCAGCATCTAGCTTGGCAGTAATCTCTTCTTTGCTATCGTGACACCCGATACAGGTTTTATCGAAATGCGGCAGTGCTTTATCAACTTTATGGTTGGTAAATTCTTCGCCTTTGGCATTTTCTTCAACGGGCATATGACAGGTAATACAGGTCACATTCGCTTCAGCATGCTTACTGCGGCTCCAATGCTCAAACTCAGGATGACGCGCTTTTAATATTGGCGTTTTCGAAATTGGGTGGATCCACTCGTAAAAACGGCGGGTATCGTAGTACTTCAGGATATTGTCAGTGTCGCTGCCGAAAATCCACGGCATGTTAACCACATTGCTTTTTTCTGGCTGAAAATAATAGGTCACATGACATTGGCCACACACTTGTGCACCTTGCATCGACACATCTTGTTTATCAAAAGGTATCCCAGTTTTTTTCATTGCATTTTGTGCATGAGGACGTGGTAAAGCTAAGTCAGCACTGCCGTCTACATGACAGTCTGTACAATAAACCACACTGTTAATTTCAGTGCCTAAATCAGTAAAGTTAGATGCTGAGTATCCTTCAAAACCCATTTCTTTAATTAGACGAGGTGCATCAGGTGTTTTACAAGTCCAACAACTGGCTGAAGTGCCCTTTTCGCCCTCTTTTGGTGGCACGCCAGTTCGTAATGTTTGAGTGACATCCGCCACTGCAAATTGGTGACCACGAGGGCTGTGATATTCTTTAGCAAAAGAAGAGCCCGCCCATAAAATAATATTGGCAGGGTAACTAGCAAGCATATCTTCGCGTTCTGTTTGCTCTTCAGTTTCAGCCCAAGTTTTAAATTGGTCTGGAAACTTAGCTTCGTTAACGTCAGCTTTGGCAATGGCTGTTGCACAGGTTGTAGCACCTAAAATAGAAATTAAGATAGTGCTAACACGCTTGCTTAATCGGCTAACTGCTATGTGTTTTTTAGCAAACAATGCTAATTGCATATTCACAACTCTTCCTTTAAAAATCATCAAAAAATGGTTCGAGAACATAATGTTGTTATCAACCTGGACGTCCATCAATTCGAGGACGCGATAAAATTGGACTGTAATGCCAAACAAAAAGTCCAAAAGCTAAAAACCAAAATCCACCCGCTAACCATAACCAAGTTTGGGTTTGCGCCGGAAATATCAACGGCATTACCGCACGCAATAAAGCTGCAATAGGTAAACTGGCAAAAGCCAATACCATATTCGGGCCTTGATATATATTTCTGCTGGTATGCCCAAGAGATACTCTAGAAATCATTGATAAACACAATGAAGCTAAGCAACCTATGGCAAATAAGTGTAATAAACTTCGGTAAGCAAATTCATTATTAATGAACCAACCTAAGCCCAACAAAGCGATGGGTAAAGATAAATATGATAAATGCAGCGACCACAGCATTGGCTCTTTCAATGTTTTATGAGGCAACCAGCGACTTATTCGAATCAAATGCAATATACCAGCGCTAATCAATAACACTTGTTCAACTGCCATAGGTAAAACTTTAAAAATGGCTTGCACAACCAGTGTAATCATTAATACTAATAGGCTTTTTTCTAGTGCAAAAATCGGTTCGGCTTTGGTTTGCTTAACTCGCATTGCAGTAAAGAAAGGAATAACTCTTCCTCCCACAATGGTAATCAACAGCGCCAGCCAAAATAACATTCCTTGCCATATTTGATTAGCTAAAATGAAATTACGTTCTTGTAATGCGTAATAACTCACAAGATTAACAATCAGGGCTACTGTAAGCATGATCGAAAAACCGATATTTTGCCATTGCTTAACACGATAAACACAACGCCACATCGTAAAAGCAGCAATGCCTAAAAATATACTGTCAAATAGTGCAGGAAAATATAATGGAATATCAAAAGGCAGCAGGAGTAACAGCCTTGCTAACAACCAACTACTAAATGTGATGGCAAGAGTGGGACCTTTTAGACTAGGTTGATTAGTCCAGGTTTGTACTGCTGTGAGTAAGAAGCCGCACACAATCGCCATAGCGAAACCAAATAGTAACTCATGAGGATGCCACCATAGCGGCAATACATTTGACCAAAAGTTACTGTTAAATAAACTGTACTCAGGTGTATACCAGCCCATTAACCATAGTGGGATGTACAACATCGCCAAAGCTGCACCACCTAAGAAGAAAGGTCTGAATGCTAATCGCCATATTGCAGCGGTTTTTTCAGTTTCAGCTGGATCATCAATATTTAGCATAGTTATCAAGCCTTTTTAATAAAAAACAAAAGATGCATTTAAAATATATGTTTATTGTATGTTGTTATCTTTCATCCAGCAATCATAAAAAATGAATAGTCTTATTAACCTAGCTGAATCTGTGATCTCTCGCAAAGTATGTCATCAAAAATAGTTCAATAAAAAACCACCCTAAGGTGGTTTGAGTAAGGTCGTTCGAATAAGGCGACTTGGGAAAATCTGCCATATCAAAACAACTGTGACTTGTCAGTTAATATTCATAGCGTTATCGCTTTAACGAACTTAACACCTCAATAGCGCGTTTTCGCGCAGAGCTATGCTCTACAATCGGTGATGGATACGCAACAGTTGAAGCCTCAGCTGAACTGTTGCTTACAGCGCTATCAGCTCCAAAGCCGACCTCTATAGAGTCTACACAAAATAAGTCCATCGTATCGAGTGCTGAATCATCAGCTCCTTCAACAAATAGCGGCTGGTGAATGGCTTTTAGCGGTTGATTCGATAACTCGGGAACAAATCGTTTAATAAAGCTGGCATCTGGATCAAATTTACTACTCTGATTCATCGGGTTAAACACTCTAAAATAAGGTTGAGCGTCGCAGCCTGTGCCAGCAGACCATTGCCAGCCACCGTTGTTGGCCGCTAAATCACCATCAATTAATTGTTTTCTAAAATATTTTTCACCCCAGCGCCAATCAATCAGCAAGTGTTTAGTCAGAAAACTCGCTACGACCATTCTTAAACGATTGTGCATCCAACCCGTTTGATTAAGCTGCCTCATCGCGGCATCAACGATTGGATAACCCGTGCGCCCTTCACACCATGCCGCAAATTCAGTTTTATCGTTTCGCCATAGTACATAGTCGCCTTTTTCATTGAAGCTTTTACCTTTTGAAAGGCGCGGAAAAGCGACTAACAAATGACGATAAAACTCTCGCCACGCTAGTTCATTGATCCAAGTTTTAGCAGGACTAGTGTCGTCCACCAGCACATCAGGATAATGGTTTAACGCAGCGGCTAAACATTGCTTAGCACTAATCACGCCAATCGCTAAGTAAGGTGATAATTTACTGGTATTGTCTAGCGCAGGGAAATCCCTATCGAGCTGATAATCTTGAATATGGTTCTGGCAAAATTGAGCGAGTATTCGTTTCGCTTCGCCTTCACCGGCTCGCCACAATTTACTTGAACGTTTATCTGCATCAAATTTGATAGCAGCAGGAGTTGCAAGCGCAGCACCGATAGGGGTAGGTACTGATAAAGGTACAATCATTTTACTTGCTACTATCTCACGCCACTTTTTAGAAAATGGCGTGAACACTTTATACATCTGCCCTGATAGATTGTTCACCTCACCTGCATTAATAATGCAATCTTGAGCAACAAAGGTGATGGGCAAACCAATATCCAGCAATTGCTGATCTCGTTTGCGCTCATTAAATTCAGGCTCTTGGGTGGCAAAGACTTGCTCAATCTGATTTTCGGCCAAAAAACTTGGCATCCAATCCATTACATCATCAAACCAAGGTAATGTAACCACATTGAGTTTGACCCCAAGAGCGGCTAATCCTTGCGCCAAAATATTCACATGGCGTTCAATAAAATCTATTTGAATTGCCGCTACATCATGACTTTGCCATTGCAGAGGGCTGACTATGTATATAGCCTCGACTTGAGCAGAAGATTTCTCTTGTGACGCTGATTGTCGCAGTGCAAATTCAAAAGCTTCACAAACAGCTAGATTGTCAGCAAGGCGTAAATCTTGTCTAAACCAAATCAGAGTTTTCATCATTGCAACCTTAATAACAGCAATATTTATTAACAAATACTTATCAACAAAAAATATATCAACAGGTTTACAGATAGACGTTGCTGTTTATCAACGTCTATCTGCATCACTAAGTTTTAGGCTGAGTAATAAACTTAACTAGTAAGCGTAACGAAGTCTTAGCGCTTCAGGATGTGGATTAAGATAAACCTGCCCTTCAATATACGGGGTCGGATATTCTCGTAAATAATGGTTAATCAGCGTGATAGGCACAAGTAAAGGCAGTAGTCCTTCACGATACTTCATGATTGATTCAGTCAGCTCTTGCTTCTGCTCTTTTGACAGGTGCTTTTTAAAGTACCCTTGAATATGCTGCAGAGTGCTGGTGTGATTTTTACGGGTCGCTTTAATCTTTAACGCCGTCATAAAACCTACAAAATAGGTTTGCGCAGTGGCATCAAGATCATCAATATTCGCTAATATCGGCCCTAAATCACGATACCATTGAGGACTATGAGCCATTAAAAGGTACTTATAACGCGCATGAAACTGCATTAGTTTATGCTTGGTCCAGCCTTCAGCTTGCAAGGTATGCCACTCATGATACGCATATACTCGAGTGATAAAATTTTCTTTAATTACTGGGTCATGCAAGCGGCCCTCTTCTTCCACAGGCAACTCTGGGTAGGTATCCATTAATTTTTTTGCAAATACACCCACGCCACTTTTGGTACCATTATTGGTACCGTACTTGTATTCAATCACCCGCTCCATTCCACAAGTTGGGGACTTAGCACAAAGAATGTAACCACCAATAAAATCGAGTTCACCAACGCGTTTTTGGCTATACTCTTCAAGCTTATCGGTTACATCAATACTGCCATCGGCGCTTTTTAAATAAATTTTATCGCCGTCGAGCTCTTGACGAATAGTCTTACGCGGAGCACCCATACCTATAGCCATTTCCGGACAAACACTGATGTAGTCAAAAAATGGAGCGAGGTCGATATTGCAGTAATTTGAGTTTTTATGGCCGCCGTCAAAACGTACTTTTTGACCTAACAGGCAGCTGCTGATACCGATTTGTATTTTTTCTGGATTAAAGACTTCTTTATTCACGATACGACTCCTTGTGGCTTAAACAGCATTACGTGTTGTAATGTTTTTAAGATCACTAATGTCTATTGATATTAGCCTTTAACTCATTAAATTTTAATAAAAAGAAATATTTTTATTTTGTTATCTTGAAATGATTGAATTTGAAGAATGGTTTAAGGGGGGTGCAGCATTAATCACAATAGAATTTACTGGCTCGTTAAAGCCAGTAAATATGGAGTTTGAAATAAGTGAAGATGAATTAAGACTCTTTTTGAGCTGAATGCTCACCAAATTTCTCTAAGCCCCAAACTAAGCCTATTCCCAACAATAGACACACGATGGCAGTAGTTAATTGCGATGAATGACCTGTTAATTGCTCAAATTGCATCGGAGAAATATTGTGCTCCAGTAAAGGCACTTGCTCACCTTTAGAGTTTTCGCGCCAAGTGAGCACTTCTTTCCAAGGCCAAATTTTACCAAGTGTTCCTAGCATTAGCCCCGTTAGAAACAACAAGGTTTCATCATGGAATTTACGTAACATGGCAGATAACACATGGCTGAAGCTTAGTAGACCGACGACACAACCAAGAGCAAAACATGCAAGTAGCAAGATATCAAAGCTTCTTGCTGCTGCTAGCACCGCTGGGTATAGCCCTAACAGTAATAAAATGAAGCTGCCGGAGATGCCCGGTAAAATCATCGCACAAATCGCGATACAACCAGCAAAGAAGAAATTAAGGTAACCAGCATCCAATTCTATTGGATTTAACACAGTAATAAACCATGCAAAGGCAACACCTAAAACGAATAAGACACAACGCAATAGGTTGATGCTTTTGACTTGTTTGAGCATGTGAATAACAGAAAACAAGATTAAGCCAAAAAAGAACGACCAAACTGGTACAGGGTGATTAGTTAATAACCATGAAATAAGCTTAGCAAGGCTAAATATGCTGGTGAGGATCCCGCCAAATACGGCCACCAAAAAAGGGCCATTAATGTGCATAAATGCCGCTTTTACGCCTTGTTGTTTTACAATGCCGAATAGCGACGGATTAATCTTTTTAATCCCATCTAATAAAGGCTCTAAAATCCCAGTAATAAACGCAATTGTGCCGCCCGATACACCTGGCACAACATCAGCTGCCCCCATCGCCATTCCCTTGAAATAATTTAATAGTTGCTGCAAAGCCAATCCTTAATCAAACATCTGAAACTAAATTTTAAATATCTGGTGTTGTGACAAGCAAAAATGTCAGAAGTGCCAAAAGTGTTTAGCCGAATTATACCTGCAACTTTGCCTGAAACTAATTAATCTTTTTTCAATTTAATTCGCTTATGTGCAATCGGTTACAAGAATGTTAAGCTAAAGCCCAAACAACTCATCAGACCAGATGTTAAAATAATTCTAATAAGAGAAGGATTGATATGAGCAGCACAAAACCCAACCACGTATTAGCTTTATACAATAAAGTCACTAAGTACCCTTTTGGGCATAAGATTTTTTCAATCATGGTCTCGAGAATGGCGCCCTACTTTGCCACCGTAAAACCACTTGTGACCGAACTTAAAGAAAATCGCTGTGCTTGTTTAATTAAAAAGCGCAAAGCAGTTCATAACCACATTCAAACCGTACATGTGATTGCGATTTGTAACGGCTTAGAAATGGCAATGGGGGTTATGGCTGAAGCTTCAGTACCAAAACATCTTCGTTGGATACCTAAAGGGATGTCTGTGGATTACACAGCTAAAGCAGGCAGTGATATTTTATGTGTCGCTGAAGTGACTCCTGAGCAATGGCAAGTCGGTGACTTATTAGTCCCAGTAAATGCATACGATACTGGCGGTAATGTCGTGGTAAAAGGCACCATCAAATTATGGATTTCTGAAAAACCACAAAAGTAACTCAGACAACCTGAAACTTCACCCCTTTCCGAAAGCTTAACCCTGTATCTTTTTTAATCTCAGGCTGTTAGGCTTTCTGTTTACTACCACTTAAAAAACATAATAAAAATAAAGATATGATTAGCGAAAAGGATTCTGCAGCTCATATTAGTAAGCCCTCTGTTGCTGCTAAAACTAATACAACCTCCAATACAATCACTAATAAAAGTCCTAGTACAGCAGCAAATATAACTGCTGACCCATTTAACCAACGAACTAATACGATTAACGAAAGTCATGGCAATCGTAATACCAATATAGATGCACTTAGAGGCATTGCCATATTGGGTATCTTATTCATGAATATCTTTTTCATGAATGACAGTTTTTACGGCTACGCACCTCATTTACCACAAATTCAATCTGACAAAATACTAGAGATATTTAGTAACTTCTTCCTTGAAGGACGGTTTTTAAGCTTACTATCAATATTGTTTGGAGCAGGGTTATTAATTCAATACCGCCGCTTTGAAGCAAATGGATTACCCGCTTATCCATTAATTAAAAAGCGCTTAAAATGGCTAATAGTGTTTGGGTTACTCCATGGAGTTTTCATCTGGGGTGGCGATATCTTACTGACTTATGGTATCAGCGCATTTTTAGCACTTAATTATATCAATTCAGATATAAACACGATTAAAAAACGCGCCAGCCAGTTCATCTTTGCCGCATTAGCTTTGGTGGCGTTATTTAGTTTAGCGATAGAAGATGAGCAATATTTTAGAGGCTCAGAATTACACCTGCAGCAACTCAACGACTGGTCATCAGGTTATATGGATATTGTGTTACTGCAATTGATGCAAGTAGGCTTTATGTTGCTGATTATTCCACTTACTCTAATGTGGTTTGCTGCTGGGTTAATGATGTGGGGAATGGCACTGTATCAGCAAGGTGTGTTTGAATATGGCTTAGATAAAAATACAATTTTAAAGTGTATTTTAGTGACGGTCATTTTATCAAGTATTGACTCAGTATTGAGCTTTTCAGCAAGTCCTGTTCTAGTCGAGTTTTCGTCTGTATTAATGATGCTAAGTGCATTCGCTATGGCACTCATTTACATTCATTTGGTGGTAAAGGTCTGCCAAAACAGTCATCACGCCCTCTCTTCGTTTCAAGCCGTAGGTAAACTCGCCTTTAGCTGTTATATCCTACAATCTCTAATTGGCGTGGCGATATTTCGATATGGCATCAATCATTATTCAGCCGACTTATATATGACATTGAATAGAGTCGACTATTTCCTTATCACAATGGTCATAACACTGTTACAGTTAGTGTTAGCGCCAATGTATCTTCGTTACTTTACACAAGGTCCGTTAGAAGCGTTATGGCGCAAGCTGGTGATGAACAATGCTGTTCGTCAATAATCTGTAAGTTGATATACATAGCGAATAACTATATCAAGGAAGGCGCATGAATCCATTAACAAAATTATTGATAACCGGTATTGCACTATTATCTTTAACTAGCTGTGTGAGCTGGGTTGCGCCTAGCGTTGAGTCTGAGTTAGTTGAACTGCAATCTGGTGAATATCAATTAGATGAAAACCACGCTGCGTTAATATTTAAAATCCAGCACCTTGGTTTATCAACCTATGTGGGCCGCTTTAATCAATTTGACGCTGAGCTTAACTTTGACCCTAACAATATGGCAGCTGCCACTCTCAACGCTGTTGTTGAAATAAACTCTATCGATATTAATAATCCTGACTTAGCCGAGACATTACAAGAAGACACTTGGTTTTACAGTGCCAAGTTCCCTCAAGCTGTATTTACAAGCCACACCGTTACACCTATCTCTGATACCAGTTTTAACTTCAGCGGCGATTTAACCTTGCGTGGAGTGACAAAGCCAGTCACGTTTAAAGCAACATTTCATGGCGGCGCTGATAACTGGATGACAGGAAAGTATACCGTTGGCTTTAGTGCTGTTGGACAAATAAAACGATCTGACTTTGGTATGAGCAGTTATATTCCTATTGTCGGTGATGAAATCGATTTAGAGATTTATGCTGAGTTTTTAAAGTAGCTTTAATCAACTATTGTGTCATTTTAAAAGTTCAGACTAGCTTTTAGAGGCTATTCCTTAGAAAATTAGTTTAGAAAATAAAATGAAGAACCCAATATGAAAATTTTCGGTCTTATTAGTTTAACCATCATGTTAGTGGTTGGTTTTATGGTTTCAATTAATTTAGGTTACTACTTAGTAGCAGTTAACGTTATCAGTGCCTTCATCACTTGGCGTGATAAACGTGCCGCCAGTAAGCAAAAATGGCGTATTCAGGAACAAACACTCCATGGATTTGCACTTATTGGTGGATGGCCAGCTGGGATTGTGGCTCAGGAAGTGTTTCGTCATAAAACCCAAAAAACACCTTTTAAATGGATTTACCGCTTGATGATTTTACTGAATTTTTCTTTCGCATCCTTGATGGCTTACATCACCTTTTTCACTCAATAATGTCACATTCCGCTAATAAATTCGCGGTCTGATAAAACCTAAGCATAAGATTTCAAGCTTTCGCTTTACCCTGCTAAATTCAATCAGTAACATGCATAACTAGATTATCTACAAGCGTTTATATCGAAAGCTAATAATACAAGAAAGCTCACTGGTAGCTCAGCTACAACCTTAAGCTTTTCAGCGATATAAACATAAAAATATACATAGGAATCAATACTATGAAAGTCGT
Organism: Shewanella sp. KT0246; assembly: GCF_019654955.1. Classification (GTDB taxonomy): domain Bacteria; phylum Pseudomonadota; class Gammaproteobacteria; order Enterobacterales; family Shewanellaceae; genus Shewanella; species Shewanella goraebulensis. Next base: position 161,760 of record NZ_BPEV01000001.1, on the reverse strand, counting down.
TTTGGCAGTATGCGTGATAGCAGGACTCATTTTTTACTTTTTCACTCAATCAAACAATAAGAAAGCAGCACAAGAAAACATAACTAAAGGCAATGCTTTCTTACTTGAGAACCAAGAAAAAGAAGGGGTTATCACCACGCTTTCTGGCTTGCAGTATCTTGTGATGCATAAAGGCGAAGGTAGTGAATACCCTAAAGCTACTGATACTGTTACCGTTCATTATCATGGCACATTAATCGATGGGACGATTTTTGATAGCTCGGTTGACCGTGGTGAAAGTATTGATTTCCCGCTTAATCGCGTAATCCCTGGCTGGACTGAAGGCGTACAGTTAATGAATGTAGGCGACAAATTTAAGTTTTTTGTACCAAGCACATTAGCTTACGGCAATCGCGCTGCAGGTAAAATTGAAGGCGGTTCTGTACTAATTTTTGAAGTTGAGCTTTTAGCCATTAACTAATCAATTGTTCTACTGAATGAAAATGCCCGATTGGCTTAACCAATCGGGCATTTTTATGACTGTGGTTTGCTCAAATCTACTTTCTTATTTAAATCTAACCTCTTATTTAAATCCAAAATCTGCAATAAATCAGCCTAAATAAAAAGGGTCATCAATCGACTTAGCTGGCTGGGTAAACCACACTGGGCCTGACTCAGTCATATAGAAATGATCTTCATGGCGTACACCAAACTCCCCAGGTACACATAACATGGGCTCATTGCTGAAACACATACCTGCTTCAAGTGGCGTTTGATCATTTAATACAAGATAAGGCCACTCATGAATGTCCAAACCAACGCCATGCCCTGTGCGATGAGGTAAACCTGGTACATCGTATCCTGGACCAAAACCCGCATCGACAATCACTGCTCTAGCAGCTTTATCAACGCTGGCACACGTTTGGCCAATTTGCGCTGCTGCAAACCCAGCGAGTTGTGCTTGTTGCTCAAGTACCCATAAGTTGCGCTGACGCTCACTTGGCTCACCAAACACATAAGTACGAGTAATATCTGAGTTATAACCACCTAACTGACAACCTGTATCAATCAATACTGTGTCATTTTTATCGAGGGTTTTAGGTGATTTAACCCCATGCGGGTATGCGGTATCTTCGCCAAATAACACAATACAGAAATATGAGCCTGCAGGTGCGCCAACACGTTTATGCGCTTCATGGATAAAGGCTTCCACCTCTGCAGTCGTAATCCCTTCATAAAGCATGCTCGCCGCAGCCACATGTACCGCTAAGGTCATATCTTTAGCGCGTTGAAGTAAAGCAATTTCAGCTGCTGATTTAATCATTCGGCAGCCAGCAGTGATGCTTTTGGCATTAATGTAATTTAGCTTGTCATTAGCAAGTCGCATTCCATCAAAGATAAAAAAGGCGGTGGATTCATCAATGCCAATTTTACCTGATTCAATGCCCATATTTGTTAGAGTTTGAGCAAATAAATCATATGGGCTTTCGTCTTCTTGCCACGTATTAACCTTGCCTTTAATCGCCATATAGCCTTCTAAGGTATCTAGCTCAAAAGCAGGTGCAATGTACTCAACATCACCATTTGCAGGGATAATCGCACCCACAACACGCTCGCTGGCGTACCATTTAGTACCGGTAAAATAGTACAAATTAGTACCAGCATTAATATAGATTGCTGCAATACCTTGTTGCTGCATTAAGCTTTGGGCTTTAGCAATACGTTGTTCAAATTCATGCAACCCAATGCTGGCAACATCTGTGGTCATATCAGACAAACTGGCTAACGCTTGTTCTGGGGTTTGAATACCGACACCGATGGTCATAAATGACTCCAAAAAAGTTAAGTAATGAAGAGATATTTGTCATAGTGTAAACTGCAAATCAAAAATGTATACAATATAAAGTTATAAAATATGTTTACAAGATTATCAGTGCAGTAACAGAACGGTTTGCAAGCTCTTTACTTGCAAATAGCCTAACGCAATTGCGATAATCGCCCTTCCTTAATAAGACTGAGCCAATCAGCAACCTTCATGGAGTCATCATGTCAGAGATCATTAACCAGCGCCTTAACGCTATTCGTCAAGAGCTTACTAAAAACAATCTAGATGCATTCATTATTCCTAGAGCTGATGAATACCTCGGTGAATATGTTCCTGAGCGTAACGAACGCTTACTTTGGGCTACTGATTTTACCGGTTCTGCTGGCATGGCCATCGTATTAAAAGACAGCGCTGCAATCTTCATTGACGGTCGCTACACGGTTCAAGTTAAACAGCAAGTAAATGGCGAATTATTTAGCTACCAAAGCTTATATGATACACCGCAGATCGAGTGGTTGATTGAGCAACTGGGCGAAGGAAAAAGAGTCGGCATCGACAGTCGTTTACACACTTTAGCTTGGTATCAACAAGCTGAGCAAAAACTCACTAAAGCCAACTTAAGCTTAGTTTGTGTTGATGAAAACCCGATTGATATCCATTGGCATGACCGCCCCGCTCTTTCAAGTGAACTGATTACCTTGTTTAGTCATGAAGGCGCTGGTCGAAACAGTTTAGATAAACGCCAGCAAATTGGAAAATTGGTTGAGAAAGAAGGCGCAGACATGGCGCTGATATCGGCATTAGATTCATTTTGCTGGTTATTGAATATTCGCGGTAGCGATGTACCTAGATTACCTGTCACTTTAGGTTGTGCATTGTTATCAGCTAATGGCGATACAACCTTATTTGCTGACATTAATAAACTGCCTGAAGGTTTTAAAGAACATGTTGGCACTGGCGTTGAGTTTAAAGATGAGTCATTACTTGCCGATGCGCTTGCGCAGTTAGAAGGGGTTAAATTACTTGCAGACCCTAATACCGCCAACGCTTGGAGCCAACTCACAGCCCAAAACGCCGGGGCAATCTTGATTGCTGGTAGCGATCCTGTGGCACTACCTAAGGCACAAAAAAATGCGGCCGAGCTTAATGGTATGCGTGAAAGCCATGTTAGAGATGGCGTTGCCGTCAGCCGTTTCCTTGCGTGGCTTGACCGAGAAGTGGCTGCCAATGTCATGCATGACGAAGCTGAGCTTGCTGACAAACTTGAATCATTTCGTTTAACTGACCCGCTTTATCGTGAGCCAAGCTTTGACACCATTTCAGCCACTGGTGGCAATGGCGCTATGTGCCATTACAATCACCTTGATGGCACCCCAAGTAAAATGGCCATGGACAGCATTTACCTTGTTGATTCAGGCGCACAATATATTGATGGTACAACAGACGTGACCCGTACAGTGGCGATTGGCCATGTCACCGCTGAGCAACAAAAAATGTTCACTCTGGTATTAAAAGGTCATATTGCATTAGACCAAGCAAAATTTCCTAAAGGCACGTCAGGTCAACAACTTGATGGCTTTGCTCGCCAGTACTTATGGCAACATGGTTTTGATTATGACCATGGTACAGGTCATGGTGTTGGGCACTTCTTAAGTGTTCATGAAGGCCCGCAACGTATCGGTAAGAATGTTAATAACGTTGCATTGGTACCTGGTATGGTGCTGTCAAACGAGCCAGGTTATTACCGCGCAGATGAGTTTGGGATCCGTATTGAAAACTTAGTTGCCATCGTGCCGTCGAAGCTTGTAAATTCTGAAAGAGAAATGATGGAGTTTGATGCACTTACACTTATCCCAATGGATAAGCGCTTAGTTGATAAATCATTACTCACTGAAGCTGAAATTAATTGGTTTAATCAGTATCACGCTCTAGTATTCAAAACGATTTCGCCATTGATGCAAGGCAAAGATTTAGAGTGGCTAACTCAAGTGACTCAAGCCATTTAATCACTGCTGAACTGAGTTCAGTAAATAAAAGTTAACCATTTAGAGAGCCAAGCTAGTTAAAGCTTGGCTTTTTTATGCCAACATTTGAGGTGATTTCTAACCGAACAAAGCATAATTAAAACCCTGATTAATCAACTAAACCAGTTTGTTAAAAATTAAGTTAAGAATTAATCAATTTTATTTGTTATACTCCGCCGCCGCTTGTAATAGCCGTTATACTTCTATCTACAATCGGCAAGCATTTAAACTGTTGAATAACGTGATTACCATAGGAATATCTACCGATGAAATTTGAATCTTTTAGCTTCGCCCCAGAAATACTAAGTGCGATCGCTGATTGCGGTTATAAAACTATGACACCTGTTCAGCAGCAAGCTATCCCGGCAATTCGTCGTGGTGAAGATGTACTAGCAAGTGCTCAAACCGGTACAGGTAAAACAGCAGCGTTTGCATTACCTATGCTACAAAAAATGGTTGAAAATCCACGTGAACTTCAGCATTCAAATACTCGTGCATTAATTCTTACCCCAACACGCGAATTAGCCGCTCAAGTTGCCGAAAACATTAACGACTACAGTAAAAATATCAATATTGAAGTACTGACCATTTACGGTGGTGTTAAGGTTGCAACTCAAGCGCAAAAGCTAAAACGTGGTGCAGACATTATTGTCGCCACACCGGGCCGTTTATTAGAACATCTTCTTGCTTGTAACCTAAGCCTTTCAAACGTTGAATTTTTAGTGTTGGATGAAGCTGACCGTATGTTAGACATGGGTTTTAGCACTGACATTCAAAAAATACTCCAAGCAGTTAATAAGAAGCGTCAAAACTTATTATTCTCAGCAACCTTTTCAACGTCAGTTAAAAAGCTGGCTAACGAAATGCTTGATAAGCCAAAAGTGATTACTGCTGATAAGCAAAACACTACAGCAGCAACAGTAAGCCAAGTGGTTTACCCCGTAGAGCAGCGTCGTAAACGTGAGCTGTTATCTGAATTAATTGGTACTAAAAACTGGCAGCAGGTTCTCGTCTTCACAGCAACTCGTGATGCAGCAGATGTATTGGTCAAAGAATTAAACTTAGATGGGATTCCATCTGCGGTTGTTCATGGCGAAAAAGCCCAAGGTAGCCGTCGCCGTGCTTTACGTGAATTTGTTGAAGGTAAAGTTCGCGTGTTAGTCGCAACTGAAGTGGCTGCTCGTGGTTTAGATATTCAAAATCTTGGCTACGTCGTTAACTACGACTTACCGTTCCTTGCAGAAGATTATGTTCACCGTATTGGTCGTACCGGCCGTGCGGGTAAATCAGGTACTGCAATTTCATTTGTAAGTCGTGAAGAAGAGCGCACTTTAGCTGATATCGAAAAGCTAATCGGTCAGCCAATTCGCCGTATTACAGTGGCAGGCTATGAAGTGGGAAGCCGTGAATTATTGCTCAAGCAAATTCAAAAACGTCGCAGCTTCGCTAAGAAACAACAGCGCTCAGATAGTGCTGGTGCTCAAGTTGCCGCAGAGCGCAACATGGAAGGTCGCCGTGTTACCGTAGGTAAATCTAGCAGCACAGTAAAATACAAAAAGCTTAAGTAATCTCTATTTGAGTTTTGACTTCATTAAAGGCGCTAATAGCGCCTTTTTTATTGCATGCTTTTATCCTTAATAACAAAAAGTAAATCCACATTCACTTTTATCCGAATTCGATGAAATAAAAACTGCTATGCTCGGGTCTAGTATTAGTGTCTGATGATCTTTCAAGGTTGTTTTGGCAGCGAATTGTGGCCACTTATACAAGGTAGAGACTTTGTGGTGTAGTTATTCTACATAAAAAGTCGATAACGCAGTAAAAATGGCCAACATACGCTGCCCGAAGGGTTCGGTTAAAAACGTTTTAACTCGAACAAAACTCAACCAGCAAAGACCAATAGACCCTAGTCGCTGTTAAAGCGAATTTGAACGATGCGTAACGCTCAACCATAAGAAATGTCTATTTAGGACATTCAATCAGATCATCCCTTTTAATTGAATATGGATTTCAGCATGTTAAAAAAACTTATGTTAGTCGCCGCAGTGGCTTTATTTAGCGCCCCTTCAATGGCTAAACCCATTGCAAGTGATGAATACCACGTTATGCCATTGATGAATGGCCAGCAAATTCCCAACGTTGATCTGCACGATGTTGAAGGCAATAAAGTAAACTTAGAAGAGCTTACAGCTAAAAAGCCGACTATCTTCTTTTTCTACCGTGGCGGCTGGTGTCCTTTTTGTAATGTGCAAATGGGTCAGCTAAAAGCTATTGAACCAAAACTCATCGAAATGGGTTTTCAATTAGTGGGTATCTCACCTGACTCACCTGCGAAACTTAAAGCATCAATCAATGATAACGAGCTAGATTACTTGCTATTATCCGATGAAAAAATGGCAGCATCTCAAGCATTTGGCATCGCGTTTTATACCAGCGAAAAAGTAACCTCTATGTATCAAGCTAAGTTAAGCGTTGATAACCCGCTATGGACAACACCTGAAGGTGACAAACGTTTAGTGCTTCCTGTTCCTGCCGTTTACGTGGCTGACAAATCTGGACTGGTTCATTTCCAGTACATTAATCCAAACTACAAAGTTCGTCCTGCACCTGAATTAATTTTAACTGCAGCTAAATTACTTCAGCAGCAATAAGCTGTAGTTCATCGTTATTAAGCGGCATATACAGCAGCATTGAGTTAAGTTTGTAGCGGCAATTAAACCTCCTCTGCTACAATACATTCATCGAAAATAGATTAGTCGCAATGCTCCATCATAGATGACTTCCGTGATGGAGTAATTTAATAAACGGTGCCAAAAATAGTGCAAACCCAAACATACAACCAAGCCATTTTAGACGTTGCAGAAGCTGGCATTAAAGCTCTGCAAGATTCTGCTGAAAATCAAAAAGCCACCCGCACTCCTGCTCAAGAGAGCCATTTTTTATGTGCATGGTTGGTTGAGTCATTTCGGATAAAACGTTTTTCTAAAATTGTCGCCGATGATATTTCAGCTTGGATAAGAATGGCTCGCAGCCAAGGTGCTGGCGCTATGTTGCCGCAACTGTTTGAACGTATCGCAAAGCAATATCGCCTAGTTGAACAAGCTGAGTTAACCCAACTACAAAGCGTGACTCAATTACTGACGGAACTTGAAAACGAAGATTGGTTTGTCATCTCAGACAGTGCCTTTTCAGATAACAGTAGTACTAAACTCAAGCTGGCAGGTAATGGGCAGTCTAGCTTAGTCGTATGTGAGTTACAGCTTCAAAGCCATTTTGATGGTGAAAAGCTAATTAAACCTTTGCCTATTTATGTGCGTGGCGATGAAAACCATTTTGCAGCCAAAGCCCTAGAAAAAGGTTTATTAGTCAGCCCTGGTAACAAAAAGACCAGTCTAATCAAACACCATAAAACCTATATCATTGCACCTAACAACCAACTTAAAGCGCTTTGTTTTCTAGTTCAGTAATTTAAGATAAATAGTATTAGTTAAGTAGCTTTATTAAGTATTGATATTTAAATCATTAAAGTTACTTTTGACCCATAAGGTCGTGGCTACATATCCGCGACCTTTCTAGTCTTTAGCCCACCTATTTCACCTAGTAAACTTTTCCCACTTGCTGCTCATGCTTTTTAAAACTTCAGCTTCAAAGTTGATTTTGATTTTTTAGTCTGGATTTGTGGATTCACTCGCTTATACTGATTTCATTAATATCGAAAAAATCCTCTTCAATCTAGTTATTATCGCAATAAAGGAAACGAAACATGGAAGTGCTTTACACTGTTATGTCTTGGGGCTCTCCCGTCGGCTTAGGTTTATTCTTTTTCTTATCTTGTTCTGGTACCGGCATTTTATTCTGGGGAATATCCCATTTTAAAAGCGAAGCTAAATAATAATTAGCGCCAAGAAAAGCAAGTTTCATATCTAGCGGCAGTGCTCTTCACAGCGCTGTTCTGCTACACTCCATTGAATTCTTTTTATAAGATAATTTCGTTATGCAGCGCCAACCCCTTCGCCAAGCTAAGACCATTGATAATGTTTTTAATAGTGCCTATTGGCATTTAAGCCAACAGGATTTCACCATTAGTGAAATCCGCAGCAAACTTGAGCGAAAAACTGATAATCAACAGTGGATTGACACTGTAATAGCTAAGCTTATCGAAAGTGGTTATCTAAAAAGCAATCAGGATTTTGCCGTTCGCTACTGCGAACTCGCTTTTCATAATGAAATAGGTACTGGCGCGATTAAAAGAAAGTTACAACAACGTGGTGTTTCGGCCTCTGAAATTGAACAGGCGATTGAGCAAGTTATCGAAAATCAAAACGTTGATACATATGAAATGGCGGCTTCAAGATTACTTAATAAGTTTGAAACCTTTTACAGCACCAACAAAGAAAAAGTTTACGCTCAAATGAGTACCAAAGGCTTCTCTCGTGCTGAAACCGATCACGCTTTAGCTCATCACCCACAACGAGACACGCTGCGGAGTAAATTATCTATTAAGGCTGACAAGTCAGACTTAAAAACTGAAATTATTAAGCTTTATAACAAAGGCAAAGGTGAGAAGGTCATTTTACAAGAGTTAAAACAGCGCTTAATAGATGTCAGTGACTTTGAAGACACGGTATATCAATTAAGTCTTACTGAAGAAATAGACTTTTATCAGAGCTGTAAAACCCAACTAGATAAAAAACGTTACGACTTATCAGACTACAAAGAAAAATCGAAAGCTTACGCCTATTTATCCCGAAAAGGCTTTGGTAGCGACGAGATAAAAGAAGCAATGCGTCTCGAAGAGGATTAATAAACAATTCCCCCTAGCTGCTAAAGCGATCGGAATCAGCTATTACTTTCAGCCACCTCTTTTTCAACTTCAATACTAAAAAGGATTTAGGCTATATCCTTGCTGCGCTAATATTGTATGAGCTGTCATCGCCGATAACGCCATATCCACACCAGGTAATAGCGATGTATTATTTAATTCATAATAAGCCGCGCTCTGACCACAAATATAGATTTTCACTCCGTGGTTAACTAGCTGACTCACCAAATCTTTATTGGCATTAGCAAATTTTGCTTCATTAACGGTTGAAGCTCTTGTGTCTGCGGTCTTTGTAGATTTGTTAGTTTGATTTAATTGCTGCCCTTGTTTACTTTGCTTAGCTAGGTAAAATTGATCGTAAAATTCATCATTGGCTAAATCAGCTACCGATGCGCCGTGAGCCACCATGGCTAATTGGATATTTTCGGGCTTTACACCCGCAGCCACATGCATATTAATAAATCTCGCCAGGGTATTTAAATTGCGATTAACCTCTCCAGCATTAGCAGCTTTACTCATATCAAACGCCACTTTAAACACCGTATTTTGCGGTATTGAAAGCTGAGAATCTACAGCGGCTATTTTGCCGTAACCTTTAATTGCTGTGCCATTCTTGAATACCTCCATTCCTGCCTGAACTGGCAGCATAAAACCAATTAACACGATTCCTATAACACCAATAACACCGAGCTTAACTCTTGCAGACATGGACATTCCTTATTTATGTCATCACACGATTGATTTTCCACTATGAATAGCAAACGAAGCGCAATGCACCTTTTATTTATCTAAGTTATCAGAAAAATTTACCCCAATTTAAAGTTTGCATTAAAACTTGATTGAGCTGGTGATAACTGACACTAAAAGCATAACCATCAGTGCTATCTTGCGCCATCAGCTTTGGTTATAATAGCCAACTTATTGCTGCTGTGTCAGCATGAGAAATGCAGCATGTTTATTTAGCCGTATGAATCTATTTTACTCATACCTCAGAATCCGATTTTAGGAGTTTCCATGGCTCGCCAAGTCATTTATATCTTTAAAGGTAAAACCAAAGTTATCCCATTTAGCTATGATGTTCATCACGACTTATACGAAGCCGCAGCAGAAGCTGAAGGAATCGATTTAACAGGCTTCTTAGCAATGGAACAACAAGTGGCAATGACCTCTAAAAAAGGCGCTAAAGCTGAAAAAGAATTCCGTAAAACTGAGTTTGCTCGCTTTGGGTTTACCAGTATCAAATTTGTCAGAGAAGACGACGAAGAGACAACGACTAGCTAATTCAATAGGGCTATCATGATTAATACAGAACACGCTAACTTTCCTAGAGCCAGCTTTATTAAACGCTGTGGCGCTATGATTTATGACGCTTTACTTGCAGTAGCCGTTTATATGGTTGCTGGTGTGATTGGATTCGGACTTTTTTTTGGCCTAACAAGTACCGGTGTAATCAGCATGAATGGCCATGAACACGTTTCAGATCTACTGAATCAAACTCCACTTTATCAGGGTTTTTATCAGCTTTGGTTAGTGGTATGTGTTGCTGGCTTTTATGCCATTTTTTGGAGCCGCGGCGGTCAAACCTTAGGCATGCGAGCTTGGCGCTTAAAAGTTCAGCATCCAAATGGACAAAACCTAAGTTTCATTACTGCTGTAGCACGTGTGGTTTGGTCTTTTGCAGGGATCGGCAATTTATTTATTCTAATTAATCCTGACAAGTTAGCCTTACAAGATAAAATGACCCGTTCAGAAGTCGTTGTATTATCAGTAGAAGCGAACCAGATGAGAAATTGGCGCGGCGCATAGAGTCCACTTTCATTTCCTACTATTACGTATAGGAATACCCATCAAAGCCAATTGCACTGTCAATTGGCTTTTTTATTGCCAAATACCTCACACTCATTTAAGAAAGTGTCGATAGTAAATCAATAGATATTAATGACATACACTAGCATACGAATGTTACTTGGCGATACAAGCATACTGGAGTATCTTAATAAGACTATAAGATGAAAAATTCAACTTTAAGGCGTTGAAATAACGCGACTGTTTCAGCTTATTTAAGGAATATTTACGTAAAGGGACGAACAAAAGTTTTGAATACATTGATTGCGATTAAAAAATTGCTATTAAATTATCTGAACCGCGGTACAGAGCTTTATGACGAACCCGAAAAACGTCATAAGATTCTAATTATCAACTGGTTTGGCATGGTTGGTTTTTCCATTACTTTTATATTGGGCATCAATGCCTATTTTGAAAATAATAGTAGTTTATCAATCGTTCTATTATTGTCCTGCGTGTTATTTTTTCTTTCCCTACAGAATCATTGGCTTTTCCTAAAGCAATACCGTTTTGAAGCTTCTGGCACCTTAATTCAGCTCAGTTTACTGACCTTAATGATCTACCTTGTCTATAGTGGTGGAGCCAATAATACTGGGCCTTTGTGGATATTCTTAGTGCCTCCCGTAATGATGTTTTTTGGTGGTTTAAAAGGCGGCTTACGAAATACTCTCGGCTTTATAACTTGCTATTGCATCATTATGTTTTATCCCAATGACCAACTATTACTAGCGACTTATACCTATGAATTTAAAACACGGGTGCTCTACTCGTTACTAACCTTAACGTTTTTATCTGGTTATTATGAGTATTCCCGTCACCAGTCTTTTTTACACGTGAAGCAGCTCAGTGAGAAGTTTGAGCAACAAGCGCTTCGCGATCACCTCACTGATATTCCTAACCGCCGAGCTATGATGGAACAGCTCAATTATGAGTATGCCAGAGTGCTGCGCAATCAACATGCTATGAGTATCTTACTTGTTGATGTGGACTTTTTTAAGCAGGTGAATGATCAATATGGCCATTCTTATGGGGATGAGGTTCTGGTTAAATTAGCAAAACTTTTTACTGGAACTCTTCGTAAACAAGACATGATCTCTCGCTGGGGAGGAGAAGAGTTTTTAATATTACTGCCCCAAACACCTTTTAATGATGCTTATGAGGTGGCTGAAAAAATCAGACAAACCATTCGTAATAACCCTATTATTTATGAAAATATCACCATCCCAATTACTGTCAGTATCGGTATTGGTAAAGCTGACATCACGCATTCAGTAGACTCTGCGATATCTCAAGCCGATGAACACCTTTACTATGCTAAAGAACATGGCAGAGATAGTGTTCATCCTAAAATAGCCAGTTAGCAGCCATAAAAAAACCAGCCACTCTGAATAACAAAGAGGCTGGTTTTAATCATCACTATCACGTGCAGCTATATTTTTGTCGCGCTAGTGCTTGTTCCTAATGCTTATTTCTACGTTAGGTTACTTCCTAATAAAGTAAAGCGCCCCGGCACTAAATAGCAAGGCTGGCATACTTGCACTTATATAAGCAGGTAAGCCATAAACAATACTCAGCGGACCAAATATTTCACTACAAATATAAAAACTAAATCCTGCCACTACACCGAGCAATACTCTTGCTCCCATGGTCACAGTTCTTAATGGACCAAATACAAATGACAATGCTACTAATATCATAACTGCCACTGTCACTGGCTGCATTATCTTACGCCATAATGCCAATTCGTAACGGCTGGGATCTTGTTGATTCACTTTGAGATAATCTAAATATCCTATTAAGCCTTGAATACTCAATGCTTCAGGTTTAACAGACACCACACTGAGTTTGTCAGGGGTCAATGTCGAATTCCAAACCCGTTCTTCTTGATACTCTAAGGTGATTTTATCTTCTGTGATGTGGGTGTTTTTAACATCCAATAATCGCCACACACCATTCGCAAAATTAGCTCGCATTGCTTGCGTCATGGTTTTTAACTTTAAATCGTCATCAAATTCATAAAAAGTGATGTTATTTAAGGTGTTAATTGTCTCAACCTCGCCAATATTCACAAACAAATCGCCATCACGCGCCCAAACCCCTCGGTGAGATTTAATTAAACTCCCGCCTGATACTTTGGTTGCTTGTAACTCTTTAGCGCTGCGCTCTGCAACAGGTGCGCCCCACTCTCCCAAAGCCATCACAATAATCATTAAAGGAATAGCCGTCTTCATCGCAGAAATAGTGATTTGCAAACGTGACATACCCGACGCCTGCATCACAACTAACTCTGAGTTTGATGCCAACATTCCCATACCGATTAATGCACCGAGTAATACCGCAATAGGAAAAAACATTTCGATATCACGCGGGATCAGGAAAATCACATAAATCATCGCATCTAGCATGGTGTATGCGCCGCGCCCTACTACACGCAATTGATCAACCCACTTAATAATTCCAGATAAACCGGTCAAGATAAGCAGGCACAAAGCTGATGTACTAATGATAACGCGAGCTATATAGAGATCTAATATCTTCATGATGCCACCTGCTTGCGTTTAAACACTTGCAGTAACTTGGCACCACTTGGACGTTCTTTACCTAACAAAAACAAGCCCATTATCAGCGCAGAGCCATGGATCCACCACATACCTAACGCTAATGGAATCACTTCATCTTCTAATGCTTTACGTCCTGCAACCATCAAACCGAAATAGCCTAAATACAGTAAAATAGCAGGGAACATCTTGGCAAACTTACCCTGCCTCACATTTACCCGTGCTAACGGCACAGCAATTAAGGTCATTAATGGAATGGCTAATGGTAAAGCCAAGCGCCATTGAAACTCAGCTACGGCTTCAGGACCTGGTGTGCTAAGCAGTTCATTCACAGGTAAAGCCGATAATTTTCTTCGCCTTTCATCCACTTCTTGTTCTTTAATTTCCATCCGATAGCCACCAAATTCAATCATTTGGTAATCAAGATGTTGGGCACTACCTTGATATCTAATACCATTATCCAGTTGTAATTGCTGACTGCCAAAGCGATCTTCTACGACTCGACCTTGTTCAGACACCACCACATTGGTGAGGCCTTCTTCATCTTCAGGATCAGGGAGTTGCGCCACAAATACATTTTGTAACTCATTAGATTTTGATATTTTCTCAACAAACAATACTGCGCGACCATTGGGGCTTGCTTGGAATCGTCCTTGGGTGATAGCTGCTAAACCTGCTTCAGATTGCGCCTGCTCTAATACTTGGTTTTGTTTCTCTTCAGCCCATGGGCCAACGTAAACAGATAACACACCAGTAAATACCAGATTCGCAACTGCAATGAGTAAGGTTACCCTAGTCACATACCATTCACTGATCCCAACGCCATGGAGTACCACCATTTCGTTTTCGGCATACATTCGCCCATGAGCAAGTAATATCGCTAAGAAAAAACTCAACGGCAACACCAGCACAGTAAGCTGCGGTAAATTTAGCCCTAATAATGTGAGCACTAAAGATGCTGGGAACTCGCCATTTGAGGCATCCCCTAAGACACGCACAAATTGTTGGCTAATAAAAATAGTTAACAGCACCAAAAGTATCGCAAATTGGGCTTTTAAAACTTCAACGATCAAGTATCTAAATACAATCACAGGTAGGATCCACTGTCTAAACTTGTCTTTTTGCTAGTATCAGAGTAAGTTCACTATAAAATGTCTGCTTTCAGCAGTTATTGATAGTTTTCTGACCAGCTCGTGAGCTTCCTTAAGTGTAATTCATTTAGCTGCATAGCAGAAAATTACCAAGGATTTATTTCCTTAAAGGTTTGTAAATATGGCCTAACAGGCCTAATTAAAACATTATCTAATAAATATAAAAATTTGTCTTTAATAATCTAGGAGTGCTCATGGAGTTTAGCGTAAAGAGCGGCAGCCCCGAGAAACAACGTTCAGCTTGTATCGTTGTCGGTGTATACGAACCACGTCGTTTATCTGGTATCGCGGAGCAATTGGATAAAATCAGTGAAGGTTATATCAGTAACCTACTTCGACGCGGTGATTTAGAAGGCAAACCTGGACAGATGCTTTTATTGCATCATGTACCAAACGTACTCAGTGAGCGCGTTTTGTTAGTTGGTTGTGGCAAAGAGCGTGAACTAGATGAACGCCAATACAAACAAATCATAACTAAAACCATTAACACCTTAAACGAAACAGGTTCTATGGAAGCAGTCTGCTTCTTAACAGAACTACACGTTAAAGGTCGCGACACTTATTGGAAAGTACGCCAAGCTGTTGAAACAACTTATAACAGTTTATATAGCTTTGATACTTTAAAAACCCGAAAAGGTGAAACTCGTCGTCCATTACGTAAAATGGTATTCAATGTGCCAACGCGTCGTGAGCTAACCATTGGTGAACGCGCAATCGATCACGGAATGGCCGTTGCTGCTGGTATGGACTTGTGTCGTGATGTGGCAAACATGCCACCAAACATCTGTAATCCTGCTTACCTTGCTTCACAAGCCCGTCAAATTGGCGAAGTTCATGACAATTTAACCGTGACCACCATTGGCGAAGAGCAAATGGCTAAACTGGGTATGAACTCATACTTAGCGGTTGGCCGTGCAAGTGCTAATGAATCAATCATGACTGTGATGGAGTACAAAGGCGCAGTAGATGAAACTGAAAAGCCAATTGTACTTGTCGGTAAAGGTCTAACATTCGATTCAGGCGGAATTTCATTAAAACCAGGCGATGGCATGGATGAGATGAAATATGACATGGGCGGTGCAGCTGGTGTTATCGGCGCAATGAAAGCGCTATGTGAAATGAACTTGCCAATCAATGTTATCGGCATACTTGCGGGTTGTGAAAACATGCCTGCGGGCGATGCTTACCGCCCGGGTGACATTCTAACCACAATGTCAGGTCAAACTGTTGAAGTACTAAATACTGATGCTGAAGGCCGTTTAGTGTTGTGTGATGTGTTGACCTATGTTGAACGTTTCGACCCTGAACTCGTTATTGATACAGCCACCTTAACTGGCGCTTGTGTTATTGCTCTAGGCAAACATGCATCAGGTTTATTCTCATCTCATAACCCATTAGCTCACGAGCTATTGAATGCAGGTGAACAATCTGGTGACCGTGCATGGCGTATGCCGATTTGGGATGAATACCAAGAAATGCTAGAAAGCCCATTTGCTGATATGACTAACTTAGGTGGTCGTCCAGCAGGGTCTATTACTGCAGCATGTTTCTTATCTCGCTTTACTAAGAAATATAACTGGGCACATCTTGATGTTGCTGGTACTGCTTGGAACAGTGGTGCAAATAAAGGCTCAACGGGTCGCCCAGTACCAATCTTAAGCCAATTCCTTATTAATCGTGCAGGCGTAGATCAAGGCGAATAAGCCTTATTTACACAAGCCGATATATTGAGCTTTCTAATAAAAGGTGAAGAAGTGTTTCTTCACCTTTTTTATTTTTCTAAATGAATTAAATAACAAACACGTCTAATTGTTAATTTAACCCCTGTACGCCCTAGCCCCAAGAGTTGCTTTTAGTGTAAAATCCGTCTTTACTTCGTCAAATATAGTAAAAGCATGCCAAAGACTCTGTTTTACTTAATGCCCGCCATCAATACACAGCCAAGTGCTATCGAAAGTGTATTGTTAAGTGCCTGCCAATTAGCAGAAAAGCATTATCGTCAGCAGCAACTAATTTATATTCATTGCCAAGACAAACAGCAGGCATACGCTATTGACGAATTACTTTGGCAATTTGAGCCAACGGCTTTTGTTCCCCACAATTTAAAAGGGGAAGGACCGGTAACGGGCTCACCAGTTGAGATTGGTTTTGATAAGTTAGGCGCTAATAAAAGTCGTCAATTACTCATCAATCTTGCAGAACAAGTGCCATCATTTGCGGTTAACTTTCCGCATATTATCGATTTTGTTGCTAATGATGATGCGCTTAAACACATTGCGCGTGCTCGCTATCGAGAGTACAAGCAACTAGGCATTGAGCTCACAACAACTGAGTTCACTGGCGTTTAAGTCAGTTGATTCGTTAACAATACCAACTATTAATTTAGATTGAGAAAACAAAAATCCCATGGAAAAAACATATAATCCGCAGTCAATAGAGCAATCTCTTTACCAAAACTGGGAAGAGCAAGGCTACTTCAAACCACATGGCGATGAGTCAAAAGGTAATTATTGCATCATGATCCCGCCACCAAACGTGACGGGTAGTTTGCACATGGGTCATGCATTCCAAGACACCATTATGGATACGTTGACTCGTTACCAGCGTATGAAAGGTAAAAACACCCTTTGGCAAGTGGGTACCGATCACGCTGGTATCGCAACTCAAATGCTGGTTGAGCGTAAAGTTTTTGCAGAAGAAGGCTTAGGCCGTCACGATTTAGGTCGTGAAAACTTCATCGACCGTATCTGGGACTGGAAAAAAGAGTCTGGTGGAACCATCACTAAACAACTACGTCGCCTTGGCGCATCGGTAGATTGGGAACGTGAACGTTTTACTATGGATGAAGGCATGTCAGAAGCCGTACAAGAAGTGTTTGTACGCTTATATGATGATGAATTGATTTACCGTGGTAAGCGACTAGTAAACTGGGATCCTAAACTGCACACCGCAATTTCTGATCTCGAAGTTGAAAATAAAGAAAAGCAAGGCAGCATGTGGCATTTCCGCTACCCGCTAGCTGACGGCGCACTAACTGCTGACGGTAAAGACTACTTAGAAGTGGCCACCACTCGTCCAGAGACCATGTTAGGTGACAGCGCCGTTGCAGTTCATCCTGATGACGAACGATACCAATCATTAATTGGCAAATTCATTTTGCTGCCAATTGTAAACCGCCGCATTCCAGTTGTTGCTGATGACTATGTTGACATGGAGTTTGGTACAGGTTGTGTGAAAATCACTCCAGCTCATGACTTTAACGATTATGAAGTCGGTAAACGTCATGCCCTGCCTATGTTTAACATATTAACCATCAATGCAGACATTCGCAGTCAGGCTGAAGTCGTCAACACTGATGGCACTGCAAACAACGAGCTAGATAACAGCTTACCTGAGCGTTATGCAGGTCTTGAGCGCTTTGCAGCACGTAAAGCGATTGTTGAAGAGTTCGAGACACTAGGTTTATTAGGTAAAATTGATCCTCACGGATTAAAAGTGCCATACGGCGACCGCTCTGGTGTGGTAATCGAGCCATTACTGACCGACCAATGGTATGTATCAGTTGCACCTATGGCGAAAACAGCTATGGAAGCCGTAGATAACGGTGATATCAAGTTTGTGCCTCAACAATACGAGAACATGTACAACTCTTGGATGCGCGATATTCAAGACTGGTGTATTTCGCGTCAACTTTGGTGGGGACACCGTATCCCAGCTTGGTATGACGAGTCAGGTAAAGTGTATGTTGGCCGTGACGAAGCAGAAGTTCGTACTAAGCATAAATTAGATGATTCTGTGGTATTACGCCAAGACAACGATGTATTAGATACTTGGTTTAGCTCAGCGTTATGGACATTCTCAACTTTAGGTTGGCCGAAAAATACTGAAGAGCTAAAGGCATTCCATCCAACAGATGTGTTGGTGACTGGTTTTGATATTATCTTCTTCTGGGTTGCCCGCATGATCATGATGACCATGCATTTCATCAAAGATGAAAATGGTAAACCTCAAGTGCCTTTCAAAACGGTTTATGTCACTGGACTTATCCGTGATGAAGCCGGTAATAAGATGTCTAAATCTAAAGGTAATGTTCTTGATCCACTAGACATGATTGACGGCATCGACCTTGAGTCACTGGTTGAAAAGCGTACTGGTAATATGATGCAGCCTAAAATGGCCGCTAAAATTGAAAAAAGTACCCGTAAAGAATTTAGCGAAGGCATAGAAGCACACGGCACCGATGCCCTTCGTTTTACATTAGCCTCTATGGCATCAACGGGTCGCGACATTAACTGGGACATGAAACGCCTAGATGGTTATCGCAGCTTCTGTAACAAGATTTGGAATGCTTCACGCTACGTATTAATGAACACCGAGGTTCAAACTGAAGGTGCTGATGAAGATGCTATTGGTGAAGCGTTAGATTGTGGTCAACTATTAGTTGATGGCAAACCAGGTGAAATGGAGCTATCACTTGCTGATCGCTGGATTATCGGCTTGTTTAATCAAACCGTTAAAGCTTATGACGATCACATGGCTAACTACCGTTTTGATCTTGCTGCTAACACTATTTACGAGTTCACTTGGAACCAATTCTGTGACTGGTACTTAGAGCTAACTAAGCCTGTTATGCAAAGTGGCACTGAAGCTCAGCTTCGCGGTACTCGCCATACTCTGGTTACAGTATTAGAGCAAATGCAGCGCTTAATGCATCCAATGATGCCTTACCTTACTGAAACCATTTGGCAGCGTGTAAAACCGCTTGCTGGTGTTGAAGGTGAGACATTGATGCTGGCTCAATTCCCAGAATTTGATGCAGCTAAAGTTGATGCCCAAGCAATGGATGATCTTGAGTGGGTTAAGCAAGTGATTACTGCTGTACGTAATATTCGTGCAGAGCTTAACATTGCGCCTTCTAAGCCATTAAATGCACTTTTACGTGGTGTCAGTGAGCAAGATAAAGCCCGACTTGAAGCAAATCAAACCTTCTTCAAAACACTAGCCAAACTTGAGTCAATGACTGTTCTAGCTGATGGTGAAACTGCGCCAATGTCTACCACACAACTTGTGGGTGACATGGAATTACTTATTCCTATGGCAGGTTTAATTGATGTCGCTAAGGAAGTGGCTCGTATCGATAAGTTACTTGAAAAAGCTGCAGGTGAATTTAAGCGCATCGAAGGTAAGTTATCTAATCAAGGATTTGTTGCTAAAGCGCCTGCTGCCGTAATTGAGAAAGAACGTGCTAAGCAAGCTGAATATCAACGTGATATTGAAAAGCTTACTGAGCAGAAGGCTGAACTTGCTAAATTAGAAGGCTAACTAATTCACAAAATCGTGAATAAATAGCAGCGTTAAAAAGCCATCAATGTCCGTTGATGGCTTTTTTATTGGGTGTTAAGCGTTAATCGACTCTAAACAGCTAACCCATTATTGCTCATTCACACTCAAGGTATATTGGGGATACTTAAACCCTTGACTCGACTTCTTATTTGCCACCACCTTTGCCCCAATATCTATGTACTCTCCAGCTATCCCAGGATTATCTAACCCCAATACAGGAAATGTTTTATAAGTGGTGTTTTTATAACGGATCTTAAAGTTTTTGAGTTGGATTAATGGTTCATTATCTAAACTCATAAAGTTGATATCAATGGGAGAAGAACCATCAGAGGTAATAAAATATCGGCCTTGATAATAGTCATTATCCAGCAAAGTAGAATTAGTTGAATTACCAATTGCGCCTTTCCAATTCACGACTACAGTAGTGCTAGAACCGCTATTTTGTAGAACTGTGGGAAATTTTATTGGTTGAATTTCAGTGATGGCTATTTGTGCTGAGGCGGTCAAGCTTATTAAGCTCGAGCACAAAGCTAACAAACATAATTTTAAAGCGTCAAATGGTTTAATAACACAATCAGTAAACCGCATAAATATATTGCCCGTATAAATTTATTTTTATTATCAACATATTAGAAATCTAAAGATCAAAAAAATCGATTTCAGGTAAAAGTAAGCCCCAACAGCACATTAATACAAATCTTCTGAATGTATCACTTTGTACAAACTTTAACATCTTCTCAATCTAATCATAAAAAATCAACAATCAAAGTAATTTGGCATTGTTCTTTTATCAATTCAGTCGATACAAATAAAGTCACTATACAATACAAATTCAGTTTTAAAAGCGCACACAAAAGATTAAAAACAACCACACAATCACTGTCACAAAAGTTTAACATTACGCATAAAACATACATAAACAGTGTATTTATAGAACTGCCCGCACTAAAAGCTGTATTTAAAAACCTCAAAACCTATGGTTTATACTTTTGATTTTCAGCAAGTTAAACACTAGTTTGAAATCTAATACTTTTTAACTATTCACCCCATATTCACCTAGTTTATAAATTAGAACTTTCAGTTACATCAAAAGTACACCCTGAAATTGTAATCAAAGTGTTGCAAAATATTTCAACAATGTTACTTTGACTTTGCCCTGCAAATAAGTCGTTGTTTAAATACGATAATTATCCGCACAAAAAGTATGGGCTATTAAAACTATAATATTTTACCTTGGAACATAAAAATGACTAAAAAAATACTATTATCTACAGTTATAGCTTCAACATTACTTCTTTCTACTCAAGCCGGTGCAGAAGATGCGACAGGCACAGCAAATTTCAACTTGGTTTACCCGATAACAGTCGCTGAAACTGAGCAAATGGAATTCGGCGATGTATCTATTGCAGCTGATGGACAATGTGCTTTAGATTATTCAGACACCACTTCTGGCGCAGCTTGTGTTGCAGGTGGTAATACTGCCAATACCGGTTTATTCACAGTAACAGCTGCAGATGGCACGGTTAACTTATCGCTTTCAGCTGCAGATACTTCTGTATCTGGTGTCACTTTCACGCCAACACTTGCTAGTGCAACTGGTACTGTTGCTAGTAACACACTTGCTGTTGACGTAGGTGGTACATTGGATATTGTTGCAGCAAGTGCTGCTCCAGGTACACACGCACTAACTTATACGCTTTCAGTAACCTACTAATATTATTGATTTTTAATATTAGTAACTTACAAATAGGTGGTTAATCTATTTAAGAAAACGTAAACTAAATCCCGTAGTGGTTTTACGGGATTTAATTCTTATATCTCAACTGATTTACAAAACAAGCTCGAAGTAAGCTAACAATAAAAAATTATAATAATTGCAACATGTTGCATATAAATTTAGCTGGGCATTGCCATGAAAAAAATATTCCTTCTTGCCACTTTGGTTCTCTTTTTAGTTCCAAGTGTGTATGCAAACCTTTTAGTTACCCCCACACGCGTTGAACTCGATAATAAACGCGATAAGAGTGCCGTGTTTTCATTGGTTAACAAAAGCAGTGAAACTTCACGCTATGAAATTTACCTTGAAGATAAACGGTTATTAGATTCTGGTGAGTTTGAACTGCTCGAATCTGAGGTTCCCTCTACATCCTTGACCCCTTTTACTCGCTATTCACCAAGGAGAGTCAGTTTGTCACCCGAGCAAGGTACCCGAGTCCGTCTTGCTGTAAGACCACCAAAAGATATTAAATCAGGAGAATATCGAAGCTACATTGTGTTTCATCAAATTCCACTTGCTCCTACCACTGAATCAGAAGCAAGTAAGCCATCTGACACAATGAAACTATCGGTTACTGCCTACTTACGTATTGCTATTCCTGTGATCATGCGTGTAGGGCAGTTAACAGCTGAACTCACTATCGAGTCTAACGGTCTCAATATTCAAGACGATAAACAGCAGTTAATTGTCGAAATCGTCCGTGAAGGACAAAGAAGCAGTTATGGTGATGTAGAGGTGTTTGATGCTGATACTAACGAACTTTTGGGTAGTTTGAAAAATGCGTCTATTTATACTGAGAATGAACGTCGTTCTTTTGCAATTACACTGAATGAACCTCTAAAACCCAATACCAAACTATTGGTAAAATACATCGAAAATGATGGTTTATTTGAAGCAAAAACGGTTGAGCAAACCGTTAATTTTTAATGTTTAAAAAGGACATTCATTGATAATAACTCTTAACTGATTAATCCTACCGTGATCAAACGGAAGATAAATCGATTAGCAAAATATGCTTTAGCCATTAGCTTACTTTTGTTTTATATCGAATTAGTCAATCCAGGGCTTGAGTCTTTAAAGCCCTGGAAGTCAGATCAACACACTTTTTTATCATCACTTGAGCTCCCTCCTCCATCGCAACAAATAACAAGAGCTAGAAAAATTCATGAGCCTGAAGCTATAAAGGAAATCATTCTAAATCCTTCTATAGCTAGGAGTTATCACGCAAAAAGTGATAGTGCAATTAATGATAGTGTCGTTAGTAATAACGCTGACAATACAGATAATGAAAATCAAATAACCCCAGCACAAGTGGTCAGTAAGTCTGCTTTTTCCACTGGAATGCCGCAAGAAACAATCAACAAATTAGACAATAGAAAATTAATTGAAGCAGAACATAACAATGTTCAAACTCAAAGCATCAAGACGCCCCACTCATCCAATCTTACACAACAAAATATGGCCGTAAGTACAGTAACCGCCCCTATTTATCTTTCGTCACAGCCATCGAGTTCGTTAGCTATTCATCCAGAAGAAACTAGTACTAAACACGCTATTTCTCAAGACTCTATTTCTAAACAGCCTATTCCAAAGCAGCCCATTTCTACACCTGAAGTGGCTAGCCCTAAAGTAAATGAATTAACTTGCTCAGGATTAATTAATCGAACCTACATTTCATCTGCTGCAAATGAAGAGCAATTTCTTGTCAGTCAATTTAACTATGGTAGTGAACGCTTAAGTGATGAAATGTTCATTTATCAAAACGATGGAGTTGTATATCTGCCCATGCAATTTTTAGCAGATATCCTGATGATGCCGTTACAAACAGAAATGTATCCACTCAGTTTGACCGGTTGGTATTTAACAACAGATAACCCTGTGGAAATTAACCAGGGGCTTATGCGCTTTACAGCCCAAAATAGCGATTGCGAACACAGCGCAACTCAAGTGTATTTTGATGATTGGGATTTATATCTAGATATTTCTGTGGTTAAACAGATAACAGGATTAGAGATTAAATTTGATCACGCAAGACAAATGCTCGAAATAAGTGAAAACACGCTAGTCCCTTTAAGCCAATTACTCGCTCGACAAAAACGCTATCAACAATTCAACGACCAGCAAAAAGCGAACACACCAACAAATCAACGCCACATTAACACCCAATACGCTAACTTGGGTGATTTAGCGCTGCATGCTGATTTAGGTGTATCCCAACGTAAACAAACAGACACACAAGAACCCAGATTTGATGGTTTCATCCAAGCTCGTACTCATCTTTTAGGTCACAGCGCCTACGCAGGGTATTCATGGTCAGACTATGGAGAAAGTCTGAATGCTTATATTGAAAAACAAATGGCTGATACTTGGGTTAACTATTATAGACTTGGCAGTATCGACTCCCATAACTTAGCGCTTGTTTCCAGTTCAAGCACTGGTGAGGGTGTCGTTATTAATGCTGGCGATGCTTTTACTGATGATATTCGATACCTCGTCATTGATGGCGAGTTAGAACCAGGTTGGGATGTAGAACTTTATCGAAATGGCGGTTTAATTGGCGTACAACGAATTACGGATAACGGCCAATACCGATTTGAACAAGTCCCCTATTATATTGGCTTAAACCAATATCAACTTCGTTTTTTCGGCCCCAATGGCGAAACCCGCACAGAATCTTTCAGTAAGTTACTAGACCCTTCGCAAATGAAAGCCAATAGCTTTGGAATGAATTTTGGGGCAATGCAGCGTGAACAAGATAATTTAAAGCAAGTTTATGCTAGTGCAAATTGGGCGGTTACAGATAATTTTACAGCTGGAGTTGCCATCATTGAGCAACAGATATCAAAAGATAAATGGCTTTTCAATCCGACTGTCACTCTAAATCTTTTGACAGATAATAGTGTATGGCAGCTTAACCTCACGGGTAATGAAACAGGTACAGCGGCCAACCTCATCGCCCAAGGCAGTAACGAGTTAATTGACTGGCAAACAGAATGGGCAAAATATAATGATTTTGAATCTTGGGATAATCAAGACAATCAGCTAAAACAACTCGCCAGCGTTAATTTAAGTGGTAACTTAGAGCACACAAACATGAGCTGGGCGCTCAGTGGCCGCTGGCAAGACCAAAACCTAGGTAGCGATAGTTTGTTTATTGCGGCTACGGTTGCAGGCCAATTGCAGCACCTATCATTAAGCAATGAATTGAGTTGGCAAAATATCGCTAGCAATGAGGTGTGGGCAAACAGACTTGCGCTTTCAGGTCGGATTGATGATTGGTATTTACGAAGCTACGCAGATCTCGCTCTGATACCAGATACAGAATTAACTCAACTAGTATCCAATGTCAGCACTTCATTTACCGACAGCAGTAACTATCAATTTGAAGTTCGCTATCAACCTATGGCTAGTGCAGAAGTCACTGTTAAGAATTCTTTATCTTACTTTTTAGATACAAGCACCCTTAGGTTTTCTGTTGAAAATGACTCTGAAGGCGACTGGTTTGCACAATTCAAATGGAGTAGCTCCGCGCTGTTAATCGCAGCCGATAATACTTGGCTATTGGATCGAGTAAGCCATTTAAATACGGGGAGTGTTAAAATAATTGCCTTTCAGGATGATAATAATAATGGCCTATTCGATGACAATGAACTGGCCATGAGTGGACTGCAATTTTCCGGTCACACCAATGCTGATAGTGAAACCGATGATAATGGTCAACTTCTCATAACCCATATTCAAACATCAAGACCTCATAAACTTGTACTAAATGAACGTTCACTGCCCGATCCTTTTTTATTACCCCTTAACAGTACTTTATTAATTCAAGCCCATCCGGGCAATGTTGCGGAAGTGCTTTTCCCCGTGTTGTTTACAGCAGAGTTAGACGGCGAAGTGTTCTATGATGACGGTGTCGCTGCCAAAGGAATACCTATCACCCTTATCGATAAACAAGAGGCTAAATATCATGCGCGAGTAGAATATGACGGAGTCTTTATGTTTGAGCAATTGGTGCCAGGTGAATATCAAATAGAAATAAACAAACAACGACAATCGCAATCCATTACGCTCGCGCCAGGCGAATATGTGACCTTCCCCACACAAACACTCAAGCGAGAATCTAAATAACAACAATATACTGCGTATATATCCACCAACGACTACAATTAATCTATCGCACCGATTGGGAAAAGCTTGTGTCCTTATTTATCTTAACAACAGCTATAGCCCAAGCTCACTTTACACTCGTGTCTCCAATTGCAATCGAGCAAACTCAAGCAATAAACCTAGGAATAATTAGCAATCAAATCAGCGTTAACTGTCAGCTCGATCAGTTTTCCCGCCAAGGTTCTGGTTGTATTAGCTCTGACAATCAATTAGGCCAGTTTGCTATTAGCGGTCACGAACAAGCATTGATTAATGTTGTGGTATACCCAAGTGATAATGCCAATATCGCCTTTACCCCAATTTTACCCAATGGCACCCAACAACAGTCATTTTCTTTATCAGATTCCACAACCGTAATTGAAGTTGGCGGAAAAGTAGATGTCATTGATGACAAACTGACAGGACTTCAACAAGTCAGTTACACAATTGAAGTTAATTACCAATAAGCAGCTTTACTTGCACTGAGTCGAATTTTAGAGTTCATGTAGCAATATCAACATAAAAAGATGATTTAAGGCTGTTTTATTAGTCAACAGCAACGATTTGCTGTATAAGCATCGCCTCTAGAATATTTTTCAATTTTTGTGGAATTTGGCTAACGACTTAATCCATATGATACCGCGCTAATTGATAGTCAACTTTTACTTTTTACCGATAGGCAGATACGAATATGTCAGACAAATTTTTCTTTAAAGGCCGTCAAACGCCAAAACCTGCCTACGGCGAAAGTGGCTACAACACTAAACGCCAAGCTAAAATTGGAACCGCTACCAACCCGCTGAAATTAACCGTGCAAAATGAAAGCCGTATGCATGAAGTTCAGCTCATAGTTGAGCAGCATAAGTTATTGGCTAATATCACAATTAACCCAGAAGTTGCCGAAGATATCCTGCAATTAGAAGGGATTTTAAATAAACCCAAAGCAGTCATTGCTGAAGCAAAAATAAACCGCAACGATCCATGCACTTGTGGTAGTGGCAAAAAATATAAGAAGTGTTGTGGTTAATCCCATCACTTAAGCGTTTTCCCGCTCAATATAAACCCTCCTGTGTAAAGGTGCCACTCAGCACCAGTCTCTCATAGAAGCAAACAATAAAAATCGAAGCTAAATAATATTTGGCTTCGATTTATTTTTGTTATGAAAATATCTTTAATTTGTGAAATATTATAAGCTTAATTCCGTTCTTATTTTGCTAAGTCATAGTGTGCTTGGTAAAGGGCAACACTTTTATCAGCAGGTTAGATATCTCAACCAAAGTGATACTAGGGGTCAAAGTGAACACAGTCATAGCAGTAAAGTCGCTAATAACAACAAACATAAAGTTTAGCGCATTAATAAGTGCAACAATCAGCACCCTAGTCAGCTTACCAACAATGAGTCAGCAATTTCTTTTAGTTGATGCCAATACTTCTCCTATGGCAAATATGGTGGTCTATCTTACCCCCATGACACCAAAACCTGCTGACGCCCTATTACCTGCTAGGCCCCCTGTTGAAGTACATCAACAAAACAAACAATTTAGCCCCTATATCACCGTTATCCAAAAAGGTTACCAGCTCAAGTTTGTTAATGACGATGATATTACCCACCATATTTATTCAGCTTCAGGGCCAAAGCGATTCTCGTTTAAACTACGTAAAGATAATGCCCAAAAAGATATGGTGTTCGATCAAGCAGGTCATATTTCGATGGGCTGTAATATACATGACTGGATGAGTGGTCACGTATTAGTGGTCGACACACCATTTTATGCTGTCACCAATAATCTAGGTCATGTCGAGTTTGACTCTGTCCCTGATAATGAATATCAGCTCAACATCTGGCATCCTCAATTACAAATTGAAGATAATAAATATAGCCAAACAGTTAGCACCCCATTACCTGAAGCCCTAACAATACAAATAAATGCCTCTATGGATGACATTCCTAGTCAACAAAGTTTAGATGACTTTGACTTTCTGGAAGGGTACTAATGCTAAAAATGCTTAAATCGTTCAACAGTATTCAAACTCGCATTTTTGCCTTTTTTATGGTGCTTTTAATCGCAGTGCAGGCAATCTCGTTTGCCATTACTTATTACACTAATAAGCGCCTAGAGCAGCACCAACTTGCAAACCAACTTTCTGTGGCAGAGTTAGTTTTTAAGTCTGAATACGACAATCGAAATTATTATTTATCTGCTTTTGCGGAAACTGCAGCGAAAGATTTTGGCCTTAAAGATGTCTTTATTGACGATGACAGCCGTAGCTTTCTCGTCGCATTAAACAATCATCGAAAACGCATCAATGCAGATCTTGCCATTGCCGTTGATATTGAAGGAAAAGTCATCGGTCAATTACTCACTACCCCAGATGGGCCAAATCAGGGAAAAGTAAAGGTTGGCCCTGAGCAAGACAAAGCATTCCGTATGTCATTGGCGACGGAATTTGAGACTATTAGCCCTTTATACCCTCTCGAGAACCATGTTTATCAGCTACGTTTCTCGCCATTAACCAGTGGAGCTTCAAACATCATAGGTTGGGTGGGATTTGGTTATGTCATCGGTGATGAGTTAACTCAGTCACTATCACAACAAACAGGTCTAAACACAGGATTCGTACTCACTGCTGAGCAGTACACTAATCAGTTAATCAGCCTATCAAGTTCAAGTTTTTCTAAAACAGACAACCAAGTCATATCCGATTTTATTAAGCAAAATCAACCCCATGATGATTATATTTTATGGCAATCTGATTTAGGTGAAGTCAGCCTAAAAGACAATGATGAACGCCAACTACATGCTTTCATGTTTTTAAGTCGCAGTGATGCACTAGAATCAGCGCAAAAACATTGGTTTCAACAAGTTTTACTTATTCTACTGATGTTACCAATTTCTTTATTTGTTGCATTTGTTATCGCTAGAGGCGTAACTAAACCCCTTACGCTACTCATTAAACAAGCAAGGTTCATTGCCAAGGGGAATTATAATTCTAAAGTCGAGGTTGGTAGCAGCGCGGAGATGCACGAGCTAGCAGAAGAAATTACCGCGATGCAACAGGCCATATTAAGTCGAGAAAACAAAATTACTTTTCAGGCCTATCATGACCCTCTTACAAGTCTTGGCAACAAAAACGAGCTTATACGAGTCACTTCAAATTGGTTTGAAGATAAGTCGCCTATCGCTATCTGTTTAATCAACATTCGCAGAATGACAGAAATAAACGGTACTTTAGGTCATATCGTTGGCGATGTTGTCATCAAAGAAATTGGACGACGTTTAGCAAGCTTTGATGAAATTGATTTAGTGTGTCGTTTAAGTGGAGATGAATTTGTACTGGCTATCGAACATACAGAACAAAAAACACTGACAGCATTAATTAAAAAAATCCAGCGAAGCGTTGAAACTGAGTTTTGCTATCAAGATATCTCTTTGCACTTACAAACCACCATAGGGATCAGCTTTGTTTATTACCCTAGCGATCTTGAAACCTTATTACGCCAAGCTGATACCGCGCTTCAACATGCCAAGAAAAATCGTTTACACCTACAAATCTACCACCAGCAAATAGATGTTAATACCTTAGACAGGCTTCAGTTAGTTAATGATTTAAAACCTGCTATCGAACAAGATGAGCTAGTGCTGTTCTACCAACCTAAACTCGACTTAACACTGAATAAAGTCACTCATGTTGAAGCATTAGTTCGCTGGCAACACCCTGTCAGAGGCATGATCCCCCCAGATAGCTTTATTTCCATCGCAGAACAAATGGGTCAAATGAACGCCTTAACACAGTGGGTGATTAATGAAGCATTGGATCAATACCTTCGTTGGCAACAGCAAGGCATTGAGCTTGCTATCGCAGTGAATATTTCACCTGAAAATTTAAAAGATAATCAGTTCTGTGATTACGTATTACAGACCATAAAAGATAAACGCGTGCCGATTGAGGCGCTTACACTGGAAATCACCGAAGATGCGGTTGTTGCCGATCCTGAGCATGCCATCAAACAGTTAACAGAGCTTAAGCAACACGGTCTAAAACTGTCTATTGATGATTATGGCACGGGTTATTCTTCATTAGCGCAACTTAAACAGTTACCTGTTGATGAACTCAAAATTGATAAGTCTTTTGTGCAAAACCTTATGATTAATGAAGACGATCAAATCATTGTTAACTCAACACTACAGCTTGCCCATAATTTAGGGCTAAAAGTCGTGGCAGAAGGGATTGAAGATGAGGGTTCACTAAAATGGTTAACGCAGCGTGGCTGTGAAATGGGGCAAGGTTTTTATCTTTCAAAACCAGTCGATGCGACTCGGTTGACTCAGTGGTTAACTCAGTCGAGTTACAGCTAACTAGGTAAGTCCGTAATAATTTAAAATAATAAGGTTCACGGATGAAAAAATGGATTTTGATATTATGTTTAAGCAGCTATGGCGCTATAGCTGCAGATCATCATATATCAGGCATTATTGACTTAAGAGCAAGCCATACACAAGGGACACAATCCTATGTCGATGGCGGTTTAGGAAAGTTTCGATTTGATGATGGTAGCCAACTGTCACTATCCCAAGTCGGAGTGACATATAAAGTCGATTGGGAAAATGCTCTCTCAGCACATGTTACCGCCAATGGTTATGTCGATGGTAACCGAAATGGCGTTGGGATTACTGAAGCTTTTATAAATTATCGAAGTTTACCTTGGGAAAATGGCTTACGAATAAAAACCAGATTAGGCCTAATGTACCCAGACATTTCATTAGAAAATATCGCTACTGCTTGGTCATCGCCCTACACTCTCACAAATTCAGCCATAAACAGTTGGTTAGGTGAAGAGTTTCGCCACCTTGGCGCAGAAATAACCTTAGAACGTCTTGGTAAATTTCACTCATCAAAAAATGATTTCTCTGTTTCAGCTGCTCTGTTCCAAAACAATGATACTGCAGGAGCCATGCTTTCTTGGCATGGCTGGACAATCAGCTCACGACAAACATTACTGCAAGAGTCCCTGCCTTTAAGTAATATGCCAAGTCTTGAAGGAGGCAGCCTTGATGAACAAGCGAAAGAATCCGATCCCTTTATTGAGCTAGATAATCGCTTTGGTTATCAAATACATGGCCAATGGAAAATGAAAGGGAATGGCGAGGTATCACTAGGTTATTATGATAATAATGCCAATACTCGTATCGTAAAAGATGGCCAATACGCTTGGCTAACTCAGTTCTCACATGCGGGTCTTAAATGGCGTTTACCTTATAACATTGAGTTAATTAGCCAATTAATGCTCGGCAGTACATTAATGCAGTCGCCTGACGGTATTGATGTCGTCAACAATGATTATCAAGCCGCATTTATTCTAATAAGCAAACGCTGGGATAAACATCGTGTTAGTGTTCGAGCTGAAGATTTTGAAGTATCGGACAATGATGCCACCCTTGACGATAACAACAATGAACAAGGCAATGCCCTTACTTTGTCTTATCAATATCGCTTGCAAAAAAGCTGGTTTATCCAAGCAGAATACAATCGAATTGACTCTACTCGCGATGCAAAAGTTGAACAAGGTTTACCACAAGAGCTACTTGAACAACAATGGCAACTAGCCACTCGTTGGTATTTTTAATGAGCCGCTTGTTTTCCTAATCTAGTCGGCCTATTTTTGCTTAAATCATGACTGAGGCTTTGACACTGCGCTGAATGTTAAATTCATCTACTGCTGAGGTTTAACTGGTTAAATTAAAATCTGAAGAACGGTTATCCAAAATCAAAAAAGCATCAACTTGACTGATAATACATCGACATTTCAGTTATCTAAGTATTTCTTCGCGGCAAATATCCGTCCAAAATTTTAACATTCGTCATAAAGTGCAATTTTTATCACAGTTCTTTTGTATTTTGTTTCAAATTAGGTAAAGTGTCTGCCAGCTTATTGTTAATAATAATTATAATAAAGGGTGAAATATGAGTGATAATTCACACTCAGGCAACGACCTAAGTGAAGTTAAACAGCTGGGAATGTGGGCATCGATCGCCAGTCTCAGTTATATTTTTTGGATCGTCGGCGGCATGGAGCTGGTTGAACGTATCGCTTACTATGGCGTAAAAGCCAGTGCAGGCCTTTATGCGAAAGCGCCAACTTCTGAAGGTGGTCTAGGTATTAGCCTTAGCGATTATGGTGTCATCATCGCTATTTGGGCATTTATGCAAACCTTTATTCCCGTGTTTACTGGCGGTATTTCAGATCGTGTAGGCTACAAAGAAACGATTTTTGCCTCAACGATTATCAAAATCGCTGGCTACTTAGTGATGGCCCTATTCCCAAGTTTTTATGGCTTCTTGTTCGGTGCCATCTTGTTGGCTGCGGGTACCGGGATCTTTAAACCCGGCATACAAGGCACCTTAGTCCTCTCAACCGGAAGACAAAATACTTCTATGGCTTGGGGGATATTCTACCAAGTGGTTAATATTGGTGGTTTCCTTGGTCCATTAGTCGCTGTTCACATGCGTCAGCTTTCGTGGGACAACGTGTTTTACGCTTGTGCGGCAATCATTTCATTTAACTTCCTATTTTTACTGGCCTATAAAGAGCCAGGTAAAGAAGAACGTTTAGAACGTAATCGTAAAATTAAATCTGGCGAAATTAAGCAAGAAGCTTTGTGGCGCGATGCATTAAACGAGCTTAAAAAGCCTGTGGTTATTTACTACATGTTGGTGTTTGCAGGCTTCTGGTTCTTATTTAACGCCCTATTCGATGTCTTGCCGATTCACATTGCCGAATGGGTTGATACCAGCGTGATTGTGACCTCGCTATTTGGTCCTGAAGGCACGTCCAATGGCTTTTTCCAGTTTTGGTTAGGACTTGATAATACGGGTACTAAGGTGATGCCAGAAGGCATGCTTAACCTTAATGCTGGCATGATCATGACGACTTGTTTCTTGGTGGCGGCACTTACTGCTAAATACCGTATTACTACAGCAATGCTCGGTGGCTGCTTGTTGAGTATCCTTGCCTTTGTGTTTATTGGTGCAACTAATGCCGCATGGATGATAGTTCTGGCGATTGCGATGTTCTCATTTGGCGAAATGATGATAAGCCCAAAGAAAAACGAGTTTATGGGGAATATTGCTCCTGAAGGTAAAAAAGCCATGTATCTAGGCTTTGTGATGTTACCTCAGGGGATAGGCTGGACACTAGAAGGCTACTTTGGCCCTAAGCTATATGAAATGTATGCGTCGAAAGAAGTGTTCTCATTGCAACTCCTTGCTGAACGTGGCATGGATGCGACTATGATTGATGCAATCCCACAAGGTGAAGCTTTTACCACTCTAGTCACCTTTACAGGAGAGCCAGCACAAGAGTTAACGACCTTACTTTATAACAGCCATAACATCGGTATGGCGTGGTATATCATTGCAGCTATTGGTACGATTTCTGCGGTTGGTATTTTCCTTTATGGAAAATGGCTGTATCGATTGCAGCAGAGTTAATACAAGCCAATTTAATGCTTGTTAATAAAAAAGCTGACAGTGATGTCAGCTTTTTTTGCCTTAAACCTAATGAAATAAAACCAAAGGATTTAATTTAAACTGCTACGCTGCCTTTAAAATTGCACTTGAGTCAACGTCTGTATTAACTTCTTTACCAACTTGCTTTAGCTCACCAATAGGCAAAATAACGCGACCATATTCAGCATTCAGTACCTGCGCCATAGCGAAGTAAATTGCACTGGCACCACAGAAAATGCCTTCAAAGCCTGCAATAGTACCTATCAGTTCAGAACCAGTGAAATCACGTGCAGCCAATAAGAAGAACAATATTGTTAGCGAACCAAATACTACTTGTTTAGCACGAGGGTAGCGCAATGAACCAACGAACATAAACGCAGTGAATACGCCCCATAATCCTAAGTACCAGCCCATAAAGCTTGCAGGACTTGCTTGTGAAATACCCATTTCAGGCATAACCAACAAACCCACTAAGGTTAACCAAAATAAACCATATGAGGTAAATGCTGTCGTACCAAAGGTATCGCCTCGTTTAAAGCACATCATCCCAACGATCACTTGGCCAATACCGCCATAAAAAATACCCATGGCAAGGATCATCGCATCGACAGGGAAAAAACCTGCATTATGGATATTAAGTAAAATCGTTGTCATACCAAATCCCATTAAACCTAATGGTGCTGGGTTGGCCAGAGGCGTTGAATGAACTGATGATGTTGAGTGGGCTAATGGTGTCGACATGGAATATTCCTGCTGGAAATGACAATTAAGTCAGTCACGGCGAAAACAAAACGCCAACCCTCCCTCGTTAAACTGCCCATTTGAGTCAGTTACAAAGCAACGCTGTAGAAAGCCTACGCCGTTTAGATTAACGATGGTTAATCTTTACGGCGCTGATTTTAATCGAGGCCCATTGTGACAAGCAAATCAATGACTTTTAAACGATGAATAACCTATAGAACCAAGGTAAACAAATAGAAATTTATACACATTAAATTCAATAATTTGCATATTAACGTGCGCAAACAACCAAGCAACTGATGCCAATACTTGCTTGTTATCACTAAATTAAATAAATCGTGACACCTGTTACAGATATATGTACTTAACTAGTTTAGAACCCCCTAAATAAGTGAAGCCATGAGTGACGATTCTTGTACTTAATCACAAAAATGAACATCAGAAATGAAAAGTTACTGATTACATTTCCTGCCATTTATTAATGCAATAAATCCATGGTGGTTTGATAGTAATCATCAATAAAGGTTTAATTTATGTAAATAAAAAAGGAGCCTTACGGCTCCTTTTTACATTTCACTGCCTCTTCCAGGAATAACAGGAAATGCTAACGCTTACAAAACGCGATTGATTAATGACTAGTGCCTGAGTGCATGACATCTACACCATAAGTCTTACCTTCAGCGTGACAGGTTGAACAAGATTCAACAGGTAAATCAACAACTGAACCTGGTTCGTCTTGAACGTATGCGCCATTACTCTTGAAGTGAGCTAAAGCAGAAGCGCTAACGTGACAACTACGACAAGCTTCAGAGATTGGAGAGATAAAGCCTGCGTCAGTTTCAACAGAGCGCTTAC
This sequence comes from Shewanella sp. KT0246, assembly GCF_019654955.1. Taxonomy (GTDB): domain Bacteria; phylum Pseudomonadota; class Gammaproteobacteria; order Enterobacterales; family Shewanellaceae; genus Shewanella; species Shewanella goraebulensis. The sequence goes on along the minus strand of NZ_BPEV01000001.1, from coordinate 127,185 downwards.
CAGATGTCAATCCACCGTCAGCAGCAAATAATGTGCTATCGTCTTTATGACATGAATTACAGTTATTTAAAGGCGCTGAGTAACCATTTAGTTCGCCATCGGCATCACGGTAAATTGCAGGTGTGCCATCAAAATAACCAGCATGGAAGCGGTGAGATACGGTTACAAGATCACGGTTAGCAAAAGATAACCCTTCAACTGTGCCCCATATAGCATTACCGTCAGCATCAACTTCATCCGTCTTATAAACTGCAGTTGGATGATAGCTTGGAGAGCCACCTAAGTTCTCACTATGACAATAAGCACATTGGGTAAACTCAGTTACACCGTGAGTACTTTTCACATGAGTCAGGTTACCATGACAAGCATTACACTTAGCTTCGCTAATTGATGTGCGATCAGCATCTGCAAGGCGCATTTCAACCGCAGCGTCACCATCTGTTAAGTTAAAGTACTTAGTTTCAGCTTGGTTAGCGACACCGGTTTCTTCAATGTTGCCATCGTCATCGGTTGTACACGTAACAATTTCGCCATCAGCGCCACATAACTGTACTTCAGCAGTCGCGTAAATTGGCCCTACTAATAAGTCAGTAGCAAATTCAGCCTCGTTGACTACAATGCCATCAGCGCTCATTACGCCGCCAACAAAGTCCATCTTAAAGCCACCATCAGCGCCATAACCATGGGTAAGTGCACCAGTATCGGCATTAAGAGTACCAATTAACAGACCACGTCCACTATTAGTCATGTAGTCAGCCATTGCAGCGTATGTTGTTGCGTCCAGTAGCTCGCCATTCATGCTCACTTCAGAGGTAACAACTAATGTGCTCATGCCATCAACTTCAGAATCTTCAACAACTGCAGATTGGATATCAATGATGAATTTATCAGATAACACAGCTCTATCACCGACACCATGAGCTTCCAGTGGGCTTAAGCTACCCGCACCATGACAACCAGAACAAGCCGCATCACTTTCAGGCACAATACCTAAGTGACCATCACCTGTTTCAAAGTCAACATCTGTATGACAAGACACACACGCTTCAGCGTAGACATTATCATTCCACTGAGTACCACTGTCATGACATGTAGTACATTCATTCAGCTCAGCAGGGAAACCAATTTCACCAAACATTTCTTCAGCTTCACCTTCAAGATCAAGATGATGACCAGCATGAAGTGTATGGATCATTGCATTCCAGTTAGCATTCCAACCCACTGTTGGGTCATCTTCGCCACCAGCATAAGCAGGGTTATGACACGCAACACAATTCTCTACTTTTTGGTAGTTATGATGAGCATCAATATTACCTATACGTGCGTCAGCATCATCATAACCGTCTAATTGGCCATGACACTTAATACATGCAGCATTAGATACAGAATCTTTTTCTGAAATCGCAATCTCACCAGTTGCAGGAATGAAGTCAATTGGAGTAGAAAGTAATTTGTCTGAAATAGCAGTACCTGAACTATCTACAACATTGTAGGTACGAACCATGACGCGATGAAGGCTATTTGCATCACCGTTTTCAAGTACTATCGGTGCATTGCCATCATGCTCCCAAGTACCGGTGTATGTACCAGGATTGGCTTCATCTTCAACTAAAGTACAGGCATCAACCTCTGTCCCCCAAGAATCAGCAGTACCGGTAAGCGTACAATACATGCTATAGCTAAAGTCATTCGCTAAACCATTGCTTTCCCATAAAATGGGTGCACCGGTATCGGTATCATTAGCCGCTTGATTCATCACATAAAACGCTACTTGATCTAATCCGGTAAAAGGTAATTCTTCACCTTTCGCATTTTTACCTGTTGCGGTAAATTTAACTGCAAAATCTTCACTGCCTACAACCACGATATCTTCTGGTGCAACTGTCAGCACAAAATCAGTAGCTGCATCAACTGTATCAACGACATTACCAATGGATGTACCTGGTTCGCCATCTTGCCCAGGAGCACCATCTTGTCCATCTTGCCCATCTTCGCCATCACTACAGCCTGTTAGCCCAACGGCTGTCATCAATGCCGCTGCAAGTATCGACTTTTTATAATTTTTCATCATCGTATCCCATTTTTTAAGGTATTTGACTCTGCGTTCGCAGTCGTTCAAATATAAAAGATACCTCTTTAGATGTATTAATATTGTGCTACATTTGTGATTGAAATTTGAAGATTCTTGACACAGAATTTTACAATTCGAGGTTGGCAATTTTCAAATGTGAAATTTACATAACTATATGGTTTTATTAAATTGATTGAGATCAATTAATCTTTTTTCACATTTAAAAATTGAAATAAAAAAAGCGAAGGCAATATGCCTTCGCTCTAATTTATCAACTCGTAAATACGACTATAGTTTAGCTCAAAAATAGTGTTTTAATAGAGAAAATTATAAGCTAATTATCTGCTTCAAAGATTCCACAATAATCGCTCTGCTTTTCTCACAATACCGACGATACGGCGTTGAGCGTTCAATAAGGTTATATTCAGGTACTAAACACTTTCCTACAAGTTTTTGCCTTTCATAAGCAGGCAGTTTTTCTACTCTAATTTCTTCAATTTTTGCCAATATCTGTGATTCTGCGGTAGACATAAAACTAAAGCTTCTCATAGTGAGTAAATGACAAAACCACTCTGAAATCGAGGTCGCTCTACTGATACTTGGGGGTTCAATTCCAGATTGACGACAGTAAATCTGAAAAGGGTCTAATTTATCATTAAAACCTTTGCCTTCAAGTATCAAGAAAGGATGATTGGCTATGTCTTCCAAACTTATATGCCCACTTTCCCAAATGGGGTGGTTACGACGGGCAACTATCGAAGTTGACTCTGATACACCGATGATTTCTGATTCTAACTCTGTCGCGCAAGCTGCGCCGAAATTAATGCCAAGATCAATATCCCCTTGGTGAATTTTTTCTTCTGAGTTTTCATTCCACAGATGTACCCTAACCTTACCTAATACATCCATAACTTCTTCACGGCCTAATGACATAGCAAGTGACGTCATGATAATTGGCGTCACTGCAATATTAAGCACATTAGATGAATTAGTTTTATTACCTGCACAAGCTATTCTTTCTATATTTGAGGCAGATTCACAAAATTCACAAATCGGGAGATATAAATGCTCAGCAAGTGCGGTCGGTTTTAAGCCTTGTTGGCGACGATAAAACAATTCGTCGTCAAAGGTCAGTCTCAAAGACGTTAAGCAGCGGCTTATTTTGGGCGCCGATACACTGAGTTCTTTGGCGGCAAGATTAGCAAAGCCAGTTTCATAGATAATTTTAAACACTAATAAACTGAATACATCCAATTCACTGATCTTTTTTAAGGCTTTTATATCCATGCCAATACCTAAAAATGATTAATTCAATAGAAGGTAGCATGAAAATTTACACAGTAATTTGATCTAACTCTGCATTCTTCAGTTTCAATTAAGCTTAAGTTAACAGCTTTATTTCATTTAAACCTCTTTTTTATTTAAATGACGATACTCTCCAGACTTTAATGTCGAGTCTAAAATAATATCACCAATAGACTCCCTATGAAGGCCTACTACAGGATTGCGAAAGCGACCAAACATACGTTTTATTTGATGATATTTACCTTCCTGTAAAGTCACTCTTGCCTGAAAATCATTAACAGGCTCTAGTCTTGCGGGCTTAGTCGTTATATCTTCATAACCAAAGTACATACCTTCAGCAAAAGCACTGACATAAGTATCATCAATCGGGTTAGCTAATGTCACTAGGTATTGTTTGTCTACTTTGGTCTCAGGCGCCATTAAAGCTTGCGACCATTGACTGTCATTAGTGATTAATAGCAGCCCAGTTGAATTTAAGTCTAATCGCCCCGCAATATGAAGTAGTTCAGGCTCTATGCCATAAAGTAAAGATAACGCCGTAGGGTGAATATCATCTTTAGTGGCACTGACCACCCCTATGGGTTTATTCAACATATAATACTGGCGTTTATTACGCTGCAACCAATTGCCATCAAAGCAAATTTGGCTGAACTCATTAATCTGCTGATCCACGGACTTACAAATCAGCCCATCAAGCTCAACTCTATTTGCAAGCAATAGCTGGCGAACCGCTTTTTTAGAGATCTGCAGTTTCTGTGCAATGAACTGGTCTAATCGGCTTCTTTTACTGCGCATTAATAATTTATTCTCATTTAACTAGTTAAAAGAATTAACTTATTCATAATCATTTTAAGGCATCGTTTGAGTTACCAAACTAGATCGAATACTCTGTTTGTGAGCAAAACAATAAGGAGTAACATGTCTTTGCAACCAGCTTATCCGATTTTACAGCCAGAAATGACCATCGTAGAACTTAAACAGGCCATTGCTGAGTTTGATACCTGGTTAGAACAGCAAATCAGCAGTTGTTCTATCGCTGAAATTCTGCAGCATCGAGCGCAGTTTTTCGACATATTACTTAATCATCTCTGGCAAGCATTTCAGTTTGAAACAGACACTATTTCCCTTAATGCCGTTGGCGGCTATGGCCGTAAAACCCTTCACCCCTTTTCCGATATTGATATTTGTATTATTCACGATGCAGATTTGTCCGCAACCGATGCTAGCACCTTAAGTGATTTTTTAACCCAATTATGGGACTTAGGCTTAGATTTAGGTCACGCAGTTAGGCGATTAGATGATACTTACCTTGCATGTACCGAAGACGTCACCATTGCTACAACATTGCTAGAAATAAGACATATCTGTGGCCACGAAAACCATCAACATCAGGTGATTAGTAAGCTTTATGGTGAAACAGTTTGGTCAAGCGAGGCTTTTTTTATTGCCAAATATGATGAACAAAAGGTTCGTCATAATAAGGCTCAAGGCACTGCCTTTAATATTGAACCCAATTTAAAAAATAGCCCCGGTGGCATGCGAGACATCCAAACCATCACTTGGATAGCCAGAAAGCATTTCTCCATTGATGATTTAAAAGATTTACGCCGACTTAAGTTCCTTACTGACGATGAATATGCCGAATTAATGGAGTGTCAGAACTTCATTTGGCGAGTACGCTTTGCCCTTCATCAAGCATCTAATCGTTCAGAAAACCGTTTATTACTTCAACATCAAGCTGAGGTTGCACGCCTGCAAGGTTTTGGTGATAGCGGAAATATCGCCATTGAGAAAATGATGCGTCAATTGTTCAGGGCAATGAAACGTATCCGTGAATTAAACCTAATGCTAATGGCTTATTTCGAGCGTGAAATTGTACCGCAGAAAAAACCAGACATTATCGAAATTAATGAGAATTTCCAAATATATAACGGCCAAATTCATGCTGAAAATCAAGATGTTTTCATTGACCGTTCACAAATTATGTCGATGTTTAATTACATCGCAATTCACCATGAAAAAGTCACTGGTATCACACCGGAAACACTGCGTTTATTAAGACAAGTACGTCGTCGATTAATGGGTGACTTACAAGATTACCAAGTCTGCAGAGAACTATTGGTTAGCCTGTTTAAACACCCACACGGCATGGGTTTGGCCATCACCTTAATGCACCAACATGGTATCTTAGCCTCATATTTACCTCAGTGGCGTGAAGTTGTCGGTCAAATGCAATTTGATTTATTTCATGCCTATACAGTCGATGAGCATACCCATAAATTGCTCAAAAACCTTTATAAGCTCACTCAAGATAATGTCTCAGCGGATCAAAAATTGGCGGCTGATATTTTTGAGCGTTTTCAGGCTAAAGAATCGATTCTGTTTGCCGCATTGTTTCATGACCTCGCTAAAGGTCGCGGAGGAGACCACAGCGAACTAGGTGCAGTTGATGCCAAATTGTTTGCCAAGTTCCATGGCCTTAAAACATCGCAACAACAATTAATCAGCTGGTTAGTTGAGCAGCACTTATTAATGTCGATTACCTCTCAGCGGATGGATATTCACGACCCTGAAGTGGTTAAAACCTTTGCTAAATCCGTTGGCAGTATTACCAAGCTTGATGCACTCTACTGCTTGACTGTGGCAGATATCCAAGCCACCAATGATGATTTGTGGAATGATTGGAAAGCGAGTTTACTGACTGACTTATACTTTGCGACGCGTAAAGCGCTACGTAATGGTCTTGAAAATGTACTACAGCTCAGAACCGTAGTCAGAGAGCACAAACAAGAAGCCCTAGGTTTAATAGATCCCAATGACACTCAACTCGTCGCCATTAATAAGTTATGGAAACGTTTGCCATTGTCCTTTTTCAGTAATGCGATTCCCACCGAAATTGCCAAGTATACCCTTGGGATTCTAGCTCACGAGTTGGAGCACGAGCACCAGTTAACGACACAGGATGAAGCTAGCGAACCTCCTTCACTCATTTTACTCGACGACAGTAGTGTAAAAGGCTGTAGTGATGTGTTTGTGTACACTAAGGATAGACCGGGATTATTTATTTCTTTGTTCAACACCTTATCGACTCTAAAAATTTCCGTTAACCAAGCACAAATCTCAAAAACGAAAGATGGTTATGTGGTAGAAGCCTTTAAAGTGCTCGACTTTGATGGCAAGCCTATTTTTAGTGCCCAAAGACGTAAGCAGGTCACTAAAAAGTTACGCCAAATTTTAGATGACAATATGTCACCACCTAAAAATCGCCCTTCAAGGCACACTAAAAACTTTGACAATAAACCGACTATTGAGTTTATCCACTCCAAAAAGGCTGATCGGACTCTAGTGCATATTTTAGCGTTGGAAACCCATGAGTTTATGGGACAAATTGCCAGTGCATTTAGAACTCTGGACCTTAATATCCACTCTGCAGCTATCAGTACCGTAGGTGAACGTGCAGATAATGTTTTTGCTTTATCCAACCAACATGGCTCACAATTAACCGAGCTTGAACAAATTGAGTTGCAGGAAAAATTAGTCAAATCGATCACTTCGACATTATAATTGCTTCATTAAAGTTGATAATGAGCGCGATATGTCTGCTAGCAATACAAGCCCTTCATCAAAAACCGATAACTTAACTGATATCGGTTTTAGTTTTTCTAAAGAATATATTCTAGATAAGTCTCACTTTGCTGAAACATTTGACCAGTCAGTTGTTATTAGTCACAGCCCAAAACGATATGTAAAAGCTGCAGTATTTATAGTGGCAGGTTTTTTAATGACTCAAACTGATGTCACTCCTTACCTTGCATACTTCTTTATCGGCCTAGGAGCTGTTGAAGGGCTTCAAGTAAGGTTTAATCGTGCTTGGTGGTTAATGAGACAACTTATCAGTAAGTCTGCCAATAACCCTGTGATAATTACAATTAATGAGCAAGGCATTCATTCTAAGTCAGCTTATATTGATCATTTACTTAAGTGGACCGAAATATATCGTGGTCAAGAAACTGAGCAAGGTTTCTTATTAACTACTGAAAAACTTAAACATTATGTATCAAAGCGCTGTTTAAATGAGGCTGCAATAGAATTTATTAAATTAAAAGTGAACTAATTTTCTTCGTACAAGACTAATAAACTGCTCAGTTTGTAGGCAAATATAAAAGTCACTGACTGAGCAAGTTTAAATCCAAGTAATATTAATAATAAGTTCTCTTAAAGGACGCGCTATGAAACATTCATTATTGTTAACCACTTTATACGCTGTAGTACTCTCAGCGGCTTTATTCACCACCTTGGCTCATGCAAATGGAATTGAAGCACCGAAAGATACCCTAGTTTCTTTGACTGACTCTTGCAGTAAAATCGCAGCAGAAGAACAGATTGACCCCATTGAGAAGCAACAATTTGTATCTGATTGCGTCAATGCTCAATTAATCGAAATGGGATATCAACGACAGCACTCGCTAGCGAAAACAGAATTAACCAAAGACAACCTATAACCTTTAAAAACATTAATTTAGCCAAAAACAATACACCTAACAACACCCATAACATTCAAGAATCATAAGTATCAGTTTGTATCAAATTAATTAAAGCAATTTTTCCAACCCCGATTTAGTGATAAAGTCGCAGTTATTAGCTGTTTTAATGTTGATATAAATAGGTTGCTTGTCTTTGATGTATCGAATTTTTGTCGTCTTTTTAGTGTTAATTTTACCCATTACACCTGTAATGGCAGACGAGCCTTGCCAAGAGAATGGCGATTGCGTTGTCGTCGGAGAATGGGATATCAGTATCGCTTTCGGCTACGGCAACAAAACCAACCCCATTACTGACTATGACGATATCCCTCTTTATGTAATCCCATCAATAGCTTATTACGGTGAAAGCTGGTTTTTTGATAATTTCAATTTTGGTTACACTTTAACCGAACAAGAGAGTTTTACGATAAATCTAGCGACAAGTTATAGCGACGAACGTGCTTTTTTCTATCGCTGGGATCCATCTAATATTTTCTTGCCACAATCAGCAAATGTTGACGCTCACACTGACCTACCTACTATTGGGGGGTTCGGAATACAAGACGTTAGCCAACCTATTGTTTTAAATGAACTTGAAAGTAGAAACTTCACCGTATATGGTGGTGCAGAGCTTTTCTGGTATGGCAGGTTTGGTGTCCTAAAACTTGCCGCTGCCCATGACTTATTAAACGTCCACAATGGACAAGAAGTGAATGTTAGTTGGAACTATTCGCTCGCGATCAGTGATTGGCGCTTTGATTTCACCTTAAAATCAGAGTGGAAAAGTTCAGAAGTTATTGATTATTACTATGGTGTTCGAGCCAGTGAAAATGCATACTGGAGCGAAGAATATCAACCAGATTCAGGTTGGAGTAGTGCAGTAGAACTCACGACGCGTTACAGCCTTTCGGCACGTTGGGACCTATTAATTGCTGCACGTTACACTCAATTAGCTGATGAAATTATCGACAGCCCAATTATTAATGAAGATTATTCTAGCTCCTATTTCGTTGGAGCTGCATATAGGTTCTAAACTTGTTCCTTAAAGAACATAGGGTCTATCACCTTTTCGGTATATTAATACTGATTTTTAGTGCTTTCTTTGCCAAAGCTGATACGCTTATCGGGCAAGCACAGCTTTCGGCTACCCCTCGTTTATGTCTTATTGATGCAGGTGGCAACATATGTGAAATTGACATTGAGCTAAATTGGCAGGTCGAAACTGAGGAGTTGGTTTGTATTACATCAAATTACCAACCTTTGACTCGGTGGTGTAGTGATTCAACTGATGAACACTCATTGCAAATATCAGTAAAAACAAATAAAGACATTCATTTTGTCTTAATAAATAAAAATAATAATAATGAATTGGCGGACGTAATCCTAAAAATCACCACAACGTCTGAACGTAAAGTTCGCAGACGTTACCGTAACCCTTGGAGTTTATTTTAATGGCTACCCCCCCATCAACTCATAGAGTTTTGTTGGTCGAAGATGACATTCGTCTTGCCAACTTAATTGTGGACTACCTTAAGTCACACGATATGCACGTTGAAGTCGAACGACGTGGCGATACCGTTTTAACACGATTAATTAGTTACAAGCCTGACATCATCTTACTTGATATCATGCTACCTGGACTTGATGGATTAAGCCTGTGTGAAAAATTACCTGACTATTTTGCAGGTCCAATTTTATTAATGAGCGCTTTAGGCTCTCCTGAAGATCAAATCAAAGGCTTAGAGTTAGGTGCTGATGATTACGTAGTTAAGCCAGTAGATCCTAGCTTATTAGTTGCTCGTATCAATAATTTACTACGTCGTCAGGCTCAACCTTCAAAACCTGAGTCTCACTGCTTAAGCTTTGGTAAATTAAGCATCGATCCACACACTCAAGCAATTCGCTTAGGTAATACAGAGGTCGACCTTACAAGCCACGAGTTTGAATTATTGTGGTTATTAGCATCACAAGCTGGACAAGTGTTAAGCCGCCAATATATATATCAATACCTGCTTAACATCGATTTTGATGGTAAAGATAGAAAAATTGATGTGCGTATTTCTCGCTTACGTAAAAAATTAGGCGATAGCATCGAAACACCATTCAGAATTAAAACTGTTTGGGGACAAGGTTACTTATTCGCGCCGGAAGCGTGGAATAATTAATCGGGTTATAGAAGACTTTGAAAAGACTCTTCATCAGCCTATACCTATTACTAAGCTTAAGCTTTTTAGGTATAGGCTGGACATTAGATAGCCTCTGGCAACAACAAGTCGAAGATAACGATAATATTGACTCACCTTTGATTGCTTTTGCATTACTCCTTGCACAGCAACCTAAAGCAGATCGCCAAGATCACTTAAAGCTCATCAATAAACAATACCCCTACCCATTACAATTATTCGAACAGAATGAAATTGCCTTAAGCGGTGATGTGGTATTTTCAAACAATCAAATCATTACTACCACTGCCGATAAAAGCCATGAATTACAATTCATTGCTGTAGGCGATCAAGTACTAATGGCTGGTCCAGTTGATATCGATCCTCGCGGTCAGTTACGTAGCATATTCACCATAGGCTTTTATTTGTCATTAGCCTTTGTTGCATTGATTTGGGTTTGGCCACTATCAAAAGATTTAAAAACCTTAAAGAAAGCCACCCAAAATTTTGGCGAAGCAAAATGGAATACTCGAATAGAGCTTAACGCCAGTTCACAGGTCGCTCCGCTGGCTAATACCTTTAATGATATGGCGCAGCATATTAGTGATTTAATTGAGAACCAAAAACATTTATCTAATGCGGTTTCCCATGAAATAAGAACCCCCTTGGCCAGATTAAAATTTGCTCTCGCCTTGTTACCCCAGTACTGTCAGCCTAAAAGTGACGACCAACGGACACAAGAATTTCTTGATGAGATGCAACTCGATATCAAAGAAATGGAAACCTTACTGCAAGAGCTGCTTACCTATGCAAGCCTTGAAGTTCAGCAAGAACCTACCCTAGAAAAATGCGATCTGATTAGCATGACAAAAGAGCTCACTTCCCGTTTAATGCCACTCAGTGATAAACCTATTAATTTCCATTACTCTCAAGACGAAATGATCATCATGGCTGAGCCGTCATTAGTCGAACGTGCGATTCAGAACCTTGTTACTAATGCTCAACGTTATACTCAAACCAGTATTGAATTATATTTAAGTTTTGATGAGAGATTAGTTTTTTTATCGGTAGTCAATGACGGCGAAGAAATACCTCAAGAAGATCAACAGAAACTTTTTGAACCTTTTTATCGCAGTAAATCCCAACATAAAGGCAATAAAGGCCATGGTTTAGGTTTAGCCATTATCAAGCGGATTATGCATCGTCATAAAGGCAGAGTGAGTCTGGTTAGTGATGAAAATAATACTTCATTCACCTTAATTTGGCCTCGTGAACATTTGTTTGTAAAAGCAAAGCTAGACTTAGAGTCGAATTAAACATTCGGGAAAAGTTAAAGGAAAAATAGCTGACATGGTGATTTGATATTTAATCTAATGAAAAATCCCCTAAATCGAGTTTCTCTTCTTTTTCTGATCCTTGTTCAAAATCCAATTGCGGATTAACTTCAGCCTGTTGTTCTTTAATTGCAATTTGATGAGCTTTATATTTTGCATATTGCCTACGACGCTTACGCTGTAAGCAAAGGCGGATGATATTATGCTTTTGTGCATCACTAAAGTGCAGCCAATTAAATCGCTCATCTCTATTTCGAAGACAACCCGCACAATATCCACGCGCATCAGTTTGACACACGCCTATACAAGGACTGGGTACTTCGAGAAAACTGAGCTGTTCCATATCCCCACTATTTATTGGTTATTTATTATTCTAACTTAGCATTAAATTGTCAAAAAGGCATATTCATCTTTACTGATTTATCAAATAAATCAGCATGTAAGATCTGTTAAGATTGGTTTAGCCGACAAAATTACATTAAGCTATTTAAACTACCCGCAGCTATACCCTTAAATTTATAATCAATTTGCTGCTTTAAAACGTTGCAGAACATCACCCATCTATTGCCATAGTGAATATTTTTGATGAACTCAGCCACACACGGAGATTGCCATGCTAATAAGATTACTCATGTTGTTTATGGTCATAGTTTGCTTAAGCGCTTGTAAGAGTACTAACAGTAATTCTGACTACGATACCAAATATGATTTCAGCCAACTTGAAAGCTTTCATTTTATTGATACTCCAGATCAAGGCGATCAACTCAGTGCAGAACGTATTCGCGCTAACATTAGAACCACACTCACAACTAAAGGATTTGTTGAACAACAAGAACAAAGTGATTTCTTAGTTAGCTATGCATTTTTAACTAAGGATAAACCAAAAAGTTCCGGGCTTTCTATCGGTCTAGGCACAGGGACTAGTGGTAGTCATGGTGGTGTCGGAGTCGGTACAAGTATGGGAATTCCAATCGGCAGCGATAGCGCTAAAATTCAAGTGATCCAGGTTGATATTATTGATGCTAAAGAAAATCGGTTAATTTGGCGTGGTACAGACGAGTTTGATTTTGAATCGGGAGGCGATGAAAAAGTTGCCCAAACAAGTAAAACAATCAGTAATATATTGGCACAATTCCCACCTGTACCTAAAGCGAAATAGCTTGAGCTACTATACTGACGGTCGTTGATATAAATGACGCTGAAATAAAAAGTCCGCTTAGTGCGGACTTTTTTTGTATCTTAAACCCATGACTTAAGACTCATAAATGCAAACACTTATAACGATAAAGGCTCACTAATGACCTTCGGCAAATAAGTAATTTAACCAGCCTTGCATGCGCAATAAGACTTTTCGAATAATCGATACATGGGTGAAGTGCTCGGTATAAATAGCCGATTGCCCTGCAACACCAGCTGGCAATGTTCTAAGTAATTCGTTTTCATCCTCCAGTTCAATAAGCACTAACGCCCTACCACGATTGAACAAGTCATTTGAAGAACGCAGTGAGCCGCCAAATTGCAGTTCACCTTCCGCCATTGCTGGTAATACTTTTACAACGCGACCTTTATGAACAACCCCAGGCATCGCATCTAAAATTAACTCTGCTTCATCACCTTCTTTTAATCGCAGTAAAGAGTTTTGCCAGAATGCTCCCGCAAAATAACGATCTTCATCAGGTATAAACGTCATAGCTGGACGCAGTGGGATAGGCACAGCCATCACACCAGGACGCAAGGCCATCTGAGTGACAACACCATCAACGGGTGCTGTTACTTCTGTTCGTTCAAGATTAAATTGAGCTTCATCAAGTTCAGCCTGAATAACAGCAACGTCAGTATTCACTCCATCGATATTTGATTCATAAGCAAGGCGGTATCGAATCTCATCAGCTTCTGCAGCTTTAAATTGTGCTTCAGCAGAAAGGTAGGTTTGACGCTTGTTGTCTAACTCAAGTTCAGAAAACGGTGAGTTTTTACCACCTTTACGTTTACCTTCATCATAACGTTCATAGGCAGACTTTGCTCTATCACGGTTAGCTTCAGCTTGAGTGACTTTTGCAATAGCACTATCCCATGCAGCCTTTAGTTGCGGCACAGCTTGTTTGGCGTCTTCTAAAGCAGCTTGCTTTTGCTTCACTGCAGCAATGAATGGCGTTGGGTCAATTCTAAATAATACATCGCCTTTTTTGACAGGAACATTCGGCTTAACATTTACTTCGACAACTAAACCTCGCACAGCTGGATTGATAGGAATTGAAACAAAGTATTCACGCGCAAAACGGGTATATGGATGGTTATAGTTCATCAATACCAATAGCGTACCAATTAATACTATCCCACCTAAAACGGCTGTCGGTACTGTCCATTTGGTTAATGGGATCTTAAATATCTTGAATATTGCTACACAAAACGCGGTGTAAGTTAAAATCAGTAGTAGATCCATGACTACACCTCTTGCTTAGGTTGTTGATCTGGAGTGGTTTCTGAAACCTTGTCAGCTTTTGGCGTCTCAATAAAGGCTAGGCGCTGATTTAAATCTTCAACCTTTTCCATTAATTCGCGTACCTCACCTTCAAGAATTAACTCTCGCTTTTTACCATTACTAAATCCCCACCCTCTATCTTCACGATACAAGGTTGCCCAAATCCATAAAAATGGCCAAATAGCATGCATGGTAAAAAGACTAACCCAGCCAGCAATATGCAATGCATCTTGTTGAGGGTGATTACGCTTTTTAGCAATTTCGTAGGGAATATCATGAATTGCAATCACACCGTAAAAAATCACTAGTGCTACAAAAAAAAGTAGTCCTAATGCAAAATAATCCAAAAACATATAACTCTCCTATTAAAGGTATGGCATTTGAAAATAAAAGCGCCTTAAACTAAAAACATCTCCATCGCAAACAAAGAAACATAAACACAACCTCAAGATAACATACGAACATCAATAAAATAACTGTAAAACACTGTTTATTCGCTGAAAAAATAACTCTTTTCACGTGATCCTTTACACATTTATAGGCTTTGCTAATCAATCAACTGCGAATAAAAGATAAAATATTTGAGTGTAATCCCTACAAGCTTCCCAACAAGGTAAAACAATGAACGCTCATACTCCTTTCAACTTTGGTACTGCTGGTACTAAAGGCTCTATTAAAGCGATGCTCCTAGGTTGCGGCGAACTCGGAAAAGAAGTTGCCATAGAACTACAACGTTTCGGCATTGAAGTCATTGGAGTTGACCGTTATCCCAATGCGCCAGCAATGCAAGTTGCCCATCGATTCCATGTGATTAACATGCTTGATGAAGTCGCTTTGAAGGCTGTTATTGAACTCGAAAAACCACATATGGTGATCCCAGAAATTGAAGCTATCGCGACCCAAGCCCTCGTAGAGCTTGAAGCAACTGGCATAAATATTATTCCAACAGCCAAAGCGACTCAGCTGACAATGGACCGAGAAGGTATCAGACGCCTTGCTGCAGAAACCTTAGGGATCCCAACGTCACCATACTTTTTCTGCGATACATTAACTGAGTTTAAAACGGCAATTAAACAAATTGGTCTACCTTGTGTTGTTAAACCAGTCATGAGCTCATCTGGCAAAGGCCAAAGCGTTATTAAGACCGAGCAACAAATAGAACAAGCTTGGCAATATGCCCAAGAAGGTGGGCGCGCAGGTGGTGGACGTGTCATTGTTGAAGGCTTTATTGATTTTGACTATGAAATTACCCTACTCACCATTAGTGCAGTCAACGGCATTCACTATTGCGATCCTATTGGCCACCGTCAAGAAGATGGGGATTACCGAGAATCTTGGCAGCCACAGGCAATGTCCAACAAAGCCATAGCTAAAGCACAACAAATTGGTGAGCAAGTCGTTGAAGCTTTAGGTGGATTTGGTCTATTTGGAGTTGAATTATTTATTAAAGGCGATGATGTTTACTTCTCAGAAGTATCGCCACGACCACATGACACTGGGCTAGTAACGCTAATAAGTCAGGATATCTCTGAGTTTGCCCTCCATGTTAGAGCTATTTTAGGTTTGCCTATTGCCGATATTAGACAACTCGGCGCCAGTGCTTCAGCAGTGATTCTAGCTGAAGGTCAATCAAAAAACATTCGATATCAGGGCGTTGAAAGTGCGTTAATAGAATCAGACACCCAAATAAAGTTATTTGGAAAACCTGACATAGATGGGCGCAGAAGATTAGGTGTTGCACTTGCAAGAGATAAAGACATCGATTCATCAATTGCCAAAGCCAAACGCTCGGCGGCTAAAATTAAGGTTATTTTTTAAGTTAACTTTACGTCTTAAAAACTAGTACTTATAAGGTAAAAAGCCTAACGGTTAACGTTAGGCTTTTTTGCTTATTTTAATTACATTGGCAATGACATAGCTAGTTAACCTGATTCACTGGTGAATGATTTAAAAATTGCTGCACATTATCAACTGCTATATTCAAAAGGTTCTGTCTAGCCTCAATAGTCGCCCACGCTATGTGTGGCGTAATCACGATATTATCAGCAGATAATAATGGATTGTCATCGCTAGGCGGCTCAGTAGACAGCACATCAACAGCGGCGAATAATTGATGCTGATTCAACGCTTGTGCTAATGCCGCTTCATCAATCAGACCACCACGTGCAGTGTTCACTAGCAAAGCGCCCATTTTTAACAAAGATAGGCTATCACCATTTATCATCTTCTCGGTGGCCTCATTTAACGGGCAATGTAATGAGATGATATCTGATTGTGCCAGCAACCCCTTAAGTGACAGCCAAGTCACATTATCTGGTAACCCTGTCTTTTCTCGACCACTAGTAATAATCACCTTCATATTGAACGCGAGTGCTAATTTAGTCACTTGTTGACCAATATCACCGTAGCCCACAATGCCAATGGTTTTTCCTTTGAGCGACATTAAAGGAGATAAAGTGAAACAAAAATCCCGGGATCTTGTCCATTGACCTTGCTTAACCGCGCTGTCATGCAAAGACACTTGTTGGGCATGTTGAAGGATTAAAGCAAATACCATCTGTGCTACGGCATCAGGGCCATAAGCAGGCACATTGGTCACCACAATATTACGCGCTGTTGCCGCTTTCATATCAACAACATTGGTGCCTGTAGCAGTTACACCAATATACTTAAGCTTCGGGCACTGCTGCATAACCGTATTAGTAATTAATGCTTTATTGGTGAGAATAATATCCGCTTGTTCACAGCGAGAAATGATTTGCTCATGATGGCTATGCTCAAAAACCTCAACATCACCTAGCTTTGATAATGCCGCCCAATTTAGGTCTCCAGGGTTTAAGGTATAGCCATCAAGTACAACTATTTTCATGCTCGGTCACCTATTTAAAATTTAACCTCTAAACCGACATTGGCTTGTCCTTGCCACATGACATCGGCTGAGATGTTCCAAACACATTCGTTAGGGCCACAAAAGAATGTATTATCTGAATTCACAAATGTCGCATAGCCTCTAACATCGGCAAATAATGCCACTTGCGGAGTAATTTCAAATGCCGCACCACCGCCAAAAGCCATAGAAAAACGCGTTTCTGATGAATAATTTCCACTAGGACGCATATGAGTAGCGCCCACACTGACAGTCACATACGGTTTAAATTTACCGTTGGGGAAATATAAACTGCCACCGACATGAAAATAATCGACATCGAGTTCATTAAAAATTTCATCACTAAAAGCACCGTCTCTCAGATCAGTTGCTTGGGTACTGTAAAGAAAATAGATATTGCCAGGATCTTTTGTAGTGGTACCAATCATCACGCCATAGTGTTCTGACTCTGAGATTTTTAACTTACCGCTTTCATCGGTACTAGGATTTGAAATATCGAATTCACTGCTGCCAAAACTATAACCTCCAAATGGTGCGACATAAATTTCAGCTTGGGTAGAAAGGGAAAAAGCGACAGTAGTGACAACAGTAACGAAACTGGCAATAGCGGTTAATTTCATGTGTAACTCCATATACAACAAACAATCATCATTGAAATAGCTCGAGTTATATTCTTCGAGCTATTTGATATTTTTAAG
This sequence comes from Shewanella sp. KT0246, assembly GCF_019654955.1. GTDB lineage: Bacteria > Pseudomonadota > Gammaproteobacteria > Enterobacterales > Shewanellaceae > Shewanella > Shewanella goraebulensis. The sequence goes on along the minus strand of NZ_BPEV01000001.1, from coordinate 109,723 downwards.
ATTGAAAAACCCTTTAACGCATCCCTCTAGACGTTTTAACTGTTTCATAAGCAGACTGAATGTCTTGTGCCTTGGCTTTAGCTAGCTCCATCATTTCTTCAGGGAGACCTTTAGCAACTAGCTTATCTGGATGATGTTCATTCATCAGTTTACGATAAGCCCGTTTAATTTCTTGATCACTAGACGATTCTTGCTTACCCAACATCGAATAAGCATCATCAAGTTGCATGGTATTTCCACGACCAGATTGGTGATGATGAAACTCGGCTTGCCATCGATTAAGAAGCGCATCTAAATGAGCTTGCCCCAATCCTAACTCTTTGGCAACTGTAGATAATATTTGTTTTTCTTTACTGTGTAATTCGCCATCAGACAAGGCAGTTTGAATTTGAATTTCCAAAAACATTTGTAGAATTTCATTTCGACCTTGGGTCATCGCACGAAATTCTCGAAGAGTTAGTACTAAATCAAAATCAGCATCACGGCCTTTTCTAAAAGCGGCTTGCGCATCTCTTCTTGCATCACCGGTTAACTTCATTTGATCCATTAACATTGACGCGATGCGAATATCCACATCGGTAACATGACCTGAAGCTTTTGCGACATGGCCCATCACGGTAAATGTAGTATTAAAAAACTGAGCTTGCCTTTCTTGGCCTTTACGCAGCATGTCAGCAAAGCCAGCGCGCTTATCAAATAAATGTCCTAACCATAGTCCGATGAGGGCTCCAAAAAACCTGCCAAACATAAAACCAATGATAGAACCAAAAAACTTGCCCCAAATACGCATCAAACTTCCCACTAAATAACACCAAGACATTCATATAATAATGGCATCTTGGTTAAATGAATTCATTAATGACTTTAAAAGCCGCTAAAGGCTTTTATTAACTCTAAGGTTTTTTAATAACCGCTAAAGGCTTTCAATATAATCTGTTAACTTCTCTAAACGCTCAACCGTGCCGACATCACACCAGTAAGAAGCACTATAGCCTCCAGCGATTTTATGTTGCGATATTTTTTGCCTTAATATCGGCCCTAAGGCGCTTTTACCAGGCGCAATATCAACAAACATTTTCGGATGGTATATTCCCATGCCCGAATAAGTAAGCTTATTGTCAGTAGATTCTGTTAACTGATTATCAATAATAGCAAAATCTCCGTCAGGATTATGCTGTGGATTATCAACTAACCATAAAAAAGCATCTAATTCTGAATTACGCTTCATTACTGTTTTAGCATGCTCTAAACCTGGTAGTTCATCGATATAAATGTCGCCATTAATCACTAAAAAAGGCTCGGTGCCAAGTAAGGATATAGCTTGTTTTATTCCGCCTGCAGTTTCTAAGGCTGTTTCTTCAACGCTATATTGAATACTTAACCCCCACTGACTGCCATCACCTAAAGCTTCAGGTAACTTATGACCTAACCAAGCACTGTTAATAATGACGTCTTTAAAACCTGCCGCTGCCAACTTTTCTAAATGGTAGACAATTAACGCTTTATCCCCGGCCTTAACCAGAGGTTTGGGTACCGAATCTGTTAATGGCCTTAGGCGCTCACCACGCCCCGCAGCCAAGATCATGGCTTTCATTGATGACCTCTTTTGAAATCGATTAATATAGTGATTAATGTACTGATAATTTTATTGTCTTTGGGTTTACGCAAGAAAGAAGCGAAGCAAGCTTTCTATTAAACCTCAGATATTTTGCTTAGCACATTTAGCTCAACCCATTGACCAAAGGCTTCAAGTTGTGGGTACAAAGCTGAAACTTCAATGATATAAGTTAGCGTTAACGGAATATCTTTTAAATATCCTGATTTTCCATCACGATGATTTAACCGAGCAAATATACCTGCAGCTTTAACGTGTCGCTGTATGCCCATTAAGTCAAACCAAGTCTGATATTGATTGAAAGTTACGTCCTCAGAAATCAAGGCGTGTTGCTGGCACAAACTAAAGTGTTCACGTTTTAATACATCAATGATTTCAGTGGGCCACTTAATATAACAATCTCTAAGCAGCGACACCGCATCATATGTAACAGGCCCTATTACCGCATCCTGAAAATCAATTAACCCTAAACCATTTTCTACCACTAAAATATTGCGACTATGAAAATCACGGTGCATACCAACGCTTGGTTGTTCAAGTGCACTTGAAGCTAGTACATTAAATGCATTCTGGATAAGTGTTTTATCTTCTTGAGTTAAGGTAAGATCTAGATGCTTTATTAGTAACCATTCGATAAATATCTCGAGTTCCCTTTCAACAAACGCTCGATCATAAATAGGTAATGTGCCCTCTTCAGTTGCTGTAACCTTTGCTACTTGAGGCAATAAAGACAGGGCTTGTCGATAAAAGTCCGTCACGGTTTGTTCATTTAATTGATTTAAAAGCTGCTCATCGCCTAAATCTGACTGCAGAACAAAACCATTCTCATCATCTTGGGCTATGATTTTCGGAGCAATCAAACCAGCCTTGTTATAGGCTTGTGCCATATAGATGAAAGGTAAGATAGGCACCAGTTTAATGGGTGAGTCAGAGACTATATAAGAGTTTGCTAAATGTTTGACCCGAAAATAACGACGGAAACTAGCATCCCCACAAATAAGCTCAATAGACACTTCTGTCTTGAAATATTGACTTAACCAGTTCCTTAGTAAAATAAATCTTGTATCAGATAAACTCATCTCAATGGCTCTTATGGGAAAATTGCTTTATTATAGCCAACATAACATTTGGAAACAGCTAAAGATAAGTTGTTAGCTGCGGCTTTTTTCGATTCATTTTGTCAAGACTAAGAATTCATAATCATTAATTAAAATGCAGATCCGCTATTTTCTGGCATTGAGCCTATTACCTAACCTAGTCTCGGCACAAGAACCCTCTGACACAGAAGCGGTTGAGCTTCATTGTGTGATAAACCCTCCGGTTTCTAGTTCTATTGACGAACGTCAACAAGTTCCTAATTTAACAGCAGAAGATATTGTGATTATTTCAGATCGCTCTGAAGCTGCAATGGGCGATAAAGCGCATTTCTCTGGTAATGTTAGTTTCAGTCAAGGATCTCGTCACATTAGTGCTGACGAAGCTATCTTAGACCAAAAGAATGAGCAGCTAGATGCAAATGGTAATCTCATTTTTTCTGATGAGATGTTCACCGTTACCGCTGACTCACTTAATGCGCAGATGATTTCCAATAGCGCGACCCTAAATGGTGCTAAGTATTGGCTACATGGCCAGCAAATACATGGCGATGCTGAACAGCTCAAAATCACAGAACAAAATAATCTCGAATTACGAAATACCAACTTCACCACTTGTCCAGTGGGCGATGATTCTTGGCTATTAGAAGCGAAAGAAATCCGTATCGATAGTACAGAAGAGTGGGGAGAGATTTGGGAAGCTAAAATTCGCATTGCAGGCGTACCTGTAATGTATGTTCCTTATATGACAATTCCAGTATCAGATAAACGCAAATCTGGATTTTTATTCCCGGACTTTAGTACCAGCACCACGAATGGTGTTGAAGTCAGTACGCCATATTATTGGAACATTGCACCAGAGTACGACTTAACGTTTACGCCGACTTATATGTCATCACGTGGTTTTTACGCTAAAACAGAGTTTAGATATTTAGCGGGAGAAGACCAAGATGGTCAACTCAACCTAGAATATTTAGCCAATGATGACAAACTCGACAACAGTCCAGACCGTTACCTTTATCACTGGCGTCATCAAGGCTCAATTAATGAGAATTGGCGAGTACAGGCAAACTTTACTGATGTTTCAGATAATAACTATTTCAACGATTTAAGCTCTGACGTCAATCGCTCTACCGATAACCAGTTATCCCGTGTAGGTGAAATTAGTTACTTTGAGAAAGATTGGGATTTCGGTATGAAAGTCCAAGATATAAAAGTACTAGGTGAAGATGAAGTCCCTTATCAGGTAATGCCTCAACTTAACTTTAATTATCAAACTAATGATTTCTGGGAAGGATTAGATTTTAAGTTTAATTCTGAATTGACTAATTTTGAGCATAAAGAAAACGAATATAACACTGCAACTCGTCTCCATATGGAGCCAAGCATCACTTTGCCTATTCAAGGGCCTGCTGGCTCGTTAACCAGTGAAGTTAAATTACTGCAAACTCAATACTGGCAAACTAATTTCGATGATGACAGTGAACTTGAAGACTCTGTCAGTCGTACTATTCCCCAAGTACGCTTGCACGGGCAAATTAACTTTGAGCGTGAAACACACTTATTTGATGCTGACTTCAGACAAACTTTAGAGCCTCAATTCCAATATCTTTATGTTGGGTATGAAAACCAAGATGGTATTGGTATATATGATTCAGCTCAACTTCAAGAAGATTACTTTGGCCTATTCAGAGACAGACGTTACTCAGGTCTTGATAGAATTGCAGATGCAAACCAAATGACTTTAGGTGTAACGACTCGTTTATTTGACGATGCTAACATTGAAAAACTTAAAGTCAGTATTGGTCAAATCATTTACTTCCAAGACAGTAAAATTAATTTTACTGATGAAAATGTTGAGGCTGCGCCATCAACATCAGTGTTAGCCGCAGAAGTCGATGCTAATGTTTACCAAGATTGGTTTATTAGCGGCGCAGTGCAATTTGATACCGAGCATGGCGAAACAAAGAAAAGTGAAGTGACATTAGATTTTCGTCCAAGTAATGATAAATTGCTTCAGTTCAGTTATCGCTATGTACCCGATTTATTGAATACCAATACCAACGACCGAGTTGATATTTCACAAGTCGGTATGCGTACATCATGGCCAATTAGCGATGACTTATATTTTGTGGGTAATTTTTATTACGACCTTAACGAGTCTCGCAGTATTGAAACCTATACTGGCGTTCAATACGAGTCATGCTGTTGGGCCATGCGTTTAAGTTATCATTACCGCATTAAAACCAACTATGATGACGATTTAAACCCTAGTCTTGATACTAGAGAACAATTTGAGAGTGGCGTATACCTCAACTTTATTATTAAAGGTTTAGGTGGTTCAGGTCCTCTCGGTGTTGAAGATATGCTAAACGAAGGATTATTTAACTATCGTAAACCACTTTACTTAAGCAATTAGCCATCATTTAGCCATCATTTATGCATCATTTATGATAGATTGCTGAACCTAGTGGAAAACAAATAGTCCTATTAAACGTTAACAACACTATTTTGGCGATAGCGCCAACAATAATTAGAAATTTAAGTGCCAAGGATTCTGTGGATGAAACACTGTAAGAAAATGATTTTTGCTTTATTTACTCTGGCAGCAAGCCAAGTATCGATAGCCGCTCCCGTGCCATTAGACAGCGTTGCCGTGCAAATAAATGAAGGCATCATACTCGAAAGCGAAATCAGCCATATGGTCACTTCGGTTAAAACCAATGCAGAAAAAGCAGGCCAAGGTTTACCTTCTGATAATGCCTTGCGTACTCAGGTAATAGAACGTTTAATTTTAACTCATTTGCAATTACAAATGGCTGAGCGCATCGGCTTATCAATTGGTGACTTACAATTAGATCAAACCATTGAAAATATTGCTAAAGAGCAGCAACTGACTGTGAGTCAAATGCAGCAGCAAATCGAAAGCGAAGGTATGAGCTTTGGACAATACCGTGAACAATTACGTGAAGAAATCACCATTGGTGAAATTCAACGTATTCAAGTTCAACGTCGTATTCAAGTATCTCCTCAAGAAATTAATAACTTAGTCAAAATGATCCAAGAACAAGGCTTGAAAGATGTCGAGTTCCAAGTTGGTCATATTTTGATTGAAGTGCCTAGCAACCCAACAAGTGAACAACTTGAAGCGTCAAGCAAGCGTGCAAACATCGTACTCGAACGTTTAAAAGACGGTGAAGACTTTAGACGTACAGCGATTGCCTCTTCTTCAGGACCAAAAGCACTTGAAGGTGGTATTTGGGATTACATGAGCATTAATGAAATGCCAACTCTATTCGCTGAAGTGGTTACAGATGCGAAAAACGGCGATGTTATTGGCCCAATTAAAAGTGGTTCAGGTTTTCATATCATCAAAATTATGGATGCCCGAGGTTTACAAACTCAGGAAATCAGTGAGGTACGCTCACGCCACATTTTGTTAAAGCCTTCACCTATCCTTTCTGAAGACCGCGCTAAAGCGATGTTAGAAAGCTTCTTATCTCAAATTCGCTCAGGTGAAGCAGACTTTGCCGACCTTGCTCGCCAGTATTCAGAAGATCCAGGATCTGGAGCAAAAGGTGGTGAATTAGGTTGGGCAGAACCATCAGTTTATGTCCCAGAGTTCGCACAAACACTTAACAGTTTAGAAATTTATGAAATCAGTGAACCATTCCGCACCACTCACGGATGGCACATTGCTCAGCTTGAAGAAAAACGCACAACTGATGCAACCGATCAGTTTAATAGTAACCGTGCTCACCAGTTAATCTATCGTCGTAAATTTAACGAAGAACTACAAAACTGGTTAGATGAAATGCGTACAGAAGCTTACATTGAAGTTTTTGAACCAGAGAGTACTCGAGGTTAAGCTAACTTAATGACACAAAGAATTGCGATTACGCCGGGTGAACCGGCGAGTATCGGCCCAGATATAGTTATTAAACTTGCTCAGCAGGCTTGGCCTGCTGAGTTAGTTGTTTGTGCAGATCCAGAATTATTAACCAGCCGGGCTAAAATGCTTGGCCTGCCACTGAGCTTACGTCCATACCAGCCAACACTTGAAGCTAAACCTCAAGAGGCCGGAACCTTGACGATAGCGCCGTTTACACTTGCAGCTGAAGTTGAATGTGGCAAGTTAAACGAGCTAAACAGTGCTTATGTAGTAGATACCTTGCGTTATGCAGGTGAAAAAAACATGAGTAATGAGTTTGCCGCTGTAGTTACTGGCCCTGTTCATAAGGGAATTATTAACCAAGCGGGTATTCCATTCAGTGGCCATACCGAGTTTTTTGCACTGCAAGCGAATTGCCAAGATGTGGTCATGATGCTTGCCGCACCAGGATTGCAAGTGGCATTGATGACCACTCATATCCCTTTAGCTTATGTTGCAAAGGCTATTACGCGAGAGCGTTTACACCATATCATCCAGATTTTGCATAGCGAATTAGTGCAAAAATTTGGCATCACTTCACCTAAAATTTATGTATGTGGCTTAAACCCCCATGCTGGTGAAGATGGACACTTAGGACGAGAAGAAATTGATATCATGATCCCAGCGCTCAATGAGCTACGAGATCAGGGAATCGATATTGTTGGGCCACTGCCTGCCGATACACTCTTCCAACCTAAATACTTACAAGAAGCAGATGTGGTTCTTGCTATGTATCACGACCAAGGACTTCCAGTACTTAAATCATTAGGTTTTGGAAAATCGGTTAACATCACCTTAGGTCTTCCGTATATTAGAACCTCTGTCGATCATGGCACTGCATTAGAACTTGCAGGCACTGGTGAAGCAGATTGCGGTAGTTTTACCTGTGCATTAAATAAAGCCATTGAATTGGCCACAAAAGTAAGTAAATAATTTTCCAATGAGTAGCAATAAAGTACATTTAGGCCACACGGCCAGAAAACGTTTCGGACAGAACTTTTTAACTGATGAAAGTGTCATCAGCAGAATTGTGGGCGCTATCTCTCCTGACAATGATCACGTCATGGTTGAAATCGGCCCAGGTCTTGGTGCATTAACCGAACCCGTTGCAGATGCAGTGGATAACTTAACGGTTGTTGAGCTAGATAAAGATCTTGTTGAACGTTTACAAAACCATCCGGAATTAAAAAATAAATTAACCATCAATCAAGGTGATGCGCTTAATTTTGATTTTAGCCAACTTCAGCAAGACGGCAAAAAGATGAAAGTATTTGGCAACTTGCCATATAACATCTCTACCCCGTTAATGTTTCACCTTTTCGAATTTGCCGAAATTATTGAAACTATGCATTTTATGCTACAAAAAGAAGTAGTGTTACGTCTTTCAGCAAGCCCTGGCACAAAAGCCTATGGCCGCTTAACGGTAATGGCTCAGTATTTTTGTAAAGTCGTGCCTGTGTTAGAAGTACCGCCTGAAAGCTTCAAACCTGCACCAAAAGTGGATTCTGCTGTTGTACGTTTATTGCCTTACGATGTGAAGCCTTTTCCATGTAAAGATGTGAATGTTTTACGTCATTTATGTACTACCGCGTTCAATATGCGTCGTAAAACTTTAAGAAATAACTTAAAGCAAATGATCACTGATGAAGAGTTTACTCAACTAAACATTGATTCAACTCTAAGACCTGAGCAAATAAGCGTTGAGCAATATGTCGCGCTAGCCAATTTGGTTTGTGATAAGAGTTAGTATTTTCAAGGGCATTTTTAATGAAAGTGCCCTTTCTTTTTAGGAAGTTTAATGACCTCAGTAGCTGCTAACGTCAAAATAAAAGTTGAAACCAAATACCTTGAAGAACAATCATCAACCGAAGATGAAAAGTATTTGTTCAGTTATACCATCACCATTATCAATCTCAGTGAAATCCCTATTACACTAAAAGACCGTCATTGGATTATTACTAATGCCAACGGCGATACCAGTGAAGTTAAAGGGCCTGGTGTGGTAGGTGAAACCCCAACGATTGATCCTGATACCGCTTATCAATACTCTAGTGGTACGGTTATGGAAACACCTGTTGGTTTCATGGAAGGCAGCTACGGCATGGTGACTGCACAAGGCGAGCCTTTTAAAGCTGAGATCCCAACATTCAGATTAGCCATTCCAGGTATTTTGCAATAAACCTATGGCACATTATTTCGTTGGCGATATACAAGGCTGTTTCGACGAGCTGCAATTATTATTAGCAAAGGTTGATTTCAACCCTGCAAAGGATGAGCTTTGGGCTGTGGGTGATTTAGTTGCTCGAGGACAAGGCTCGCTACAAACTTTACGTTACCTTAAATCTTTAGAAGGCAGTGCCAAAATAACGCTTGGCAATCACGATCTTCATTTACTTGCACTTCACGGTAAAATCAAAAAAGCCAATCCCAAAGATAACCTTGCTGAATTACTTGCAGCAGAAGATATATCCCATCTCATTGACTGGTTAAGACAACAACCCTTGGTGCAAACTTTACCATCACATAATATCATCATGACTCATGCTGGTGTGCCACCACAATGGGATTTAGCAACGCTTGAATCTGAAGCACTAGCTGTCAGTGAGGCTCTTAAAAAAGATAACTACCTTTCTGCGCTTATCGCAAAAATGTACACAGAAGCCCCTGATTTATGGGATAGTCATTCAACAGGCTTACCGCGATTAAGATATTGCATTAACGCACTGACTCGAATGCGCTATTTACTCGATGATGGCAGTTTAGATTTTGCGTGCAAGAAACCTCTTAAAGATAAATCTGTAGGCCTTACCCCCTGGTTTGAGTTCGATTCTGAACTAAAGAAAACCCACACTTTGGTGTTTGGCCATTGGGCCGCCCTAATGGGGGTCACTAATCAAGCGAATGTGTTAGCGTTAGATACAGGCTGCTGTTGGGGGGAACATATGACACTTTGGCATGCTGAAACCAATGAAAAGATAATTCAGTTAAAACTAAAATAATTAATAAATTGTTAAACTTATAAAAACCTTAGCCGATAAAGCTAATAGATCTCACGTGATCACACTACCCTGAGCGATCAAGAGACAAATTCGGGATAAAATAATAACAGCCGGAGTATGCTATGAAAATTAATGTTGCCACCAGAGTCATTGGCGGTTTTACTGTTGTAACACTACTTTTAATTGTGTTGGGAGGCGTATCTCTGCTCACCAATAGCTCAATTAAAGATAGCACCACAACGTTGCAAAAAGTTAGCCTCCCAGCGCTCACTGCAACAGGTGAGTTGACACAAAATTTAAGCGCGCAGCAAATTCAAATACTATTTGGTTATTACACCGACGAGTCTGCCCAAATTCCTGCAGTTGAGAAAAAGATCAAAACTGAGTCTGCTGAGTTCACTAAAACGCTCAATAAACTATCGAGCCTCATTTCAGACCGACAAGAATTCTCTTCAAACCTGTCGCAATTAAAAACGAGTTATACAAGTTTTGAAAAAAATAGCCGTTTGATGTTAGAAGAGCATGAAAATGCATTGGTTAAACATGAAAAACTAATCCAGCTTCGTGGTGACTTAGAAGATAGTGCAGATGAAGCATCGTCCATCTTATTAGACCTCATTGATTTAGAAATGAGTGACGACCCTACAGAACAGAGTATTGCAGCTACAGCTGGCGTTGTAGACAGTACTTTTATTAATATTATCACCACAATTTATGACTTAGTCGCAGCTAAAGATAATAGCAAATATAACGTCATCGTTAACGAACTCGACTATATGGTTAGTGATACACGGGTCAAGATTGAGCATATTAATCGCCAAGGTAGAGGTATCATCAGCGACAATACGCTAAATAATCTTAATACAGAAAGTGAAGCGGTGTTTAAGCTAATCAATGACAGTAATACGATTGTTGCTTTAAAAGGTCAGCAATTAACTCATGCTCAACAAGCTGAGCAAATGCTCGCTGCAACAGATAAAGATCGATTAGAAGTTAATGCCAAGATGATTAATTTGGCAACTAATATTGAAGGCTTCACCGGACAAATCAGTGATAGTGCAATTGAGAATATCGACTCTGCAAGTTTAAAAACCATGTTTGTAGTCATACTTGCTATTTTGGTTTCAATCGTTGTCAGTATTGCTGTAGTTAAACCATTAACACGCTCGTTAGCAAAAGTGAATCAAGCATTAAATATTCTGGCTTCAGGTGATTTGACACATAAACTTGACGACTCTGGTCACGATGAATTTGCTGAATTAGCTAAAAATTGCAATAGCTTAGTTGATAGTTTGCGCAATCTTATTGTTGGCATCCTAGATAGATCAAACCAACTTGCTGCCGCAGCTGAAGAAACTTCAGCAATTACTACCCAAACAACAAGCGGAATTCAAGAGCAGAAGAGCCAAGTGGATCAAGTTGCCACCGCAACAACACAATTAAGTTCAAGCGCACAACAAGTCTCTATGAGTGCAGACCAAGCACTAGAGCAGATAAAGCAAGCTGATGAAGAAACTCAGCACATGCGTACACTTGCTGAAGAAAATAAGGTGACTATCCTAGCTCTTGCTGATGAAGTAGCTAAAGCTGGCCAAGTCATTAATAAGGTCCACTCTGACAGTGCTTCTATTGGTTCAATCCTTGATGTTATTCGTGGTATTGCAGAACAAACAAACTTACTAGCATTAAATGCGGCCATTGAAGCTGCACGAGCTGGTGAACAAGGTCGTGGTTTCGCAGTCGTTGCAGATGAAGTTCGAAGTCTAGCGTCAAGAACACAAGAGTCGACTAGCGAAATTCAACAAATGATTGAAATGCTACAGCAAGGTGCACAGCAAGCGGTATCAGTAATGGAACTAGGCCGCAGTCAAGCAACCAGTTGTGTTGATAAAACAGAACAAGCTAACTTAGCTCTTGAAACTATTAGCCAATCTGTCCATAAAGCTTATGATTCTGGTAATCACATTGCTCAAGCTGCGCAAGAGCAAAACCTTGTTAGCCAGCAAGTATCTGAGATGTTGGAGCATATTGCTGCAATTTCTGAAGAAACAGCAACAGGCGCAGATCAAACAGCACAATCTAGCCACCAAGTTGCTGTACTATCTGAAGAGCTACAAAGCTCTGTGGGCGAATTTAAAGTCTAAATACATAAAGGTAACACTTTTAATAAAAAGGCTCTTAGGAGCCTTTTTTAATGCCCTGAAGTTAGCAAACAAAGTTAACGTCGCTTATTACTGACCAAAATTGTATAGTTCCAGTGAAGTAAAATGAGAATGGGCTGTATTAAATGAACTTCAGGTGTTCAAATTACTGTCTAAAATAACCTAAAGTCGACAAAGATATTTTTTATATTTATCAATAACCGCAGCCGATTATTTAATTTTAATTTATTTGCAGCAATTAGCGTTTATAAGATTTATGACTTAAAACTGCTCCATAAAAAAACCGCCATTTAGGCGGTTTTTAGACGAATTGTTATTTGTACTAACAAAAGGCGCAAATTAACAATTTGGTCTTGCTTGTTATGGTGTAACTAACCAAACGAACTAGTTACACCTCAACATAACAGGGAACAATACTAAGCGTAATGCTTACTCACCACTGTTAATTCTATCTTGCACTGCAGCAGTAATAGCACTTCCGCTATGACCGTTAGCATTTGCCCAATCAAGAATGCTTTTTCCATCTGCTTCAGGTGAATTTAAATCACCTGCAGGAAGACGCTTGGCAATATACTCACCAACTTCTAATGAATTAGAGTTATAAGCAGTTCTTAATAAACTATTACCTTCGCAAGAAATACCAGTGTAAATATTACGTAATTTTACGCGGCTTTCTTTCAACTTTTTACGTAAACGATTTTTGTCATTAGATTTTACATAATCACAAATGTTTGCGACAAGCTGTTCAGTATTTGCTTCGGCAGGGGTTGACACAAAAGATGCTGCTATTAGGGCTGCTATGGCCACTGGCAGTAAACGCATCTGACACTCCTTTTTAGGTATTTTTATTTTGTACCTACCATCAAGGGTAAGTATCTATTCAGGGTAACACAGGACACAATTTAACATTATTTAACCAAAGTGTTAAAGCTATATTGCAATTGTGATTCATTTATCTCTACAACCTTCTCTGTTAACTTCCAATTACCATCATCCCACTCAGGAAAAAAGGTATCTCCATCAACAGTTAAATCTATAAAGGTTAGATATAAGATATCGGCCACGGGTAGAATTTCTTTATAGAGTTGCCCGCCTCCTATTACAACTAATTCATCACAATCACTAACTAGATCTTTTGCCGCCTCAAAGGAGTTCACGCAACTAACACCGTCAGGTTGATAATCACTCTGACGAGTAATAACAATATTATGTCGCCCTGGGAGTGGTCTTCCTATCGATTCAAATGTCTTACGCCCCATCACTACTGGCTTTCCTAACGTCATGGCTTTAAAGTGTTTTAGGTCTTCAGGTAAATGCCAAGGCATTTTATTGTCTTTACCGATTACACGATTGTTTGCCATAGCGGCGATCATTGCGATGCGCATGTAAAATCCTTATAGATGCTTAAGAAATTAAATAATGGGTCTAGTGCGATAATATACTAGTGAAGGCATTGCTAAACCTACAGCTAAAGCTCCTAGAATAAATACAGTTTTTAAACCATTAAAAATAACTAATGATGTTAAATCACTGCTAATTTGATCTTGTACACTCAATTGCACAATTGAAATTAAAGTATTGTACGCGTAAGTTCCTGGCACCATAGGAATGATGGCAGCTACTGAGTACATCAATGGTGGTGCTAAATGTTTTTTGGCAAATCGAATGGTAATCCCCCCAACTAATGCTGCAGCGGTAAAAGTTGCCCACTCGATTGGCATGTCAAAATGCATTAATAACGTTCGAAAGCTATGCCCTATTGCACCTGCTATTCCGCAATAAATTAAAAATCGCCTTGGAACATTAAACACCATTGCAAAACCTATTGCTGGAATCGCTGAGAAAAATGCGTCATGCAATAATTCTAAAATGAGATTCATAGAAATAAACTCCCTCCTAGTGCCATCGCAAGGGTTATCCCAATTACAGTGGCCAAAGTGAGTAGAGTTGCGTGTCCCCAGCGAGAAATTCCAACATTCATATGGCCTTTCACCATATCTGAAATAGCATTAATCAGCGGAAAACCTGGCACCAGCATTAACACGCTGGCCGCCATAGCTGTTTTGGGCGTCTGGGTGACATCAATCACATAACCCAGTTGAGCAATCATCGTGGTAATAAACGCGGTAATCGAGAAAATGATCAATAAGTTAAAATGTTTTTTAACTAAAGAAAGCCTAACCGTCATTCCAATTGATGATGCAATAAAGGTAATCATACAAGATGCAATATCGCCACCAAATAAGTGACAGAAACTTGCACAAGACAAGCCAATCATGCCAATGACATATTTAGCTGGATAACTTTTAGGTTCTATTTTTTCTAAACGCCGTTTAACTTGCTTGGCATTATAAATGCCCTTTTCAGCCAATAAACAGATTCGCTGAACTTCACACACAATCATCATATTGATGCCGTGTTCTCGAATACGTCTTGTGGTAGTAATACAGCGGCCATGAACTAGGCTGGTTAATACGAGGGAATTTGATGATATGGAAAGTTCAACACTGGCTAGGCCAAGTGCTTTGCCTAGGCGCTGACTGATCTCTTCAACAAGATCAGATTCAGCACCATAAGCTAAGAGTAATTGCGCACTGCGTACCACAAGACGAGTGATATCATTTTGAGTTTCTGCGTACACTGCTCTCTCTTCATTACCCTGTTATTGACTCAATGATAATCGAGTGCAATTTATCTCACAATTTTAGCGTTGATAAATGATTTCTACATCGTAATCATCTTCGTCAAAATCGTCATCAAAATCGTCGTCGTAATCTTCATTTACAGATTCAACATTTGCTTGATGATAATTATCCCACTTGAATTCAACTTCATCTTCAGGACTAGTTGATTCATCTACCGCAGGAAGTGCAGAAATAAAGTCTAATAATTTAAGACTCAAATCCTCAGTATTGGTACGGTTGAATGCCGACATAGTGTAAATGTCGCCTTTCCAATCGATTTCCTTAACGATGTGCTCCATTTTTTCAGCAAGCTCATCTTCTTGAAGTAAGTCGATTTTGTTAAAGACTAACCAGCGAGGCTTAGATGCCAGCTTTGGTGAATACTTCTCTAACTCAGCCACAATTGAACGTGCAGACTCAACAGGATCACTACCATCGATTGGATCAATATCAATGATGTGTAGTAATACCCGACAGCGTTCTAAATGCTTCAAGAAACGAATACCAAGACCCGCACCGTCTGAAGCACCTTCAATCAAACCTGGAATATCCGCAATAACAAAGCTTTGACCTGGACGTGGGCTAACCACACCTAAATTCGGTACTAAAGTTGTAAACGGATAGTCAGCAACTTTTGGCGTTGCACGAGAAACTGAACGAATGAAGGTTGATTTACCCGCATTTGGTAAGCCCAATAAGCCCACATCAGCTAGTAACAATAGTTCGAGCTTAAGCATGCGAACTTCGCCTGCAGTACCAAGCGTTTTCTGTCTTGGTGCACGGTTAGTACTACTCTTAAAACGAGTGTTACCTAAACCATGGAAACCACCTTTAGCCACAAGTAATTTTTGGCCGTGGGTTGTTAAATCACCTAATAGTTCTTCAGTTTCAAAATCCATTGCACGCGTTCCAACTGGAACTTTTAATAACGTGTCTTCGCCACCATGACCAGTACAGTCACGGCCACGACCATTCTTACCGCGCTCAGCAATATAAGAACGTACAAATCGAAAATCAATAAGCGTGTTCATGTTTTCGTCTGCGACTAAAAATACGCTACCGCCGTCACCGCCGTCACCACCATCTGGGCCGCCGTCTGGCACATATTTCTCACGTCTGAAGCTAACGCAGCCACTGCCACCGTTACCCGCTTCAACTTTGATTTTAGCCTCATCTATAAACTTCATACATACTCCTGACACCACTTAATGTGCCAATTATAACCTCAAAAGACTGAGATGTGCAGGGAAGCGTAGAAGATACAATCACCATAAATCGCTTACTGCAAAAAAAATAACTATCAATGCTATGCATCGAAATACTTCATTGAAGTTTAGTTAACTAAATTCAACAATGAGGTAATAAACACAAAAGCCCCGCCAGAAGGCGGGGCTTTCAAAGACTGATTAGAGTCTAGAATTAAGCTTCGATGCTAATAAACTTACGGTTATTAGGACCTTTTACTTGAAACTTAACTTTACCGTCTGTTAATGCAAACAAAGTATGGTCACGACCAATACCTACGTTTACACCAGCGTGGAATTTAGTACCACGTTGACGTACGATGATGTTACCAGCAACAACTGATTCGCCACCGAAACGCTTAACACCAAGACGTTTACTTTCTGAATCGCGGCCGTTACGAGTAGAACCGCCAGCTTTTTTATGTGCCATGAGTTAGACTCCTAAATTATGCGCTGATCGCAGTGATTTTAACTTCAGTGAACCATTGACGATGGCCCATTTTCTTTTCGTGATGCTTACGACGATTGAACTTTTGAATAGTTACTTTCTCACCGCGACCGTGGCTAACCACTTCAGCAACAACTTTACCACTAGCAACTAGAGGAGTACCTACGTGAACGTTCTCACCATCAGCAACCAATAATACTTGATCAAACTCTACAGTTTCACCAGTAGCAACTTCAATTTTTTCTAAACGAACTGTATGACCTTCAGCAACACGGTGTTGCTTTCCGCCACTTTGAAAAACAGCGTACATAGCTATTTCACTCCAAATGGACTAACACTCCGATTCATAATTGTAGATATCGGGTGCTAAAAACTTTTAATGACAATGGGCGCGGATTCTACGGGAAGATTTGCAGTCTGGCAAGCGTTAAATTTGAATCAATAAAAAAAGCTCGGTTTAACTCTCACTATCTAAGAACAAAAGCTGTCTAAGGCATGAAAATTAGTTAAAATTTGTTAATATACAATTTGAACCTTATATAGTGGGCAATATAATTTGCCTGACAGCCTAATAACTAGAGACCATTATGGATTTGAACGCCATTCGTCAACTAGCTGATAATGACATGCAAGCCGTCAATCAGTTAATTTACAAACAACTTGAGTCTGATGTTGCACTAATAAACCAACTAGGTTTTTACATTATCAATGGTGGTGGTAAAAGACTTCGCCCACTACTTTCAGTATTAGCAGCACGTGCAATCGACTATAAAGGTGAAGAGCATCTTAAGTTAGCTGCCATCATTGAATTCATCCATACCGCTTCTCTATTACATGATGATGTAGTTGATGAATCAACACTAAGACGCGGTCGTAAAACAGCCAATGCTTTATTTGGTAACAGCGCCAGTGTCCTTGTGGGTGACTTCTTATATACCCGTTCATTCCAAATGATGACAGAGCTCGATAGCATGAAAGTGCTCAGAGTTTTAGCTGACACCACAAATATTCTTGCAGAAGGTGAAGTCTTACAATTAATGAATTGTAATGACCCAGAAACCACTGAAGAGAATTATATGCGAGTGATTTACTGTAAAACAGCTAAATTATTCGAAGCCGCGACCTTACTCACAGGTGTGATTGCAGATGTGAGTAAGGAGCAACAAACCGCATTAGGTGAGTACGGTAAATTCCTTGGCACCGCATTCCAGTTGACTGATGATTTATTAGATTACACCGCTGATGCCGATGAGCTTGGCAAAAACATCGGTGATGATTTAGCAGAAGGTAAACCAACCTTACCTTTGATTTATGCAATGGCTCACGGTAATGACACCGCGAAGGCCTTAATTAAAGAAGCGATTGAAAAAGGTGATGGCACTAAAGCAATCGATGAAATTGTTGCGGCACTAAAAGAGTCTGGTGCACTTGAATACACTAAGCAAAAAGCTGATCAAGAAGCAGATAAAGCGATTGCTGCTTTAGCGCCAATTGCCGATAGTGAGTATAAAGAGGCATTGATTTCTTTAGCTAAGATTTCTGTTAAGCGTAACAACTAATGTTTTCATTAGTCTGAGCCTAAAGCAGAAATGGCAATCACCACTCCTGCTTACAATAAAAATGCACTTGCCTTTAATTAGCCAAGTGCATTTTTTTATTCATCAATAGAGTGCCGCTTAACTTTACAGTTTAGATTTCGTTCGAAGTAAAGTCATTTTAATCGAGGAAAGTGAATTGCTACCTCGTCATTTAAGCTAAATTCACTCAACAAAAAGTGTTATTAATCGCCCCCCTTTAGGACAGCGTTTAGTTGGCAAAAACAGCCATAAAAGTTCAAAAGGTCCTAGCCTGATTTCACGTAATAATTGGCACTACACCTGCCAATTAATCGTTTTATCGCCTTGTTGCTTCAAAAGCTGATTCACTTTTGAAAAATGCTGGCAACCGAAAAAGCCACGATATGCCGATAGAGGCGAAGGATGAGGCCCTGTCAAAACATGATGTTTAACGGTATCAATAAGCTTGCCCTTTTTCATAGCATGGGCTCCCCAGAACATAAATATCAGCGGTTCCTCTCGCTCATTGAGGCATTGCATTACGTTATCAGTAAAAGTCTCCCAGCCAGCTTTTGAATGCGAATGAGCCTTACTTTCCTCAACAGTAAGAACGGTATTTAATAACAGCACGCCCTGCTCTGCCCATTGAGTTAAATTTCCATGTGTTGGAATATCAAACCCATCGATGTCTTGATGCAATTCTTTATACATATTAACCAGTGAAGGTGGCGTTTTAACTCCCGTTTTTACAGAAAAACATAAACCATGAGCCTGACCAGCCCCGTGATAAGGGTCTTGACCGAGAATGACGACTTTTACTTTATCTAAAGGCGTTAACTCAAATGCACTATATATTTCCTCCGTAGGCGGATATATCACTTTATCAAGCTGTTTTTGATTTTCCAAAAAAAGTGTTAATGCTTTGAAATACGGCTTAGCTTTTTCTAATGTTATGAACTCTTTCCAACTATTCATCTGGTTATTTACCTCATTCAAAATACAACAACTCGCACAAACACATCATTTACATTAAAATTTAATTACAACAAGGATAAAAAAGGATGTTCATTTACCATGCAGAAATTGAACACCAACAGAGTTTCAGGCTTTACCCTAATCGAATTAGTCGTAGTCATTATAATACTCGGTGTGATTGCAGTAATAGCGTTACCTAAGTTTATCAATATTAAACAAGATGCTGAGATTTCAACAGTACAAGGTACTGGGGGCGCTTTTTCGAGTGGTATCTCACTGGCTAACGTTAAGTGGGCAGCTTTAGGTAATTCAGGCCCTGCGGACAATTTACAAATTTACCCAAATGCTGGCGCTGATGGTCAACTCGATATCAATCAATGGGGATTTCCTGCGCAAAACTGGCCACCATTTGAGGCTTCACCTCGACTAAATAATGAGAATGATTGCATGTCAGTGTGGGAAACCATTTTACAAGATGCTCCTTCGATATCTGATACCGCAGCTCCTGAAGATACACTCTACCTAGCCACCTACATCAATCCTGATCAATGCCGTTACTTTTATAATCCTTTGCCCGCGCTATCGATTTATTATGACTCCCGTAACGGCCAAGTGATCACAGATTCTGATCCTAATTCGTAATTGACTCTTTATTCTGTCGCTAAAGTAGGTAGACTCTTGGCTAATTTTTAAATCATTATGAGAAGATTTTCATGTCTGAAGAAAAAACAGAAACAACCATGTATCAGCTAGCTGATCAATTTATTGCATTAGCAAACCAGCTTGGTCAAACTGAAAATGACATTGGTAAAGTTGGCACAGCCTTACGCTTTGCAGCTGCTCGTTATAACGCATTCGAAGCCGCAATCAAATCAGCTGACTTAGAAGCTGAAAAAGAAAATGCTTTAAACTGGTTCTCTGATGAATACAAAGGCATGTTGAACGAGAATTTAAACGACCACATTAAGAATCCTCCAGGCGGACAAAAAGCCACTGAAGAAAAAGCTGATGACTCTGTGCAAGTATTTAAAAACTAAATAATACTTAGCGTCATATAAAAAGCCATCTCTCGATGGCTTTTTACTTTTCTAACTGACATTTTTAAACTTAGTTTGGCAGTTTAACCCCTAAAACAAGTTCACTATCACTCTGATAGCCAGCAAAATGAGTACGATTCCCGACAGTTTATCTATTAAAGCTGCTTTATCCCTTAAACGGGATAGTATCGGCCCATGGGATAAAACAACCGCGATAATCGTATACCACAGTCCATCAATCACCAGCGGTGTCAGTACAATCAGTGCTTGGCCAGTTGATGCTTCTGCAGCCATAACAAACTGACTGAATAAAGCCAAAAAGAATAACAGTATTTTAGGGTTAAATAGCGAAATCGCTAATCCATCGCGAGCTGCTTGTAATAAACTGCTCGACTCTCCAGATTGAAGTTTTTGCTCCATCCCACCTTTTGACTGCAGTGCTTGTAGCCCCATCCAAGCAAGATATAGAGCCCCCAAAATAGCAATACCATTGAAAACAATTGGCGACTTTGCTAACACAACAGCCAAGCCTAACAGGGTCACCAATGCGTATACGCCGATACCTATTGAATGCGCCCACGCACAAACCACGCCATGTAATCGGCCACCCGATAATGTATGCCTTAACACCATCGCTAAACTCGGCCCTGGCGACATTGCGCCCAAACAACAAATGGCTAATAAACCTAGCCAAGTACTCAATGCCATTGTTAACCCCTTTTACTCATTAATGCAGGTATCACCTAAGCATCGAAGGAAATTTTAAAGGCGTACGTTATCATGATTTTAGGATAACAACATTCATTTAACCTCAGCTTAAGCAAAGCTTGATATAGTGAGCTAAATTACTCATTTCATTTTGCAAGAGATTATAAACAATGACATTGATGCTTCCGTTACTACTCGGGCTTTTACTTGCCGGAATCGCTTTGCTTATTTTTTTGAAAATTAAAGGCAAGAACATACCCACTGCTATTATATTTCTACTGGGTTTTATGACCTTATGTTTTACCGGGGTATACTCTTTTCTCAATAAAACTGAAGATTATAATGCCTATCAGCGCCTGCAGTGGAAGCCATTAAACCCCGCCCAAATTGATCCTTTAGTTGAGCAGGGTTATACCGTATTTGTTGATGTAGATGCTGACTGGTGTCTACCGTGTCGCGCGAATAAAGCCAATGTTACTCATCGCGAAAAGGTCGTTATCGCGCTAGAAGCAGACAACATAGTGCTGATGAAAGGTAATTGGAGTGAACCT
Organism: Shewanella sp. KT0246; assembly: GCF_019654955.1. GTDB lineage: Bacteria > Pseudomonadota > Gammaproteobacteria > Enterobacterales > Shewanellaceae > Shewanella > Shewanella goraebulensis. Next base: position 88,719 of record NZ_BPEV01000001.1, on the reverse strand, counting down.
AATGCCATGATAGAAAACTATGTGGGCATGGAGGGCGGTATGGGTACACCATTTAATAAAGTTTACGGCCCTAGTCACCCACAAGGCATCGTGCTTCCCGTTGAGTTAACAATCAATGCTGTTTTTCAAGCTCTCGCTGCTGCGAAATAATTGTATTTTTTGTAATAAAAAAGACTGCCAAGGCAGTCTTTTTTGTTTTCAAACTAAAAAACTTAAAATGAATAGCTCAGCTTACCGTAGTAAAACCCACCATTGTAATCAAATGGACCACTTTCATAATAGACTGCACCTAATGCTCCTTGAGTGCCATCTTTAAGTTCTTGTGCTTCTTGGTCGAACAAGTTGTTAGCACCGACAGACAAAGTTAGCTGTTCAAACATAGTGTAGCTAACTTCCAAATCGACAGTAACAGCGGAATCAGCCGTTTCAGAACCCCAGTCTGAAGTATCATCAGCATGAGTTGCATAGTACTCACCAAAGTAATTACCGCGCAGTGATACGCTTAAGTCATCCCAAGTTTGACCCCAAGTTAGTGTTGCACGATGAGCTGGAATACCATCTTCTAAACGACGAACTTTACCTTCATCTGTTGTATTCGGGTCGAATTTATCAACACTTGTGTCAGTCCAGCCATAAGCAAGGCTGAACATAGTATCACCCGCCAATAACTCCGTTTCATAAGAACCGACAATATCAACACCTTGTGTGGTGGTATCAAAATCATTGGTGTAATACGTTACTGCAGAAATAAGTTCAGGGAACTCCACTCCAGCATCTCGTAAATCGTCATAATCTTCTGCTTTAACTTCAATTTGGCTTGATTGAGCAATACGACCTGTAACTTCAATATTGTAGTAATCAACGGTTAAGAAGAAATCTTCATACTCAAACACAGTACCAATGGCATAGTTCACAGATTCTTCTGGCTCTAACACTTCACCGCCATAAAATGCAGCTAATGGATCTGTAGGAGGAGCAATAAAGGTCTGAATTAGATCGCCATTGACGATTGATGTTTGTGTATTAACAACATTTTCTTGTCCAACTGTTGGCGCTCTGAACCCTGTACTGTGAGATGCACGTACTGATAGGTAATCAGTAAATGAATATTGAGTTGAAATCTTATAATTTAATGTATCGCCAAAGGTAGAGAAATCTTCATAACGAAGTGCCACGCCTAACAACCAATCATCCGTTAAGTAAGCTTCAACATCTGCGTAAATACCGATATTACTACGGTCATTCTTACCCGCAGCTTCTGGACCAAAACCTTTAAAGCCATGAGAACCAATATTGAAACCTTGATCTGCATATGGACCCGCTATCCAAGATGCTTCTTCACCTTGAGTAATTTCAAATGATTCTTCGCGCCACTCAAAACCGGTTGCAAAGCTAATGTCTTCAATCGAACCTAAGGTAAAGTAACGAGAAAAATCAAGGTTAACGGTTGTTTCAACTTGCTCATAGGCACCGGTATCAAAGTCAGTTTGTGTATCTTCTGGGTTAGCCGCTAAACCAAGTGAAGGGTTTAAAGAGTTGTACAAACTAAAACTAGATTTGTTCGAACCTGTACCAGCACTAGCGTCATACATCCACTCGCCTAATTCACCTTCAATACCAGCGAAGAAAGACATATCTTCAATCGTGCCAGCAAATTGAGGAGTATAACCACCTGGGCGAACTTGGTTCATAGAGAAACAATTAGCATCAGCAACCATTGCTTGATATGCCGCAGTGTCTAAAACGTTGCCATCCGAACCATCAGCATTTTTTGGGATTGGCACTGGAGCACAGGTTGATTGGTCGCCGTTAACAGCACCCACTAATAAGTTTTCACCACCATCAACTGAGTAAACATTGCCACGGTTATGTGGGTTACGGTAGTAGAACCCACCAATCGCTTCACGTGACGATACATTACCAAAAGCATAAATACGGTGCTTATCATTTAAATCAAATCCAGCATTAACAAATACGGTGTAATCATCATTAATTTCTGGATTCCCCCAAACTTGCGCAGGATCATTAACGTAAGTATTGCCTTGTTCGATTAAGTTTGCAGCATCAGGACGCTGAACACTTCGGCTAGTGGCATCTGCGGTTTTATACTGCGCACTAATGTTAACAAAGCCAGCATCGGTAAGTGGTAAGCCAATGTTGCCATCGATAGTCGTTGTAGCACCATCACCTTCATAGTACTCGCCCTGACTGATACTGATTGAACCGCCTTCAGCACTATCTTTTAATTGGAAATTCATCACACCAGCAATAGCGTCAGAGCCGTATTGTGCTGCAGCGCCATCCCGAAGTACTTCTACTTGTTTTAACGCAATACTCGGAATAACCGAAATATCAGGTCCTTGAGCACCGTCATTAATACCACCGCCTTGGAAAGCAATGACTGAAGCACGATGACGACGCTTACCATTGACAAGGATCAAAGTACTGTCTGATGGTAAGCCACGTAAATTTACTGGGCGTACCAGCGTGGCAGCATCACTAATTGGTTGAGCTCGTGAATTAAATGAGGGGACAGATGTCACTAACATATCAATCATGTCAGTAGAACCATTTTTTCTTAGGTCATCAGCACTAATAATATCAACGGGGACAGGAGATTCACCCACTGATCGGGGTGCGGCTCGGCTACCGACTACGGCAATTTTTTCTACGTTTTCTGCGACTTCTTCGTCTTCAGCCATTGCTTGTGTCGACATAACAGAACCGGCCAAAGCAACTGTTACCGCAAGACTTAACGAATTTAAGCCAAACTTCCTTTTCTTTAGATTAGTCATCATTTGTGTCTCATTATTTATTATATTTATGTGTTTGTGACAGATGTTTTAATCGCCTGAACGAGTAAAAATCGTCTCTCCCAAAATGAAATAACTTCATTCACATTTACATTTCTATAACAAATAGAACCTAATTGCTAACAATTTCTATTATTAGTCAAAACAATCAACGTGTTTAACACTTAAATTTAGATAATTAAACCAAAACAGAAGGGAAATCAGACAAATAACAGTTAAATCAACCAACTATTAGCAACTACTTAACTAGATAAACCTAGAGAACCGACTAATTTCAGTTCAAAAAACCATCATTACCACTTTAGTTGTACAGAGATCTTTAGCAACAAAATGGAGTAAAAACTCTATATTAATTAAGATGATAAATAATAATTATGTTGACCTTTTATACAAAACAGCACTAATCTAAACGCTCGTTTGATTACCTAAAAAATATAAAATAACAAAGGTGGTAAGCATGGCTTACGATGCAGATACACAGCTTGATCTCAACCAGTATCAATCTCTGGTGGACTTGATTGAACAAACTTGCAAGCGTTATGGGGATAATGTGGCTTATGCTTGTTTAGGCCAACAAACCACTTTTAGTGAAATCGAAATCGCTTCGCGTCATTTTGCAGCCTACATCCAAAACCACAGTGATTTAAGCGCTGGGGACCGCATCGCAATTCAACTGCCAAATATTACTCAATTTGTCATCGCGGCTTATGGGGCTATTCGAGCAGGGCTTATCATCGTTAATACTAACCCGTTATATACTGAGCGAGAGCTTATCCACCAATTTAATGATTCAGGCGCAAAAGCTTTAGTTGTGCTGTCTGATTTATTACCGACCTTAAACAACGTCATAGATAAAACCGATGTTTCTTTGGTCATTAGTACCCACGCATTAGATTTGATTAACCCACAACCGCAAGCTGAAACACCATTTGATAAAGTGGAATTTAATCAGATGCTATCACTTGGTGCACAAACCAATTATACCCCTGTTAAGCCACAACAAAATGATTTAGCAGCCCTGCAATATACAGGCGGCACAACGGGTTTATCTAAAGGCGCCATGCTGTCTCATCGCAATATGTTAGCCAACTCAGCTCAAGTAAAATCACGTATTGCCAGCACCATGACACCGGGGAAAGATATTTTTGTCGCACCACTGCCGATTTACCACATCTATGCCTTTATGGTGAATCTAGTACTTTACTTCGAATCTGGCAGTTGCTCAGTATTAATCCCGAACCCGCGAGATATTGGTGGGTTAATTAAGACTATGGCAAGTTACCCTTTTACTGGTTTTGCTGGCCTTAACACCTTATTCGTTGGCTTATGTCATCAACCTGAATTTCAAGCATTAGATTTCAGTAAGTTAACCATCACTATCTCTGGCGGAACCGCTCTAACAAGCGCAGCAGCTGGTGTTTGGCAAAAAACGACTGGTTGCATGATCTCGGAAGGTTATGGTTTATCGGAAACGTCACCTGTTGTGAGCTTAAACGCCCCTGGCTACCAGCAACTCGGCACCATAGGTAAACCAGTCCTGAATACTGACGTAAAAATTTTGGATATTAACGATGAAGAAGTGCCATTAGGCGGTGCAGGAGAACTTGCAGTTAAAGGACCGCAAGTCATGCAAGGTTACTGGCAAAAGCCTGAAGAAACGGCAAAAGTGATGACCGCAGATGGCTACTTTAAAACTGGCGACATTGCGGTTGCGACCGAAGAAGGCTTCCATAAAATTGTCGATCGTAAGAAAGATATGATTATTGTATCGGGTTTTAATGTATACCCTAATGAAGTCGAAGACGTGTTATCTCAAAATGAGTTAGTACTAGAGTGCGCCGTAGTGGGCGTAGCAGATGATAAGTCTGGTGAAGCTGTTAAAGCAGTGATTGTGCTGAAAGAAGAAACGACTAATGAAGCAGAGACTAAGCAGCAAATCTCCGATTATTGTCGCCGCCAATTAACGGCTTATAAAATTCCTCGTATTATTGAATTCACTCCGCAATTACCTAAAAGCACTGTAGGTAAAATTTTACGACGAGAGCTTAGGAAGTAAGCAGCCACTAACAAATCCACTTAAATTAAACGCCGTTATCACTTATCTGACAACGGCGTTTTATTAAAAGAGCTGAACCACATTCTCAAGGCAATTAACTCTGCTCAGTCAGTAACTGTAAACTGGCAAACTCTTTGTACACCTCACTGGTTAACATCAACTCTTGATGTGTACCTTGAGCAACGACTTGGCCCTTTTCAAGTACAATAATCCGATCAGCATTAATCACGGTAGCCAGCCTATGAGCAATAATCAGCGTAGTACGCCCGTGCATTAAGTTATCTAATCCTTGCTTAACTTTGACTTCACTAACCGCATCTAACGCACTGGTAGCTTCATCTAATAACAAAATAGGTCTATCGGTAAGAATAGCCCTCGCAATGGCAATACGTTGTTTTTGACCACCAGAGAGTTTTACTCCTCTCTCGCCAAGGTAAGTATCATAACCGTCTGATAACTCTTGAATGAACTCATCTGCTTTTGCAGTTATACACGCTTTAATGACTTCTTCCTTAGTTGCATCCACGCGACCATAACGCACATTTTCAAATACATTGGTGGCAAAAATAACCGACTCTTGAGGCACTAAAGCATATTGCTCTCTCAGTTGTTGTAAGCTCAGTTTGGACACGTCAATATCATCTAACTTTACTAGCCCGGCTTTGGGTTGATAAAAACGCAGTAGCAATTCAAACAAGGTACTTTTTCCTGCGCCACTCTCACCCACTAACGCCACTCTTTCACCTGCATTGATATTAAGCGTAATGCCTTTTATGACATCCTCTTTATTACTAGGGTAAGCAAAACGAAGCGCTTCAAGGCTCAGATTGCCGTTAATTTTTTCAGGTAACACAATAGGTGTTGAATCTTGTGGAATATCAATTGGCGTATGCACTAACTCAATCAGTCTTTCTGCCGCGCCAGAAGCACGCTGAATTTCACTGAAAACTTCACTAATAGTAGCAACCGAGCCGGCAGCCATAACGGCATAAAACATAAAGGCAGATAGTTCACCTGCACTGATATTATTTTGCATAACATCCTGGGCTCCAACCCAAAGCACTACCGCTATAGCTGCAATACTTAAAAACATCACTGAAGAGATTAAAATTGAGCGATATAAAATACGTGCTTTTGCCGCCGTCATAACTGATTCAACTTGGAGGTTGAATACTGTTCTGTCTTTACTCTCGTGGCCGTAAGCTTGCACCGTATGGATTTCATGCAAAGTCTCATCGATATACGCCCCTAAGTCACCGACTTTATCTTGGCTTTTACGTGAGTATTGACGAACTTTTTTACCTAAAAATATCACAGGGATAAACACCATTGGCACTGCAAGAAGCACCAAACCCGTCAGTTTAAGACTGGTAATAGCCATCATCACCATCGCGCCAAAAACTGTCACTGTCGAGCGAAATGCCATCGATAAACTGCTACCCACAACACTTTGTAATAAAGTACTGTCAGCAGTAAATCGCGATATCACCTCCCCCGTTCTTTGTTCAGCAAAAAACGCAGGTGAGAGATTTAAGAGGTGGTTATAAACCGTTAAACGAATATCAGCTATCACACGCTCACCAAGCCAAGTCATTAAATAAAAACGACAAAAAACCGCACTACCACTGATAGCAGTAATACCTAAAATGAATAAAACAATTTCATTTAAACGCTCGGCATTGTCAGCAACAAAACCTTCATCAACCATCATTTTCACCCCTTGGCCAAGGGATAACCAAGCGAACGAGCCAATAAACAAAAAGATAATCGCTGCCACGACTTTCATTTGATAAGGTTTTAAAAAGGACATGATCCAAGATAAAACAGAATATTGAGGTGAAGTAGTCAATTGAGTATCTGCATCTAGCTGGGAAGTTTGTGTTGTCAAAATGAATTCTCGTGAACGCGTTATGCCAGCCATGATACCAATAAACTGACAGTTGACGTTAAAGCGATTTGGTTTCGATTTTTCATAACTGTCAATTAGCAGGAACAGCTAGGTTTTCGTTGGTAACAATATATTTAGGTAATGATGTTCTAGATAATAACGTGCTTAAGTAATAGTCACTTTGGTAATAGTATACTTAATCAATCAAGTGCAGTTCATCTGCAAGTAACTAAAACTAAAAAACGCTAACATTTACAATATTAGCGTTTAAAATCGAGTAACTGATTACCTGGATTATGACTCTTTAACGCTCGAGTCAATCGTTTTTAATGAACGTAAAAATATCCCTAAACCACCCACACTGAGCACTAGAATAACAATCAAATCAAACGCGCTCATATGGCTGAAACGGAAATTAATCGAACTAATCACACCGAATATCAACCCCACTAAAGAACCAAATGTCAGGATCCAGCCTAAGATGTTCTTAGCGTTATAAAACATAAGCCCGATACCGAACATGAATGGGATCATAATCATGCCGCTGGTTAAGCTAACTCCACCAACATTATAAAGGCTATGGCTAAAACCAAATGAGCTGGTTACTTTTATCGCCTTCAGTAGCATATAAAAGCCGCCACACATCATGATTAAACCGATAAAAAATGATCCAATACCGCCAGAGGTACCACCTGCACCGTTCATACAAATCCTTTGTAAAAAATGAAGTTATCAATTACTTGATGGTACTGATTGGTCACAGCAATAGCAAACCTCAGCTTAATAGTGCTGAGTAATAAACTGTATCAGTAATCGAAGGAAAACAGATCTCTGAAACAACTTCCCTCGCACAACTCTAGCTAATCTGCGATAATTACTGGCTATTCGTCGTGATGGTTTTAGGTAAAAAATAATGATTGTTAGTCAGTTTTCATGTGCAGGTATCGAATTAGATTTATACCGCTATCCCAAACAACAAGAATCGAATCTTCAAGCATGGGATGCTGCTGATGAACACCTTATTAAGCACATTGTAGAGCACGAAATCACCGCGAAAAAAACTGCTATCATTAATGACAGTTTTGGAGCCTTACAATGCGCCTTAACCAAACGAGAACCAACTTGGCCATTATTTGTTGAAACTGATGCTAAAACCAGTTTATTAGGGGCAAAACAGAACCTTGAAGACAATCATTTAGCGCAAACCAATATTAGCCACTTTAATAGTCGTGACTTGTTGCCTACAGACACTCAACTTGTACTTATAAAACTGCCTAAAAACCTGACCTACTTTGCCCACCAATTACAACGTTTATCTCAGGTTTTACCTGCAGGTACCCAAGTACTTATTGGCGCTAAAGCAAAAAGTATCAATAAGTCGCTACTTGCAATTATTGAGCAAAACCTCGGTCCAGCTTCTGCGAGTTTAACTTGGAAGAAAACGCGCGTTATAAGCTGTATCACTGACGGTAAGCTGCGTAAAAACCTTGTTCAAGTGACTTGGCCAGTTGAGCATTTAAAGCTAACTATCAGTAATTTGAGTAATGTATTTGCTGCCAACAAACTAGATATTGGCGCACGGATTATGCTTGAAAACATGCCTAAAGGTGAATTTAATACTGTCATAGATTTAGGCTGTGGCAACGGGATTTTAGGTTTGCATGCTGCGCAGCTTTATAACAATGCCAATATACATTTTGTAGATGATTCTGAAATGGCTGTGGCCTCTAGCCAACATAATTGGGAAATAAACCAATTACCAATCGAGCTCGGCCACTTTCATTGGGATGATTGTTTAACGCATTTGGATGAAGAAATTAGTGCGGACTTAATATTGTGTAACCCGCCGTTTCACCAAGGTGAAGCCATCACCGATCATATCGCATGGCAAATGTTTCTTGATGCTCGAAGAAGGCTTGCCCCAGGCGGCTTATTGCAGGTTGTCGGTAACCGTCATCTGTCTTATCACATTAAGCTTCAGCGGATATTTAAAAACTGTAAAACAGTGGCATCCAACGGTAAATTCGTTATTTTACAGGCCCGTAAATAACCACATAAAGCTAATAATTGTTTTAAACATGCCATACTTAGTTGAGTCTACCGTTATTGAATTCTACTAAATTGTGTCCAGCACTAGTGCGTAAAACCAAGCTAGTGATAGCGATACTGACCATAGATTTAAGCATTGCTATAAATAATAGATATTGGCGATGAGTTAGTTTTTACTAGCGCATCGCTAATCATCTAAGCTAAAAACTTACACATAAAAAACTAACTAATTAATTAAACTTCCCCCCTAAAGCCTTTCTGGTAAAACCTTACTGATAGAAGCTTACTGATAAAACATTAACGCAGGCTTACTCCCAAGACATACAACACGATGCCATTTACTTGTATTTGCTTACTAAAGACTCGTTGTCGTAGCGATAACCTATTAGTTTAACCAAGCTAATAGATCGCATATAAATCTCATTATTAACCCACAAATTGGTAATACAAAAAACAAAACCCGGTTGACAAAATAGAGTTGCTACCACTATTGTTTCATTAATACTGCGTAGAAATCAGAATTCAAACCAGTGAAACTGGCTCACAAATAGTTAACAATCAAATTAATTTAGATTATTTTTAGTGCAGAAAAAAGGCTAAAGAGCTGACCAAATTTTAATAAAATTCACTCAGGCAAGCTCGATTTGTATTAATTTCATTTCAAATTGAAGATTGATTTTATTATTAAGACTTTGTTTAAAACTCAGGTAAAGCTGATAAATCAGTTTTGCTGGCTTGTTTAGCTGTTAGAAATCTTGATGTGAATAATCAATACCTTAGCAAGAAGGTAGTCAAATTTAGTGAAACCTATGATTAAAATCATTCAGTTTTGATGTTTAAATCGAGTAATTTCGTTCCAAATCATTCCCCCTCGTTTGGAGCGAAGTAAAAGGCCTCTCATTATGAGAGGCCTTTTTTACTTTTAAAAATAAAAAAAGACTTTTACTATCAATAGAATACAATAACAGCTTAAGTTTTACGTAAGCATGAATCCATAAAAATAAAGACAAAAAAACCTTTCATATTGAAAGGCTTTAATTAAAACGGTTACTTATTCACCTGAGTTAACACTCACTAAAGGAAGTGAAAATACGTTAGCTTAAGCGGTTAACTAAGTTATCAATAGAGTATAAGTCACGTTTTTCACTGTTCTTACGACGCACTTCTTCTAATGATTGCGCCTCAACAGTATCAAATAAAACATTAATCAAACGATTAAAATGTCTATGCATTGCAAGCCTTGCTTCTGAAGCGTCATTTGCTAATAGTGCTTCATAAATGGAGGTATGTTCATCAAGGGTTTTCTTATTATCCTTGCTACATACACTGGCATAGTCAGTAATAATCTTTTGACTCGACGCCCTTAATGCCCACAAATTTTGAAACGATTTAATTAAGGCACCATTTCGAGTGGAATTAGCGATTATCTGATGAAACATCTCATCTGCTTCTTCAACGTATGATTTATTTTCCATCATAATCAATGTTTTATTTAGTTCGATCAATTCTTCTTTAGTAATGGTATTTGCAGCAAGAGCGGCAATTTCACCTTCAACTAAAGCACGAGCTTGCGTCAGTTCAAACGCATTAATCTTATTAGTTTGATCAGCTTTATTGGCAGACTGTAAGACATAAACACCAGAGCCAGTTTTAACTTCGATTTTCTCACGCACTTCCAGTGCAATAATTGCTTCACGAACTGTTGGTCGACTAACATCAAACTTTTCAGCCAACTCCCTTTCTGGAGGTAAACGACTTCCAGGAGTATATTCGCCGCTAGCAATAGACGCTTCGATCTCTTCTACGATGCGCCAAAACATACGCCTACTTTTCATCTCTGGTCCTTCAATTGTTAAAACCAATTTTCTTGTATTACTAACATGATATCTATTTAGCTAGTCAACGCAAATCCTATTTAACAAATTTGTTTAACCAGAACAAATTTCATATAAGTCCTGACTTAGTTAAGTGAATGTTATTGGTAATAACAATAGCACATACTTTATAGCTTTGCGGTAACATAAATTGGTTGACAAAGTGGTTGACCGTTGGTTAGTTTCTATTTGACGCAAAGTTGTATTTAAAGATCATTTTTAAAGATTAGTTGTATTTAAAGATCGTGTTTAAAGGATTGTGTTCACATTTAATTAAACAATTAATCTGGCGTCAGTCTACTGGGAAGGTGATTGGGCAACGTTCCGCATACTTTATAAGTATCGTGAACAGTACTTCCAACCAAATAACTTACCGTTCCCTACACGTTCACATCGCTATGTGCAGGACTCAAGCTATTTAGATTTCTCAGCTAACTTCAAAGTGACAGATTACTTATCACTATCACTTAAAGCGCTGAACTTGTTAGACGAACCGCAAATTATGACGCGTGGTAACGACACTATGGTTTCGGACTACTCGCGTTCTGGTTCTAAATATTTCCTTGGTGCAAAAGTTAAGTTTTAGCCTTAAGTAAAACTTAGTCGTGCAGCTCCTACCTTAATTATTGAGGTAGGAGTTATTTAATTTAATCAGATGCAGTATCAAGCCTGTAAAAACAGGTTTAATGAACAAATTTGACAATAATAACGATAAAGAGAGTCATGATGAGTTTTTCATTCAAAGCAATACATAGCTCAAAACACTATGACAAGATGTTCTCTGTTTCTTTAAAGTCAGTATTCGTATTTGGAATGCTATTAGCCTCATACCAGCTCAATGCAGCAAGTTATAAGGTAAGTAACCAAGCAGAGTTTAATCAGGCCGTGAACAAGTTAACCGCTGGTGATGACATCATACTCACTGACGGAGTTTGGCAAGACTTTGAAATGAAGTTTACTGGCCAAGGCACCAAAGATGCCCCTATTACCCTTTCAGCACAAACCAAAGGTAAAGTGATATTAACAGGCCAATCAAATCTACAAATGTCTGGTGCATATTTACAGGTGTCAGGCTTAGTCTTTAAAGACGGTTATACTCCAAGTAATTCAGTCATCTCCTTTCGTACAGCTAATGATGATCTTGCCAACCACTCCCGTGTAACTGAAGTCGTTATTGATAATTTTAATAACCCAGATCGTCACAAATCAGACTTTTGGGTCGCGCTGTACGGCAAACATAACCGTTTTGACCATAATCATCTGATTGGAAAACGCAATAAAGGTGTGACATTAACAGTTAGACTTCGCAGCGAAGCAAGCCAACAGAACCATCATCAAATCGATCATAACTATTTTGGCCCGCGCCCAACATTAGGCTCTAACGGCGGGGAAACCATCCGTATTGGCACCAGCCACTATTCAATGACAGATTCCTACACAGTTATCGAAAACAACTATTTTGATCGCTGTGATGGTGAAGTAGAAATTATCTCAATTAAAGCAGGCAGAAACATAGTTCGCAACAACACTTTCTTTGAATCCCGCGGCACATTAACCATGCGGCACGGTAACGGCAATAACATCGACAGCAACGTGTTTTTAGGTAACGGTGTTGACCACACGGGTGGTATTCGAATTATTAATCGAGATCAAACCATCACCAACAACTACCTAGAAGGCTTAAAAGGGTATCGTTTCGGTAGTGGTTTTACCATCATGAACGGTGTGCCAAACTCGCCACTCAACCGCTATCATCAAGTGATTAATGCCAAAGTTAATCACAACAGCTTTATTGACGTTGACCATATTCATTTGGCTGCGGGCAGTGATAAAGAACGCTCTGCAATTCCAAAAGATTCAACCGTCAATGACAACTTATTTGTTAATAACAACCAACAAGCTCCATTTTCAATCTTTGATGATATTTCAGGGATTCAATTTGCCAATAACTTATCGAATGAGCTGACTAACAACCAAATCTCTCAGGGGATAAAACCAACTAAGATAGCCCTAAAGCGAGCTGCTAATGGTCTGCTTTATCCAGTTAATAAAGTTAATGCCAACTATGGCGCGTCCAAAAAGATTTCCCCAACTCTGAAAGATCAAACGGGCGTCACTTGGTACCCTAAAAATGAACCTGAAACCATCTTTGATTCAGGTAAAACCCACCCAGTATCGACATCAAATGAACTAATCAAGGCGATAAGTAATGCCAATGATGGCGATATCATTTCATTACAAGCTGGTGAATATCTGATTGAAAAAATCATTGAGATTAATAACACCATTTCGGTTATCGCCCAGTCACTACAAAAGCCCATAATCAACTTTAACCGCGCCAGTTTATTTGAGATACAAAACGGCGGAAGTTTGAAACTCGATGGCCTTGCCATAACTGGGATAAACAGCCCAGATTCATCAGGTAACACCGTCATCAGAACCCGTAAATCGGGCATGCTAACCAACTATCGATTTAGTATGTTTAACAGTGATATTAGCCAATTAAACATTAACCACTCGTTTCATTTTTTTGACTCTGGTGCACGCGCATTTGCCAATAAGATTGAAATTATCAATAACCGTTTTAGCTTAATTTCAGGTGATTTATTTAGGCTCAATAAAGAAACTGATGATCGCGGTATTTATAATGCTGAATACCTCACTATCAATAACAACCAGTTTAATGACATCGATGGAGCATTAGTGAAGCTTTATCGCGGTGGCACTGATGAGAGCACCTTTGGCCCGCACTTCAGCTTTAATAATAACGACCTTATCAATGTTGGTAATAGTAAGCGCAATAAGACTAAAGCCAGCTTATATATTCATGGTGTTCAAGTGACTGACATCAATAAAAATCGTTTTGCTAACAGTGCTTATATCAATATTGAACACACAACAGGGGAACCTATCACCCAAGTGACACACAATCAGTTTATCGACACTGAAAAACCTAATGTCACTGAGCTTTACACTGTTGGCGAATCAACCGCCAAGCTGACAAATAACCTCGTTACCCTGTCAGATAAGAAAGCGCTGTAATGATGAAAAAAACTTTAATACACAATCTCAACCAAGCCATCACTTTCTCGCTCGTAGCGATATTACTTATAACTCTGTTTTCAGTTTCATCCCAGGCTGCAACATTGAGCCACCCTAGGTTGGTGATTAATCAGCAAGATGTGAAAAGTATGCGGCTAGCAATTCAATCACCAGGTGTATTTAGGCAGACTTTTGAGGCCCAAAAAGCTGAAGTTGACCGCTTCATAGAGCAAGAGATTATTGTGCCTGTTCCCGTTGATGGTGGCGGTGGTTACACCCATGAGCGCCATAAGAAAAACTATCAGCACATGCATGATGCAGGCATCATGTATCAGCTAACCCAAGAGCTTAAATATTCGCATTTCGTTCGTGATATGTTGCTGGAATATGCCGAGCTTTACCCTACCTTACCCCGCCACCCAAAACGTAAAAGTAAAAATGAAGGCAAGCTATTTTGGCAAGGGCTTAACGAAGCAATGTGGCTTGTTTATACCATTCAGGCTTACGATTTTATTATTGAATCTTTATCCGAAAAAGACAGGAAAACAATAGAAACTGGCATTATTTTACCCGTGGCAGACTTTATTTCAATCCAATCACCTCACACCTTTAATAAAGTTCATAATCATGGCACATGGGCAACCGCTGCTGTGGGAATGACAGGCTTTGTATTAGATAAGCCAGAACTGATTGAAATAGCACTATTAGATTTAAACAAATCTGGTAAAGGCGGGTTTCTCAAACAGTTGGACGAGTTATTTTCACCAGACGGCTATTATAACGAAGGCCCATATTATCAGCGTTTTGCCCTACTCCCTTTCGTGACATTTGCTAAAGCCATTGAGCAGAATCAGCCTGAGAGAAAAATCTTTAACTACCGTAATGGTATCTTATTAAAAGCAATCTATAGCACGATTGATTTAAGCTATAACGGCTTATTCTTCCCGTTAAATGATGCCATTAAAAGCAAAGGCATCGATACCATGGAGCTAGTGATTGCCGTCAGTATTGCCTATGGTCTCAATGCTAATAGCCTTAATGCTAATTCTCTTGATACTAACTCTCTTAATACTCGCATTGGCCTCATCGATATTGCCCGACAACAAAATCGTATTTTACTCACAGGCGATGGTCTCAAACTTGCTCAGGCAATAGATGCAGAAAAAAAATCTACCAAGCTAGCAAGCCGTTACCCATTTTCATCTATGGTACTGCGTGACGGGAAAGAGGGTAATGAAGGCGCACTGGTTCTTATGCGCCGTCAAACTACCAGCAATAATCATAAACCTAAGCAAGGTGTTCGCAGCCAAGCTTTAGTATTCAAGGCTACTGCGCAAGGTTTAGGCCATGGGCATTTCGATAAACTAAATTGGCAATTTTACGATGATGGCAAAGAGATTATTGCTGATTATGGCGCAGCAAGGTTTCTGAATATCGAAGCTAAGTCCGGTGGTGGCTATTTACCTGAAAACAAAACTTGGGCTAAACAAACCATTGCTCACAATACCCTAGTCGTTGATGAAACCAGTCACTTTAATGGCAATACCCGAACAGGGAATAAGCACCATCCAGATTTGCTTTTCTACCATAACGATAAACAAGCGACATTCGCTTCAGCAAGCATCAATACGGCGTATGAAGACGTCAGTTTTACTCGTACCATGGCATTGATATCCGTTAATGCTAATGGTGTTGAATATCCGCTAGTGTTCGATGTATTTGATGTAAATAGCGCAAATCCGCATCAATATGACCTCCCAGTCCATTATCAAGGGCAGTTCATTGATACCAATTTCCAGCGTCAGTCATTTATTAATCAACTTCAGCCATTAGGCAAGAAATCCGGTTATCAGCACTTATGGCTTACGGCGACATCCCAGCCTCAGAGCAGTGAAATGTCAGCTGGTAGCGCCTTGCAAAAAGTCACTTGGTTAAATAAAAACGGCCATTTTTATACTCACAGCAGTATTAATGATGGTGCGATTCAAGTGTTATTTACTCAACTGGGCGCTAATGATCCTAACGATAATCTTCGCAATGAAAGCAGCTTTATTCAACGTGTGACAAACAGTAAGCAACATCGATTTGTTAGCGTGTTAGAGCCCCATGGCGAATACAACCCATCAGCTGAATACACCTTAAATGCCACCAGCAGATTGCAATCAATGACATATGAACGTCAAGGTGACATCAGTATTATCGGTTTTAGCTTAAAAACTGACACCGATGCAGCGCTGCCATTCGTATTAGCCGTGTCACATAAACAGGCTGACGACAGTTTGAAAAACAACACCAAAAATCCAAAAAAACAAACCACAACCAATAACTTTTCTTACCTTAAAAAGCCTTACAGCTTCAGCGGAAGATACCAGTTATTAACCATTACGCAGTAGGAGTAAACCATGAAACAGAGTGCACATTTCTCATTTGGCAATGAAACGGAAATTGAAGATATCGGCGGCGGCCTAAAGCGACAAATGCTTGGGTTTAATGAAGAGTTAATGGCGGTAAAAATTTGGTTTGAAAAAGGCGCAATTGGTTATAACCATGCCCACAGACACTCTCAAGTCACTTACGTTGTAGAGGGCGAGTTTCATTTTAATATTGACGGCGTCACTAAGATTTTAAGAGCTGGTGACAGCTGCATGATCCCTCCTCATGCCGACCACGGTGCAACATGCCCTACTGGCGGTATTTTGATAGATACCTTTAGCCCTGCAAGGGAAGATTTCATTGAGGGATTAAAATGAAAATAAACAATCTTCGATGGTGGGTCATTTTACTCATCGCATTAGCGACCGTAATTAATTATATCGATCGCTCTGCGCTTAGTGTGCTTTGGCCCGACATTGTTGAAGATATATTCCCTGATGAGTCAGCGTTAGAGCGCAAACAAATATATGCAAATATCTCGATTGTATTCATATTATCTTATGCGTTTGGCCAGGCGATATTTGGCAAAATATTTGACTGGATAGGCACCCGACTAGGCTTCGTACTTTCTATCGGTGTTTGGTCACTTGCTACTGCAGCCCATGCTTTTGCCCAAGGAATGCTTAGTTTCAGTATCTTCAGAGCCATTTTAGGTGTCGCAGAAGCTGGTAACTGGCCAGGTGCAGCCAAAAGTAATGCAGATTGGTTCCCCACAAAAGAACGCGCGCTAGCTCAAGGGATCTTCAACTCAGGCGCTGCTATTGGTGGCATTATCTCGATTCCACTTATCGCTTATATGACTGTTTACTTTAGCTGGCAAATGGTTTTCGTGGTCATTGGTTTAGTGGGTTTACTCTGGTTAATCCCTTGGATTATTTTAGTCAAAGCACCGCCTAAGTCTCACCCTTGGATCACTGAAGAAGAACGTGAATACATTCTAACAGGCCAAAAAACGGCTAAACCAGACGATGAAGCTGACGCTAAAGAGTACAACCCTACAACGAGTGAGTTGCTTTCTCATAAGCAAAGTTGGGGCGTGATTATTGCCTCTGCAGCGATAGATCCTATCTGGTGGTTATTTGTTTTCTGGATTCCAATTTATCTTAACGAAGTCTACGCCATGGATGTTAAATCTATTGGCATATACGGCTGGGTTCCTTATGTAGGCGCTATGTTAGGTGCATGGTTCGGTGGTCTATTGGCACAAAACCGCTTAAAAGCAGGCTGGGACACCAATAAAACGCGCAAACTGACGATAACCTTAGGTTGTTTAATTATGTTGCCAGCACTGTTATCCATGGCGAACCCAGGTGGGCCAACAACCGCCGTTATGATCATGGCGGTTATCTTATTTGGATTCCAAACCGCCATCGGAAATGTGCAAACATTGCCAAGCGATTTATTTGGCAAAAAAGCGGTTGGAACATTAGCTGGTTTATCTGGAATGGCGGCAAAGTTAGGTGCATTAGGTTTAACAGCATTAGTGCCATATCTAACAGCTAACGGTAACTATACCCCAGCATTCGTTATTGGTGCATCACTTGCGGTTATTGCCATAGCATCAGTCTGGATTTTGATACCTAAAATAGAGCCTGTTAGCCCGAAAAGTAAGTAAGCATGTAAATAAACAAATAAGTAGTATTTTTAAACGATTTAGCAAGACATTATCTTTAACGAAAAAGTCTTTCGCTATGTTGATGGATTAACTGAAAACTACTCATTGCTCAGTTAGTTTTATTGAATAAGGTGATTGGCTTTATATTGATAATTTAAGCTGGGGCTGTACCCAAAGAGCCCTTTTTTATTTGGTGAGACCTACTTAGCATATACTCAACCCCTTCCGAGTATCTGTTAAGTAGGTTAAACCTTTCTTTATCTCATCTTCAGAATGTGTCTAAATGTTCACCTCAAAAGGTTCAGCATTACACTTTCAATTCATACCTGCCTTTAGCGCACAAATTTTATCTCGGGTTTATCTATGGTTATGCCTAAGTTGAATGTTCTTTTTATCAGAATAAAGCATACCTGCTTTAGCTTGCTTTCCCAGTTTTAGCTGGCTTGTCAGCTTGAGCTGGTGGCGAAAACAACACTGTAAACCTTTGCTTTAAGCTTAAGCCTGACTGGGTCACATCACTCAACATATCCCGCCACTCAGCAAAACTAACAGTGAAAGGGTTAAAGCTATTTACAGGTTTAGTGATACCGTAAATCACGGTTTCTTTTTCGGCTTCAAAAGTACCAAATAGCTTATCCCAAATAATCAGTACGCCAGCATAGTTTTTATCAATATATTGAGGATTCTGACCATGATGAACTCGATGATGTGATGGCGTATTGAAAATAAGCTCAAATGGACCTAACGACTTTATCGCTTGGGTATGTACGAAAAACTGTAAACCTAGGTTAAGCAGCACAACAAATACCACCCAATTAGGGTCAAAACCTATAATCACTAACGGTACCCAAAACAACCACATTCCCGCCAATGGATACATTAAGCTTTGCCTAAAAGCAGTACTAAAATTCATATTCTCTGAACTGTGATGTACTACATGGGCAGCCCACATCCAGCGTATGCGATGACTTGCACGATGAAACCAATAATAGAAAAAATCTTGCAGCACCATTAGGATGATAAAACTTAACATGCCCATTTGAATATCAAAAAGCTTCCAGCCAAATAGCACTAAATACACTTTAGCAATTAACAACCCAGCTAGAATATCGGTTACCTGGTGCATACCCGCTAAGCACATATTACAAAACACTTCGGCTTTGTGATAACGAGCAGACTGAGGGAGTTTTTGGCGTTTATCCCCTAAGTACCATTCAAGAAAAAAACAAAAGAAAAACACTGGTGCCAAGACCAGTAACAACATTTCAGGGTGATTGATGATTGAGTTCAAATCCATTGAAAACCTAATATTATTATTCTATTAAAAATCTTATACGGGTTATTTAACTGCTACCACTTAGCAAAATGATCTTCTGTTAATCCAAGCTGATTATGTAGCAGATGTTTATGACCATTATTATCAATAATATGACCGCTAAAATATCCAATATATTGTCTAAAGTTACTCTTTAAGAAACCCAAATTAAGCTTCTCACTGCGACAATTTAGCGCTTTAAACGTTAAATCAATTTCGCCAGTAGTTGGGTCTTCACCAAAACCAGCACTAATGTGCCAATAGTCATTGCTCAAATGGCGGTTAAAGTCGAATTTCACACTAGGCAATAAATGGCGCTCACCATTAATCCATAATACATTTTCAGTGGCGCCCGTTTCGTTAACACCTGCCGCAAGGTTTAAGCCTAAAACACCCGCTTCAACATGTGTGTTTATCGACGCCCAGCGCCAGCTTGTTTCACGGCGCATATAACCTGCAGAAAAGTCATAACCTCCAAGGGCTGCGTTAAGGGGTTGAGGCTCATCTTTTATTATTAAACTGCCGTTAACTTTGAGACCATTGTGCTTTTGAGTATAAGTCCAACCGCTGTAACCTGTTGGTGTACACAAACTCATGGGTAAACTTAATGGCGGCGGCGACAACTCCAGCTCTGCCTTAATGTCATCTGTCTTAATACTTAGCTGCCATTGTGAGTCTTTAATCGAGAACTCGATTTTACCTTGGCGATGTTTTATTTGTGCTTTACCCTGCTGTGGCGAATGAGAAACAGACATCCCCCAAGATAATGGCTTTAATGCCTGCGTTTCAGTTAGTTTATTCTTTTCAATATCGTACAAATAACAAAAGCTACTGCCCACATAGCGGATATCAGCAATGGCTACACCGATAATGTATCTCGGTGTGGTGATATTGATAAATTGAAATTGCTTATAGTCGAAATACTTAGCAAACCAAGAGCAAGGCTTATCCATCTCATTGAAATAGTTAAACTGCTTTATTGCTAAGTCACTTACTACACCATCAAAGTGTCCATAAATTGGCTGACCTTCAGAGTTCATTAGCTTGTCTGGCGCAAGTTGTAAATGATTCAATGACATACTGCTTCCATGTTTTTGTCGTTAATCGTCATACTCATTAGAGAGAACAATATAAATAAACCGCTGAAATTCAACTTGATTGCCTAAAGCTGAATCCGTTTACTTTAAAGTTCTAACTCTAACGTGGATAAATTATCAACATATGTCAACGCATAGTGTTCAATTAAAATTAAAAATCAAGCCGAACATCTATACCTTTTGCAGGCTAATCACTATATTTCGACCAACTAATTAACTCAGTTATTGGGACTGGAAAGGTAATAGAAATCTGTTATTCTGAGCGCACCATTTTTTATTGTCTTTAGCTATGAAATCATTGCCATTATTCTTGTGTTCCGCGTTATTTTTATCAGCTTGTGCTAGCCATACTCCGACTCATATTGCACTTAACCCAAATGTGCCTAACGTCGTTAATAAAATAGATCGCTATGATACTGTCGCTGTCAGTACTATTGATGTGCGTAAAGCAAATTTTATCGTCCGTTTTAACAAAGGTGATGAAGCAGCGCAGCTTGTCAGCCCAAGCGAACCTATCAGACAACAACTTGATAGCGTATTTAAAAAGTCGATGAGTAATGCAGGATACCAAGTGGATCCAGCTGCCAGTAACACTGTTGAGTTCCAGTTAGATTATCTTTTAACGGATGTCACTGAGTCGACTTTTGGCTTCGAAGCAAAAACAGATTTAACCATCAATGTCATTGCTAAAAATCAAACCCAAGAATTCACTAAAATTTATAACGGTAAAGGCTTATTAAAAGGCCCCTTTAGTCCAGACTTTGCCACCTTAGAACTTGATATGAATAAGTTGATTGATGAACTCACTACTAAAATCATTAATGACCCTGAGTTACATCATTTTTTGCAAGGTTAATTCATTTCGGTGAGTTTAAGCGGCCATAGAACAGAAACAAATAGTCATCAACCATATACAATAGATTAGGAAAACCTTATGTTTAAACGGATTGTAACCAGTGTATTGTTATTTTCGTCAATGATGGCCAATGCCGCCGTCGATATTCAACCAAATACCCTTTACCCAAAAGTCGAGTTTGATACGACTATGGGAAAAATCATCGTTGAATTGGACCGAACACGTGCCCCTCTGACTGTCGATAACTTTCTGACTTATGTAGTGAAAGGTGAATATGACAACACGATTTTTCATCGCGTAATTGCTGATTTTGTGGTTCAAGGTGGTGGATTAAATCCAGAGCTAGAAGAACGTGAATCAATGGACCCTCTGTTTAATGAATCAGGGAATGGCTTATCCAATAGTATGGGGACCATTGCCATGGCGCGTGATAATGACCCACATTCAGCAACACGTCAGTTCTATTTTAATGTCGATGACAACAAAAACCTCAACCCATCAAAACGTCGTTGGGGTTATGCCGTATTTGGTGAAGTAGTCGAAGGCATGGCAGTGTTAGAAGCGATGTCATATGTGCCAACTCAGCATAATGACCACCTTAATTGGCCTGATTTTCCGGTTAAAGAAATCCTGTTAAACAAAGCAACGCTTCTTGCCAAATAATCAACTCGCAGTTTAACAATTAGTAGTACGACAAGCTCAATAAACAAAGCCAAATAACAAGCCTAGAAAACAGATAAATGTAAATTATTTAAATTTACATTTTTTGGCTACAGCACAAATTAAATTTAAAAGTGGAGTGAAATATTGATTTCATTCCACTTTTTTAGCTATTTGTGGCGCTGTTACTTTCAAGACTAGTTAAAGCCTCTAAATTTGCTCTTACTTTGTAAACTTGAGTAATTATTCCACAATCCTGACTATACTTAATTTACCTTTAAGTTGCGGCTTTTCGTGTTTAGAGCATTATTTATCGAATGATGAACCACCCGCAGCTTATTAACCTTGTCTTATTCGATAAATAATTTCAGTTAATTTTAGTTCCGTCTTAGTCAATGGAAAGCAATAAAAAAGGATGTCATCAATGACCCCAAATGACTTCATAGAAACCAAAGCGCCGCAATTGGCCTATTATGGTAAGGCATTTTTAGATAACCAATTGGAGCATAAAGAAATCAAACTATACATGTGGGATGTACTAGAGGAATGGCAAAGTATCAGTGTAGACACTAGCGATAACTCCCCTTCACCCACAGACACAGAAAAGGTATTTTGGCACTTACTCCACTGTTTTGATGAATGGCCAGATATTGTCATTAGAGGTAACCAATACCTCAGACAACAAATACATGACTGTTGTGATTACATCAATATTGGCGGCGATATCCCCCACGGATGTATCGGGATCAGGCCCACAGTTTGACCCATATGTTCAATTACAATGCTTTTGTTTAACACTCGATTAAATTTCCAATCAGAATGGCTTGAACCAATCAGCTACGCGACATAAGCTAGAGCCATTCTCCTTCAATCAGTTGCCTCAATGTCAGAACTGCTAATTCGTACCCGTGAAGCCTTATCTGTTTATTATCACAAACGTGTACTCATCATGTTATTACTGGGCTTTTCTGCAGGCCTGCCACTTATGTTAGTTTTCTCAACGTTGAGCTTCTGGCTTCGTGAAGCGGGAGTCGATCGAGCCGCTATCGGTTACTTCAGTTGGATTGCATTAACTTACGCCTTTAAATGGGCATGGTCTCCTCTTGTCGATCGCATGTCCTTACCCATATTTACGCGCTTGTTCGGTCGTCGACGTGGCTGGATGATATTCGCCCAGCTTGGACTGGTCGCGGCCATTTTAGGCATGGCCCAAAGTGATCCGTTAGTCGATTTAGAGCAACTTGCGATATTTGCACTTATTCTGGCTTTTGCTTCAGCCACCCAAGATATTGTCATCGATGCTTTTCGAATAGAATCTGCCCCTCAAGACATGCAAGCGGCACTCGCTGCGGCATACCAAGTGGGCTACCGCGGCGCGATGATTGTCGCAACAGCTGGGGCATTAACCATTGCCGCTTGGGTCGACCCTGGTAATACCGAGTACAACTTAGAAGCATGGCAAACCGCCTACCTAGCCATGGCCATGCTAATGTCTATTGGACTCATCACCACCTTTTTTAGTAAAGAGCCCGAAGTTGATACCAAAGATGCAGATGAAAAAGAGCGTCAACTCAAAGCAAAGTTTGCAGAAAAATACCCCACTAAAGTTGCCAGCGCAATGGCGTGGTTATATAGCGCGAGTGTCTTGCCTTTCGTTGATTTTTTTAAGCGTTACGGCAAGTCAGCCATCCTGATTTTACTGCTGATTTCTTGCTACCGCATTTCCGATATTGTCATGGGGATCATGGCCAATGTGTTTTATGTTGATATGGGGTTTAGTAAAGAAGAAATCGCTTTTTTAAGTAAGGTCTATGGCTTAATCATGACCTTGTTAGGAGCTGGAGCTGGCGGGATTTTAATCATGCGCTACGGCACCATGAAAATTCTGTTTGTTGGTGCACTCTTGGTTGCTGTCACTAATTTATTATTTGCTTGGCAAGCCTATATTGGCTACAACGTGCCGTTCTTAACCTTCGCAATTTCGGTGGACAACTTTAGCGCGGGGATCGCCACCGCAGCGTTTATCGCTTATTTATCCAGCCTTACCAGCAGTGGTTATAGCGCCAGTCAATATGCATTGTTATCTTCCATCATGCTGCTATTCCCTAAATTTATCGCCGGTTTTTCCGGGGTTTATGTTAATGCCTATGGCTACGTTAACTTCTTTATTGCGGCCAGTTTAATCGGCTTTCCAGTGTTGCTACTCATTAGTTTGTTACAGCGATATCCGCCGCCGTCTCAGGAGAGCGAAAAAGTTAATCAAGATGATGCGATTACAGAAACTGCAGACAATAAAAACTAACTTACTGAATGCTTGATAAGCAGCAACAAAAAAGCCCAACATTAAGTTGGGCTTTTTATTGAGAACGATAAACTACTTACTGGTATCAATTGGGTCAAACGATTTAACTAAGTCGTCTACCGCTTTCATTTGGGTTAAGTAATTTTCTAACTGATTTAGCGGTAATGCACATGGGCCATCACACTTAGCGTTATCAGGATCTGGATGCGCTTCAATGAACAAACCAGCCAAACCTAACGCCATGCCACTACGGGCAAGTTCTGTAGCCTGTGCGCGACGTCCACCAGCGCTATCTGTACGTCCACCTGGACGCTGCAGTGCATGCGTTGCATCAAAGATTACTGGGTAACCCGACTGCTTCATTTCATCCATACCGAGCATATCAACAACAAGGTTGTTATAACCAAAGCTTGAACCACGCTCACAAAGAATGATGTTGTCGTTACCGGCTTCATTAAACTTTTTAATGATATGACGCATTTCATGCGGTGCTAAAAACTGCGGCTTTTTCACGTTAATGATTGAGCCTGTCGCCGCCATAGCTACAACCAAGTCAGTTTGACGCGCTAGAAATGCAGGTAGTTGGATAATATCAACTACATCAGCCACTGGCTGACATTGGTGGATTTCGTGAACATCTGTGATGATTGGTACATTGAAGGTTGATTTAATTTCTTCAAAAATCTTCAAGCCTTCTTCCATGCCTGGGCCACGGTATGAATTAACCGATGAGCGATTAGCTTTATCAAAAGAGGCTTTAAATACATACGGAATGCCTAGCTTTTGCGTTACTTCAACATAATGCTCGGCAATCGACATGGCTAGATCACGAGACTCAAGCACGTTCATGCCGCCAAATAAAACAAACGGTTTGTCATTTGCAATTTCAAGTTCGTTCAAACCAATGATTTTTTGTTCCATAGTCATTTCTCTTTTATCAATATCGTCGCGTTAACCACTTAACGCGACATAAAAACGGGGCTAAACAGCAATAATTTGTAGCAACTGGCCACATAACCACGCCATATATGTACCTACAGCATAACCTAATACGGCCAATAACACGCCTACCGGGGCTAACGCTGGGTGGAATGCTGCCGCAACCACTGGTGCAGAAGCTGCGCCGCCAACATTGGCTTGGCTACCAACAGCCATATAAAATAACGGTGCCTTAATTAGTTTAGCGACAATCAGCATAAAGCTCGCATGAACAATCATCCAAATGATACCAATAGCAAAGTACCAAAGGTTTTGCTCGTCAGCGAGCTTTGAGACATCCATATGAAGGCCAATGGTTGCCACTAAGATATATAAAAATGCCGAAGCCACTTTCGATGCGCCAGCAGCTTCTAATTGTTTTACCGGACTAAATGATAACGCGAGACCAATTGAGGTCACCAGTACCACTAACCAGAAGAACTTTGAGGTTAGGCTGTAATCTCGTGTCCAAGGGTAATTCGTTTCAAAAAACGGCCCTAAAAAGTCTGCTGCAAAATGTGCAAGGCCAGTAACACCAAAACCAATAGCCACAATCAGCATTAAATCACGTAGCGAAGGAATGCGCGCATGCTCAGCATGATACTTTTCAACTTTCGCTTTTAATGCTTCTAATGCAGTGGTATCTGCACCAGTTTTAGCATCGATTTGTTTTGCTCGTGATGCCATTAATAACAGCACAGCCATCCAAATGTTGGCAACGATGACATCTACAGTCACCATCACCGAGAAGATACTACCACCAGCTTCATAGATCTCTTTCATCGAGGCTTGATTCGCGCCGCCACCAATCCAACTTCCCGCAAGAGTTGTCATACCACGCCAAACGGCATCAGGGCCGTTTCCACCTAATACATCAGGATTGATAGCTGAAATAATTAACAGCGCGATGGGGCCACCAATCACTATGCCTACGGTGCCAGTTAAAAACATCACAATCGCTTTAGGGCCTAAACTTAAAATGGCTTTTAAGTCGACACTTAAAATCAGTAACACTAAACATGCTGGCAATAGATAGCGCGATGCCACGTAATAAAGTTTAGAAGTATCCCCATCAACTATCCCAAATGTATTGAGCAATGACGGCAAGAAGTAACACAGCAATAATGCAGGTATAAATTTATAGAATTTTTGCCAAAATGGATGTGGTGAAGAACTGGTGTAAAAAACGAAACCGAGAATTACGGCTAGTAGGCCTAATGCAGTAGCATCATTAGTGACCATAGGACTGGATGTCATTAAAATCTTCCTTGTGAATGCATGTCAAAGTGAATTATTTTTATTGTTGTTTTGTACTTTTAGCAGTACTTATTGTTATGACTTTTTGGTCATTTTTAAATTTAACATGGTAATGTAATCGAAATTGTCTCGATAGGCAGCAGTTATCTTTTATTTGCTTGAACACCCTCACTGATAAAATTCAAACAAGTCATAATAAAAAATTCAGGCCCATAAAATGAGCCTGAATTGTTTAATAAACTAAATCAAATTAGTGGTAAGTCTGCGGTTGGTCGCTAAGTTCCTTCAACTGCATTTTGACAATTTCAGTCACAGGATCATGAGGACTGCTATCAATAAAATGCTGTAAATCAGAAATCGCCACTTTAATACAACCTAATTGCTGAGCTATAAAAGCACGTTCACGATTTAAATTAACGTCGTCAGGATGCCATTGCAGTAACAAGTTACAACACTCCATTGCCTGCTCAAATTGATGAGTGACAATACAACCTGCTTTTAGCTCATGGATCATGCGAGTAATTAAGCGTTTTAATGATGCCGTTTTGAGGTACTTTGGCTTTAACAATGCCGAGTTACCCAACTCACCGCGCACTAAAAGATGCAGCTGGCGACGGGTTAATTCTTGCCCTGTTAACGGATCGATATAAACGATGCTGTCGTTAATGCGCGAACGCACAACCGTTTGTCCCGGTAGTAATACCGCATCAAGGGTAATATCAAGCTGCTTAGCCAGTAAGATCATCACAGTCGCCAATGTGGTGCTATTGCCTTGACGACTCATAATGCAACGACCTAAATCGGCGGCTTCAACACTGAAGTAATCTTCACGTGCACAAAAGCCTAAGTCGGTATAAAACCAACGAAGCAAACCGTCAAAGCGTTGCTGTGGATCCTCAACATGCAAGCTCATTACCGACCCAGCAATTTCATACCAAGCCCATAACGCTTTTTTCTCTTGAGAAAAACCTAAATGCTGCGTAATTTCGAATGCAGTGTCTGGGATCTTCACTGCATCATTCATTTGATGTTTAGCCATGAAACTCTATTAACCCATTAATACAACTTGTTTAAAATGAGCCAGCCTGGCAGCCAATACGAGCCATCCAATAGCGCCTAAAAAGGCAAAGATTTTGAAGAATTTATTGCGGTCACCTTTCAGTGCCATTACACCTAAACCGATGTAAGCAAGTACTGCAAGTAACTTCTCTGTCATCCACGCATCCACAAAAGGATACTGCTTGATCATGAAGCACAATGTCAGTCCTGACAATAATAAGAAGGTATCAATTACATGCGGTGCAATCTTAATAAACTTCTTGTCCATCACTGGAGATTGACGCATATGCAGTACAAAGCGAGTAATAAAGAATACCACACTTAAAAAGATGAAAGTTAAGTGCGTGTGCTTAACAGCAGGATATAAACTGTAAAAGGTTTCCATTATTGTTTTTCTCTTTGAGCTACAGATAAAATGGCCGCTAGTTTACTCGATCAAGCGGCTCTATAGCAATTTTAAGAAAAACACTGATTTTACAAAGGTGAATGTTGTGTAACTAGTCTTTTAATGTGCCTTGCCATTGTCCTAGTGTGCAGCGGTCATTGCTGCCAAAGTCACGCACTGTAGCCACATTGTCATACCCAAGCTCAATCAGTTTTTGCCTAACCACTAACGCTTGCTCAAAACCATGTTCTAACAACAAGTATCCACCTTGAGATAAATGTTTAGTCGCGTGTTGGGCAATATGAAATAAATCAGCAAAACCTTGTTCTGCGGCTGTTAAAGCACTTGATGGCTCAAAACGAACATCACCTAAATCAAGATGCACATCGGTTTCATCAATATAAGGAGGGTTGGACACAATCAAATTAAAATCTTGATGTTCTACAGCACTGAACCAGTCAGATTGTAGTATTTCAACATGAGCAAGATTTAAGTTTTCACGATTGGCTTTTGCTAATTCAACCGCATCATCTACTTTGTCGATGGCTGTCATCTGCCACTCAGGACGTTCAGAGGCTAAAGACAAGGCAATAGCGCCGGTTCCTGTACCTAAATCCAATACTTTTGCATTGTTATCTAACGGCAAATTAAGTGCTGTTTCGACTAATATTTCTGTATCAGGGCGTGGAATAAGTGTGGTGGCATTAACAATAAATGGCAGAGACCAAAACTCACGTTCACCAATAATATGAGCAACAGGCATGCCCTGCTTACGCTTTTCAATCATGGTTTGAAACGATTTAAATTGGTCAGCAGTGAGTACCTTTTCAGGCCAAGTGTAGAGATAACTGCGCTGCTTATTAAGACAATGCAGAAGCAAGGCTTCTGCATCAATATTAGCCGACTCAGATGAGTCGACCAACTGGCTATAAGCCCATTGCAAAGATTCCGCAATGGTAGAAAAAGAAGACTGTGGCAACGTCGTTCCTTAGTCATTTTAATAGCCATTGAAACTAGCTATTAAAACTAGCTATTAAAACTAGCTATTGAAACTAGCTATTGAAACTAGCTATTAAAACTAGCTATTAAAAAAGTTTTTGAAATTAATCGTCAGCTAATGCTGCAAGCAGATCAGCTTGTTCTTCTTGCATCAATGGCTCAATGATGGAGTTTAAATCGCCTTCCATAATTTCATTTAAGCGGTAAAGCGTTAAATTAATGCGGTGTTCGCTCATACGCCCCTGAGGGAAGTTATAAGTACGAATACGTTCAGAGCGATCGCCACTTGCCACTAAGTTACGACGAGTAGATTCTTCTTCACTACGGCGTTTCTCATCTTCAACAGCTTGCAGGCGAGCAGAAAGAACACTCATTGCTTGGGCACGGTTCTTATGCTGCGAGCGCTGATCCTGACATTCCACCACAATACCTGAAGGTACGTGAGTAATACGGATTGCGGAATCGGTTTTGTTGACGTGCTGACCACCGGCACCTGATGCGCGGAAGGTATCCACTTTCAAGTCTGCTGGATTAATTGAAATTTGTTCAGCTTCTGGCACTTCAGGCAATACCACAACAGTAACTGCAGAGGTATGTACGCGACCTTGTGATTCAGTTTCTGGTACACGTTGAACACGGTGTCCACCTGACTCAAACTTAAGCTTGCCGTAAACACCTTCACCGCTCACTTGAACAATCAGCTCTTTAAATCCACCATGCTCGCCTTCGTTCGCGTTCATGACTTCCATTTGCCACTTGTTCGACTCGCAGTAACGTGAATACATACGGAATAAGTCACCCGCAAAAATCGCGGCTTCATCACCACCCGCACCTGCGCGAATTTCGATAAAGGCATTACGATCATCGTTAGGATCTTTAGGCAGCAGTAAAATCTGCAATTCGTCTTCAAGACGTGCAATTTCTGATTTTGCTTCTTTAATTTCTTCTTGCGCCATTTCGCGCATTTCAGCGTCGTCTTCAGCTAACATTTCGTTAGCAGACTCAAGGTTCTCTTGCGCCTCTTGGAACGAAGTGAAGCTTTTTACGATGTCTTCAAGCTGAGAAAATTCTTTTGATAAGGTGCGAAAGCGGTCTTGATCCGCAATAACTTGTGCATCACTGAGTAATGCTAACACTTCTTCATTACGTTCAAGCAAGCCTTCCAGCTTGCGAATAACCGACTCTTTCATTTAACGTTGTTACCTTAAGTTTTATCTAAACCAAGCGTGACGCGTAATTGGCCTAAGGTATTCAAGTCTCCTTGACGACTAGCAGAAGTTAACGCTTGTGTTGGCGCATGAATAAGGCGATTGGTTAGGCGGTTCGCTAGCTCTAAAATCACTTGTTCATTGTCACCACCTTGAGTCAATTTATTCAAGGCGCGTTCTACTAATTCATCTTTAATTGCCAAACTTTGGCTACGGTATTCTCGAATACTATCTACAGACTCTAACGATCTCACCCATTCCATAAATACATGGGCTTGCTCATCGGCAATTATCTCTGCCTGCTCGGCGGCTTCTTTACGTGAAGCCATGTTCTGTTCAATGATGCTGTGCAAATCGTCCACAGTATAGAGGAAAGCATCGTCTAATTCGCCAACTTCTGCTTCAATATCTCGTGGAACGGCAATATCAACTAATAACATTGGTTGATGACGGCGTTGTTTCAGCGCCTTTTCAACCATGCCTTTACCTAATATAGGTAATGGACTGGCGGTAGAGGATATCACGATATCGGCTTTAGGTAGATAGTCAGGTATCTCTTGCAGTGTAATTGCTGTGGCATCAAACTCTTCACACATGGCTTGAGCACGCTCAACCGTACGATTAGCAACCACAATGCCAGCGACTTCATTGTCTTTTAAATGCTTAGCAACCAATTCGATAGTTTCACCAGCGCCAATCAACAATACGTTAGTTGTGCTTAGTGACGAGAAAATATGTTTGGCCATGCTAACAGCGGCAAATGCAACTGACACAGCTGCGGCGCCGATTTCAGTTTCGGTGCGCACTTTTTTCGCAACAGAGAAGGTATTTTGAAACAAACGGTCGATAGTGACCGCTGTGGTGCCCGCTTCTTTGGCTTTAACGAAAGCTTGCTTCACTTGACCTAAAATTTGCGGCTCACCTAATACCAGTGAATCAAGTCCAGAAGACACGCGCATTAAATGTTTTACGCACTCTTGGTTCTCATAGCTGTAGATACATGGCATTAGCTCTTCATGCGTCAAGCTATGGTAATCCTCAAGCCACTCGATAATGTCTGCTTTAGATCCATTATTACAATAGAGTTCGGTGCGATTACATGTCGACACGATCACGGCTTCACCAGAGCTGGTGCGGCTGGCCAGACTCTTCATGGCGTCATGAATTTTGTCAGGCGAAAAGGCGACTTTCTCACGAAGGTCGACCGTGGCGGTTTTATGATTTATTCCGATTGCTACTAGGCTCATGTGACTCGTTTTAAGTTCTTCGCGGGATCATTAATTAGGCTATTCTACTTAATTGCCAAAACTAAAAACACAATTGGCTTAACAAAACCGAATAATTGTCTATATTTTTTCTAAAAATTCTATCTTGTTAACAAAAAGATAGGAAAGTAGACCCATTCATTTAAACTTTATGATGCCTATAAACACTTAACAAGCAAAGCTTTCTTACTATATTTACTTCTATTGGCTAATAAAAATGCAAAAATCAAAAAGCATTTTTACAATAGTCGCTTAGGTCAGTATCATAAAGTACCACTATATATAGGTAGCGAAATCTTTTGCGATATTTAACATCTTCCCTACAGCGCGTGATGCTACTTTGTTGTCTTTTTTTGGCAGCGTGTTCAGTTAAACCTCCCCATAAGCTCACCGATATTGACGTCAGTCAAGCTAGTGAAGCAAACGCCTGGGAGATTCAAGGTAAACTGGCATTTCGCTCGAATGCCGATAAATTCAGCACTAATTTATTTTGGTTTCACGACAATACTTTTAACCAACCTCATGATGACTTAAAGCTCACTACTGTTATTGGCACTACCGTCTTGTCACTGACTTCTCAATACGGCCTTACTAGTATCGATGTTCAAGGTAAAACCTATACCGATAGAGACCCGCAACAACTTATCTCGCGAGTCAGTGGCATGCAAATACCACTCAACAAACTGCCGTTATGGATTACCGGGCAAGTAACTCCAGACGATGAGGTTTTAGAATATAACTCGGACGGCACAATAAAAGCCTTTACCAGCAAAGATATGGGTGAAGACTGGCAAGTGAAGTTCATCAGCTATCAGCAGCAAAGCGGCGCTAGTGTACCTAGGTTATTACAGATAGACCGAGCTGACGTGCAAATTAAAATTCAGATTAATCAATGGCAAGCTTTAACGCCCATAACTGACAACCTTTAATTTCACCAACAATTAAGTCACTAAAGTCGATAGCTAATGATTGTCCATTTATTACTCGTTAACTTATTACTATTAAATAAAGAAGCACTTCTATGACCACAGCGACCTTGAACACTCATGATACTCAAGCTGCAATTTCTGCAAACTGGCCAGCACCTGCAAAGTTAAACCTTTTTCTGCACATTACTGGTCAACGAGCTGATAGTTACCATGAATTGCAGACATTATTTCAGTTTATCGATCAATGTGACTTTTTGGATTTTTTACCGACCGAAAATAAAACACTTAAGTTACATTCAGAATTATCTAAAGTTGTCGCAGAAAAAGATAACTTAATTCTAAAAGCCGCAAAATCTTTACAAGAATATTGCAATTATCAAGGCGGTGCAGAAATTTGGTTACGTAAAAACTTGCCAATGGGTGGTGGTTTAGGAGGCGGTTCTTCCGATGCCGCAACCACATTAATAGCCTTAAACAAGCTGTGGAATTTAAATTTAACGCAACAAACTTTAGCTAAAATTGGTCTAAAGCTGGGCGCGGATGTCCCTGTTTTTATTAATGGTTTTTCAGCTTTCGCCGAAGGTGTTGGCGAGCAACTATTACCTGTCGAACCCACTGAATTCTATTATTTAGTTATCGTCCCTGATGTACATGTATCTACTCAAGCTATTTTCCAAGATCCATTGTTACCTCGTAACACCCCTAAATTAGCTATTGATACATTAATGCAGAAAAATTGGTCAAATGATTGTCAGAAGTTGGTCGCAGAAAAGCACCCTCAAGTTGCCAATGCATTGAGCTGGCTGGTAGAATATGCGCCGTCAAGAATGACCGGAACTGGCGCATGCGTCTTCGGTGAGTTCGAACAGCAACAAACAGCGTTAGATGCTCTGGCAAAACTGCCTAAATCTATGCAAGGTTTTGTTGCTAAAGGCTTGAATCAGTCACCTTTAGTGACCCGATTAAGCCAAAGCTAAAATATTTCTAAAAGTGTATTACGATAATGTTTACTGTTCAGTTCACAGTCATTTATCAACATTTTTAGCCACTAACATTCAAGCCAACACCTGAGGTTCATAAAGTGCCCGATATCAAGCTCTTTGCTGGTAACGCTACCCCTAAACTAGCCAAAAAAATAGCCGACCGTTTATTTTGCAAACTTGGCGATGCAGTAGTAGGCCGTTTCAGCGACGGTGAAATCAGTGTTCAAATCAATGAAAACGTACGTGGTGCTGATGTATTCATCATTCAGTCTACTTGTGCACCGACTAACGACAACCTAATGGAACTTATCGTTATGGTTGACGCGTTACGCCGTGCATCAGCTGGCCGTATCACAGCCGTTATTCCTTACTTCGGTTACGCTCGTCAAGACCGTCGTGTACGTAGTGCTCGTGTACCAATTACAGCAAAAGTAGTTGCAGACTTCCTTTCAAGTGTTGGTGTTGACCGCGTACTGACTTGTGATTTACACGCAGAGCAAATTCAAGGTTTCTTTGATGTGCCTGTTGATAACGTGTTTGGTAGCCCAGTGCTACTAGAAGACATGTTAGGTAAAGAACTTGATAACCCAGTTGTGGTTTCTCCAGACATTGGTGGTGTAGTACGTGCTCGCGCCGTAGCTAAACTGCTTGATGACTCTGACTTAGCCATTATCGATAAGCGTCGCCCACAAGCGAACGTTGCACAAGTAATGCATATTATTGGTGACGTACAAGGCCGTGACTGTATCATCGTTGATGACATGATCGATACTGGCGGTACTTTATGTAAAGCTGCTGAAGCATTAAAAGAACATGGCGCAAACCGTGTTTTTGCTTACGCAACTCACCCAGTATTTTCTGGTAACGCAGCAGCTAACATTGCAGAATCTGTGATTGATGAAGTGATTGTGACTGACACTGTGCCATTAAGCCCAGAAATGTTAAAAGTGGAAAAAGTGACCCAACTGACTATGTCAGCGGTACTGGCTGAAGCGATTCGTCGCGTAAGCAACGAAGAGTCTATCTCTGCAATGTTCCGTCACTAATATTCTAACTCACTAGCAATAGTGAAACAGGATAGATTAAACGCACTCAATTGAGTGCGTTTTTTATTGGCTAGAAATCGACTCAAGCCACGAGTCAGAATACTCTGTAGATAAATCCTTCATAACTCAGTACCCTATTGGTTATAAAAATATCTAACAATAAGTATTCAATTCCATGCTCAAGCGCTGCTCCTTTATCAGTTTGTGTTTTATCACACTCGCTTTCCCTTCCCATGCAATCGCCCAATGGCACCAAAAAACTTTTCAAGTCATGGGAACTCAAGCACATGTCGAGTTTTGGCTTGAGCAAAATGAACACTCTAGCATCTCAGACTCGCCAGCCCAGCTTATTGAAAAGGTCGAACAAGAGATGCACCGCATCGACAGGTTAATGAGTCCTTACAAGCCAAATAGTCAACTGAGTCATATTAATCAACAAGCTGGAATAGCCCCAGTTAAGGTAAACCAAGAACTGTTTAATTTACTGCTTGATTCACGCCAAATAGCAGAGTTAACCCTAGGCACATTTGATATCACCTACGCTTCTATCGGTTACCAATATGATTATCGTCAAGGTCAAAAACCAGCTAAGTCCGACATCAGCCAAGCGCTTGATGCCATTGATTACCGCGCAGTGATATTAGATAAACAGCAATCTAGCGTTAAATTCAAAAACCAAGATGTCAGAATAGATCTAGGCGGTATAGCCAAAGGTCACGCAGTAAAGCAGTGCCTAGCCATACTCAAAGCCGCTGGTGTCGAACATGCCCTTGTTAGTGCAGGCGGAGACACAGGATTATTAGGCGACAGACGCGGCCGCCCTTGGTTTGTGGGGATTAAACATCCTCGCGCCGCTGAAAAAACAGCAGTGCAATTACCGTTAAGCGATGAGTCCATCTCAACATCAGGGGATTATGAGCGTTACTTTATTGAAGATGGCGTACGCTACCATCACATCATTAACCCCAAAACCGGTGATTCAGCCAGAAAAGTGGTCAGCGTATCTATCATTGGCAAAAACTCAACTTACGTTGATGCCCTATCTACCGCAGTGTTTGTTAAAGGCTTACAAGAAGGCATGGCGCTGATTAACCAGCTACCAGAATACGAAGCGATTATTATTGATAATCAGCAAACATTGCATATGTCTAAGGGATTACAAGAGAATTAGATTAAAGGGTAAGTTGGGAGCAGTTTGGACTGTGCCTCCCACACATTTGTAAAATTTAAAAGATGTACTTATGACGCAAATAAAAGCAATTATTAATTGATTTATTTGACTGCCCCCACAACCAAATAAATCAAGCTCAACTATTGTTCAGTTGGAGGCTCATTAGTGTCAGTAGTACCTTTGACTTCGCTAACGGTTATCAATGCACCAAGAAAGATAATTGCCAGGATATCTATAGCGATAAATTGTGATTGCATAGGGGCTGTATATTGATAAAGAGCAAAACCTGGACTCAATGATGCATCAACACCAAGGGAAACTTGAGGTGCTAAATTGATTGAAACATATGCTCCACCAAGACCTGAGTATTTAGCTGAAATGGTTCCAATAGCAATATTAGGAATTTGTAGAGCTTGATTGAAAATGGAAAGCCAATAGTACTTATACTTTTCTTTGATTGCCGTTATACCCGCCACAATATTTAGCGCAACTAAAACTAACGTAACCAGAGTGCTTAATAGGGAAGCTGTTCCATCAAATACTGACAAAAAATAGATTGCAGTAATTGCAACTGCTGCTATCACTTGAAAGTAGCCAATAATTTGCACTCTTTTTTCAGCTATATTTAGCTCTTTCTCTTTTTCTTTGACTTGATGAGTTGTAACTTCTTCCTTTCTGTTAGCCAACTCTTTCAACAAAGACTCATAATTTTCACTTTTAGGGTCAATGTTACCTTTTACCTCTATTAACTCATCAATTGAATATTGAGAATAGTCGATTAACTTCATACACATCCTTGTATTACTAAATTTTATAGTGCGCGTGCACCTTTAATAAACCAAATATTTAAGCCTGACTAATGCAAAGCTATTGATTAATATGAACTCTATCAGAATTGAGTTGGATAAACGAGCACCTATAATTGGAATCATTCGATTCCGATGACGCGCTATTTGATTGCTTTATTTCCAGACATCGTTTGGATTAAGATCAACGTCGTGGCGCTTCGCCCACACCAGACGAAAGGGAAACAACAGCATTTCCCTTTTCGATATCCCTTGCCGCTCCGACGAAGTGTTACTCCTCATGCTATAGAGCGAATTTACTACCGCCTCAGACTCGCCATCCATGGCTCAACTGAGGCTATGTCGGCGTCCAGCCTCCATCACGCAAATTAGCTCAACGCATTCGGACACTTCCAACGGAGATTATTGAGCCTGCAAGTTCATTTGTTGTTACATAACCCATTATTTAAAAGCTTTAAACTGATTTTGATTTTCTATGAATACTGCAATTAAATTGAAGTAAGCAAAAAACCGCGTGAGTCCAGACATGGATGTCTGGCTAGCTTTCGAGGGGAAGGGACGCTCCATCGTAAGCGTTAGTGATTTTTGTAGCTTGCTGAAGCGGGTATAAAATGAAGTTTGAAGCTGGATGATTCTCCGTTGGAAATTTTGCTTTTTAAATTTCACCGGAACTGCGGGGCGAAGCGCCACGACCTTGATTCTGATTTTGGTTTTATCTTAATCTTAAAACCAAACCCCAAAACAAAAAAAGCTCAGAGGAAAACCTCTGAGCTTTAACTTTCATATGGTTAACTAATCGTAGCGAATCCAAGCGAAGCTTAAATTCAATCAAACAATCGGTTGAAACGCTGTCAGTGAATCCAGCATTGTGCTGTTCCCCAAACCTTGTCTTGGCGCAACTGTATTAAACTGACCTTGTTCACCATGTAGTGCCATGTAGTTAAGCAATACAGTATCAACCAATAAGTTAACGTTATTGGCCGATGGTGCTGATGCGGTATCCACTGAGGCGTCTGAGCGCATAAAACCAATCTGTTGACTTTGTGCCATTTGATCCGCATTAGCCCCCATCAACTGTGGTTTACCTGAAGGGTTATAGACTAAAAAGAACGAAGCGCCTGTTGATGAGTTATCACCTGTCCATTCACCCTTGCCTCGCCCTTCCATTGATTCATCAATGC
The DNA here is from genome assembly GCF_019654955.1 of Shewanella sp. KT0246. Taxonomy (GTDB): domain Bacteria; phylum Pseudomonadota; class Gammaproteobacteria; order Enterobacterales; family Shewanellaceae; genus Shewanella; species Shewanella goraebulensis. Next base: position 51,452 of record NZ_BPEV01000001.1, on the reverse strand, counting down.
GGCCGTTACTGGCAACTGAGCCATCACTGAACACATACATCATCAATGGTTGGTTGCGTCTGGCTGCGTACTCTAAACATGCCCCCATACAACGACCCGCTCGTAAATCTCGTAACTCACCTGTGCCACGCTCACCTGTGTGATAGTCAAAGCCGCCCATAGTGACGGTACCCGCACCAGAAAAACCATTAACCACTAGCTTCATTATCGATGCGGTTTTTTGAAACTCTGATTCAGAATCAAATTCGTTAATGGTAAATATGCCGCTCGGGCCTACAATATCAGGATCGAGTACCGGGTTTAAGGTTGAAGGATCGCCAAATCTATCTGCTAAATCAGCACTTTTTACATAACCACAATTGACTAAATCTTTAATCACATCGTCACGGGTGACTTGAGTATTCACTGAAGCCATTTTCTGAGCACTGATACGCTGAATACTTTCCATCACAGTGACGGCATCGCGCTGCGACAATAAGCTAAATAAGTCCCCCACATCGACTAAGCCCGTCACATCTGACGGACGATCAATCTTAGTCGGGCGCATACTTAAATCAATAAAGTTATTCGGCGCCATAGAATTGCCACCAGAATCTGTGCTGCGAGAGCCAACCAACGGCATCAGTGAACCATTCGCACCAGCTGCAGCAATGGCATACATTGGGTTATGCGGGTTATTACCGGTGTCATTGTCAGAGCGACATGGGATAACGGCACCATTTATACGTGATGCCGTATCTGCTGAGACTTTTTCTAATATGCCCCGTAAAAATGCAGAGTCAGAATGAAAAGCCAAACCTAAATCCGTATTGATAAAATCAGACATGCCCACATCAGGGTTAGCAATTGATGGCGCCATATCACCAGGTAATCCCAGTTTGTTATAGCCAGCGGTTGATAAGAAATCTTGCTGTCCGCCAGCACCGCCAACTAGTACGTTTGAGCCAGCAATATTGGCTCCACCCGCTAAATCAAAACTAATAAAAGGAATTTTGCCTGCGCCTTGAACACTAATGCCACAAGAGTCTCGCAGTGCTTCTAAATCAGAAGACAATGCTGCATTAGCTTGGTTTGGATTAGCAAACATGCTCATTAGTGACAGCCCAGCCACCGCTTGACCACCTTTAACTAAGCCTGTTGAGATAAACTCACGGCGTGTCATTGGCTTGCGGTGATCAGAAAACAATAATGGCGTATCCGGATGAAGATGCTTTGGTTTAGTCATGTTGAAATCCTTTTGAACAGGCTAATACATTTGCTACATTGACCAGTTTCAATCTTGAACGAGAAGTAATATTCAGCTGCTGTTTTATCATTATTACTCTCCTATTGAATCAACATAACAGCACTAGCAAGCACTGCAGCACAAGAGGCTTTAGCAATCGTTTGGGTGCGCTCTGCATTACAGTTTGTACCACAAACTGATAAGTGGCTTACCAAAGAGTCCAGTTCATCATACACAGCAGTTGCATCTGGCTGGGTTGCAAGACTCAACGGCATTAATTGATTAATAATCGGATTAAGCAATGCTGGGCGTTGCGCTGCATTTAATGCGTCAGCAGGTGCAAGGCTAAAGTCGACATCAGGAAACCAAGTCGTGCGAATCATGTTGTCGTCAATAGCAACATCACAATAGGCAATGGCCAGTTGCGTTACCCCCATTTGCTGCGCTGAAATAAAGGTGTCGATATTTTCAATACTCGGCAACTGACGCTTAACCAAATCATAAGTCGTGAACACTTTGGCGGTATCTTGCGCAACACCTGTCAGTACACTCATTGAGTGGTTAATTTCAGCAAAATTACGTAGACCAATATGCGATGTTTCTGTGCTGGCTGGGAGTTCTTCTGGTGTAATGACAACACCCGGTACGCGAACATTTTCGTGCTCACCGATTTGCTCGAAAGTTAAGAAAAACTCATCTTGGCTGGCACCTTTTTCAAGGCCAATAATCGTGCCGAGTGCCGAAATTGGCATTGGTTCAGCAATTTCTTGACCACTGTCTATGGTTAAATCAACATTGGAGTATGCTTGGCCCTGAGCGCTTTCTTTGCCGTTAATACCAAGACGGATCCCGCGCATATCAAAGTTGTCTGCCACAGGCGTGCCATTAATATTCACCAGTGATGCGCCAGTAAATAAGTAGCTATAATTATCAAACTGACTGACTTCGAACATGACGTAGGTTTCAGGTAAATCAATTAAATGACTGACTGAAAACAGTAAGAAAAATTTCTCACCAACTCCAACATCGTAGTTTTGGCTAATTTGTTCTTGCTCGAGTACACGGTTATAAATCGCTAATAAACGAATATCCCCTTGCCAAACATGTTGGTTTGAGGCTTCACGACCTAGTATTAATGCAAAGCTGTCATCCCATGATGCAAGCGGCGCAATATCTTCGTCAACGGCGTCAATAAGGTTGCCATTAACATAAATACGTCGCCCTTGAGTTGCATTGTAGGTCAGTACCACATGCTGCAATGTTGCTTGTAGCACTTCATCAGCATCAGGCGTACTTAACGCAGGCTCACCGTTTACTGTTGAGCTTTCTGTGCGCAACATAAAGTCATAGTTATATTGTGTCTGACCTAACGTGAAGTTACGCGCATCATCACCTGCAGAATAGGTGACGATTCTTGCTGGGCCTTCTTGGGTAACATTGTTTGGAGTCACCCAAGCCTCAATAGAAAACTCACCCGTTGAGGTAATAAGGTCATGCAGTTTCTTACTATTAGCGGTACTGGCTTGCGCTTTGCCGTTAGTAAAAGATAATCCCCAGCTACCTAGCCACTCAACATCACCTGTTAGTGATAAATTGGCTTCTGGTGCTATGCCAGATGTGTCATAAGCAATGGCACCTTCACCCGTCTTAAATTGATAAAGCGCAATCACATCAGTTTCAAAACGGCCGCCACTGGATGCGGTAATACCGTCAGTTAAACGTAATGACTTTGATACCACCATATCAGGTGAAATTTCATCGACTTCAATGGCATCACTCATTGCTGTAATCGCAGCAAGCATTTCATTGCTGTTTTCCTGACAGTTAGTCCAGCAATTATGAAACTCGCTACCCAAACGAACCACTAAACGTGATTGGGTTGGCTCATCAATATTGATGACATTTTTGGCTGATTCATAAGCTTGATTAATGTCATTGCTGGCAAAAAATGGCGACTGGGCAAACGTTGCTGATTCATTATGACAGTCACTGCAATACTGGCTTACGATAGGATAGACATGCTGACTAAATAAGCCGCTATCATCGGGAAAGCTTTTACTGGCTCCTGGTTCTCGTATGACTGGTGATGTCAGCTCAATGGTATTGGCGCTGCTGACTCGCTCATCAGCCCACAGCTTGATCCATGAAGTCATGGTTTCACCGCAGGCACTATCACTGTCTAACCAGCAATTATGGCCACCAGCGACTTTTTCAACTAAACGAGATGCCGCAGGATCTGTTAAGTCTACTAATGGGTTAGTCGCAGCGTAGGCGTCGTTGACGTTTTCTCGACTGGCGAAATACGGCGCTTGATTACCTTCGGTATGACATGCTCCGCATCGATTTTGCCCTGAAATATTATCCCACAGCGACACTTTATATTTTTGAATGTCTTCTGTAGCGGGCGCAGGACCTGTGTAGACATCAGAGCCAGGATCTTGCTGTTGAGGTGGATTGCTTTCGACATCTCCCCCACCACAAGCGGATAAAGTTAATAGCAAACAAATAGCAGAGAGTAAGGTTAGGTTTTTATGAGGTAATATCACCGTTATTCTCCCATACAATAATTGCCAACTTCAGCAAACACACGCTTGAGTTGATATGAGTTTTGTTGAAAAGATGCAGTTGTAGCAGCAATCTGATTAATGTCTTCAGTTGACTCTGCATCTCTTAAACATACGGTTTTAAATACTTTTTTAACTTGGCATTGGGCAAATGCTTGGCTGTTAGCAAACTCTTGGCCTAATGATTTAGCCCCAAAACCTTTACCATTGAGTGATTCGTCCCACCCAAGCTTTTGGTTAACACCTTCACGCCAATAATTTTGCCATTCATCGTCTTCTGTCACGTAACCATAGGGGAAACTGGTGGAGTTAATATGGTATTTCCCCTGTACTCTGATGCCAGTGTCAGGATCTATTTGACCGCTTTGGTTATAGGTAATTGCCCCACTATCACCATCAGGGTCGCTCTCAACATCAAAGTCATATTGATAATATGCAAACCCTTGAGCAAGGGGATCCATTCCACTATGGCAAGCCAAACAGTTATTGATAAATAACCGGCTATCACCACCAGGGCTGCGGCTCACATCTTGGCGAATTCTGTCTGGCGAGCGAGTATTATCTTTTAAAGGCTCTAAATCACTACAAAGGTGATTCATCAAGGTAAAGCGCACCATCGCTCTGTTAGTGCCTAAATAGAAAAATGCTTTTGCCGCGGCGCGACTTGTAAGCACCCCGGCTGTTGCATCGCTAGGTAAGCCGTTAACACTGGATTGACTGGTTCGCTCTAGGCCTGACTTTAAATCAATGAATTGATCTTCAAGCGCCTGATAATGAGCATTATCACGGGTGCTATAAGCGGGAAGGTTTAGACTATTATCGCCCACATAAACCATATCAGCTTGGAGTAACTGCCTAAAATCCACATCATCTCGAACCGCACCAATCACAGTAGCGCTGTAATCATTTAATGGCGCAAAGCTATCTTGGTCAATATTGGTCCATGGAGTGGCAAATAATTTAAGCGTAGTCGAATAAAAAGCGGGGTTTTCCATTGCTATGTAAGCCGCTTCAATTGGCTTACTGTCACTGAGCAATACAGACATCTCATTGAGTGTTTGTTCTGACGCTGGGACACCAGCGATTCTGTCATGTAACTGTTTGGCTTGCTCTAATGTACCAGCAGAGGTGTTTGCTGAAAAAACAGTCAAGCATGACAACAAAAGCAGAGTAATACCTTGTTGAACTTTAAGCTGGATTACATTAATTCCATTCAAAAAATGCCGACTTTTAAGCGTATAAAGTTGCAACTTCATACAGTCTCCTTGTCTTTGTTCTTAGCTAACAATTGCTTTAGTAGCAATAAGATAAAAACGCAGACAATGATCGAGTATTCTAAAATCATAAAGCTTATTGTTTTTATTTTGTTAACTTTATTTTTTACTTGGCAAAATAATTTTTGCTAAAAAAGTATTGAAACACTGGGACTAGGCGGCAATAATGTCAAGAATTATTACATTTTTACTATGTAACGATAACAATAATAACAATTACGTATTAAGGGTAATAAATGAGGCCAATTTGGGGCTATGCAGGGAAGTACGTCTATGTCATTCTGGCCTTCTTTTATCTTACAGGATGTAATACCGATACAGCCATTAAGGATGAGCAAGCTGATCCTGTTTTAGTTGAATACCCTGTTATTTATATTCAACGAGATCTTGTCGCTTTAGATGGCGATGAAGGTGCTCAATCTGCCAGTTTTGATTCTCGCCACCCTGCTCAGTTTAATCCCGGCGCGCAGCTTTTCGTCAAACGAAATGCCTTTAGCGACTCCCCTGTTACTAACATATCAGCCCAGTTATTTGCTGATTTACTGCCAGAAGATGCACCTGCTGACACCATCCAGGCTATTGATATTCGAGATTTGTCAGTTTCAGATGATGGCCAACAATTTTTAGTGTCAATTCGAGCGCCTGAAATTGAAGATGCGGATGAAATGGACCAACCGAGTTGGAATATTTGGCGTTATCAACTTGCAACACAAACTCTTGAACGAGTGATTGTCAGCGATACCACTGCTGAGCAAGGTGACGATCTCATGGCATCGTTTTTACCTGACGGCCGCATCATTTTTGCTTCGACTCGCCAGCGTTTATCTAGAGCGATTTTATTAGATGAAGGTAAGCCCCAATACACCGCCCTAGATGAAAGCCGAGATAATGAAACCTTCAATATTCATGTGATGAATGCCGATGGTAGCGGTATAGAGCAATTGAGTTTTAATTTAAGCCACGACACACACCCATTAGTGCTGCAAAGCGGTAAAATTTTGTACAGTCGCTGGGATAATATGGGCGGCAATAAGGGCATAAACCTGTATGAAATGAACCCTGATGGCACCGATAATCAGTTGATGTTTGGCTGGCATTCACATCAAATAGCCTTCGATCAGCAAGATGAACTCATCGAATTTGTTAAACCACAACAGCTGCCGAATGGTGAGATCTTACTTTTACTCTCTTCACAAGACGAAACCAGCTACCAAAAGCGCCCTGTGGTGATTAATATCGAAGAGTTTACTGATAACCAACAGCCAACCTTTGCGTCTGGTGCTAACGATAGTGCCATTAACGATTTAGCATTCAGTTTCGAGTTTAATTTTAACTTCTCAGATAACCTTTCTCCTTCTGGACGATTAACCCATTTAACGCCACTACCTGATAATAGTCAGCGCTATTTATTAAGTTGGGATTTATGCCGTGTCGTGATTGAAGAGCAAATTCGTGCTTGCGGGCAGCTAACTGATGAACAGTTATTGGATCCCACACTAGAACTTGCCGATCCCTTGTACGAGCTTTGGCTATTAAATGATGCCGATGGAACTCAGCAATTAGTCGCTGATAGTGAAGAAGGAAAAGTGATTACTGAAGCCTTAGTCATGCAACCGAGTTCACAGCCAAAAACATTTATAGCCAATAAAGTGATCGGCAATGAACTTGATGCGCAACTACACGAAGAGCTGGCAGCAGCCATTGATATTCGCAGTGTGTATGACTTTGACGGTCAAGACAGTAGTGCCAATTTAGGCGGGATTAGCCAACTCAGCGATCCAACCCAAACACGTGCAACTGAGCTACCTGCACGTTTTTTGAAAGTAGTTCGTGGCGTGCCTATGCCATCAGATGAAGTCAGAGATATTCCTAATACAGATTTTGGTCGTAGTCGCAATCAGCTAATGCGTGAAATTATTGGTTACACGCCAATACAACCTGATGGCTCTGTAAAAATTAAAGTCCCAGCTAATGTTCCTTTGGCTATCAGCGTATTGGATGCATCTGGTCAACGTATTGGTGGCCGTCATAGCCAATGGATTAGTTTAAAGCCGGGTGAAACACTACAATGTAAAGGCTGTCATACTGCAAACAGTCAATTACCCCACGGCCGTTATGATGCGCAAGCTGAATCAATTAACCCCGGAGCAACGGGCGGCGCTGCTTTTACAAACGCCACACAAAACATCATTCCCACTCAAGGGCAAACCATGGCTCAAGCTGATGCGATGGTTAATGGTATCGCCGAGTTATCGGCTAACTTAACCTACGAAGATCGCTGGACCAACCCCGCATTGTCTACGGTTAATCCCAGTACAGATTATTCCTACCAAAACCTTGCTACACCAGCGCCAAATGGTAGTGAGTGCTTTAACAATTGGAATGCTTATTGCCGAATTCAGATTAATTATGAAGAACATATACAACCATTGTGGGATTTGCAGCGCCTTGCAATAAATGAAACGACCTTAGCTGTTCTTGCAGATAACACCTGCACTGGCTGCCATAGCATTGTTGATGACAATAACCTTGCCCAAGTACCAGCTGGGCAACTTGAATTAGTAGCAACGCCGTCCACTGACCAACCAGCACATTTTACTAGCTATCGTGAATTGTTTTTCAATGATGTCGAACAAGAAGACATTGATGGCATTATCGTCGATCGCTTAGTCGTGGTTCTCGACGCTGATGGCAATATTGTCTATCAAGTTGATAGCGAAGGTGAGCTTATTCTTGATGCTGAAGGTAACCCAATTCCGGTTATGACGACAGTAAATGTGCCAGCCATCATGTCAACTAACGGCGCAAGCGCTAGCAGCAACTTTTTTGACACCATGAATGATGTCACTCATCAAAACATGCTGTCTGCCGACGAACTTAAATTAATCGCTGAGTGGATAGATATTGGGGCGCAGTATTACAACACCCCTTTTTATACACAAGAGTAGTAAACACTGACAACAGCACATAAAGGAATGATGATGTTACAACAAGGAAACCATGTTTAATTATCCATTTACCATGAAGTGGTTAAGCCCAATATTATTGTCTATGGCAATGATGCTTCCTTGCTATGCCCTTGCGGCTGAGCCAACTTCCATTCCTGAACGTGACACCACAGTCGATTCATACCAAGACACAAATACAGCAGCAACATTGACCATAGACGTGCCTTTTATCGAGCTACATTCAGGCCCAAGCGCAGGCTATCCTGTAGTGCATGTGGTAGAACAAAGTGAAAAAGTGACCGTGTTAGTCAAGCGAACGGCTTGGATAAAAGTGCGTGACAAACGTGGGGTTGAAGGTTGGTTTCACGAAGATGATTTGTTCGGTTTTAGTCAACATGGACAAGCCGTTGAACAAACTCAGCTCGGGACTGATGCATACCTTAATCGAGATTGGGAAGCCGGGGTAATGTACGGCGATTTTGAAGGTGCAAACCTTTACACCATCCAACTCGGCTATGTATTTACCCCTGTATTTAGCGCTGAAATATCAGCTGGTAAAGCACTTGGCAGTATATCTGACAGTGATTTATTCGAAGCCATGTTAATTAGCCATCCTTTTCCTGAATGGGTAGTTAGCCCATATATTGGTGTTGGCGGTGGCATTATTAATACTAGCCCTCACAGTGTTATTGCAGATTCACAATCACGTGAAAACACCTTAATGAGTGCGGCAGCAGGCCTTAAATATCACTTAGGCCGTAACTTTATTTTACGGGCTGAATATAAGTTTTCTCTGGCATTAACCGACCGAGATGAAAATGAGCAACTGCAATCTTGGCAACTCGGTTTTAGCGTATTTTTCTAAACATATTAATTAACACCAAGGTCGTCATGAAGGTAGCAATGAAAACAACAATAACAAGCCGTGCTAAAACCGCTTTGAAAAGCCGATTCACTTATTGCTTGCTGGCACTAGGGCTCAGTTTCAGCGCTGGAGCCTTAGCTCAAGAAAACCCAAACAGTGTTGGTGTTAAAGCCGATGTTGAGCGTCGTGAAGTGTTGGACGATGTATTAGATACCGAAAATTTCGAGATCGGTTTACAAGGCGGCTTAATGTCGATTGAAGACTTCGAAAATAGCCCTTGGATTAGTGCACATTTAGGTTACCACATCAGTGAACACTTTTATGTCAAAGCCCGTTACGCCATAGCTGAAGGCGGTGATACCAGTTTTGAAAAGCTAGCTAATACAGCCCCACTGTTGACAGATGAAGAACGTGAAATGCGCTATTACGGGCTGAATATTGGGTATAACTTTCTACCTGGCGAAATCTTTTTCAGTGAAGACTTAGTGTTCAACAGTGTCTTTTCATTTGAATTAGGTGGCGGCAGCACTGAGTTTGCTGGTGATGAACAGTTTACTGTCAACTTAACTGCTAACTATCGAGTATTTTTAACTGATTGGGTTGCTTGGGATCTGGCCATGAGTGACTACATTTTTGACACACAAATCACTGGCTCAAGTAAAACGACTCATAACTTGACCTTTGCAACCGGCATAGCCGTTTACTTTTAACCTGAGGTTATTGTTTACATAGCGCAACTGAGTAACTGAGTAACTGAGTAACTGAGTAACTGAGTAACTGAGTAACGAACAATAACAGGCAGTGAAAGACAGAATAAAAACAATAAAGGATTATTAATGTTTAAATTAAATCAGAGCCTTAAAAGCTTAGTATTGGCTGCGACACTGGCACTTACCGCGCAAGCAAATGCGGTGACAACCGGGCAAGTTGCGCCAGATTTTACCCTTAAAAATATGCAAGGCGAAAACCAAAAGCTGTCTGAGCAGCGTGGCAATATTATCTTAATTAACTTCTGGGCATCTTGGTGTGGACCTTGTCGTAAAGAAATGCCCGTACTGCAAAAATTACAAGATAAGTACCAAGACTTAGGTGTCGCAGTTTGGGGGATTAATGTCGAGCAAGAAAACCAAGCCGGTAAAGACTTCCTAGCAGACTTAGATTTAAGCTTTGCTATCTTTTTTGATGAAACTAACTCCCTTTCAGAAACCTATGATGTGAAAGCTATGCCTACGACTGTGATGGTCGATCGTGATGGTGTCGTACGATACGTCTTCTTAGGTTATCAAGACGGCTATGAGAAAAAGTACGCCGCAGCTATCAAGAAACTAATCAGAGAGTAACGCTATGAAGTCTTCTATGACAAAGCTCATCATGTTAAGTGCAGGATTAAGCTCATTATTAACGCTCTCAGCTTGCTCTAGTCTTGATATAGAGCCTTGGGTAAAACCTTACGAGCGCCAAAACTTAGCCGACCCTATTATGCGTTTTGGTCGCCACCCAATTGCCAATATGCATGTAGCTCATGTGCTTGAAGCGCGTGAATCAGCAAGAGGCGCTGAAGGTACGGGAGGCGGTGGTTGTGGCTGTAACTAGAATAATGAACCTTACAGTATGTAAGCTAATCACATTGCTGCTCGTTAGCATAAATGTCCCCTTATCATGGGCGGCTGTTTTAGAGCCAGATAGAGCCGATGCGCTTTATCATAGTTACGAAGGCGGCGGGATGAAAATTGACGGTCCTTCTGTGCTGCTGCGAAAGAAGGCGTCCGAGTCATTAGCTTTCACAGGTTATTATTATCTAGACAGTATTTCTTCTGCGTCAGTGGACGTTCTCAGTACTGCCAGCCCTTACACTGAAAAACGTCATGAAGGTCAGATTGGTGTTGAATACCTTAATGACAAAACCCTAATGACGTTTAATGCTAGGCAAAGTGACGAAGACGATTACCTTGCCCAGTCTTTTAGTATTAACGTTTCGCAAGATACCTTTGGCGACTTAACCAATCTTAGTCTCGGTGTGTCATACGGTGACAATGAAATTCGCCGAAACGGTGATGACCTATTTGAAGAGCAAAGCCAACAATATCGAATTCGTGCGGGCATCAGTCAGATTTTAACCCGCAACTTAACTGCACAACTTAATTTTGAAGCAATTGCCGATGAAGGCTACCTTAATAACCCATATAGAACAGTACGTTTTATCGATACTACCAGCCCATCAGGGGTAGGCTATCAATCCGAAGTGTACCCTGAAACCCGTAACTCCTTTTCGAGTAAATTGTCAGCCAGTTACTTTCTTCCCTATCGTGCAGCGCTATTTTTTCACTACCGATACTTTAATGATAGCTGGGAAATCAATGCCAATGATGTGGAGCTTGGCTATCGTCACCCGATTGGTGACTACTTAGAGCTGGAGTTTAAAGTGCGCTATTACCAACAAACTCAAGCTGAGTTTTATAGTGATCTGTTCCCTTATCAAGATGCCCAGAATTATCTCGCTCGAGATAAAGAGCTTAGTGATTTTAATGACTTAACCTTAGGTTTAGGCGTGACTTATTTAATGCCTGAAAGCCTGTCCTTTGGAGATAACCGCTCAGAGGCCAGCCTGCAATGGGATTACATTACCTTTGACTATAGCAACTTCAGAGATCCTACCGCTGAAGGTGGTGTCGGTAATGAGCCATTCTATAGCTTTTCAGCCAATGTCATTCGTGCTTTTTACAGTATTTATTTTTAGTAGTACGCAACTCAACGCTGCGTCCAAGGCAATAATATGAAACGAACACAACAATTTTTCAGCTTATCTCAACGAGCACTGTACGCGCTCTTTTTGAGCTTATGTATCTCAGTATCGCCAGTCGTCGCGGCAGATGCCTCACAAGCGCAAAGCAGTATTGGTAGCGAACTTGAAGATATTAAAAGCCAGGTCATTCAACTCAATCGTGATTTGTTTATTTTAGAAGAAGATTTACTTTTCCCTGCCAGCACGCAAATAGCAGTCTTTGTCTCCGTGGATGTTGGACGTTTTTTTACCTTAGATAGCGTCGAGCTAAAAATAAATAACCAAGATGTGGCTGGATTTTTATATACCCAGCGTCAGCGCCGCGCGCTTGAAAAAGGCGGCATTCAAAAATTATATATGGGCAATTTAAAAACTGGCCAGCATCAATTAACAGCAATATTCACCGGCATTGATGCAGAAGGACGCACGATACAAAGAGCAGTCAACCACCCTTTTGAAAAGACAGATGAAACCATCTTGGTTGAATTAAAGCTTGAAGACAGCGAATCAAGTTACCGAGCTGATGTTAGCGTTGAAGAATGGGTTTTATAACAGATGATACCAGTGCTTCAACGAACCCAAGCCGGCGATGTTAGTAAACAATATCGTCATCCAGAGCGAAATAAACCAGCTAAAACGAAGTTTTTGTCGCTACTGTGTCTGATGACATTCGCTATTGGTTTCAGCAACAGTGTTTCAGCAACTGAAGTAAGCACTGTGACCACTGCTAATACTGAAGTCACGACTCAAGCAAACCAAGTACTGCGCAATAAACTTTATCGCCAAGCCTTGTATTACTACTTTGAAGGCGATTATCAAGCAGCGTTAAGGCAAGTCAGCATTAACCGACAACGATTTGATGCCGATACTGCTAAAAGTCAATTGTTTGAAGCTGGGCTGCAAGTATCAGTTGGTCTTCATCAAAAAGCGACTCGTACCTTATCTTCATTTGAGCAAACATTGGCAATTGAGCAAGCGTTAACTGGCAACAAAAACCAAGCCAATCAAACTTCTTCTCAGTCTCAAAAAAATACTTCACCCGCTGAACTCAAGTTAGTTGCATTATTGCAATTATCAGAGCAGCAAATAGAGCAAGGTCAGCCATACCAAGCTCAGCAAACGTTGCAGCGTATTACCCAAGTCCCTAACAGCTATATTGAGCAATACCACATTCTTAACCAACTGGCTTATTGGCCTAACGAGCCTGCCATAATGGCAAAGATTGCGGGTGGTGTTAATGCATCTGCTTCTATCAATCACGATAACCCAACTGATAACCAGTCAGCTTCTTCATCGTTATCGGCTTACGTTATGCTAAACCAAGCGCTGCATTTCATTGAACAAAAGCAGTATCAACAAGCTGAAACCCTGCTCATTACAATAAAAAATATGCCTTTAGCTGAAACTGAAACGGGCTTTTGGCAAAGCTTGTTCACTGAAAAAACGCCTTCAGAACTTACCGCTCCAATGACAGCTGAAAATATCGAAAACAGCCAAAAAAGCGTTACAGCCCAAGAATCTGATCAGCAAGTACAGCAGCAAGCGATCAATGATTATGCGCAACTGTTATTAGCGCAGTCGTATGTCAAACAAGGTCAATTTCAAGCAGCATTTACACAATTAAAAGACTTTCCCCAACAGAGCCCTTATACCGAATCAGCGTTATTTTTATATGCATTTTCAGCACAGCAATTGCAGCAATATCCCATTTCATTAGCGCTATTGGATCTACTAAAACGCCAATATCCTTATTCTTTGATGGGTTGGCAATCGGCAATATTACTGGCCGCTCAGGTTCGAGAGCAACAAAGCCTTGAACAAAGTCTAACAAGCTACCAAGACGCAGAAGCACTTTATCTTGAACAATTAGCACAATTAGACGCTTTTGAAGCAGTACTAGAAACTCGCTTTAACACAAGCCTAATAATGCAAAGCGCATTAACCCCGCAAGGGTTAAGTCCTGAAGCACTCGAAAAGCAGCCTTGGCTTGAAAAAGCGCTAACAGACAATGCATTGAAAAATGACTTTACGACATTAGCCAGTTTATCCCTATTGGAACAGAACCTTACTCAGCAACAACGTAAAAGTGACTGGCTCGCTGAGACTATCGATTTAAATAAGCAGCGTAGAGAAAAAAGGTTATCTCAACAGCAATTAAGCGATTATAAAAACCTTATTAGCCAACTAACCGAACGCAAGCAGCAACTTAGCAAACAAATTCAAGCTGTCGATGTTCCTGTCGATGAAATTACCTTCCAGCAAATGCAACTGTTTGCCAATAGTACCGAACAAGCATGGTTACAGCGGATTGAATCAAGCAAAAAAGCACTTGCTAACATTAGCTCAGCACGTGACACAGAAGATGATTTCCTGCGACTAACACGAGTAGAAGGCGCGCTGAATTGGCAGCTGCAACAATCTTTTATGCCACGTTTATGGCAACACAAAAAGCTATTAAAAGACATCGACACCCAATTACAAGCATTAAACGCTCAATATGTTCGCTTTAAATCAGTCACGCAATCTCAACAAGGCGCCACTGAGTATGCTATCCGTCAGCAGAATTTAGCCAAACAAATCGAAGATATTACGCGTGATATCAAGCAAGCAAGTCACAAAACACAGCTAACGATTCAGCAAAAGCTGCGCCTATTTACCCAAAATCAACGTCAAAAGCTAACGCAGTTATTGCTGACTTCACGCCATGAAATGGCAGCGGTACTGGAAAGAATGAGCCAGCAAGATATAACACCGAGCAAAGCTATTACCTCTGATAACTTGAACACAACTAAGCTCATGCCCCATCAGGAGCATTCTCCACTGAGTTCATTGACCGCTCATTTCGAGCAAGTGGAGAAGCATTATGCAGCGCACTAACCCACTCGCTTTACAAGCCAACAACTCTGACACAAGCAATGTTTCAAGCCTTGGTAGCAATGTGGCCTTAACGCTTCCTAAACGCTTTGGTGTATCACGATTGGTAAGTTGCTTAGTGTTAATCAGTCTAGCGGGTTGCCAGCTAACCGATGAGTCGCCAACGTCAAGCAAACAACAGCGACCAACATTGACTGATTTAGCCAATAGCCAGCCTCAAGTAAACTATGAAAAACAGCAATTAAGCCAAGCTCAGCGAAAAGCGAAGTTAGCATTAATTTACCAGCAACTACTGACGTTAGAGCCAGATCCAGAAGTGCGAACTCATGTTGAATATCGCTTAGTTCAAATCAAATCAGAACATTTAGAAGAACAAATGTTTGGCGAAGCCTTTGATGAAGTTGCCAGTCAGCAGACTGACATGTCGGCGCAAGAAGCTGAGCAGCTGGCGTTAACTCAGCTAAAACACAATGATCAACAGCTCGATAAGCTTATTGCAGAATACCAAGTATTACTGAACCGTTACCCAGATCGAGCCGAGAATGAACACTTGCAGTACCAACTTGCGAAAGCACTCGATGTGCAGGGTGAGATAGATGCAAGCTTAATCGAAATGGAGTCATTACTGACTCGCTACCCTAATACTCAATATCGGGCAGAACTCAACTTCCGCCGTGGTGAGATTTATTACAACTTGCAAGATTACCCTGCTGCGATTCAAGCTTATCAGCAAGTAGAGTCGGCAAACGACAATGATAAATATCTCATCAATAGTATTTACATGTCGGGTTGGGCGCTATTTAAGCTCAATCGATTACCCGAAGCGGATGCAAGATTTTTGCAGGTGTTTGATAACATCATTGCGGCAAACGAAGAATTAATTAGTACTGATAATGAACAGTTAACCCAAACCAGTTTTGAATTTAACAAGTTAGCAAGCCGCTACCAAAATCTGGCTATCGATGCGCAACGCGTACTGAGTATTTCATTGTCTCAACAAGAGCAATCTCGCTCACTGCTTAACTTGGTAAACCAACAAAAGTCATCCCCTTACCTGACGATATATCAACATGTACTGTTTGATAATTTGGCCAAATTTTTACTTAAAAAAGAGCTACAGCATGACGCAGAGCTGACTTATCAAACTTATATTGAATTTGACAAAAATAACATTTGGGCTGCGCGTTACTCATTAGCTTTGCTGGACTTATATCAACAGCAAGGCAAGTTCGCCTCGATGCACCGTCTTAAAAATCAGTACGTTGAACAATATGGCTTATCTAGCCAATTTTGGACTCATGCTAATACAGCACAGCAGCAAGAAGTGTTACCGCATTTATTAGCCTTCAGTGACGAGCACAGTCGTCGCCTGTATGCCAGTGCACAACAACTTCCACCTGGGCAAGCTCGCATAGATGGATTTAAAACCGCTGCAAGTGCTTTAAGTGTTTACTTACAAGTTGCTAAGTTGCCACAAGCTCAATCTTTACTGACCAAACCTATTCACGGTGACGAGTATCTATTTGCTGATGCAAACTATGAAGCGCAGCAATTTAAACAAGCCTTAATCAGTTATGAGGCTATCGCTTATGCACAAAAAGATGCGCTCGCCCTACCTGCAGAGCAACTTGCCTTACAGCAAAAAGCGGCATTTGCGACCACGTTGACCATCCGAGCCATATTGTCACAACATGATGAGTCAGTGGTAAAAGGCGATGAAATAACACCAATAAGTCAGTCAAAAAGACAATCCATCATCTCGGAGCGAACCCGCTTAGATAAGCTATTTATTGCCAACCACCCACTTGATAAACGCGCGTTAGAGCTTGCTACCGATGGCGCACAGTATGCATTTAACGCCAAGCAATTTGATGATTTAATCCAGTTCAGTCAATTTGTATTACTGCGCCACAAAGTGATTAATCAGGCAAATAGCAATATCGGCAACAAAAATGACAGCGAAGAAAATGAGCATGCTGCGCTAGTGGTAAATCAACAAGCTGGAAACGAGCCAGAGAGCAGGCTTATTCGTTACGATAACTCGCAAGTCAGTAATCACTTGCGTCACGGGCAAGCCTTATCAAGTGTTGCATTAACACAAGTACAAGTTGTCAGCCAACTTTACGCCCATAGTTTGTACCAACAATCACACTATATTCAGGCTGAATCGGCTTACGACATCGCCCTGAATTACCTCAATGCCAGCACAAATCTAAAGCCACAGCAGCATAAAGCCAAAACAGAAATGCGCAATTTATTGGCATCCAGTATTTACTTTCAAGCCCAAGCCAATAAGGCGGAAAACCCAGCTTTAGCCGTTAAGGATTTGAAACGGATCAGTACCAGAGCGCCAGAGTCACCATATGCGATAAACGGCCAATTTGAGGCTGCCAATATTTTGCTTTCCCAACAAAAATGGCAACAAGCTATTGAGGTCTTAGTGCCCTTTCAGCAGCGATATCCAAACCATGAATTTAGCGCCACGATCCCCGCTAAATTGGCGCAATCTTACGAAGCATTAGAAGAATGGGAGCTTGCCGCAGAGCAGTTGCTGATTATCGTTGCTAATCAGCCCTCAACAGAATTAAAACGTGAAGCCCAGTACACAGCTGCAGAGTATTACCTAAAGGCAGGCAATACCGAAAAAGCCCGTTTAACCTTCAGAACCTACGCTAGAACTTACCCTAAGCCGTTTGATTTAGCCCAAGAAGTACGCCTAAAAATGAGTGGGTTTTACCAAGTATCCAATGAACCGAACAAAGAATACTATTGGTATCGCCAAATTCTCAGCGCCGACAAAACACAGCGCCAACAAGCTATAGCTATTGGCAATCGTGAGGTCGTTATCGCTTCCATTGCTGCAATTTCGCTTGCCAAAGCTCATCAGCAAACATTTAAAACCATTAAGCTAACAGCGCCGCTCAACAAGACGTTAAAACGTAAACAAGATGAAATGAAACTTGCAATTAACTATTACCAGCAAGTATTAGATTTCCAGCAAGCACAATATGTGCCCCAAGCCACTTATGAACTTGCAGAGATGTATCGTCAACTGGCGGCCGATGTTATGGACTCTGAGCGCCCATCAGATTTAGATGAACTGGCACTAGAAGAATATGAAATCTTGTTAGAAGAATTGGCCTACCCATTTGAAGAAAAAGCGATTGAGATCCACATCAGTAACTCGCAACGTGCTTGGCAAAATATATACGACCAATGGGTAGGTAAAAGCTTTGCCACACTCACTGAATTATCCCCCGCCTTATATAACAAACCGGAGGTAACTCATGATGTTATTGAAGCGATTCATTAAAGCGCCGCTTATTTGTATGACTAGAAAAAGTCTATGGTTAAGCTTTTTTGCTTTAATACAAGGATGTAGCAACACTCAAGTTGCAGAAAGCCAAAACGACAACATCACTGAGTTAGAAAGTGATTCGGCAGCATTAGTTGAGCTGGTAGACACCACAAATGGTGCCCAAGCATCGATAGAGTCATCATTACAAACAAGCTCAGCAACAAGCCAAGTGAATGCTTATGAAGCAGAGGCTAAGCAAAAGCTGGCAAACGTTCCAGCCTCTGTATTAGAGCAATATCAGCAGGCGATAGCGTTAATGAAGCAACAAGAGTGGCAACAAGCGGATGCGATGTTTTCTGTAATCATTAACGCAGAACCACAACTGTCAGGTGCCTATGTTAACCAAGCTATTATTGCCCTCAATCAAAACCAGTTAGATAAAGCTAACGGACATTTAGCCAATGCCATTAGTGCCAACCCAACTAACCCTTATGCCCATCAAATCAAAGCTAACATAGCCAAAACCCAAGGCAAGTTTGAACAAGCTGAACAAGGTTACTTAACGGCACTTGAAATTTGGCCTAATTACCCAGAAGCGCAAGTTAACCTTGCGGTTTTACTGGAGCTTTATAGAGGCAAATTGCTAGATGCTCGCCACTATTACCAATCTTATTTACGCTTAAAACCAGATGATCAACTTGCTCAGCGTTGGTTGGCAGGCTTAGAAATTAAAATTCAGCGTGCAGGTTTAACCTTGCCTGAAGGAGAAAGTTAATATGTCGACATTTATTCCTTCAGCAACACTCAAGCGCTTTGTCAGCTCAATGCTGCGTAATGGTGGATTGTTTTGTATTTTTTGCCTATCAGCAATTCAAACACATGCGGCCGAACCTGCTAGCTCGCCCAATAACCCCGTACTGATTGAAACCAAGGTGACCGGCACGCAAGAGCAACCCAAAGTTCTCTACATCATGCCTTGGCAAGGGATTACAAATCCCGTTGCGATTCAGGATACTGACATGCAAGTCACCTTACCTGAATTTAACCCGATACATCCGAAGCAGTTTCAACAACAAGTAAGAGAGTTCAGCCTTAACAAGAGTAAGACCAATAACGATTAATCAATAATAAAAATTTACCCGAAAACACGTAACTAACGATTCAAAACAATTAGGACGAGTTAATAAGAACTATTCGTTCAACTCAATAAAAAGGAAAATATCATGAGTTTTACCGACCATATCATTGCATTTTTACAAAATGGCGGCCCATTCATTTACCCTATCGCATTAGTGCTCGTGGTAGGTTTAGCGATCACGATTGAACGCTGGTTATATTTAAGTTCAGCACATCGCACTAATCAAAAAGCCTTTGCACTGATTAAAGAGGCATTAAAAAAAGGCGACGTTGCAACCATCAGCCAGCATGCACAAAACAATAAAGCGCCAGTATTTGACGTCCTCCAATCAGGGATTGTTCGTATCTCTCAAGCTGATCGTCGTGAAGATGTGGAATATGCGATGGAAGAAACCATCATGGAATACATGCTGAGGCTAGAAAAGCGCACACCATTTATTGCAACGTTAGCCAATATCGCCACCTTACTCGGTCTTCTCGGTACCATTATGGGCCTAATCGCGGCATTCTCTGCTGTGGCAAGTGCCGATCCAGCAGAAAAAGCCAATCTATTATCATCAAGTATCTCAGTTGCAATGAACACCACAGCATTTGGCTTGATCACAGCTATCCCACTGATTTTATTCCACTCAACCCTACAAACGAAAACAGCAACGATTGTAGATTCAATTGAAATGGCAGGCATTAAGTTACTTAACTCTTTGTCATTTAATAAGCATACGGATTCTGATCGAGGCTAATACTATGAGACGCCGTCGTCGCCCCAATACCGAAGACGCTGAACTCGATATCACTTCGTTTATGAACTTGATGATCGTGTTAGTGCCAGTATTGCTGCTTAGTTTAGTGTTTTCACAAGTGCGGATTTTAAATCTGCAACTACCTGTGTCTGCAGAATCTCAGCAAGCTGATGAAGATCAAGAACCTAAGGTACTTGAGCTGGTGATCACCTCGAATCACTTAACCCTTAACTACCCTGCGGGTATTTTACTTAAACGTTTTGAAATAACTGACGAAGGCTATGACTTCAAGGCATTATCTGTATATTTACAAGATTTGAAGCTGACATTTCAACAACAAGCCATTGAGAAAAAAGATATCGTGTTGTTGCTTGAGCCCAATGTCGATTACCAAACCATCGTCACGACAATGGATACCGTTAGGTCATATAAAGCTGTGGTTGCCGCCAATTTAGTGGATGCTGAGTTATTTCCGCTTATTTCATTAGGCGACGCCCCAGAAAATAGCCTTGAGCAAAGTGCAAGCAGTACAACCGCAGGAGGCCAGCCATGAAGCAATCTTCAAGAGCTAAGCGTCTTGCAAAGCACCACAAGCGCTTTAAAGCTGGCGGTAAACTTAATCTTGTCGCATTAATGGATATTTTCACAATCTTGGTTTTCTTTTTGATTGTGAACCAATCAGAAGTGCGGGTATTGCAAAATATCGAAAAGATAAAATTGCCAATATCGATTGCCGAAGAACTGCCTGTTGAGAACCTGGTTATCACTGTATTGCCAGACACTGTGCTCATTCAAGAGCGTGCAGTGTGGCAAAACTCTGACGATAAACCCAATTTTAGCGAACAAGAAAATGCGCAATTTATTGCCGCTATCACCACAGAGCTGACCTATCAAGCTAGCAAGCGTGTTGAATTGACAGAGTCCGAAAAGGAAAAAGGACGAGCGGTCACCATCATAGGAGGCTCTGACACGCCTTACCTGGTGTTGAAACAAATTATGGCTGCATGTGCTGAAACAGGCTATCGCAATATGTCACTCGCTGTTGAGCAACAAGCCAGTAAAACACAGAGTGAGGGCTAATATGACCACAGTAAGCCTTACTCATAGCAGTGAT
Organism: Shewanella sp. KT0246; assembly: GCF_019654955.1. GTDB lineage: Bacteria > Pseudomonadota > Gammaproteobacteria > Enterobacterales > Shewanellaceae > Shewanella > Shewanella goraebulensis. The sequence goes on along the minus strand of NZ_BPEV01000001.1, from coordinate 30,631 downwards.
AATAGCTTTTCTGATATCGGTGATATGTTTAAACCAAGTAGACAAGATAGATTATTCAAACAAATCTTAATTTTGTTACTGGTGGTTTATGTCATCTTTGGTGTTGGTGTCCCTTTTTTAGAACAAGTGGAAGTGCCAAGGGAAGTCAAAGAGCAATTGCCACCTCAACTGGCCAAAATCATGCTGAAAGAAAAACAACTTCCAGTACCTGAAAAGCCAAAAGAGGAACCTATCCCAGAACCCGAACCAGAAAAACTCGAAGAAAAACCTGTCGAGAAAGTGGAAGAACCACCGAAGGTGCAACCAACAACTCGAGAGGCAGCAAAAGAGAAAGCACAAAAGTCAGGCCTTGCAGCCATGAAAGATGAGCTTTTTTCGATGCGTGAAGCTTTTGATGTTAAACCTGCAGCGCAAAGTAACCTTGAGCAAAACCAAGCCCAAGAAGTGAAAGTAAAACGCAAATTACTTGCCGCAGCGGCTAATACACAAAGTGAAAGCTTATCGACTTCGACCGTGCAACAAACCGTGGTATCTGATGCGATTAGCACTAAAAATACCCAGCAAATACGGTTAGCTGAAGAAGAGGTATTAGCAGTCGCAGGGGCGAATGCAGAAATTGATCGTGAGGCAAGTTCTGCAGGTCAACGTTCTGAAGCGGCGTTAAGACGTACCCTTGAGGCCAACAAAGCACGATTGTATGCACTGTATAACCGTGCCTTGAGAAAAGATCCTTTTCTTAAAGGTAAAGTCATGTTCGAAATTGAAATTCAACCAAACGGCAGCATTAGTCGTGTCGATATTCAATCGAGCCAATTAAATAACCCGAAATTAGAACGCCAATTAAAGGTTGTTTTACGTTCAATCAGCTTTCCTGCTGAGGATGTAGCGACCATGACGACAATTTGGGCCATAGACTTCTTACCCAGCTAGTTAATCGCATTAACGACAAACAAAAATACGGCCAATAGGCCGTATTTTTTATAGGGTTAGCACCATCACTTGCGCATTGTCGCCATAAGTCTCACTGGCGACATTATTTACATCAATGCTAAAGCCCATTTTCTGCCAAAATGGCACTGAATGCTGAATCGCGACTAATTGAATGTGTTGGTAATGACCAGCTTTAGCAATATCAATTAACTGGGTTACCATTTTTTTACCAGCGCCTTTGCCTTTAAGTGCTTTAGAAACTGCTAAATCATGTAAGAACAGCCTATCCCCTTTATTTTCATTTAAAAGAGGCTGATAAAGCTTAGGAGGCGTTTCATCGTGCCATTCGTGAGCGAGCAAGTAAGCAAGGATGTTATCCGCTTTATCTTGCAGTACAAAACAGCAGTGAGGCGAATGTAGCCACTTGCCTCTTAACACCTGCAAACTTTCTGGCTCAATCTCAGTATAGACCTGACACTGTAACTCAAAAATCGCTTGCCACATTGATGGTTCAATCTTGTTTATCTGCATCACATTCTCTAAAGATAGCTCGCTAATAACAAACGCCGTTAGGGCTCTGAATAATCAAAGCGCCATTGTTAAGTACTAGAGTGCTTCAAGCATAACGCTGATACTAAATTTTAAGCAACAAAAAGCCCGTCATAAGACGGGCTCTTGCTTTAACCGTGAGGCTAAATTTGGCTGGGATACCAGGATTCGAACCTGGGGATGCCGAGATCAAAACCCGGTGCCTTACCACTTGGCGATATCCCAAAATTTGGATATGTATAACTTAAACTAGGAAGATGTACATATTGAAGAAAAATTTGATGGTACGGGAAGAGAGACTTGAACTCTCACACCTTACGGCACCAGAACCTAAATCTGGCGTGTCTACCAATTCCACCACTCCCGCATCAAATTTTTACCAGAATAAACTCATTTACATCATGAGTAAACTCTGTTTCTTGCTCTTTTCTAACTAAGTAGTAAAAGGATGACCCTCTATTCTACCTTCAAAATATGGTAGCAATGGCGGGACTTGAACCTGCGACCCCAGCATTATGAGTGCTGTGCTCTAACCAGCTGAGCTACATTGCCGAAGATGGCTGGGATACCAGGATTCGAACCTGGGGATGCCGAGATCAAAACCCGGTGCCTTACCACTTGGCGATATCCCAATAATCTTTTACTACTTACTTTAAAATGGCTGGGATACCAGGATTCGAACCTGGGGATGCCGAGATCAAAACCCGGTGCCTTACCACTTGGCGATATCCCAATCTAAAGCTTTTTAAAAAACCCGCTATAAGCCAGCTTTCTTAATAATGGTACGGGAAGAGAGACTTGAACTCTCACACCTTACGGCACCAGAACCTAAATCTGGCGTGTCTACCAATTCCACCACTCCCGCACTGACTCTGTTTAACATCCAGAACACGATGCTCATTTAACCTTGAGAAGGTAGCCAGTCATATTTCTAAAATCAAACTGATTTTAACTAACTAGCAAATCTCATCTTTTACATCTTGAGAAGATGGTAGCAATGGCGGGACTTGAACCTGCGACCCCAGCATTATGAGTGCTGTGCTCTAACCAGCTGAGCTACATTGCCACTTCATTCTTACTTGCCCTCGTCGTGAGGACGGGGCGTATTATGCTTATTCAGAGTATCGAGGTCAACTGCTTTTTTTAGCTATTTTCATCAATTGTTGTTGTTCGGCTATAAGTTCACCAAACTGAGCGTCAAATCGACAAAATATCCCAATAAAGCTAACCTCAATACTCTTTATCGGTGATCTTCAGACTATTATAGTTTGAAAATACCGACTAAACGTTAAATAGGAAATGCATAACATCGCCATCTTTAACGATATAACCTTTACCTTCGACACGTAATTTACCCGCATCTTTAGCGCCGGCTTCACCTTTAAACTCGATAAAGTCATCATAGCTCATTACTTGAGCACGAATAAAACCACGTTCAAAGTCAGTATGGATAACACCAGCAGCTTGTGGTGCACTTGCGCCTACTGAAACAGTCCAAGCGCGAACTTCTTTTACGCCTGCTGTGAAGTAAGTTTGTAAATCGAGTAAGTCGTAACCTGCACGAATAACGCGATCAAGACCTGACTCTTCAAGGCCAAGGTCAGCCATAAACTCAACGCGGTCATCTGCATCCATTTCTGCAAGTTCTGATTCTATTGCAGCACAAACTGCAACAACCACAGCATTTTCTGTATCAGCAATCGCTTTAACAGCATCTAAATGCGGGTTATCTTCAAAACCATCTTCAGCAACGTTAGCAATGTACATAGTAGGCTTAAGCGTTAAAAAGTTAAGGTACGCAACTGCGGCGATTTCTTCTTTGCTCAACTCTAATGAACGCAACATTTGGCCTTCATCTAAAGTTGGACGCATTTTTTCTAATACTTCAACTTCAAATTTAGCTTCTTGGTCGCCACCTTTAGCACGCTTTTGTTGACGGAAGATAGCTCGTTCTAAGCTATCTAAGTCAGCGAGGGCTAATTCAGTGTTAATCACTTCGATATCGCCAGCAGGGTCAACCTTGTTAGCAACGTGAACGATGTTTGGATCTTCAAAACAACGAACAACATGGCCAATAGCATCAGTTTCACGGATGTTAGCAAGGAATTTGTTTCCTAAACCTTCACCTTTAGACGCACCTGCAACCAAACCAGCAATATCAACGAATTCCATCGTTGTTGGTAAAATACGCTCTGGGTTAACAATCGCTGCTAACTTATCTAAACGAGAATCCGGTACAGGAACAACACCTGTGTTTGGCTCAATGGTACAAAACGGGAAGTTAGCTGCTTCAATTCCTGCTTCTGTTAATGCATTAAATAGTGTTGACTTACCTACGTTTGGCAAACCAACAATGCCGCATTTAAAACCCATATTTGTTACCTTTATATATGTTGAACTGCATCAAAACTGAGGCAGTGAATATCAATAGTTGTTTTGAAACGAATAATGTTACTGCTTAATATAAGTAGTAATAGTTAAACCGCTTTAAAAGTATGTAGCCTGTTCATGGCTTTCGCCATGTCTTGCTTAAATAATATTTCAGTTGAACGGACTGCTTCGTCGATCACTGCATCCATCTTTTCTTGTTCACTGGCAGGCGCTTTTCCAAGGACATAACCGCTGACACGATTTTTGTCACCAGGATGGCCAATGCCTATACGTAGACGATGGAATCCTTTGTCATTGGCCATTTTCGCAATAATGTCTTTTAAACCATTATGACCACCATGACCGCCACCAAGTTTAAACTTAGCCACGCCGGGTTCCATATCAAGCTCATCATGAGCGACTAATATCTCTTCCGGCGTAATTCGAAAGAAATTGGCGAGTGCTCCAACAGACTTACCGCTAAGGTTCATGAAAGTCGTTGGTATTAATAATCGTACGTCTTTACCGTCAATCGTCACTCTGGCAGTTAGGCCAAAGTATTTACTGTCAGGTACTAGCGTTGCGCCGCATAAGCGCGCTAATTCCTGCACATACCATGCTCCGGCGTTATGACGAGTTTGTGCGTATTCAGCACCAGGATTGGCAAGACCAACAATTAGTTTTATTTGACTCATTAGCACTCATTTTTTAGCGAAAAATATGACCGCGCTTACCTCAATTCTTCGATATAAAAGTATCGATTTACGAATTGAAGGCGCTAAAGCGCGGCATTTTAACACTCAAAACTGAACTCAACAAATACCCTGCATCATTTATAGTCAGAATATCTGTTTCATGCTAAGCCTAATGCGTATTTAAGGACTTTCTTTTTGATAGGGTTGTCGTGATTTGCAATCTTCAACATTCCATTGCGCAGCAGTTTAATTGGCAGTAAGTCATTACTAAAACCAGCATAAAACGCATCCATAGCAGACATCATTAATAAATTGTCGCTGTAACGCTTACATTGGTATTGCTTTAGGGTCGTAGCTTTCCACCAAGGATGATCATTGCCAACGGCATCTGCGATTGTGGCAATTAATACATCAACATCTTTAAAGCCTATATTCACTCCCTGACCAGCAAGCGGGTTAATCGTGTGGGCAGCATCGCCTAATATCACCACATTGTCTTGGCAATAAGATTGTGCATGACGGCGAGTTAACGGAAAGCTGCCACGATCAATCACAGTAAAGTCACTGTCTAATCGCTGCGGGAAATGTTGCCTGATTTGCTCGGCTAATTGTTGATGATTTAGCTGCATTAACTGTTTAATACGGCTACGACTGTCATACCAAACTAACGAAGCATTATTGCCAGGAAGAGGTAATAAAGAGCGAGGACCTGCTGGGGTAAACTGTTGCCAAGTAATATCTTGTTGCGCAGTCGCCGTGCTCACATTAATCAACATCGCAGATTGCGCATAATCCCAACCGGTAATGCCAATGCCCGCCCACTGACGAACTTGAGAATTAGCACCATCGGCACCAACAATTAATTTACTTTGTAGTTCAACCCCTGATTGTAAAGTGACTTTTATTTGCTGTTGTTCGTCGGCATTTATACCCTCGAAGTGGTTCACACTATCAGGACAATAACGGGTGATATTGTCCATGGTATCGAGTTGCTGCCACAAACAAAGCTGGATCAGACGGTTTTCAAAAAAATATCCTAGATGCGGTTCATCTATTTGATCAGCATGAAATTGGGTGATGCAATTTTCCATTTCCCATGTTTCTAGGCCTTTATAGGCTACGTGACGTAAAGAAAGCAACTTATCCATTACTCCAAGACGTTCAAGTAATTGCTCAGAAGCAACACTTATAGCAGAAACACGTAAATCTAAAGCTTGTTCTGGCTCATAAGATTTTGGTTGATAGGCTTCTATCATGCCAATATCTAAACCTAACTGACCTAAACCAACCGCAACCGCAGCGCCAACCATACCTCCCCCCACAATCACTACATCATGCTGGATTGGTTTATTTTGGCCTGCTTGATTTACTTCATCTTGCATTGTTGAACCCTTCTCATTGCACTTTGTACTTATTATTAGCAAATAGCCCTAACGGTCAAAATATGTACAAACGTGTCTATAATCGCTTAATCGTGTCGATATGTTTCTAGATAATCTTTGAGCAACACCTGCTTACAATGGTGACACATTAACCGGTAAACCTCTTCTTATACTGAGACTGTCTAATGAAAACACCTTGCAGCAAATCCGCCATGCCAAGGTAAGAGAGGATACTATGTCTAGTCACAGCACGGTCGTACATTCTACAAAAATTAGCACCACTAATTTGAGACTGCCACTTGGGCAAAAAGCCAAAAAAATCGCTCAAGCCTTAGTAACAGGTCTGCTTGCCACTGCAGCATTGTTTTCAGCTCAATCACACGCACAGATACAGCCAATGGAAACAGTTACTGTAATTTACCGTTCTTCGTTTGATTATGCCTTATATCAACAAACCACGGAAATGCTCACACGCTTTAATCGAGAGCTACCACAAAAAAATATTGCTAGAGCACGTCAAGATAATGTGGCAATGGCTAAGGAGTTCGGTTTCTTAATCCAAGAAGCTAACGAATTAGTGTCGTTTGAATATAATGCCGATGAACTGCAACAAAACTTGATAGCTAATGCTCGTGCAGATAATCAACAAATGGCCAAACAATTAGGCTTTTTTACCAATCAATCAAACGAGTTAGCTAACGCAGATAAATACCCTGAAAAACTACGGGTATTAAGCTTTTCAGAATAAAGCTCACTAGATGTGCACAAAGGCTAGCCAGCGAGCCTTTGTGCGGTTAAAATATGCGGCTATTTTTCTGTGGTATATAGAACGGCGTATCTGATGAGTAAAAAACTACACATAAAAACCTGGGGCTGTCAGATGAATGAATATGATTCATCTAAAATGGCTGACTTGCTGGACGATTATCAAGGTTACACCTTGACTGAGGATGCTGAAGAAGCAGACGTACTGCTGCTTAACACATGCTCGATTCGTGAAAAAGCACAGGAAAAAGTGTTTCATCAGCTTGGTCGCTGGAAAACCTTAAAAGATAAAAATCCTAATTTAATTATTGGTGTTGGTGGCTGTGTTGCTTCCCAAGAAGGTAAAGCAATTAAAGAGCGTGCCCAATGTGTTGATATCATTTTCGGCCCACAAACCTTACACCGCTTACCTGAAATGATCACTCAAATTAATAACGGCGATAAAGCGGTTATCGATGTGAGCTTTCCTGAAATAGAAAAATTTGACCGTTTACCAGAGCCCAAAGCTGATGGTCCAACTGCGTTCGTGTCAATTATGGAAGGTTGCAGTAAATACTGCTCATTCTGTGTTGTACCTTATACCCGTGGTGAAGAAGTTAGCCGTCCAGTCGATGACGTGATTTTAGAAGTCGCGCAACTCGCTGAACAAGGTGTACGAGAAGTTAACTTGTTAGGTCAAAACGTTAACGCTTTTCGCGGCCCTACACACGACGATGAAATCTGTACTTTTGCTGAGTTATTACGTTTAGTAGCCTCGATTGATGGCATCGACCGTATCCGCTTTACTACCAGTCACCCTATCGAGTTTTCACAAGACATTATTGATGTCTATGAAGATACACCTGAATTAGTGAGCTTCTTACATCTTCCTGTTCAATCAGGTTCAGACCGAATTCTGACGAACATGAAGCGCGGCCACATGGCGATTGAATATAAATCAATTATTCGCCGTTTACGCAAAGCTCGCCCAGATATCCATATCAGCTCTGACTTCATTATTGGTTTTCCAGGCGAAAGCCAAGCTGATTTTGAAGACACAATGAAGTTGATTGAAGATGTCAGCTTTGACCATAGTTTCAGCTTTATTTACAGCGCCCGCCCTGGCACGCCTGCAGCAGATTTACCAGATGATGTGACTATGGTTGAGAAAAAGCAGCGCTTGGCTATTTTACAAGACCGCATTACCCAGCAGGCAATGCGTTATAGCCGCCAAATGTTAGGGACTGTGCAACGTATTTTAGTAGAAGGTCCTTCTGTAAAGAATCCAATGGAGCTTCGTGGTCGTACTGAAAATAACCGCGTGGTGAATTTCGAAGGTAATCCTAAGAGCATCGGCGGATTTGTTGACGTTGAAATCGTTGACGTATACACCAACTCTCTTCGTGGCGTGTTTGTTCGTGCTGAAGATGAAATGGATTTACGTCGTAGTTTACGTCCGTCAGACATTTTAGCTAAACACAAAACTGATGATGATTTAGGCGTAACTCAGTTTACTCCTAACTAAAGATTAAAATCAGTCATAAATTTTAGTTAATAAAGGCGGCTATATGCCGCCTTTATTGTGCTTTTGCCCTAATACCGTGGTATTTTAAGTGCAACACTCGTAGACTCATTGTTAATAAACATACCGTTTTTGGAGCATTATTTTTGTCCACTAAAGTTACAACCATGAATTTGTATCTCGAGCCTGCAGAGACTCGAAGAATCGCCTCATTATGTGGCCCTTATGATGACAACATTAAGCAACTTGAACGCCGCCTAGGTGTTGAAATTGTGCACAAGAATAACCACTTCAAAATTGTTGGTTTACCTCGTAATGCCTTTAACGTTAATAATTTATTGAAACAACTCTACATTGAGACCCAAACCATCAAAGGCAGCACGCCTGATCTTGAGCCTGAAAGAGTCCATTTAGCCATTCAAGAAGTGATAAATCTGGAAGCTGAATCTTCAGCTGAAGACGATACTCTGCACATTAAAACGAAGCGCGGCATTATCAAGCCACGAAACCCAAACCAAGCTAATTATGTAGCGAACATTGCTAAACATGATATTACCTTTGGTATTGGGCCAGCAGGTACCGGCAAAACCTTTCTAGCCGTTGCAGCTGCTGTCGATGCATTAGAGCGTCAAGAAGTACGCCGTATATTATTGACTCGCCCTGCGGTTGAAGCTGGCGAAAAACTCGGCTTCTTGCCGGGTGATTTAAGCCAAAAAGTCGACCCGTATTTACGTCCGCTTTATGATGCATTGTTTGAAATGCTAGGCTTTGAGAAAGTTGAAAAACTGCTTGAGCGCAACATCATTGAAATCGCCCCATTGGCTTACATGCGCGGCCGAACATTAAATGATGCCTTTGTGATTTTAGATGAAAGCCAAAACACCACGGTTGAGCAAATGAAAATGTTCTTAACCCGTATTGGTTTTAACTCTAGGGCTGTCATTACTGGCGACATCACTCAAATCGATTTGCCTCGCAGTCAAAAATCTGGACTTCGACAGGCCATTGAAGTGCTTAGCGAAGTCAACGACATCAGCTTTAACTTCTTTATGTCTCAAGATGTGGTTCGTCACCCTATTGTTGCCCGCATTGTTGAAGCTTATGAAGCCTTTGATTCAAAAGAAAGCGCCTTAAAAGCTGAAAAAGAGCGTCAATACAAACAGCGACAAAACCCATTTAATGAACAAATGACTAATGAAGACGTCAAAGCTACGGGAGTCGTAAACAATGACGCTTGACCCCCAGCTAAGCAATAAATCAGGCTTAGATTCAAAATTAAGTTCAAACTTAGAACTGGACCTAGACTTACAAATTGCAGTGGATGACCCACAAAGTATTCCGACTCAACAAGAGTTCGAATTATGGGTCAAAACGGCATTAGGTAATACTATGGAAACAGCTGAACTGACCATTCGTATCGTTGAAAATACTGAAAGTCAGCAGCTAAACCATACTTACCGCGGTAAAGATAAACCGACCAACGTGTTATCTTTTCCTTTCGAGGCGCCTCCAGGGATTGAATTACCACTTTTAGGTGATTTAATCATCGCTGCTGAAGTCGTAGAACTCGAAGCAAAACAACAGAATAAGCCCCTTGTAGCACATTGGGCCCACATGGTTATTCACGGCTGCTTGCATTTGCTGGGTTATGACCATATTATCGACAACGAAGCTGAAGAAATGGAGTCATTAGAGACTCAACTCATTGAAGGCTTAGGTTTTTCAAATCCCTATAAGGAAGCATAAATAAGTCAAAGGATTGCATGAATGTGCCTCCGATGATTTAGTAAAATATTATGAGTGACGACATCCCACCGAGTACCAACGCCCGTAAAAAAAACTGGATTGACAAAATAGGTCAGTTGTTTCAGGGCGAACCTCAAAATCGCGAAGATCTTGTTGAAGTCATTGCGGGCGCCGAAGAGCGCGACTTAATTACTGAAGATACACGCGAAATGATGAATGGCGTATTAGAAGTATCAGGATTGCGGGTACGCGATATCATGATACCTCGAAGCCAAATTGTCACACTGCAAATCGATAGCACAGTTGATGAATTACTGGAAACAGTCATTGAATCTGCTCACTCTCGTTTCCCTGTAGTAAATGAAGATAAAGACCATATCGAAGGCATTTTGCTTGCAAAAGACTTGCTTAAATATGGCTTCAAGCAATCAGACCAGCCTTTCTCGCTGCACCAAGTCATTAGGCCTGCTGTAGTGGTACCTGAAAGCAAACGCGTCGATGTGCTACTCAAAGAATTCCGCTCCCAACGTTATCATATGGCCATTGTGGTCGATGAATATGGTGGGGTATCCGGTCTTGTTACTATTGAAGATATATTGGAAGAAATCGTCGGTGAAATCGAAGATGAGTTCGACCATAGTTCAGTAGAAGATACGGAAATCAAAAAGATCAGTAACACCGTGTTTATGATTAAAGCACGCACCCCTATTGATGAATTTAACGAAGCTTGTGGTACTCAATTCAGCGATGAAGAATTTGATACTGTCGGCGGCCTTGTGTCACACGCCTTTGGTCATTTACCAGAGCGTAATGAAAGTGTCCTAATCGATAATATCGAGTTTAAAGTCACAAACGCTGATACAAGACGGTTAATTCAACTGAGTGTTAAGTTACCTGATCCTAAACTTCAAGAAGATAACGACGACTAACACTGTGCTTAAAAAACTAAATATCTCTAAGTCATCACTGTTAAGGATGGTGACGGCTTTTGCTGCGGGCGCAAGTACCACTCTCGCTTTTGCTCCTTACGTAATTTGGGCTTTCTACCCTGCGGCAATGATATTTGTTCTCTATCAAAGTCGACACTTAACCCCTAAAGAAAACTTCTTTCATTGGTTAAGTTTCGGTTTTGGTTGTTTTGCTTTCGGGATCAGTTGGGTTCACGTCAGCATCGACACTTTTGGCGGTTTACCATTAATCGTCTCAATGGGCTTAATGGGCTTACTAGCACTGTATTTAGCGCTATATCCAGCACTAGCGGGGTATCTCACCGCCAAGCTCAGTCAATTCCCCCATTTTAAACATTGGCATCATCCATTTCAGTATCTCGGTTTATTCCCTGCTCTATGGGTATTAACTGAATGGATGCGTGGCTGGGTGCTAACAGGGTTTCCTTGGTTATGGGCTGGTTACAGTCAAACTCAAGGACCAATTTCTGAACTTGGCAGCGTTATTGGTGCGCTAGGGTTAAGTTATCTCATCGCTCTGTTTTGCGGCAGTATTGTTTTAGTCTTAAAAAAACGTTTTATCAGTGCAGCGGTAATCACCGCTATCATTATCATCGCGACTCTCATTACGCCATTGACCTCTAATATTAGCCCTCGCGGCGAAACCGTTAGAGTAGCTTTAGTGCAAGGTAATATCGAACAAAGCATGAAGTGGGAGCCAGATGCACTATGGCCAACACTGCTTAAGTACATGGACTTAAGCCGCCCAAACTTTGATGCCGATATTGTCGTATGGCCAGAAGCTGCAGTACCAGCACCAGAATCTATGGTGGGTGACTTTCTGCATAACACCGACAAAGTCGCTAATATGAATAATAGCGCCATCATCACCGGTATTATTAGCTTACAACAGCAAGAATTTTATAATTCACTCATTGTAATGGGTAATGCTAACCAGCCTGTTCAATCTCATGGTGATTATCAAGGCAATGGCACTAATGATTACAAAAAACACCACTTACTGCCTATCGGTGAATTCGTCCCGTTTGAGAGCCTATTAAGACCATTAGCGCCGTTTTTCAATCTGCCAATGTCATCATTTGCTAGGGGAGATTTTCAGCAGAAAAATTTAAACGCCATGGGGTATCAAATCGCCCCAGCACTATGCTACGAAATCGTCTTTCCAGAACAGTTACGTGCCAATACTCATGCTGACACTGATTTACTGCTTACCGTGTCAAATGATGCATGGTTTGGCGACTCAATTGGCCCACTCCAGCACATGGAAATCGCCCAAATGCGCTCAATTGAATTAGGTCGTCCACTGGTTCGTGCGACTAACAATGGTGTCACAGCCGTTGTCGATATTCATGGTCGAATCACCCATAAAATACCCCAATTTCAAGAAGGCGTATTAGTTGCAGATGTACCGTTATATGACGGTGAAACTTGGTTTAAACGCATTGGTCAAACGCCGTTACTTTTACTCTGCGGATTGCTATTTTTGATTGGTTTAACTCAACAAATCATTCTTTGGAAAAAAGGCCATCGCGATTGAGCTTCAAACGACTTAATCAAGGGTTTACCTTAATAGAGCTTGTGGTGGTGATAATTATTTGGGCCATACTGGCTATTGTCGCGGCTCCAAAGTTTATCACTTTCTCTACAGAGGCGAGAGTCAGTGGCCTTGCACAGCTCAATGCCAGTGCTAAAACAGCGAATAATCTTGTTTATGCTCGCTCGCAGATGAGTAGTTTTTCGACTCAAGCGGTGGGAAATCGTGATGATTTGTTAGATATTGATTTAGAAGGTGACGGCAGTTTTAATACGCGCCTTAAATGGGGCTATTTAGATAATACCGATATCGAAGATTGGCTTATTCTTGATGACGGCTTCACTATCGAGTATCGCGGTATTGCTGATACCTTTATAGGTTATGACCTAAGTGGTGACGGCAAAGTGTTAGACGACAATTGCTATTTTCATTATGTCCAAGCGAGCAATGCCAACACCCCTCCCGAATATAATAATGTCACAACAGGTTGCTAGCCGCTCTGACGCAGCTAGCATTCCAAGATAACCCTAAACACTTCGTTCAAACAGCTAAGCTTGCTTAAGGCGCCAAAGACTCACGGGTAAACATTTCATTATCGCATTGTGGGCAATCAGGGATTAAGCTCGGAAATTCGATACTCATTTCATGATTACATTCAGTACAAATCACCTTACCTTGATTAATCACCTCACCCGCCATATAAAAACCCTTATGCTTAAAGTCTTGAGCAATTTCATGCCACTCAACTTGGCTGCGGTCAGTAATTTCCCCTAACCAATGCCAAAGGGTGTTTTCTAGGGTGATCACAGTCGGGCTATAACTGAGATTATCGGCATTTTCGTCTTTTAGATAACTTGCAATGTCACGCTTTAAAAATTCTTCTACTAAAGCTAACTCTTCTGCTTCGGCTTCTGACTTCAATTGCAAATAATCTTTACACTGGGTTACTGATGCAAAAAGGCTCTTTGCAGTCAATGAGTTATCTTCATCATAACGCTGCTTAACTTGTTCAAAAAGCGTGTGATAAAGCGCTAATAACGCTGAACTTCGTCCACTCATAAAAAATACTCCTTCATCTGAACCTTTTTAATGCATCACTTCTAGTTTATTCTATGCAGATCTCACTCGCGCTTTTTAGCGTTAGATCAAACAATGGGCGGCATAGGCCGGAATAGATTGATGCAAGAGCAATATAATCCCTCAGAAATTGAAGCCCTAGTGCAAAAGCACTGGGAAGACAAAAAAACCTTCGAAGTAACAGAAGATGAAAACAAAGAGAAATTCTACTGTCTCTCTATGTTCCCTTATCCATCTGGCCGACTTCACATGGGACACGTCCGTAACTACACCATAGGTGATGTTGTTGCTCGTTACCAACGTTTGCAAGGTAAAAATGTATTACAACCTATTGGTTGGGACTCATTCGGCCTACCTGCTGAAAATGCGGCAATCAACAATAAGACTGCCCCAGCACCGTGGACATACGAAAATATCGACTACATGAAGAACCAACTTAAGTTATTAGGTTTTGGTTATGATTGGAGCCGTGAAATCGCCACATGTACGCCAGAGTACTACCAGTGGGAACAATGGTTCTTCACTCAGCTTTACGAAAAAGGCTTAGTCTACAAAAAGACTGCGTCAGTAAACTGGTGTCCAAACGATGAAACAGTACTCGCCAATGAGCAAGTACAAGACGGTTGCTGCTGGCGCTGTGACACTGAGGTAGTTCAAAAAGAAATTCCTCAGTGGTTCATCAAAATTACCGATTACGCTGAAGAGCTATTAAATGATATCGATCAGCTAGACGAATGGCCTGAGCAGGTTAAGTCTATGCAACGTAACTGGATTGGCCGCAGCGAAGGTATCGAAATGACCTTTAATGTTGCGGGTAGCGACGAAACATTCGATATCTATACCACTCGTCCTGATACTGTAATGGGCGTCACGTATGTTGCAATTGCAAGTGGCCACCCATTAGCTGAGCAAGCTGCCAAGAATAACCCTGAATTAGCGGCATTCATTGAAGAATGTAAAAACGTTGATACTACCGAAGCAGCTATGGCTGTGATGGAAAAGAAAGGTGTTGCTACAGGTCTTAATGCCGTTCACCCACTGACTGGCAAAGAAGTGCCAATCTGGGTAGGTAACTTTGTATTAATGAACTACGGTACTGGCGCAGTCATGTCTGTACCAGCTCACGATCAACGTGACTATGAGTTCGCTAAAAAATATAACTTAGCAATTGAAGCTGTGATCAAGCCAGTTGACAGCGAAGTAGACATCAGTGAAGCAGCATATACCGATAAAGGTGTGTTGTTTAACTCTGCAGAATTCGATGGTCTAGAATTCCAAGCTGCATTTGATGCGATTGATGCCAAACTAACTGCTGAAGGCAAAGGTAAGCGTCAAGTTAACTTCCGTCTACGTGACTGGGGTGTATCGCGTCAGCGTTACTGGGGCGCGCCTATCCCAATGGTTACGCTTGAAGATGGTACTGTAATGCCGACTCCAGCTGAGCAACTTCCGGTTATTTTACCTGAAGATGTGGTAATGGATGGTATTCAAAGCCCAATCAAGGCAGACAAAGAGTGGGCTAAAACCGAAGTTAACGGTCAACCTGCTCTTCGCGAAACAGATACCTTCGATACCTTTATGGAATCATCTTGGTATTATGCGCGTTACTGTAGTCCACATGCTGATCAAATGCTTGACCCTGCTAAAGCAAACTACTGGCTGCCAGTGGATCAATACATCGGTGGTATCGAGCACGCTTGTATGCACCTATTGTACTTCCGCTTCTTCCATAAATTGTTGCGTGATATCGGTTTAGTTGATTCAAATGAACCTGCAAAACGCTTATTAACTCAAGGTATGGTTCTAGCTGATGCTTATTACTATAACAACGAGAAAGGCGCACGTGTTTGGGTTTCACCTGCTGATGTTACTGTTCAAGAAACAGATGACAAAGGCCGTGTAGTCAAGGCTGTCGACAATGAAGGCCATGAAGTGGTTTACACTGGCATGAGCAAAATGTCTAAATCTAAGAATAACGGTATTGACCCGCAAGAAATGGTTGATAAATACGGTGCCGACACCGTACGTTTATTCATGATGTTTGCAGCGCCACCTGAGTTAACTCTTGAGTGGCAAGAGTCAAGTGTTGAAGGCGCGCACCGTTTCATTAAGCGTTTCTGGAAAACAGCACATGATCATGTTGCCCAAGGCGAAGTGGTTGCATTAGACCCTAAAGCGCTAGACAACAATCAAAAAGCACTACGCCGTGAACTACATAAGACTATTGCTAAAGTCAGCGATGACATTGAGCGTCGTCAAATGTTCAACACAGCCATTGCTGCAATCATGGAATTAATGAACAAATTGCAAAAAGCGCCGTCTGCTAACGAGCAAGACCGTGCCCTAATGCAAGAAGCATTGACTGCCGTGACTCGTTTACTTTACCCAATCATTCCGCACACTAGCTTTAGCTTGTGGACTGCATTAGGTAACACTACAGATATCGAAGATAGCTTATGGCCAACCGTTGATGAATCAGCATTGGTTGAAGACAGCAAGCTCATCATCGTTCAAGTAAACGGTAAACTTCGTGCTAAAATCACTGTCGCTGCAGACGCTTCTAAAGAAGAAGTAGAAGCGCTCGGTTTAGCCGATGAAAACGTGCAAAAGTTTGTTGATGGTGTAACAGTACGTAAAGTAATTTACGTTCCTGGTAAGCTATTAAATATCGTTGCTAAATAAACGATATTGATGCATTTATCACTACCTTTGAGATGATGATAAATGCTCAACAAATTGCTTAAGTAGACTGTAAGGTTGCTATTGATTAGCAACCTTACTTATTTCCCTGTAATCTAACTTCAGGGTTGCTTCAGCAATTAATTTCAATTTAAAACTTAAGTAAAAGGATGCCAATAACAGTGATGCTAGTAAAACGCATTAGCTTGGCAATGATGGCGCTGGTTATTCTAACCACTGCAGGTTGCGGCTTTAAATTACAACGCAGTTATTCTATTCCGGCAGAGCTTGAAGAATTACACTTAAGCACTAACGATCAATACAGTGAGCTTTCTCGACTAGTGAATGACAGATTGCGTATTCATGCCATTTCAACCGTTGCCGCATCTGATACCACTCCAACACTCAGACTTGTAAACGACTCACTTGAGCGTGCGACCTTGTCTTTGTATCCAACAGGTAACGTCGCTGAATATGAATTAATCTACTTGGTTAATTACTCCGTCACATTGCCTGGGTCTGAACCACAAACATTCCAAACAGAGATCCGTCGCGACTACCAAGACGATCCCCGAACAGCTTTAGCAAAAAGTCGTGAAATGGATATGTTGGTAAAAGAAATGCGCATTCAAGCCGCTGACAATATCATTCAAACTCTGGCCTCTATTGAGGTGGATTAATGCGGGTTTATCCAGACCAAATAAGCCAACACTTAAAAAATCCGCAAGGTTGCTATCTGTTATTTGGCGATGACCCTTGGCTTATTGAAAACTGTAAAGGCCAAATCTTAGCAGCCGCTAAAAAGCATGGCTTTGATGAACGCGTTCATTTAACCCAAGAAACCGGGTTTAGCTGGAACGACTTAATTCAAGAATGGCAATCAATGAGCTTGTTTGCCAGCCGTCGCATTATTGAACTGACCTTACCTCAAGCAAAACCAGGCACTGAGGGCTCGGCCGCATTTATTTCAATGATGCAAAATCCGAATCCTGACATCATTTTGTTAATCCATGGCCCAAAGCTTTCAGCCGAAACCAAAAGTAAATGGTTTAAAACGCTTGATGCAGCGGGTATTTATTTGCCATGTACTACCCCTGAAGGGAAGCAATTTCAGCGCTGGTTAGACAATCGAATTCAGCATTACAAGTTACACGTGCAGATGGACGCTAAAGCCATGCTGTTTAACTTGTTTGAAGGTAACTTGTTAGCTGCAGAGCAAGCATTGCAGTTACTGCAATTATTAAGCCCCAATGAGCCCATTCATAGTGACCATTTAACCGATTACTTTGAAGACCAATCACGCTTTACCGTTTTCCAGCTCACCGACGCGTTACTGGCTAATCATCAAAAACATGCACAACACATGATTGTGCAGCTAAATGGTGAAGGCACAGCCATGCCAATTTTAATGTGGGCATTGTTTAAAGAACTCAATGTAATGTTGAATCTAAAAACTGCTGTTGAGCAAGGCGCCCAGCTAAATAGCTTATGGCAACAACATCGCATTTGGGATAAACGTAAACCTTTATATCAAGCGGCACTAACACGCTTAACCCTTAATCAAATCGAACACATGCTGGCATTTGCTTCAAAAATGGAAATGAATCTAAAACAGCATGGCATCGAAGATTGGACAGCCATGAGCCATTTATGTTTATTGTTTGACCCAAATGCACACCGACGTTTAGCCCATATCGAGCTTCAAACATGAAAATTGGTTTGCTCGGTGGCACCTTTGACCCGATTCACTATGGCCATATCAAACCCGCTTTAGAAGTTCAGCAACGCCTAGAGCTCGATAAAATCTGGTTAATGCCGAATCATATTCCACCGCACAAACAAACCACCCAAGTCAGCAGCCAGCATCGACTTACCATGGTGGAATTGATTAGTCAGCAGTATGACGAATTTGAAGTATGCGATATAGAAATTAATCGTGATATGCCCTCCTACAGTGCTACAACCTTACAGATACTTAGTGAGCAATATCCACTGCACCAGTTTTATTTCATCATGGGTACAGACTCATTTATCCAATTTCAATCATGGTACCAATGGCAGTCAATATTGAAATTGTGCAATATAGTTGTATGCCAGCGCCCAGGTTGGCAATTAGATAAAACCAGTCCGATGGCAGAAATACTCGAGCAAAACATGGCTGTTTCAACGTTGGCCAAGACAGGCAAAATTTTTCCTATCGACGTTAGTTTGCAAGACATCTCATCAACTGAAATTCGACATATCCTCTATCAAGGTGGGCAAAGAAATTTGAGTTCTACTCCCGCAGCAGAAACGACAAACATTTCAGAAACCTCTCACATGCTGCCAAATGTGATCCAAGAGTACATTTTCGAACATCATCTGTATCAAAATAAGTAAAACCGATTTTAGATGCTTAATTGAACACGGCTTCAATTGCGCTAGCTAGGGTATTTTGCGTATAATGCTCCGTTATTTTTACATATTGAGGTAAGTGACGTGCAGAGCACGGAATTAAAAGATTTTGTTGTCGATAAGATTGACGACCTAAAAGCCAAAGACGTTGTGGTATTAGACGTGGCAAACCAATCACACATTACTGATTACATGGTAATTTGTTCTGGTACATCAAAAACTCATGTTCGTGCAATCGCCGAAAACATGATTGTTGAAGCTAAAACTGCTGGCAACCAACCTTTAGGTGTTGAAGGCCGTGATAGCAGTGAATGGGTACTCGTTGATCTAGGTGGCGTAATTTTACACGTGATGCAGCAGCAAACACGCGAATTTTATGACCTAGAAAAGCTATGGACTGAAAACGACGCCTAATGAAGTTACAACTGATTGCTGTTGGCACTAAGATGCCAGATTGGGTCACCCGCGGGTTTGAAGAGTACCAACGCCGATTTCCTCGAGATATGGCGTTAGAACTTATAGAGATCCCAGCAGGAAAGCGCGGTAAAAATGCTGATATAGCACGCATTCTTCAAAAAGAAGGCGAACTCATGCTAGCAGCTGTACCCAAAGGCAATCACATTGTAAGCCTAGACTTGCCAGGCAAGAACTGGGAAACACCCCAGCTTGCTCAGCAGCTCAGTAAATGGCAACTTGATGGCCGCGATGTCAGTTTATTGATTGGCGGTCCTGAAGGTCTTGCACCAGATTGCAAAGCCGCCGCTAGTCAAAGTTGGTGTTTATCAGCCCTTACGCTCCCCCATCCATTAGTAAGAGTTTTGGTTGCCGAAAGCCTTTATCGTGCTTGGAGCATAAATAACAACCATCCCTACCACAGAGAATAACCCTTAATGGTAAACCTCTGGTAAAAGTGAAGTTAATTCAGCTAATATAGCTAAGCTGAATTTGTCAGCCTGAACCCTATCGGAGAAAGCTCAAGTGTCGCCAAAAAAGCGCATTGCCATGCACGACCACGCTGCCGAGGCGTCGCTATTCAAACGTCGTGCTTTGTTTACTTTCCTGTGCGTGTTTATTCTAATCAGTATCTTGCTTTCCAACTTGTATCAGTTGCAAGTCGTCTCGTTTCAAGATTATGAAACTCGCTCAAACGATAACCGTATCCGTGTAGTACCTGTCGCGCCAAGTCGTGGGCTCATTTATGACCGTCACGGGCAATTACTCGCAGAAAACCAGCCATTTTATACTCTTGAAGTCATTCCTGAAAAAACCGAAGACATTAGCGCATCGCTAGACAAGCTTAACGAGTATATTGAGTTAAGTGCAGATGAGCGTGAAACCATTACCGAAAGGCTTCGATACCACCGCCGCTTCAAACCTTTGACGATTAAATCTCGCTTAACTGAAGAACAAGTGGCGACCTTTAGTGTTAATCAGCACCAGTTCCCAGGTTTTAGAGTCGAAGCAGGCCTAAAGCGACATTACCCTTACGAAGGGCTCATGACCCATGTGCTCGGCTATGTCGGTAAAATTAATGCCCGTGACAGAACCTCGCTTGAAAAATCTGGTCAATGGAAAAATTACGCTGCCACCAATGACATTGGTAAGCAGGGCATTGAAAAGTTTTATGAGTCCTTATTGCTAGGCAAACCTGGCCACTTAGAAGAAGAGGTCAATAACCGCGGCCGTGTCATTCGCACATTAAAAGCGACTCCGCCAACGCCTGGGCAAGACATTTACCTCACCTTAGATTTAAAACTGCAGCAAAAAGCCATGGAGCTATTAGATGGTCGCCGCGGCTCTGTTGTCGCTATCGATCCCCAAGATGGTGGCGTATTAGCCATGGTATCAAGTCCGACTTACGACCCTAACCTCTTTGTTCATGGTATTAGCTCTAAAGCCTATAGCGCCCTACTAAATGACAAATCTAGACCGCTAATTAACCGAGCTACACAAGGCCAATATTCGCCAGCATCAACCATTAAACCGCATGTTGCGTTACTAGGACTCGAAGAGAAAACCATTACCGAAAAGACCCGTATTTGGGACCCTGGTTTTTGGCAAATTCCTAACGTAGAACGTAAATACCGAGACTGGAAGCGTTGGGGGCACGGCTGGGTTGATGTTTACAGCTCAATTATGGATTCCTGCGATACTTTCTTTTACGACTTAGCTTATAAAGTAGGTGTCGATAAAATGGCAGCCTTTATGTCCAAGTTTGGCTTTGGTGAGTCAAGTGGTATCGACATTTATGAAGAAGCTAATGGCATCATGCCGTCCAAAGATTGGAAACGCATGCGTTACAACCAACCTTGGTATATTGGTGATACGATTTCAGTGGGTATTGGACAAGGTTATTGGACCACAACGCCACTACAGCTGACCAATGCTGCCACTATTTTAGCTAACCATGGTCAGCGCTTTACGCCTCATTTATTAAAATCATTCAAAGATGAAACCTCTAAAATCGAAACGCCAATCGATGAACGAGAGCCCATCAAACTCAATGACGATAACAACTGGGAAATCATCAACGAAGCCATGCGCCGCACTGCCGACAAATCTCGCTTTACTGATGCATCCTATACTGCGGCAATGAAAACCGGTACTGCTCAGGTATTCAGTGTTGCTCAAGATGCAAAATATGACTCAGAAACCGTTGCCGAGCATTTACGAGATAACGCATTAATTATTGCTTACGCCCCATACGAAAACCCCAAAATTGTACTCGCAGTAGTATTAGAAAATGCGGGTTGGGGTGGCGTTAACGCAGGCCCTGTTGCCCGCGCTTTACTGGACGAATATATGTTACGTGACGAATGGTTGGTGGCAGAATGAATGCATCACACCACCCCCATAAAAAGAACATTTGGCAAAAGCTACACATAGACTTGCCGCTGCTATTAGGCTTACTGGCTTTAATGGTATTTGGCCTGTTTGTCATTTATTCAGCCAGTGGCGAAGATGCCGCCATGATGGAAAGGCAGCTTGTTCGCTTAAGCTTATCGCTGTGTGTCATGTTTGTGTTTGCCCAAATTAACCCTGAAATCCTCAGGCGGTGGGCACTGCCTATCTATATTGCAGGCATCATACTATTACTTGGGGTGCACTTTTTTGGCACCATTAATAAAGGGGCGCAGCGCTGGTTAAACCTTGGGTTTATGGAGTTTCAGCCATCGGAGTTGATTAAACTGGCATTCCCTATCACCATGGCGTGGTATATCAGTAAATTCCCACTGCCGCCTAAAAAACGCCATTTAGCAGGGGGATTAATTATCCTATTAATCCCTACCCTATTAATTGCTAAACAACCTGATTTAGGTACATCTATTTTGGTTGCCGCCTCAGGTGTTTTTGTGCTGTTTTTATCAGGTATGAGCTGGGTCATTGTCGGTTCCTGTGTAGCTGCAGTGTTGGCATTACTACCGATATTATGGTTTTTCTTAATGCATGATTATCAACGAACACGAGTAATGACTTTGTTCGATCCTGAGCGCGACCCGCTCGGCGCTGGTTATCATATTATTCAATCTAAAATCGCGATTGGTTCAGGCGGCTTATGGGGTAAAGGTTGGCTACAAGGCTCGCAGTCTCAGTTAGAGTTTTTGCCAGAAAGGCACACCGACTTTATTTTTGCCGTGATTGGTGAAGAGTTTGGTTTGATTGGAAGCTTAATCCTACTTGCTTTGTACATGTATATTATTGGTCGCGGCTTAGTCATTGCCTCGCGCGCGCAAACCAGTTTTGCACGATTACTAGCTGGCAGTATTACCTTAACCTTCTTCGTTTATATATTCGTGAACATTGGAATGGTCTC
Organism: Shewanella sp. KT0246; assembly: GCF_019654955.1. Taxonomy (GTDB): domain Bacteria; phylum Pseudomonadota; class Gammaproteobacteria; order Enterobacterales; family Shewanellaceae; genus Shewanella; species Shewanella goraebulensis. The sequence goes on along the minus strand of NZ_BPEV01000001.1, from coordinate 8,227 downwards.
AGGATTATTACCCGTTGTAGGTGTACCACTGCCATTAGTCAGTTATGGTGGAACATCGATGATGACTCTGATGATAGGCTTTGGCATATTAATGAGTATTCATACTCATAGGCGTTTCATAGACCGTTAAGTATTACCCTGTATATTCTGAATTGGCTCTTTCAATAAAGGGCTAAAATAAAGCTCAGATAACGAAACTAAAATAATGAAACTAAAATAATGAAACCAAAGATAACAAAAGGATTGTTAATGCATTTAAAAACGACATTCGCTGCAGGTTTAGCCTTATTATTAAGTTGCTCTAGTATTCAAGCAGCCGAAACAAACTCAGCAGACAGCCCTGAAGTTACCGCACTTAAGCAAGCATTCATTACAGAACAAGTCGGCAAAGGCTTCTCAGAAAAAGAAGTCACTGATTTTCTGCAAACAGCCAATCATAACCAAGCTGTATTAGATGCCATTTCAAAGCCTTGGGAAGCAAAACCTTGGCACCAGTATTATCCAATATTTCTGACCGACAAACGCTTAGAAAAAGGTTTAGCTTTTTGGCATGACAATGCAGAAACGATTAAAAAGGCTGCCGATAAGTTTCAAGTTGACCCACAAATTATTGTTGCCATTATCGGTATCGAAACCTATTACGGTGGCTATATGGGCAACTACAAGGTTCAAGATGCTTTGTATACACTCGGATTTTATTACCCGCCAAGAGCGACGTTTTTCCGCAGTGAGTTTGGCAACTTAATGTCATTGGTCAAAGAAGAACAATTAGATAACGACAGTTTAAAAGGCTCATACGCCGGTGCTATGGGCTTTGGTCAATTTATTCCATCAAGCTACCGCCATTACGCTGTTGACTTCAGTGGTGACGGTCGCCGTGATTTACTCAATAACAAAGAAGATGCCATCGGCAGTGTCGCTAACTACTTCCACCAACATGGATGGCAACGCGGCGCACCAGTCACTTTAGAGTTAAACCATACGGTTGAAACAGCACCTAAAGCGAAAGTCTGGGTTAAAGGTAAACCAACTCAAACCGTTGCCGACATATTATCGCCGACATTGAGCTTAGCAAAATCAAAAGACATTGACGCCTCCCAACGAGCGTTATTAGTTAAACTAGAACAACCAGAAGCCACTGAATACTGGTTAGGTTTAAATAACTTTTATGTCATTACTCGCTACAACCGCAGTCCGTTATATGCGATGGCGGTATACCAATTCAGCCAACAGTTAGAAGCCGCATATCATGCTAAATAATGTGATGAATTCATCAATGCAACTGAAACTGAAAAAAATCACTATTGGTTTGACTGCTGTCAGTGTACTTGGGCTACTAAGTGCCTGCTCAAGTTCACCTTCATCCAGTCAAGATGATCGTTATCAAATGAAAAATGACCGTGCGCCGCAAAGTGCACCCGACGTAAGCAAGGTTGAAGACGCACATCCTAAATACGAGCCTTACAGCCGCCAAGGTAATAAGCGCACCTACACAGTTCGTGGTAAATCTTATACCGTTATGCCAACGGCAAAAGACTTCAGCCAAAGTGGTTATGCATCTTGGTATGGGTCAAAGTTTCACGGTCACTTAACCTCAAATGGCGAAACCTATGACATGTACTCAATGTCAGCGGCGCACAAAACGTTACCTTTACCTAGTTATGTCAAAGTCACTAATGAAGCAAACAACAAACAAGTTATCGTTCGCGTGAATGACCGCGGCCCATTTCATGAAGGCCGTATTATCGACTTATCTTATGCCGCAGCTTATAAGCTAGATATGCTTGGTAGTGGTACAGCAAAGGTCAACATTGAGACAATCCACATTGAATCACCTGAGTCGATGGCATTAGATGAGCTCAAAGACGACAGTGTGCATATCATTCAAGTGGTTGCCTCTAAAGATCAAGTAAGGATCAATGTGTTAGCCAAAGAGTTTGAAGCAAAATATAACGTGCCAGCCATTGTTGAATCGGCTAACGGTTTTTATCGCTTATTACTGGGTCCAATCGGTCAAAGCTACCTAGCTAATAAACTGTTACTGCAAATCAAACAAGATGGCTACCCACAAAGTTACTTAAGGACGCCAACCAAAAAGTAACCGCTAAACTTGTATCGCTCAGTTGTGCTAGTTGACTTAAATAGCATAACTAAAAGAATGTAAAGATAACCAGTCGACCCCAGTAAATAGCCTGTGTTAAGGAACCTTAATGCCAAATTGAGGTCGACTAATGATATAATCTTTTTAATTGTGTCGTTTAACTATGTAAATCAGCTGAACTAGTTAGCTACTTATTATTTAACTCGCTGTAATATCATTAAATATTTTATAAACGACTTACCTCTTTCATGACTAACCAGAGATGTGCAACTCAATGAAGAATATTGTAAACACTCCGCTTAAATCTTTGCTGCTGCTTTCCGCTGTATCTTTTTCTTCTCAAGCAGCCAACGCACCCATGGTTATGCCTAATGCGCCAACAGTAGCCGCTAAAGCTTACGTTTTGATGGATTACAACTCAGGCCGCGTTATCGCTGAAAGCAATGCATACGAATCTCTAAACCCAGCCAGCTTAACTAAAATGATGACCAGCTACGTAATTGGCCATGAAGTTAAGGTCGGTAACATTTCATTAGAAGATGAAGTGACCATCAGTAAAAAAGCTTGGTCTAAAAACTTCCCAGATTCTTCAAAAATGTTTATCGAAGTAGGTAAAAAAGTCACCGTTGAAGATCTTAACCGAGGCATCATCATTCAATCAGGTAACGATGCCTGTGTTGCAATGGCTGAGCATATTGCCGGTACCGAAGATGGCTTTGTTGATTTAATGAACTCATGGTCAAAACAGCTTGGTATGACCCAAAGTTATTTTGAAAACTCACATGGCTTAGATTCTGACAACCACAAAACAACCGCATACGACATGGCATTATTAGGTGCAGCCTTAATCCGCGACGTGCCAGATGAATACCGTGTTTACTCTGAAAAATCATTTACCTTTAACGGTATTAAACAATACAACCGTAACGGCTTACTATGGGACAGCAGTTTAAATGTTGATGGTATTAAAACAGGCCACACTTCAGGCGCTGGATATAACCTAGTCTCTTCTGCAACCAATGATGGCATGCGTTTGATCACTGTTGTTATGGGTACGGGCAGTGAGTCAGCTCGTAAAGCTGAAAGTAAAAAGCTACTAAACTACGGATTCCGATTCTTCGAAACCATTACCCCTTATAAAGCGGGTGACACCTTTGTAACTCAAAAAATCTGGTATGGCGATCGTGAAACCGTCGATTTAGGTGTGGTTACTGATACGCCTATTACTATCAATCGTGGTCAAGCTAAAAACTTAGAAGCAAACTTTGAGTTAACTAAGCCGCTAACAGCACCATTAGCTAAAGGTGAAACGGTTGGCCGTATCTTCTTCCAACTTAACGGAAAAGACATTGCTGAGTTCCCACTGGTTACCCTTAACGAAGTTAACGAAGGTAGCTGGTTCAGTAAGTTAATGGATTACTTCAAGCAAATGTTTGAAGGCTGGTTTAGTTAAGCTATACCCGCGATTAATCAGATAATTAAAGCTACCTTTGGGTAGCTTTAATTTTTTTCGCTAAGGATAAATACACAGACTCTGTGTTATAGGCCTTGTATTACAGTATAATTACCCCATATAGAACAGATAGCACATATTACAACTGCAGAGAGCAAACACATGTTAAATACAAACTTTGGCGAACTTATGGAATTTCCGAATTCTTGCCCATTCAAAGTCATTGGCGCAGCAGATGATACCCTTGCTGATCGCATTGTCGCTGTTGCTCAACAACTTGCTCCAGGTGATTATGCACCAACTGTAAAATCTTCAAGTAAAGGCACTTATTATGCGATTTCAATCCGCATCACAGTGACAAGCAAAGAGCATATCGAAAAAGTTTATACCGACCTTGCTGCCATTGAAGGCGTTAATCGCGTACTTTAATCACTAATAAAATGTGATCCACCTAACGCTTTGATGTCATTTTGGTGTTAGGTGCGTATAATAAGCCAACTTTTTTGAGGGGAGAGGTTGCCCTTGCAAACTCAAGCGTTACATATCAGACATCTTGGCCGTCAAGATTACGAATCAGTATGGCATGCCATGCAGGCTTATACCGATAATCGTGACAGCGACAGCAACGACGAATTATGGATTGTTGAACACTCGCCCGTATTCACCCAAGGCCAAGCAGGCAAAAGCGAGCACATCCTCAATCCTGGTGATATTCCCGTTATTCAAGTCGACCGTGGCGGACAAGTGACCTACCACGGACCTGGCCAGTTAGTTGTCTATCCACTTATCGACATAAAACGCGGTAAACTCGGAGTCAGGCAATTAGTGAACAATATTGAACAAAGTATTGTTGATATGCTGGCAATGTATGATGTTAACGCTTACGCCAAAGCAGATGCACCCGGTGTGTATGTTGATGAGCGTAAAGTTGCCTCTCTAGGACTTCGTATTCGTAAAGGCTGTTCATTCCACGGCCTCGCACTCAATGTCGATATGGATTTAGCACCGTTTCAGCGCATCAACCCATGCGGTTATGCAGGACTTGAAATGGTGCAATGCAAAGCATTAGGCGGCCCACAAACCGTTGAAGACGCTGGCGAAAAACTGATTCAAACATTAAGCAAAGTATTGGGCTACCAAGAACTTGTACATCATCAAGGATTAGCAGAATAATATGAATAGGCCTGAAAGATTACAACCTGGCGTAAAACTGCGTGATGCCGAAAAAGTCGCACGTATTCCAGTAAAAGTGGTTCCTTCTGAAAAAGAAACCATGCTACGCAAACCAAATTGGTTACGCGTTAAGTTACCTGCATCAAACCAGCGTATTACCGAAATTAAGTCTGCTTTACGTAAAAACGGCTTACATTCAGTCTGTGAAGAGGCATCTTGCCCTAACTTAGCTGAGTGTTTTAACCACGGTACTGCAACCTTTATGATTTTAGGGGCTATTTGTACTCGTCGCTGTCCTTTCTGTGATGTAGCCCACGGCCGCCCACTCAAGCCTGATGCTGCAGAACCTAAAAAGCTTGCCCAAACCATCAAGGACATGAAGCTTAAATACGTGGTGATCACTTCGGTTGACCGCGATGATTTACGTGATGGCGGTGCACAGCACTTTGCTGATTGTATCCGTGAAATCCGTATTTTAAATCCTCACATCAAAATTGAGATTCTAGTACCTGATTTCCGTGGCCGTATTGATGCTGCGCTAGACATTATTGCCACCGAGCCACCTGATGTGTTCAACCATAACCTTGAGACTGCGCCAAAGCATTACCGTAAAGCGCGCCCAGGTGCGAATTATCAATGGTCATTAGATTTACTGAAGCGCTTTAAAGAGCGTCACCCGGACGTGCCGACTAAATCGGGCTTAATGATGGGCTTGGGTGAAACCAACGAAGAGATCGCTCAAGTACTACGAGACTTGCGAACTCATGATGTTGAAATGCTGACTTTAGGCCAGTACTTACAACCATCTAAATTCCATTTACCTGTTGAACGTTATGTACCGCCAGCAGAATTTGACGAATTAAAAGCACTCGCTGATGAACTTGGCTTTACCCATGCAGCTTGTGGCCCACTTGTTCGCTCTAGCTACCATGCTGACTTACAAGCACAAGGTAAAGAAGTTAAATAGACTTTGATATTTAATGGGGTAAGGCTTTTAAATAAGGCAACCATTTAAATAACTTCGTCCAATAAAAAAACAGCGCCTAGGCGCTGTTTTTTTATTGTCTAAATATTGAAGCCATTACTCTCGAACAAGGCAATAATCAGCTTCTCTCCATAAAGTTAATCTTGCCAACGGCACTCTGTTAATCTTGCCAGCAATAGTCCATCAATATTGCATCTTCCTTGCCTGCAGCACTCACACTCAACTCACAAGGGTAGTAATTTTTACGTCTACCAGACTCCACAAAACCTAACGCTTCATAAAGGGATTTAGCAGCAATATTTGACTCGCGCACTTCAAGCATCATCACGACTGCATCACACGCTTTCGCTTCAGCAAGTACCTGTAACAGGAGCTTTTTTCCTAAACCTTGCCCCTGTGATGTAGGTGAAACACATATATCTAATAATGTCGCTTCATCGACTATCTGCTGCACGATAGCAAAACCTAACAACTTGTTGTGCTGATGAATACCTAATACCCGATACAAGTGACCAAAACACCCTTCTAAGCTCACTAAACTCCAAGGGTGAGTATGCGCTTGGCTTTCGACAGCATACATCTCTTGAGCGTTTTCAGGCGTCAGTGGTGAAATAGAAAATAGCGAACCGTTATCTGTCACTATGCCGCTACCTTGTCGTTATGCTGACAAATCTGTTGCCATAACTCACGCTTAGCTTGATGGCCAACTTCTAGCGCTGTTAAAGGCGCTGACACCAGCCAAGCGACACGTGGGCGGACTCGTAACTTACGCATATCCCAAACCACTTGCATGCCTTTCACCATTTCAGTATCAAAATCACAATCAGCAACGTCGATATCCAGTAAGCCTAAAACGGCTAACACTAATTGATTCTGGCTAATGTCAGAGTCACTGTCATGAATGATTAAATAGGGTTTACCTTTCGCATCAGCACTACGCCAACGAGTTACACCCATTGCATCTAAATAAGCTGACTTTTCCAAAAGAATACTCCACAACGAAATGTTTGAATGATTGGTATCAAGAATCGAACAAGATATTTGAATGAGTAGAATAGCAGTTCATCAACAGGATTGTTAAGCAAAAATAAAGCGATTGACGCTTTTCAACGTAATCGCTTTATCTATGAACAGTAGTCAGGGTCAAGGTTGGCTTTACATAATCAAACTCTATACATAGTTTAATAATGACTAAATTTGCATCGTTAAATTATCACTGAATTTGAATCATCAGCTGCAACCACGTCACGGTAGCTACACACCTGATTACGCCCAGTATCTTTAGCAAGGTACATGGCATTATCAGCGTGTCCCGTTAACGCCTCTAGGCTGTAACCTGACAGGCGACTATCTGTCACCCCAAAACTTGCTGTTATCGGGAATGTATTACCACTTGGCGCGCTATCAATCGCTTCAATAGCCTTACGATAATCTTCTGCAATTTTCATCGCTGTATTCGCATCGCACCGAGACAAGATAATACAAAACTCTTCACCACCTAAACGGGCAAAAATATCATTCTTACGGCCAATGCTTTTACAAGTTCTAGCAACGGTTTTTAACACCCAATCTCCACAAGCATGGCCATAATTATCATTAATAGTTTTAAATTTATCTAAATCAAACAAGATACAACTAATATCATCTTGGTTAATTTGGCAAGCTTGCATTGCATCTTGCGCGGCAGAAGTGAAATGGCCTCGATTATAGATTTGAGTGAGAGAATCATGCTCAGCTAAGTGTTTTAAGCGCTTCTGATTTCGGTTTGAACGAATGGCAGCAATGGCAAGTAAGCTGATGACCATGATTAATAACGCCATAAACAAGCGGTTATTTTCGGTTTCACTGTCAGCTAGACGTTGGCTCGCCTTTAATAATTTATTTTGTTTATTAAGTAATTCAATTTGAACTTTTTGCTCAACCGCTTTGTGCTGGGCAAGTTGAAAGGCAAGGTATTTGGTTTTTAACTCATCAAAAAAAGCTTTATCAGCTTCAGCAAATTTTATGTAATAATTTAAAGCAACCTCGAATTTCCTGGAGGATACGGCGACTTGGTAAAGAGTTTCGTAAGCTATCATTTCTGGTTCTGGATTCGTCATATTACTAGTTAGCAAGAGAACTTTTTCTCCATTTAATTTGCTTTATCAAGCTCATTACTCGCTAAATATGCTTTTGATAATAAAGCATGGAAATGTGAAAGAATCGGGACATAATTTATAGATTTTAAAACACTAATATTATTTTCAAGCAATGTAATTGCTTCGAGGTTTAATCCATCGTTTAAGTAAAGGTTTGCCTTAAAAGTATATATCGAACTTAAAATTACGGGCTCATTATTCTCTTTACACGCTTTTATCGCCACCTCAAACTCTTCAGAGTCCGTTGTTAATTGTCCCAGATAATACTTAGCTTCTACAATTTGATGTTTTACTATACAAAAATTTCTTCCGAACAAAAAAGCGTCATCAAGTTTATTCACATAATTAAGTCCCAACTCATATTGACCCAATTTATT